>JALOBC010000063.1 GCA_023228465.1 Dokdonella sp. | reverse complement strand
AGACAAGCTCAACCAACGACCTCGAAAGCGGTTAGGCTTCCGCACCCCGGAGGAAGTCTTCGCAAAATCCTTCAACCGCGGTGCACTTCGAACTTGAATCCGCCACCACCCTTGGCGCACGGTGCCGGGTAGACGTGCTGAACCAACTGGCAAACCGGCAAGGCATTTTTTCCGCCGTCGATCTTCAGATGACCCAGACGCACGCCGACGTCGCACTGTTGGTTGTGCCGAATCGTCCTGATTTCAGCGAATGCGAGGCCGGCCGCGGCCGCATCGGCGGCGTAGCCAAGAACTTCAATTCCAGTATGCCGTTTGCGTTGGCGACGGATGCGTATGCACTCGGCGACTTCACCGCACCTCATGAAATCGGTCATGTGCTGGGCGGCAACCACGAGAGCGGCGGCACCGCAACGCCACACTACGCGCGTGGTCATCGTGCCAGCGATTGCTCGTGGCAGACGGTCATGGGTGGCTATGTCCAGTGCCCATTCGACTTCAACCCACCCGATCCGACCTTGCAGACCACCAAGCGTCTGCCGCGCTGGTCAAACCCGCTCAAGACCTACATGGGCCAACCCACCGGCACCGCCTCGCGCAACATGGCTGCGGCACTCGCGACCCAGATGCCCATCGTTGCCGCGTGGGGAGTCGATCCGCCACCGCCGGCCAGTCCCGCCTGGCTCAACGTGGTTTCGCAGCACTGCATGGGTCTCAACGACGTGTCCTGGGCGACTTCCGCCAACGCCGATGCATACGAGCTGCACGGCTCCACCAATTCCGCATTCACTGCACCCAGCCTGATCTATGTCGGCCCGTACACGCATGCCTTCATCGACGTGGGGAGCAGCACATGGTTGCGCGCCACGGCATGCACGGGCGGAAGTTGCAGCGGCTTTAGTCCGCAAGACGTGGCGAACGTGTGGCCCGGCACCTGCATGCAACCTTGAGCGACATTTCACACGCAAAGGAGCACTCATCATGACCCCTGGACGATCGATTCTCACGCTCTTCGGGGCACTCGCGTTCACCCTGCCTATCGCCGCCGGCGCGCAGGAGATGACGCCCTACCCCTTCTGCACCGTGTGCCCTGCCGCGGCGGAACGGCCGAGTCCGCGCAGCGGCTTCTGGTATGACGTGGACCGTCCCGGCTCCAGCATGACGCTGGAAAACCAGGGTGGCACCTGGGCCGGGGTCTATTACGGTTACGATGATTCGGGTGCGGCCACCTGGTACCTCTACAGCGGGGTTCCCGAGCGTGCGGCCGAGGGCACGGGCTACTGGAAGCTTGAGGCCGAGCTTCTCACCTATGCCAGCGGCAATTGCATCGATTGCGACGCCGAGGCGCCGGAGCTGACCGGCTCGCGCGGCACGTTGGAGCTTGCGGTGGTGCAGCGCAACGTCATCCGCTATCGCGTCGATGGCGGTGAAACGCACACCATGGAACCACTGGTCTGGGGCACCCACATGAAGGCGTTGTTGCCGGACGCGCCGGAAGCGCGGCTGCCGCTGATGGATGATCCGACCATCGGCTGGGACGACCCGTCCCAGGTTGCGGCCTCATGGGTGGTGACCGAGCGCGGCGAGCGGATCGGCGGCCCTCAGGTCAAGGTGCGCGGCGTGCACTGGTTGTCGTCCTGGGAGCCGATGCAGTCGTCATGGCTTTCGTTCCTTGGCACGTACGCATGGAACGATCCGAGTCCGCCGGTGACGCCCATTCATGTCCTGTGCGGAAACACTGCCGATTGGACGGGATGGCCCCTGGGCTTCTACCGCATCCCGGATGCCCTGCGCGAGCAGCTCGGAGACGCACAGGTTTGCATCCTCGCCGTGCCCTATTACGCGGAGAACAAGACCGGGTGGTTCGTCGCCCAGCCCGGCGACGTCGGCGACGATTATTTCTTCGCGGTTGCCGCGGACGGGCGTTCCGTGCTCGAGGGAACGCGCCTGTTCTATCGCTGAACCCGCCCCCGCGGGAATCCTGACGGCGAAAGCCAACCGTGGGTGGCCGACGCCAGGAACCCCAGTGGCGCCAACCGTCGGCGGCGTAGCGCCGATCCATGGCCTCCGGATGCTCGCCGGTCGTGCCAGCAACGACCGGCGCTGGCATGAAACGACATGTTTGCGCACAATGCGGCGTCTTTCGATGCCCGATTGAGACACCGATTGCGCATTCCCCGCATCCATGTGCCGCAGCCGCTTGCCCCCGGGCAGGAAGTGGAACTGCCGCTGCAGGCTGGAGAGCGCCTGGCGCGGGTGCTGCGGATGGAGCGTGGCAGTCCGCTGCGCCTGTTCTGCGGTGATGGCCTTGAATACACGGCAGAACTCGCCTCGCTGGCCAGGCGCCGCGTGACCGCGCAGGTACTGGAGGCGCTCCCGGGCGTCGACCGCGAAAGCCCGCTGCGCCTCACCCTCGGCCAGGGCATCGCGCGCGGCGAGAAGATGGACTGGATCCTGCAGAAGGCAACCGAACTCGGCGTCGCGCGCATCGTTCCGCTGATCACCGAACGCACCGAGGTGAAGCTCGACGCCGAGCGGGCAGCGCGCCGCATGGCCCACTGGCACGCCGTGCTGGCTTCAGCCTGCGAGCAGTGCGGGCGCACCATGCTGCCTGAAATCCACCCGCCGATCCGGCTCGCCGACTGGGCGGCCGCATTGGCCGGCGCGGAGGACACCGGAGTTCGAGTCACGCTGGATCCGGAAGCCACCACGCGCATCCGCGATGTCATGGCCACGGGGTCGGTGATTCTCGCGGTCGGGCCTGAGGGCGGTCTGTCGCCGCAGGACCGGAGCCGGCTGGCGCAGGCGGGATTCCGGGGCATCAATCTCGGCCCGCGCATCCTGCGCACCGAAACCGCCGGTCTTGCCGCCCTGGTTGCCTTGCAGGTTCTGCATGGCGACCTGTAGGCGCGGGTCTGCCCATCCTGTCGTGATCGGGCAGCCCACGCCGGGTGCAGCGCGCGCCGCATGACGACCGCCGAAACCACCGCCGGGTTGTTCCCACACATCCGCATCGTCATGGGGATGGTGGTCGGCCTTGGCATCTCCAAGCTGCTGACCGGCTTTGCCGGCCTGGTGCAACACCCCGGCCGCTACCGGCTTTCGGTGGTACACCTGCTCTGGGCCGGCTCGATCCTGATCGAACTGGTGTTGTTCTGGTGGTGGGAATTCGCCTTGTCCAAGCTTCCGGAATGGAACTTCGGCACCTTCCTGTTCCTGATCATCTACACCATCACCCTGTTCCTGATGGCCGCGTTGCTGTTTCCCGAACGCATCGATGAATACGGCGGCTACGAAGCCTATCTGATGCGCCGCCGCTACTGGTTCTTCGGCCTGCTCGGCGCCACGTTCGTGCTCGATACGATCGACACCATGATCAAGGGCGTGGACTACTGGAGCCACCTGAGCGTGGACTTCGTGATCCAGATTCCGTTCGGAATCGCCTTGTGCATCATTGCCTGCGCCACCACCCGCACGCGCATCCACCTGATCCTCGCGCTCGTGCACATCGGCTACCAGGCCTACTGGATGTGGCGGCTGCTGCCGGTGACGCTGGCGTAGGCGCGCGAACGATGATCCCCAGTCCCGATTCCGACCTGTTCACGCACATCCGCGTCGTGATGGGCATGGTGCTGGGCCTGGGCGTGTCGAAACTGCTGACCGGCTTCGCCGGCCTGGTGCAATATCCCGGGCGCTATCGGCTTTCCGTCACGCACCTCCTGTGGGCGGCCTGCATCCTGCTCGACCTCATCATGTTCTGGTGGTGGGAGTTCGCCCTCAAGCGGATCGAGACGTGGAGCTTTGCCCTGTTCCTCTTCATCATCGTCTATACCATCCTGCTCTACCTGCTGGCCGCGCTGCTGTTCCCGGACAGCATCGACGAGTACGGCGGCTACGAGGCCTACCTGATCCGTCGCCGCTACTGGTTCTTCGGCCTGCTCGCCGCGACCTTCGTGCTTGACGCCATCGACACCCATATCAAGGGCGAAGCCTACTGGCAGTTGTGGCGCACATACGAGCTGGTTGAAACGCCCTTCGGACTGCTGCTTTGCGCAGTGGCCTGTGCCACCAGCAATCGCCGCGTGCACCTGGGCATCGCCAGCGCCTACGGCATCCACCAGTGCGTGTGGATCGTGCGCAGCATCCAGAGCATGGCCTGAGCGGCGGCGCGAACTTCGCGGGCAATCCGCCCTGTGGCGACAAGGGGCGTGGCGTCGCGATCCCGAGTCTGGACCGACGCGACGGTCTGGCCGCGCAACGGTGCGATTGGGCAACCGCACGGGCCCTGGATTCGTGGCCACATCCTTGCGACTGGCCCGCGCTCCTGCGCCTGGCGCGTCCACGCAGACTGCGCCTGGCGCACGGCGCCGCCATTCGACCCCGGATGAGTTCTTCCGCGACTGCTGCCACGCAGCGTGGCGCCGGTGAGATCGCGCGCCGCCCTGGCAGTCGAGCGCACGGTTCTTCGTATTCCTACTGCAACCGGGGCAATGCGTCCCGCGCAGAGGGTAGCGGTCATGCGGTTCCACATGTCACAAGCGATTCTGGTGTATGCGTGCCTGCTGGGTTGCACGCTGGGCGCGATGCCGGCATCGGCGGCGGACGGCGCGCTGGATCCGAGCCTGGACCCACCCCTCGGCACGTCCCCGTACTTCGGCGTGCCCGGACTGTTCACGTTCCGGATCAATCTGGGTGGCGCCGCGCCGTACATCAACAACGACTACGTCGCGGCCACCGCGGTGCAGGTCGACGGCAAGATCCTCGCCGCGGGCTTTTCCTGGAACACGTATCTGGGTGTCGACCAGAACGCGTGCGTGCTGACGCGCTTCAACGCGGACGGCACGCTCGACAGCGGCTTCGGCGGCGTGGCACACGGCCGCATCGTCGTCAACTTCAATCCCGCGAGCGGCGAGAACGACTGCTATTTGAGCGCCATCGCGCTGCAGGGCGATGGCAGGATCGTGGTCGCCGGAAACCTCACCGACGCATCGCACGGCGAGCGCGGCGTGGTGTTCCGCTACAACGCGGACGGCTCGCCGGACAATGCGTTCAACAACGGCGGATCGGGCAACCACGTGATCGCCGGCAACAATTCGGCGTTCAGCAGCGTGGTCATCGACACCGACGGAACCATCCTCACGGCCGGACACAGCATCCAGGGCGGCCAGAGCGACGAGAACTTCTTCCTCGAAGCGTGGGCCGGAAACAATGGCAACGCCAAGTACTGGGACTGGCAGGCGTTCAATCTTGGCGCCGATCACGACGACCGCGCCTTCGCGATGGTGTTGCAGCATGGCGTTTGCACCGGCCAGTGCGTCCTCCCCATCGACGTCCTGTATCTGGTCGGCAGTGCGAACAACACCGTCTACGCCGACGGCCTGGCCAACCACGACTGCGCGATCGCGGCCTACGCGCACAACCCGTTCATCCCTGGCTCGAAGTTCGAGCCCTATACCCTCTTCAACGGCAGCGGCCATGCAACCATCGACTTCCCGGTCGGCGGGACCGGCGAGGGGGACAACATCTGCCGCGCCGCCGTGGGGCGACCTGGTTACGGCGTCATCGTGGGCGGCGAGAACTACTACATCGCACCGGGCAACCCGCCGGGCCTCGCCAGCCTGTACGCGCTGGCCGAGGTCGCACTGAACGGCAGCGTCACGCGCCAGGATTCGTTTGCGTTCTTCCAGCTGTTGCCGACCCCGGGCATCTTCAACGGCATCTACGGCATGGCGCACGAGCCGAATGGCAAGCTGCTCGTGACCGGCTACGCGGGCACCAGCGATGCGAACCATCAACCCGCCGATGCCGGCGTCATCCGCTTCAACGACGACTTCAGCCGCGATACGTCCTTCGGCGACACCGGCGCCGGCTCGGTGACGCTGAGCCTTGACGGCCTGGGAGGCTTGTTCTTGCACCAACGCGAATGGGCAACGGCGCTGGCGCTGGACAACCGTGGGCATGTCGTCGTGGCCGGCGAGCGTTCGCTGCTTTACCCGGGCAACGATTACGACTGGCTGGTCGGGCGCCTCACGACCTCGGATGAAATCTTCCGCGACAGCTACGACGGCATCGTGCCACCGGTGGAATAGACGCGGGCATCGGGCATGGCCACGCATCCGCCTTTGCCAATCATCGGATCGGTTCTCGCGAGCATCGCCACGCCATGCGCGCGGGCGCCTGTCGCGGCCGCCGACCTGGTGAGGTCTGACCCGGGTCTTCCGGCGCATGCGATCCGCAGGTCGCCCAACGGCACCCCATGGCAGGCAGCCGACCGCGCAGGGCCAGGACTGCCCTTCAGCGGCGCAGGCGGGCCGTTGCGACATCGAGTTCGAGTCGCGCCATGGCCTGGATCGCAAGCGGATGCTGCGGATCGAGCCTGCCGCGCGCGAGGGCGAGGGCGCGTCGATAGCAGGCGCTGGCCGTGGCGGCATCCGCGTTCGCCTTCGCAACATCGCCTTCGAGCAGGTCCAGCCGCACACGCTCGCCGGTCGTGAGCGGCGTCGCGGCAGGCGCGGCTCCGGAAGCGGCCAGTTCGACCCGTGCCGCATGTGCGTCGCCGGCTTCCAGCGCGAGGCGGGCGCGGTCCATGTGAACCGCCCGCAGCACCGCGCCCGCGCCAGACGCGGGGGCGTCGGCCAGGATGCCGGCCAGCAGCCGTGCGGCGACCTCGCGGTGCTGCGCGCACAATTCGACATGCGCGAGAGCGGCGCGGATCGCAAGCAGATCAATCCGGCGCGCATGGCCCGCGGTGAACCGGGCATACACCTGCTGCAGATTCGCCCGCGCCGCATCGAGGTGACCGGCTTCGACCTGTTCCAGCGCGAGGTCGCGGCGGTACCCTGCCGCCTTGACGCTGTCCGGTCCATAGCGTTCGCTGGCCAGTTGCAGGGCATGCCGGTACATGGACTCGGACTCGTCGTAACGCGCCCGATCCTGCAGCACGGCCGCCAGGTTGCTGACCGATGACGGTTGCTGTTGGCCGTCGCTGCGCAGTTCGATGGCCAGCGCCGCGCGCAGGAGGGTTTCGGCGCGATCGAGCTGCCCATCGACCTCCAGCATGCCGCCCAGCGTGGTCAGCATGTGGGCAGTATCCGAGGCATCATCGCCATAGCGCCGGCGTGCGGCGGCGAGGGCGCGTTCGCCTTCGGCAATCGCCGCGTCGAGTCGGCCCATGCGTTCCAACAGCACGGCGCGTTCGATGCGGATGTGCGGCAACAGGTTGGCATTGGCGCCATGCTCGGCGGCCACGCGTTCGGCGCGGTCCAGGCTGGCCATGGCCTGATCGAACTGGTGACTTGCGCTCAAACTGGAGCCGAGTTCGTACAGGATGGTGGCGCGTTGTTCCGCCGGCACGCGCTCGACCTGCGCAAGCGCATCGGCGCGCTGCAGGTGCGCAACGGCGCTGGCGTAGTCGTCGAGGTCGTAATCGTCCCGCCCCAGCGCCAACAGGGCCTGGAGGGTCCGTGGATCCGATGCTGCGGGCGCCTGGCGGCCAAGCATGTCGAGTGCGCGCGTCAGCAGCGGGCGCGAGCGCGTGGCGAGGCCGAGCTTCTGATAGACGGTACCAATCGCGACCAGAACATCGATATGCGCTTGCTGATCGCCGTCGAGGACCTTGTCCAGGTCTTCGGCCGCGCGCTCGGCGAGATGACGCTCGGTCAACACGCCGTTGGCGCCGGCCAGCGGCTGGGTGGCGTCGAAGACGCTGAGCAGGAACCTGCGCTCGGCCTCGGCGTGCGCGGTCTGCTCGCGCGCCACCTGCATCTGCAGCAGTGCAAACACCGTCGTTGCCAGCAGTGCCACGCCAGCGAGCGAAGCGAATGTCACCGCGACGCGATGCCGCGCGATGAATTTGCGCGCGCGCAAGACCTTGCTGTCGCGTTGTGCGCGCAATGGAAAGCCCGACAGATACCGGCGCAGGTCCTCGGCCAGGGCATCGCTGTCCGCATACCGCAGCGACGCATCGTGGCGCAGCGCCTTGCTCGTGATCAGGTCCAGGTCGCCGCGCAGGCGACGCGCCGGCACCGGGCTGCTCGCGGTTGCGGCACGCGATGGCGGCAATGCTTCAACGGGCTGTCGTGCGCCCGCGAACGCCACCGCAAGTTCGTCGCACGATGCGCTCGGCCGGGCGCCAACCAGCAGTTCATGGAGCATCACACCAAGCGCGTAGACATCGGTGGCGACGCCGACCGGTTTTCCGGCAAGCTGCTCGGGCGCAGCGTAGCCGGGAGTCAGTGCGCGGGTCTGGGTCGCGTGCGGTGCGTCGTCGGCGCCCAGGAGGCGCGCGATGCCGAAATCCAGCAGGCGCGGCTGGCCGTTGCAGTCGACCAGGACGTTGGAAGGCTTCAGATCGCAATGCACGACGAGCTGGCGGTGCGCGTAGGCGACGGCTTCGCAAACGGCGATCATCAGGCGCAGACGTGCTTCCAGCCCGAGCGCATGCTGTCGACAGTGGGTCGGCAGTTCGACGCCTTCCACGAATTGCATCGCGAACCAGGGGCGTGCGTCTTCGCCGACGCCGCCATCGACGAGGCTGGCGATCCCCGGATGATCGAGCCGCGCGAGGATGCGCCGTTCGGCAAGGAAGCGCGCGACTGCGGCATCGGATGTGAACTCGCCGCCGATGACCTTCAGGGCGACCTGTTGCTCGTATTCGCCATCGGCACGCTCGGCGAGAAACACCCGCCCCATGCCGCCTGCGCCCAGCTCGCGGACGATCCGCCAGGCGCCGATGCGCTGCGGCAACGCGGCGGCGCTGCGCGTGTCCGCCCAGAGTGCGCGCCAATCCGCAACGCGCGCGGCAGGATCGGCGCCGGATGCATCGAGCTCAAGCAGGCGTTGCAGATGTTCGCGCAGGTCGGGCCGGTCGAAGGTCGCCTCCGCGAGCAGCCGGGCGCGTTCACCGGGCGGCGCCTCGACGATCCGCTCGAACAGCGCGAACAGCTGTGGCCAGTCTGAAGGGTGCGTGTTCATGCGGCGAGCTGATCGAGCAGGAACACCCGCGCGTTGCGCCAGAGGCGGAACACGCTGCGTTCCGAGAGCCCTTCGAGGTCGGCGATCTCCGCGAACTCGAGTCCCGAAAACACGTGCAGGTCGACGATGCGCGCGAGTTGCGCATCGATGTCGGCGAGCCGGCACAGCGCGCTGTCGAGCTCGAGCATCGCGACCGGGGACGCGCTGGCCGGACCGTCCGTGTCGGCCCGGCCGAGGGTCACCGTCATGTGGCGGCGCTTTTCCGCATTGAGCTTGCGTGCGTGGTCGACCAGCACCTGGCGCATGGCACGCGCAGCGATGGCGAGGAATGCACCACGGGTCAGGCAGGCCGCTTCGATGCGCGGACGCAGCTTGAACCAGGTCTCGTGGACGAGCGCGGTGGTGTTGATCGTGGCGGGGCTGTGCGCGCGTCGGCGCTCGCGCCGGGCAATCCGATGCAGCTCGGCATAGGCCGCCGCAAACAGATCCCTTTCGTCGATACCGGTCATGCAGCAGACCTCCGGCTGGCGACCGCGCCGGCACAACCGGCAATGTCGCTACCGCGTGGCCGATCATGCCACGGAACGCCGCAGCACGCGCGAGGATCACTGCCGTGCTGTGGCTGGCGGGATGGCGGCGCTCCGCCACGGCCGCGCGCCTTCACCATCACAGTGCACGCCTGGCTGCCGGCGGCGGCGGCCGGTGCCCATACGGACGTCACGCCGCAGCAATGGACAGCTCGGGTTGCCCTGACCGCCGCGCGGCGCAAGAATGGCGAGGCAGTGCCCGCGCGCGGGCCTGCCCCCGCGGCCGGGGTGCGGGCGCACCTGTGGGAGGAAGCCGGTGATGCGCTGTCCCCGCCCTGTCATCATCCTGGCGCTGCTTGCACTGGCAGGCTGCGCGCAACAACCCGTTGCACCTGAGACGACGCCTGCTGCCGCCGCCGTGAGCGAGACCACCACCAACCCGTTCTTCGAACCGAGCCCGCTACCCTTCCAGGCGCCGCCGTTCGACCGCATCAAGGACGGCGACTACCAGCCGGCGATCGAGGAAGGCATGCGCCGGCAGCGCGCCGAATGGACGGCCATCGCCAACGATCCGGCCGCCCCGGACTTCCAGAACACCTTCGTCGCGCTGGAAAAATCCGGCGCACTGCTGCATCGCGTGATGGCCGTATTCAACGCCATCACCGCAGCCAACACCAATCCGGCGCTGCAGGAGCTCGCCGAGAAGGAGGCGCCGCGCCTGGCCGCGCATGAGGACGCCAAGTACCTCGATCCCAGGCTCTTTGCGCGCGTAAGGACGGTCTACGATGCCCGCAATTCGCTGCCGCTCGATCCGGAATCCCGGCGCCTGGTCGAAGTGGTACATCAGCAATTCGTGCTGCGTGGCGCGATGCTGCCCGACGCCGGCAAGGCACGTCTTCGCGAGCTCAACCAGCGCCAGTCCACGCTCGAGGCGCAGTTCAATACGCGCCTGCTGGCCGCTGCCAATGCTGCCGCGCCGGTCATCGCCGATCGCGAGCGGCTGGCCGGCCTGCCCGACGACGCGCTGGCCGCCGCCGCGCAAACGGCGACCGAGCGTGGCGCGCAGGGCAAGTGGGTGCTCGCGCTGCAGAACACCACCCAGCAGCCGGACCTGGAGTTCCTGCAGCACCGCGACACGCGCAAGGTATTGTTCGACGCCTCGTGGAACCGCGCGGAAATGAATGACGCCAACGATACGCGCGCCATCATCGCCGAAATCGCGCAGATCCGCGCCGCGCAGGCGCAACTGCTCGGCTTCGACAACTTCGCTGCGTGGACGCTGCAGGACCAGATGGCGAAGACGCCCGCGACGGTGATGGACTTCCTGGGCAAGCTGGCGCCGCCGGCAACGGCCCGCGCCCGCCAGGAAGCCGCGGACATCCAGGCAGAAATCGACCGCGACCGCAAGGCCGGGAACGCGACGCCGTTCGCCCTCGAGGCCTGGGATTGGCTGTACTACGCAGCGCGTGTGCGCCAGGCCCGCTACGACCTCGACGCTGCGGAATTGCGCCCCTATTTCGAACTCGACCGGGTGCTCGAGGATGGTGTCTTCTACGCCGCCAACCTGCTCTACGGCATCACCTTCAAGGAACGCCACGACATCCCGGTGTACCAGCCGGACGTGCGCGTGTTCGACGTGTTCGACAAGGACGGCCAGCCGCTCGCGCTCTTCTACACCGACTACTTCAAGCGCGACAACAAGAATGGCGGCGCGTGGATGGACAACTTCGTGCAGCAGTCGCGGCTGCTCGGCACCCGACCGGTCATCTACAACGTCGCCAACATCACCAAGCCCGCGCCCGGCCAACCGGCGCTGATCTCGTTCGACGACGTGATCACCCTGTTCCACGAGTTTGGCCACGCCCTGCACGGCATCTTCGCCGACCAGGAGTATCCGAGCCTTTCCGGGACCAACACGGCGCGCGACTTCGTCGAATTCCCCTCGCAGTTCAACGAGCACTGGGCGACCGACACGAAGGTGTTCGCCCATTACGCGCGGCACTATCGCACCGGCGCGCCGATGCCCGACGCGCTGGTCGCCAAGATGCGCCGCTCCGCCCTGTTCAACAAGGGGTACGACATGACCGAGCTGGTCTCGGCGGCGCTGCTGGACATGAACTGGCATACCCTGCCGGCCAGCGCGCCGCGCCAGGATGTCGACCGCTTCGAGGCCGCTGCCCTGGCCCGGGACAAGGTGGATCTGGCCTACGTGCCGCCACGCTATCGTTCCAGCTACTTCCTGCACATCTGGAGCAACGGCTACGCGGCCGGCTACTACGCCTACCTGTGGACGCAGATGCTCGCCGACGACGCCTTCCGCGACTTCCAGGAACACGGCGGGCTGACCGCCGAAAACGGCCGGCGCTTCCGCGACATGATCCTCTCGCGTGGCAACAGCGAGGACCTGGCCACGCTCTATCGCACCTGGCGTGGGCAGCCGCCCAGCATCGAGCCGATGCTGATCGACCGCGGCCTGAAGGAAGCGCCCACCGCGAAGCCTTCGGCGACACGCTAACCCCGCCCTGCATGCCGCGCAGGTCGATCCTGCGCGGCGGACAGTGGCCTACTTGAAGATTTCCTTGTTCTTGGCGTAACCGATCGCCTGCTGGCGCGTGACCAGGCCCCGCTTGACCATGTCCTGCAGGCACTGGTCGAGGGTCTGCATGCCGTGCTGGCTGCCGGTCTGGATGGCCGAGTACATCTGCGCCACCTTGTCCTCGCGGATTAGGTTGCGGATCGCCGGGATGCCGACCATGATCTCGTGCGCCGCGATGCGCCCGCCGCCGACCTTCTTCAGCAGCGACTGGCTGATCACCGCGCGCAGCGATTCGGAGAGCATCGAGCGCACCATGGGTTTCTCGCCGGCCGGGAACACGTCGATGATGCGGTCGATGGTCTTGGCCGCCGAGCTGGTATGCACGGTGGCGAACACCAGGTGTCCGGTCTCGGCGGCGGTCAGCGCCAGGCGGATGGTCTCCAGGTCGCGCAACTCGCCGACCAGGATGTAATCCGGGTCCTCGCGCAACGCCGAACGCAGCGCCTCGTTGAAGCCGTGGGTGTCGCGGTGCACCTCGCGCTGGTTGATCAGGCACTTCTGCGAGGTATGCACGAACTCGATCGGATCCTCGACCGAGAGGATGTGGCCGTATTCGTTCTTGTTGACGTGGTCGACCATCGCGGCAAGCGTGGTGGACTTGCCCGAGCCGGTCGGGCCGGTCACCAGGATCAGGCCCTGAGGCTGCTCGATCAGCTCCTTGAAAACGCGCGGCGCGCCGAGGTCCTCCAGCGTCAGCACCTCGGAGGGAATGGTACGGAATACCGCACCGGCGCCACGGTTCTGGTTGAAGGCATTGACGCGGAAGCGCGCCAGCGAGGGGATTTCAAAGGAGAAATCGACTTCGAAGAACTCTTCGTAATCGCGGCGCTGCTTGTCCGACATGATGTCGTAGATCAGCGCATGCACCTGCTTGTGCTCGAGTGCCGGGATGTTGATGCGACGCACGTCGCCATCGACGCGGATCATCGGCGGCACGCCGGCCGACAGGTGCAGGTCCGAAGCCTTGTTCTTGACCGAAAACGCCAGCAGTTCGGCGATATCCATGCGACGCTCCCCTCGTATGCATTGCGCCGGAGTATATCGCGACGCAAGGGCGCAACTGCGAGCCCCTCCCGTTCGGCGAAGCCGCCGGTGCGCCAGGGCACCGGCGGCCCCTGGTCACGGACGACAGCCGTCGAAATCGCTGTTGAGCACGAGGTCCGGGTTGACGACGACCGCGAACGGCGCGCTGTCGGCCGTCTCGGCGAGCACGCCACTGCTGGTGGCGCGGATGACGTGATTGCCGGCCAGCTCGTAAAACACCTGGCTGCTGGCCAGCGTGGCCACGCCATTGACCATGGTCGCACTGCCAAACGGTAGCGGGCCTCCGCACACCGGCAGCGTGAAGGCGACCACGCTGGTGCTGTCATTGGTGACCGGATTGCCGTTGCCGTCTTCCTCGCGCACCTCCACGGCGACCAGCGTGTCTCCCTGCATCACGTCCGCAGGCTGGACCGAGAAGACCAGCACATTGGGCGCGAAGCTCGCCGTCACCGCGCAATCAGCCTGGATGTTGGCCGCGCTCCAGTTCGCACCGCTGCCGGTCACCGTGCAGGTGCTGCCGGTCACGCTGGCCACGTGGTAGCCGCTCGCCGGGGTCACGCTGAAGTTCGCCGTGCCGCCATGGTTCACCGTCTGCGTCGGCGGCGTGATGGTCCCGTTGCCGGCCGAGCTTGCGGTAACGGTGTAGCTGGTCTGCGCAAACGTCGCAGTCACCGCGCAGTCGGCCTGGATGTTGGCCGCGCTCCAGTTCGCACCGCTGCCGGTCACCGTGCAGGTGCTGCCGGTCACGCTGGCCACGTGGTAGCCGCTCGCCGG
>JALOBC010000062.1 GCA_023228465.1 Dokdonella sp. | reverse complement strand
CGCGCATCACCAGCGTCCGGTGTGCCCAGGGACAGGCGTAGGACACATACAGGCGATAGCGGCCGCTCTCCGCCCTGAACCCGTCCCCGCCGCTCGGCCCGGCCTTGCCGTCGGCCGTGATCCAGTTGCGGAACTGGCTGTGGGATCGCTCGAAGCGGCCGTCCGTGTCGCTGGTGTCGTACCACTCGTCTTTCCATTTGCCGTCGACCAGGAGTCCCATGATGTGCGCATCGTCATTGTCGGGAGGGCTCACAGTAGCGGGTTGCTCGTGAAGGCGCGGAAAATGCTCGAGGTGATTCCGTGGCGTGCTGCCGCAACAGGAGGCGGCACAGGTCCGCCGCGGACCGTTTCGGCTCGCACGGTCACGGCAAGGCCGCGCCACTTGCCCGGCATGCGCGGGCGTGGGTGTGCCTGCGGACTTGCGTTCGTGTGGGCAACAGTGGACTACTGGGCGCATGGACGCGAACCCGCAACCCCAGTCGGTGCCCTGCCATGGCCGGCAGCGTTCCGCGCTGCTGATCACGCTGCTGTGCCCGCTCCTCATGGCGCCGACCGGCCAGCCGCCGCAGGAGCCGCAGACCCTGCCCCGCGTGTCGGTCACGGCGACGCGCACGCAGCATGACCCGTTCGACGTCCCGGCCTCCATCGATGTGGTGGCCGTGCCGCCCAGCGGGAGCCTGGGCGTCAATCTTTCCGAACTGCTGCGCGGCGTTCCGGGAATCCTCGCGCGTGACCGCCAGAACCACGCCCAGGACGAGCAGATCTCGATCCGCGGCTTCGGCGCGCGCTCGACCTTCGGCATCCGCGGCGTGCGCCTGTACACCGACGGCATTCCCGCGACCATGCCCGATGGCCAGGGCCAGGTCTCGCATTTCAACCTCGATTCGGCCGCGCGCGTCGAAGTGCTGCGCGGGCCGTTCTCGGCGCTGTACGGCAACGCCGCCGGCGGCGTGGTGCAGGTATTCACCGCCGACGGCAGCGATCCACCGCAGGCGCGCCTGGGACTGGCCGGGGGCAGTGACGGGGTGCTGCGTTCGACGATCAACGCGCGCGGGATCCGCGGAGCATTCGACTACAACCTCGACTTCAGCCACTTCCGGACCGACGGCTACCGCGACCACAGCCGCGCCCGCACCGAGTCCGGCAATGCCAAGCTCGGTTGGCAGCTCGATGATGATCGCAGGTTGACCTTCGTCGCCAATACCTACGATGTACCCGAAGCGCTGGATCCGCAGGGCCTGACCCCGGACCAATACCGCCAGAATCCGCGCCAGAGTTCGGCCGCGGCAATCCTCTACAACACCCGCAAGAGTGTCTCCCAGCAGCAGGGCGGTCTGATCTACGAGGAGGGCCTTGGCGCACACCAGACGCTGCGCCTGATGGGCTACGCCGGGCAACGCGACGTCGAGCAGTTCCTGTCGGTCCCGGCCGCCGCCCAGGCGAGTCCGCTGTCCCAGGGCGGCGTGATTGCCCTGGACAACGGCTATGGCGGCATCGATGCACGCTGGACCTGGTCCGGCGAGCTTGCGCACTGGCCGTTCGAACTGGTCGCCGGCATCAACTACGACAACCAGAATCAACACCGAACCGCCTACGAGAACTTCATCGGCGACACCCTCGGCGTCAAGGGACGGCTGCGCCGCGACGAGGACGATCGCGTCTACAACGTGGACCAGTTCGCCCAGGCGACCTGGCGGGTGGGCGAGCGCTGGACGCTGATGGGCGGCGCGCGCCACAGTCGCGTGCAGTTCCGCTCGACCGATCACTACATCACCGCCGCCAACCCGGATGACAGCGGCACCGCGCGCTACACCGCCACCACCCCGGTGGCGGGCGTGATGTTCCGAGTGTCGCCGCGCGCACATCTGTATGCCGCTTCGGGGCAGGGCTTCGAGACGCCGACCTTCTCCGAGCTCGGCTATCGCAACGACGGCCTGACGGGACTGGCGCTGTACCTGCAGCCGGCGCGCTCGCACAGTGCCGAAATCGGGTTGAAGCTCGAGCCGACGGCTTCCAGTCGCCTGGACATGGCCGTGTTCCGTGCCGATACCCGCGACGAACTCGCGGTGGCCAGCAGTCTGGGCGGGCGCACCACCTACCAGAACATTCCCCGTGCGCGGCGCCAGGGCGCAGAACTGTCCCTGCATGGACGCTTCGCCGAAACCTGGCGCGTGGATGTCGCCGCCACCTGGCTGGACGCGACCTTCCGTTCGCCCTACCGGACCTGCGTGGGCGCCGGCTGCGCCATCGCCGACACGCCGGTGGCGGCCGGTACCCGCATTCCCGGGGTGCCGCGCAGCGATGTGTACGCCGCCCTGCACAGGGGCGCCGACCAGGGCTGGCAGTTCGAACTCGACGCTCGCTACATGGGCGCCGTGCCGGCCGACGATCTCGACAGCGTGCGCGCGCCGGCCTACGCCGTGTTCGGCGTCGGCGGCGGCCATGTCACGCGGCGCGGTGCCTGGCGCGTGCACCTGTTCGCACGTATCGACAACGTGTTCGATCGACGCCATGTCGGCTCGGTGATCGTCAATGACGGCAACGGCCGCTACTTCGAGCCCGCCCCGGGGCGCACCGTGCTGCTCGGCGCCGATGTGCGGTGGCAGGGCAGATAGGAGAGCACGCTCGGCCCCGGAACCCGCACGCGCCGCGGCAGGTACAGGGCCGAGGGCCGCATCCGGCGCCAAGCCCCACGGCGACCATGCGCTGCGCCCGCGGACCCTGGGGCCTGTCGGATGGTCGCCGCTCTTCGGCAACCTGTGGACGACCATGATGCGGAAGAAGTGGCCGGGGCCCTCGCGGCAGGCTTCCTGCTGAAATCAGTACGCAGCGTCTTCCTCGTGGGCGATCAGCGCGTACAGCCGCTCGGTGCGAGTGACGCCGATCATCGAGCTCCGCTGCTCACCTTCAGGACCGGCTTGATGGTGACACCACTTGCCGAGTCATCGAACGCCTGGTTGATCTGCTCAAATGTGTAGAACCTGACCAGTTTGTCGAACGGAAACTGGCCCGCCTTGTAATAGGCGATCAGCTGCGGAATGAACACGCGAGGAATGGAATCCCCTTCGATCACGCCGATCATGCTCTTGCCCTCAGCCATCAGATCGTTGTGAATGTCCAGATTCACCTCGGGCGTGATACCCACGATCGCAACCGTACCCAACGGCCTCAAGGCATTGAGTGACTGCTTGACAACCTGGGGCGCACCTGTGGTTTCAACGGCATAATGGCTGCCGCCGCCGGTCAGCTTCTTGACTTCCGCCACGACATCCACGTCCTTGCCATTGAGAACATGGGTGGCGCCAAGCTCTCCGGCCAGCACGAGACGGCTCTCGTGCACATCAACGGCAATGATGTGCTGACAACCGATGATGCGGGCGGCCATGACCGCGCTGAGGCCCACGGCCCCGGCGCCATAGACCACCACGCTGGAACCAAATTCCGGTTGAAGTCGGTTGAGAATCGTGCCCGCCCCGGTCTGGATACCACACCCCAGCGGCCCCAGCAGCGCCAGGTCGACGCCAGGATCCACTTTCACCGCGTTCCGGGATTTGGCAATCGCGTAAGTGGCAAATGACGATTGGCCAAAGAAAGTCGCCAGCGACTGTTCGCCCAGGGAAAGCCGACGGCTGCCATCGTCCATGGCGCCACCAAAGTTGAGGTCGTTGAACGTATCGCAAACGGTCGGGTGGCCGGTCAGACAATGCGTACAATTGCCACAATGTGCAAACGAAAGCACCACGTGATCACCAACATGCAGGTCAGTTACGCCCGCGCCAACGGCATCCACCACGCCCGATCCTTCATGACCGAGCACGATCGGGAATGGCACTATGCCCGTATCCCGCGCAACGACATCCGTATGGCAGACCCCGACGGCGACGATCCCGACGCGTATCTCGTCAAACTCGGGATCAGCAAGCCGCACGGATTCCAGCGTGAAGCCTTCACCCTGACCATGGGTTACCGCTGCTGTAATGTCCATAAAGTTCACCTCTTCAATGGATCCGTCCGCCCGTCATCCCGCGGACCCCGAATCCTTTCACTCCGCGAGAATAATCAGAACGGATACTGCCTGGGCGTCCGCTGCACACTCACCCACTGCACGGTCGAGAACGCTTCGATCGCCCAGTCGCCATTGAAGCGGCCCAGCCCCGAGTTCTTTTCACCGCCAAATGGCAGGTGTGCTTCATCATTCACCGGCATATCGTTGACGTGGGTCATGCCGGCCCTGATCTTGCGGGCAAATGCCAGGCCTCTGCCCGGAGCGCCGGAGAATACCGCGCTGGACAGCCCAAATTCCGTACCATTGGCCAGCTCCAGGGCGTGCTGTTCATCCCGGGCCTTCTGGATACCCACCAACGGGCCGAAGATTTCCTCGCGGCTGATTTCCATGTCGGGCGTCACCTCGCCAAATACATGCGGCGGCACCATCTGCCCGTGAATCTCGCCCTCCAGGAGCACCTTCGCGCCCTGCTGTTTGGCCTTGGCAATTTTCTGTTGCAGACCTTCGAGCTGGGCTTTGTTGATGATCGGGCCGATAACGGTTTCCATTGCCGATGGATCGCCGACCTTCAATTTGCTGGCATGGGCGACAAAGCCTTCCACAAAAGCGTCATACAGGCGTTGATCGACGATAATCCGGTTGATGGCCATGCAGATCTGTCCCTGATGCAGGAATGTGCCAAATATCGCCGCCTTGACAGCCTGCCCGACATCCGCATCATCGAGCACCACAAACGGGCTGTTGCCGCCCAGCTCCAGTGCGACCTTCTTGAGGTAACGACCGCTCGTCGCGATCTTGCCGATGTTCTTGCCAACCGGCGTCGATCCGGTAAAGGAGATCATGGCGGGAATGGCATGGGCTACAAAATCGTCACCGATCACCGACCCCGGACCAATCACCACGCTCAACACACCCGCTGGCAGGCCCGCTTCCTCGAAGATGCGTCCCAGCAACAAGCCACCGCTGACAGGCGTATCGCTCGCCGGCTTGATCGCCACCGCATTCCCCAGCGCGAGCGCTGGTGCCACGGAACGTTGCGACAGATGCAGCGGGAAGTTCCAGGGGCTGATGACCCCCACAACGCCCAGCGGCTGGCGATAGACCAGGTTTTCCTTCCCCGCAATATCGCTGCTCATGGTGGCGCCTTGCGCTCTGCCGGGCATGCTGGCCGCCTCCAGGGTAATCGTACGAGCCAGACCCCATTCGATGGTGGCTTTCAGGCGTGTGCTGCCAGCCTCGCGGACCAGCCAGTCAATTATTTCCTGTTTGCGGGCATCGAAGATCGACACCACACGCAGCATCAGTGCTGCCCGCTCCGCCGGCGGTGTTTCGGCCCAGGCTAGCTGCGCTTCGGCGGCGCTTCGGTAATTCGCATCCAGGTCATCGGAGGTAGCCGCACGGATCGAGGCCAAGGTCGCACCAGAGTAGGGGTTGATCACGGGAAGGGATTCCTCGCCGCTGCCTTCGCGCCACTCTCCCGCCAGCAGTTGCAGATGAATATCCCGGTAGTCTTCAATCACGGTTCCACCCTCGCTTCATGGCGCATGTTTGTCGCCGGTGTCTTCGTTCATGGGAAACGGACTGCCGAACCGGGAACTTCACTGCGCGCATAAGACATGAGTATCAACAAGAGGCGCTCTGGCGACCACCCTCTTTCATCGCGCAGAACGATCAGGCCTTTTTGTAGCTGTCCAGATCGATGCCCGAGCGACCCGGCGCCAGGATGTTGTTCGGATCCAGTGCACGTTTGATCGCGTGCTCCACATCCCGCTTCACCGGGCCATAGCTTCGTGCAACGCGCTCCTGGAAGCGTGTGTTCACGCGATACACCGCATAACCTTCCTTCTCGAACTCGTCGAGCAGCTCGTTGAAGCAGGCATCGGCGCGCCGGCTTTCCTCTTCATTGGTGCGGTCGAAGAGGACATCGATGACGTGGTGCATGTCGCGTGGCGCGACGATGAACTCGCCCACATAATCCAGGCCGTGCTTGTGCAGGATGCGCTTGGCCAATGCCGCCTGCTTGCGGCACTCGCTGCCACGGGCCTCGCTGACCGGTGCGAACCACATCGAGCCCCCGCCACCGCGCCAGTTGTAGAGGCCAAACTCCTGCAGGTTCGGTACGCCGGACATGAGCTCGGCACGGTATTTGAACGGCTGGGTATTGCCCGCTTCTTCCTGGGTGACGATGCGCCCCTTGCCGTGCTTCTTGAACACGTCGGAGACGATCTTCCAGTTCACATCGACCTGTTCCTGGGTGCCATACAGTGCGGCGTAGAGGTTCCAGGCACCCATCCCGGTATCTTTCTGTATCTGTTTCAGGATGGCCTCGGGGGTGTGGCCGGGCTCGCGGGTATAGGCCGAGCGGCGCACATTGCCACTGCCGGCTTCCCACAGGATGTTCGCGATGACCACCGAGTTGGGAATGGTCCCGGACATCCGCAGCGGACGCAACAGATCGACGATCTCGACGATGTCCTCCTCGTTCTCGAAGATGACTTCGAACGGCTTGAACACCGGGGGCTTGGGCATCAGCCAGAACCCCATCTTGGTGGCAATGCCGTAGTTGGCCTGGGTAAACATGCCATCCAGCGTCGGGCCGTAGCCCCACTTGAAGATCTGCCAGGTGTTGCTGCCCGCAACGCCGCCCATGCCGGTACGGTAGATATCACCGTTGGCCAATACGACCTCCATGCCGCACTGCATCATGAAGTGTTCACCATAGGGTGTGTAGCCCACCCCGCGGTCCATGGTGTTGCCCAGCGGTCCGGCAATGGCCGATGGCGCCGAGAACGACAGCATCAACGGCAGGTCGTGCTCCTGGATATAGTCATACAGTTGGCCGTAGGTGACGCCGGGCTCGACCAGTGCCGTGCACATCACCGGATCGATATTGATGATCCTGTTCATCTTCTTGAGGTCCAGGATGACCTGGCCGCGTGCAACCGGCGCAGCGGAACCGTAACCGTAATTGCGGCCAGTGGAGATGGTCCAGATCGGAATCTTGTGCTCATTGCAGATCTTGACCACGCCCTGCACCTGTTCGACGGTGGTCGCGGTCAGGGCGGCCGAGGGAGCGTGGGCGGCGTTCTCCACCGGCATCATGATCTTGTTGTACGGTGCCAGCTGGTCGGCCTTGACCAGTACGTTGTCTTCGCCCAACAAGGCCCGGAACTTTCCGATCGCCTTGTCGAACTCCTTTTGGACCACCCCTTTGGGCAGCACCGCGTTGTTTTGCTCAGCCATTGATCGGACTCCTTCAGGACTCGATCGAAAAGGAAACGAAGCTGCCGGTGCTTGGCACGCTCGTTGCGGGCACCCGGGGGGCAGCCGTTGCCGGACGCGCGCCCAGCGACGCCAGCAGATAGCCGAGGCTGGCCGCCCACTGCGCGGACTGCTTGCCGCGACGCGCTGGCCCGGCGAGGTCGCGCGACAGCATCGACCCGTCGTGGCGCTCTTCCCTCAGGCTGAAGCCCGCGCCGCAGGCATGCAACTGGCGGGCGAGCTGCCGGGAGCAACCGTCGGCAATGTCCGTCGTGAGCAGTTGATGGCGGGTGAACCCGATTTCCGCGGTATGTTGACCAAGCCACTGCAGGCGCGCACCCGCGCTGCGCGCCATATCCACCACCAGCACGGCCGAGGCGTCCTCCAGCAGGCCGATGACCCGCAACGGCTGGCCGCTGCGCAACCGGCGCTCGAGGTCCAGCATGAACGCCGGGTCACGGGCGACCTTCCGCGCCTGCAGCCGTGCGCCGTGGGCCGCCATGGCGCCATCCAGGAAGACGGATCCGGCCGCCACCGCATCGATCAACGCCAATAGCGGCCAGACGGCCGCCTCGCCCGCGGGCACGGCAGCCGCACCGGCCAAGGTACCTGCCGGCCTGCCCATGACCCGGCCGCCCATGCTGCCCAGGGCCATCCCCACGCTACCCAAGGCGATTCCCTTGAGCACGGAACGTCGACTTGCGCTCATGACGGACTCCTCAAGGCTGGCTTGCCGGGGCCGGCAGGGTCGCCAGGTATCTGGTCACCTGGGCAATGGATTCATCATCGATGAAGGAAGCCGGGAAGGCCGGCATGGCGTTCAAGCCGTTGCGCACGACGAACTTGACATAGGCTTCCGGCAGGTTGCGTCCTGCGAGCGCCGTTCCCACGCCGACCTCGGGGGCGTGGCACTGGCCGCAGACCTTGTCATACAGGTTCTTGCCGCTGCCCCATTGACTGGCATCCTTCGCCTGGGCCGAGGCTGCCAGCAAGACAAAGGGCAAGGCGCTCGCCACCAGCAGCCATTTCGCAGCCTTGCGGTTCAAGGGATGGGTCATTCCTGATTCTCCGTGGCAAGGATATCGAAAGGGCAACTGCCTATTTCGCATAGCCAACCGGCGATTCACGACCGATTTCGCCAACCCGAGTTTCGCATCTGCGTGCAAATCCCCGGCCGGCGAATCCGCATGCCGCCTGATTATTCACAGTTTTCTGATTGGCTTCTGCAAAGTCACATTGTGGCACGTTTACAGTCGGCCGCGTCTTTACATATGGCGCACGCTGATGTCGATCGTGCTTTTTAGGCGCGAATGAAGCAAAACGGATCCAGGCACCATCTGGCGCTGGTGCAAGGCTGTCGTAGTGCGTCGGGCCAGGTGCACCAACGGGTCCGTCGCCACGCCTGGGCGGATTGCAGCCTCGACTCGGCTCCGCTCCGTGTGGCGCGTGCAGTCGGGCGAGGAGGCCCCGTGCGCACCCGTGTGCGTGCCGGCCGTGCGTTGATTTCGGGCATGCGCAGGCGCAGACTCGGCGCGGCGATTGACGACGCGTGCGGCCTCGGGCCGCGCTGTTCGCGTTCTGCAGGAGCCCTGCATGGCGATTACCCGAGTGGTACCCGGCACATCCTCCAGGCCTGGCCCCGACGCGGAGCCCTGGCAGCTCTCGCGCCGGGGCTTCCTGCGCCAGGCGGGGGCACTTGCGCTGGCGCTTTCGCCCCTCGGCGGGCGGACCGCGCAGGGGGCCGGCGAGGACATCACCTTCGCCGACGGTCCGCGCCCGCTGGTGAAGTACCCGGGCAAGCGTCCGCTGATTCTCGTCACCTCGCGTCCGCCGCATCTGGAAACACCGTTTTCCGTCTTCCGGGACGGGGTGATCACGCCCAATGATGCATTCTTCGTGCGCTGGCACCTGGCCGGCATCCCGACCCGCATCGATCCGCAAACCTACCGGCTCGTGGTCGGCGGCAAGGTGAAGACACCGCTGCGCCTGTCGCTGGACGATCTGAAGGCGCTGCCGGGACAGATGGAACTGGTCGCGGTCAATCAATGTTCGGGCAACAGCCGCGGCTATTTCTCGCCGCGCGTGTTCGGCGCGCAGCTTGGCAACGGCGCGATGGGCAATGCACGCTGGCGCGGCGTGTCGCTCAGGTCCGTGCTCGAGAAGGCCGGCGTCGCGGCCGGCGCGGTGCAGGTCACGTTCAACGGGTCGGACACGCCGGTGCTGCCGAGCACCCCGGATTTCCGCAAGGCGCTGGACATCGAGCATGCGCTCAGTGGCGAACCGATGCTGGCCTGGGCCATGAATGGCGAAGCGCTGCCCTTCCTCAACGGCTATCCGCTCAAGCTGATCGTGCCCGGCTGGTTCGGCACGTACTGGGTCAAGCAGCTCGTCGAGATCGAGGTGATCGACCACCCGTTCAGCGGACACGATGCGTTCTTCATGACCCACGCCTACCGGCTCCCGGACAACGCCTGCACCTGCGTGGCGCCGGGGACGACGCCGGACCGGACGCGGCCGATCTCGACCCTGGCGGTGCGCAGCTTCATCACCAGCGTGGCTGCGGGGGACACGCTGCCGACCGGCCGGCCGCTCGAGCTCAAGGGGATCGCGTTCGACGGCGGCTCGGGGATCAGGGTGGTGGAGGTGTCCAGCGACGCCGGTCGGACGTGGCGTGCCGCTACGCTCGGCGAGGACCTTGGCCGCTTTTCGTTCCGCGAATGGCGCCTGCCGGTGCAGTTCGCCCAGCCGGGCGCGGCGGTGTTGCTGTGCCGCGCCACCGCCAACGACGGCGCGGTGCAACCGATGCGCGCCACCTGGAATCCGGCCGGCTATCGTCGCAACGTGGTCGAGCGCACGCCGGTCACCATTTCCTGAGGCCCGGCGATGAAACACAAGCTGCGCGAGTGCGTGCTGGTGGGTGTGGCCCTGGCGGCCATGACCGCGCTGGTGGTGGGCGAAGAGATCCACCTGCCGCAAGACGTTTCCAGGCTGCGCGCCTCGCCGCTACCCGGCTACGCCCTGGCGCAGCAGAAGTGCGGCATCTGCCATTCCGCCGACTACATCAATTACCAGCCGCCCGGCATGAACCAGCAGCAATGGACTGCGGAAGTGCGCAAGATGCAGCAGTCCTACGGCGCGCCGCTCGACGATGCCGACATCGCGCGCATCGGCGCGTACCTGGCGGTGACCTATGGCAGTGCCAGGGCTGACGATGCCGCCGTGGTCGCGGCATCGGCAAGCCCGGCCGCCGGCGCGCGAGCCGCCCAGGCCGGCAGCGCGATCGACGTGCCGGCGCTGCTCGGCGCAAATGCCTGCCTCACCTGCCACGCCACCGACCGCAAGATCGTCGGCCCGGCCTTTCACGCCATTGCCGAAAAGTACCGCGGCAAGGCGGATGCGCAGTCGACGGTGGCCGCGTCGATCCGCAACGGCGGCGTGGGGAAGTGGGGCGAGGTGCCGATGCCGCCAATGTCCAACCTCAGCGAAGCGCAGGCCATGGCCGTGGCCGCGTTCGTATTGCGGCAATAGGCTGCGTGGCTCAGGCGGTGCTGCGCCGCCCACCGCGCGGCGCCGGGGCGGCGCTGCGCGTGCTGTCGAGGAACCCTTGCAGCAACGGGCCGCGGTAACGCTTGCGATGCACCACCAGCGACAGGTTGCGACGCAAGTCGAGGAATGCCGTGGACAAGACCCGCAGCTTGCCCGCCGCGAGCGCATCGGCGATCGCCACTTCGGGCAGGCAGGCGATGCCCAGGCCGGCAATCACCGCCTGCTTGATGGCTTCACTTTGTCCCAGTTCCAGCAGGCCTGCCGCGGGCGGCAAGGCGGCCAGCGCACGCTCGGTCAGGGCGCGCGTCGCCGAGCCATGCTCGCGCAGGATCCAGCGCACCTCGCGAAAGTCGCGCGCCGCCAGCCGGCGCCGGCGCGCCAGCGGATGATCGGGGCGCGCGCAGACGACCAGGCGGTCCTGGCGCCATGGCAGCACTTCGATGTCCGGGTGGGTCACCGCGCCTTCCACGCAGCCCACATCCAGGGCGAAGCGGTTCACTTGCGCGACGATCTGCTCGGTATTGGCGATGGTGAGATGCACCGCCACCTGCGGGTGTGCACTGACGAACCCGCCCAGCAGCTCGCCAACCAGATAGTTGCCGACCGTGTTGCTGGCGCCGATGTGCAGCTGCCCGCCCGGCGCGGCGGATGGCGCCAGGCTGGCCGGCAGTTCGCGCAGGCGTTCGAGCACCTCGTGGGCGCGTGGCAGCAGCGCGCTGCCCGCTTCGTTCAGCAGCAGGCGCCGTCCGACGCGATCGAACAGCGCCTGGCCGAGCATGCGTTCGAGCTCGGCCAACGCCATGCTCACCGCCGGCTGGCTCAGGTGGATGGCTTGCGCGGCGCGCCCGACCGAGCCGGTGGTGGCAACGGCAACGAAAGCCTCGAGTTGGCGTGGACTGATGTTTGGCATCAATAAAAATGATACGGGGATTCACATCTATTGAATAGATTTATGCAAACGCGACGCCGACAATGGGTTTTTCGCCGCGGAGCCGGGCATGACCACCCTTTCGAATCGCCTTTCCGATCACCCGGGCATCTGGGTACGCGGGCGTGCCTTCGCGGGGCGTCTGGCCCCGGGCCTGGCCCTGACCCTGGGCATGGGCCTGGCCGGCCTGTGGCTGGTGGATCGGCCATGGCTGGCGCACTGGCACCTCAGCGCGCTGACGCTCGCCATCGTGCTGGGCATGGTCGTGGGCAACGCGTTCGGCAAGGCCCTGCCTGCGTCGCTCGCCCCCGGCGTGGTGTTTTCCCAGCAGAAACTGCTGCGTCTGGGGGTGATCCTGTACGGGCTCAGGGTCACCTTCCAGGACATCGCGGCGGTCGGCGCCGCGGGCCTGATGATCGACGTCGTCATCGTGTGCGGCACCCTGGTGCTGGGCACCGTGGTGGGGCGGCGGGTATTCCGGCTGGAGCGTGACACGGCGTTGCTGACCGCCGGCGGCAGCGCGATCTGCGGCGCCGCCGCGGTGCTGGCCATGGAGCGCGTCGTCAAGCCCGATCCGAGCAAGGTCGCCATCGCGGTGGCCACGGTGGTGCTGTTTGGCACCCTGGACATCTTCGTCTATCCGCTGCTGTTCCCGTACCTGGGCATGACCGCGCATCAGTTTGGCGTGTTCAGCGGCGCCACGGTGCACGAGGTCGCCCAGGTGGTGGCCGTCGGTTCGGCCGTCGGCGCCGATGCGGAAACGACCGCCGTGATCGTCAAGCTGACCCGCGTGATGCTGCTGGTGCCGGTGCTGCTGTACCTGAGCTGGAGCAACCTGCGTGGTGCCGGCGGGGCGCGCGGCGGCGGCAGGCCGGACGTGCCGTGGTTTGCCGTGCTGTTCGTCGTGGTCGCCGCGTTCAATTCGTTCGTGACCCTGCCCTCGGGACTGCAGCACGTACTGCTGACCATCGATACGCTGGCGTTGGCGGCAGCGATGGCAGCGCTCGGCCTGGAGACGCGCTGGGTCAAGCTGCGCGCACTGGGCATCAAGCCGCTGCTCCTGGCCGCCGTGCTGTGGGTATGGCTGATGGGCGCGGGAACCTTGCTGGTGCGCATCGCCGTCTGAACGACAAGCGGCGAACGCTTCGATCCGCGCCGCGCCTGCCGGCCTGGCGCCGGCGTGCCCGATCGCCTGCGATTGCGCGTTAAGCTAGCGGACTTCCGTTCCCGCTTTCCGGCCCGATGCGCATCCTCACCTTCAATGCCAACGGCATCCGTTCGGCGGCCAACAAGGGCTTCTTCGACTGGCTGGCGACCGAGCGTGCCGACGTGGTCTGCGTGCAGGAAACCAAGGCGCAGGAGCATCAGCTGGCCGACGCGGCGTTCCGGCCCGATGGCCACCACTGCCATTATCGCGACGCGACCACCCGGAAGGGCTACTCGGGGGTGGCGATCTATGCCCGCCGCGCGCCCGACGAGGTGCGCACCCGGTTGGGCTGGGCGTCGTTCGATGAGGAAGGCCGCTACGTCGAGGCGCGTTTCGGCAAGCTCAGCGTCGTGTCGCTGTACCTTCCGTCCGGTTCATCGGGCGCGATCCGCCAGGGCTTCAAGTTCGAGGTGATGGCCTGGCTCAAGCCCATCCTCGATGGCTGGCTGGCCAGCGGTCGCGACTATGTGCTGTGCGGGGACTGGAACATCGTGCGTTCCGAGCTGGATATCCGCAACTGGAAGTCCAACCAGAAGAATTCGGGCTGCCTGCCGGCCGAACGCGACTGGCTGAACGGCCTGTGTGGCCCGCAGGGCTGGGTCGACAGCTACCGCCACCTGCGCCCGACCGGCCAGGATTACACCTGGTGGAGCAATCGCGGCGCGGCACGCGCCAATGACGTGGGCTGGCGCATCGACTACCAGTTGGTGAGTCCGGGCCTGGCCGAGCGCCTGCGCGACTGCGCGATTACCCGCGAGCCGCGCTTTTCCGACCACGCACCCTACCGGGTCGATTTCGCGTGAGCGCCGCTGCGGTCGGCTGGCGCCGCGTGGTGCGCAGCCTGCGCGAGCCGAAAGTGCTGGTGATGCTGCTGCTCGGCTTCAGTTCGGGTATTCCGATCTACCTGGTCGGCAATACGCTCGGCTACTGGATGCGCGAAAACGGCATCGAGCTGTCCACCATCGGCTTCCTGTCGTGGGTCGGGCTGGCCTATTCGCTCAAGTTCCTGTGGGCGCCGCTGATCGACAAGGCCGATGCGCCGCTGGTCGGCCGCTGGCTCGGGCGCCGGCGCGGCTGGATGCTGCTGGCGCAGCTCTTGGCGGCCGCGGCACTGGCCGGCATGGCGCTGGTGCGCCCGCGCGAGGGCGAACTGCTGCTGGCCGGCTTGA
>JALOBC010000061.1 GCA_023228465.1 Dokdonella sp. | reverse complement strand
CCGAAATGATCGCAACCCGCTCTCCGGCCGGCGGCCGCGATCATGACCCGGCATGAACGCGTGGCCGGTTTCCGCCGGTTGTTATAATCGCATCTTTGCCCCATCTCACGCGGCATGGATCAGATCCGCATCCGCGGTGCGCGCACGCACAACCTCAAGAACATCGACCTCGACCTGCCGCGCGACCAGCTGATCGTGATTACCGGCCTGTCCGGCTCGGGCAAGTCGTCGCTCGCCTTCGACACCATCTATGCCGAGGGTCAGCGGCGCTACGTCGAATCGCTGTCGGCCTATGCGCGCCAGTTCCTCTCCGTGATGGAGAAGCCCGACGTCGATCACATCGAGGGGCTGTCGCCGGCGATCTCGATCGAGCAGAAGGCCACCTCGCACAATCCGCGCTCCACGGTCGGCACGATCACCGAGGTGTACGACTACCTGCGCCTGCTGTTCGCGCGCGTGGGCACGCCGCGCTGCCCCGACCACGGCACGCCGCTGGAAGCGCAGACGGTCGGCCAGATGGTCGATGCGGCACTGGCCCTGCCGGCCACGCGTCGCTACATGCTGCTGGCACCCGTGATCCGCGAACGCAAGGGCGAACACGTGCAGGTGTTCGAGCAGCTGCGCGCGCAAGGCTTCGTGCGGGTGCGCGTGGATGGCACCGTGCATGAGCTGGACGCCGTGCCGCCGCTGGCGCTGCGCGTCAAGCACACCATCGAGGTGGTGATCGACCGCTTCCGTCCCAGGCCGGACATCAAGCAACGCCTGGCCGAATCCTTCGAGACGGCGCTGCGCCTCGGCGAGGGCATCGCCGTCCTGGTCGACCTCGATGATGGCGAGGCAGGCGAGGCGCTCTTTTCGTCGCGATTTTCCTGCCCGGTGTGCGATTACTCGCTGCCGGAGCTGGAGCCGCGCCTGTTCTCCTTCAACTCGCCGATCGGCGCGTGCCCCGACTGCGATGGCCTGGGCGTGACGCAATTCTTCGACCCGGAGCGGGTGGTCACCAACCCGCAGCTCAGCCTCGCGGCCGGCGCCGTGCGCGGCTGGGACCGGCGCAATCCGTACTACTTCCAGCTCATCCAGTCGCTGGCCAGACACTACCAGTTCGACATCGAAACACCCTGGCACGAGCTGCCCGAGGCGATCCGCCACCCCATCCTGCATGGGTCGGGCGAGGAACAGATCAGCTTCCGCTACGTCACCGGCGCATCCGGCGCCGTCACCCGCAAGCACGTGTTCGAAGGCGTGCTGCCGAACCTGGAACGACGCTACAAGGAAACCGAATCCGCCGCGGTGCGCGAGGAACTGGCGCGCTTCATCAGCGATCGCGATTGTCCGGCCTGCCACGGCCAGCGCCTGAACCGCAGCGCACGCAACGTATTCGTGGCCGATGCCAACCTGCCCGGCCTGACGGCCCTGCCGATCGGTCGTGCGCTGGCGTTCTTCAAGGACCTGCGCCTGCCTGGCTGGCGCGGCGAGATCGCCATGCGCATCGTCAAGGAGATCGGCGAGCGCCTGCGCTTCCTGGTCGACGTGGGCCTGGACTATCTCACCCTCGATCGCCAGGCCGATTCGCTCTCCGGCGGCGAGGCGCAGCGCATCCGCCTCGCCTCGCAGATCGGCGCCGGACTGGTCGGCGTGATGTACGTGCTCGACGAGCCTTCGATCGGCCTGCACCAGCGCGACAACGAACGCCTGCTCGGCACCCTCGTGCGGCTGCGCGACCTGGGCAACACGGTGATCGTCGTCGAGCACGACGAAGACGCCATTCGCCACGCCGATCACATCGTGGACATCGGCCCGGGCGCCGGCACCCATGGCGGCGAAGTGGTGGCCGAAGGCGACCTTGCCGCCATCCTGCGTGCGCCGCGCTCGCTCACCGGCCAGTACCTGTCCGGTCAGCGCGAAATCGCCATCCCGGCCGCGCGCCGCGCGCCCGATCCGCAACGCCAGCTGCGCCTGCTCGGTGCCAGCGGCAACAACCTCAAATCCGTCGATCTGGAACTGCCGGTCGGCCTGTTCACCTGCGTCACCGGGGTCTCCGGTTCGGGCAAGTCGACCCTGATCAAGGACACCCTGCAGCGCCTGGCCGCGGCCGCGCTCAACGGGGCCAGCGCGCGCCCGGCGCCATTCCGCGAAGTGCAGGGACTCGATCTGTTCGACAAGGTCATCGACATCGACCAGTCGCCGATCGGACGCACGCCGCGATCCAACCCCGCCACCTACACCGGGCTGTTCACGCCGCTGCGTGAACTGTTCTCCCAGGTGCCCGAATCGCGCGCCCGCGGCTACGGCCCCGGCCGCTTCAGCTTCAATGTGCGCGGCGGGCGCTGCGAGGCCTGCGAAGGCGATGGCCTGATCAAGGTCGAAATGCACTTCCTGCCCGACGTGTACGTGCCCTGCGACGTCTGCCACGGCAAGCGCTACAACCGCGAGACGCTGGAGATCACCTGGAAGGGGCACACCATCGCCGATGTGCTGGACATGACGGTGGAAGATGCAGCGAAGCTGTTCGCCACCGTGCCGGCGCTGGCCCGCAAGCTGGAAACCCTGCTCGACGTCGGCCTGGGCTACGTCAAGCTCGGCCAGAGTGCGACCACGCTGTCCGGCGGCGAAGCGCAACGCGTGAAGCTTTCGCGCGAGCTTTCCAAGCGCGACACCGGCCGCACGCTCTACATCCTCGACGAGCCGACCACGGGCCTGCATTTCCATGACATCGAGCAACTGCTCGCCGTGTTGCAGCGCCTCACCGACGCCGGCAACACGGTGGTGGTGATCGAACACAACCTGGACGTCATCAAGACCGCCGACTGGATCATCGATCTGGGTCCCGAAGGTGGGGATGGAGGCGGTACCATCATCGCCACCGGCACGCCCGAACAGGTGGCGGCCGCACCCGGCTCCTGGACCGGCCAGTTCCTGGCCCGCCTGCTGCCGTCGACCAAGTCCAAACGCCGCGGAGCCGCCGCATGAAGAAGACCCCATCCGCCACCCGCAAGGCCGCGCCGCAGCGCAAGGCCGCGCCCGCCAAGAGCAGACCGCGCGCAGCGCAGGCCGCCCCGGCCGCGCGCGAGGCGCAAGCGCCGCCGGCCACCCCACCCGCCGCCATCCCCGCGGCCGCGACGCCGCCGGCACCGCGCGCCATGGCGCGTGTGCCGATGACCGTGCGCTGGGATGACCTGGATGCCTTCAACCACGTCAACAACGCCACCTTCCTGGTCTACGCGCAGGAAGCGCGGCTGGCCTGGCTGGCCGACATCAAGGGCACCTGGTTCGATGAAACCATGATGCCGGTCGTCGCCGCCGCGCAGGTGAACTTCCGCCGCCAGCTTGCCTGGCCGGCCCGCATCGCGGTGGAACTGGCGGCGACGCGCGTCGGCGCGTCCTCGGTCACCCTCGCCCACCGCATCCTCGCCGAGGCGGATGCCGCATGCGTGTATGCCGATGGCGAGGTGGTGATGGTGTGGGTCGATCCCGCCAGTGGCCGGCCGGTGGCGCTGCCCGAGGCGATTCGTGATGCGTGCACGCCCGCCAACGCCCTGCCAGGCCAAGGCACCGGCTGAACGCAAGACCCGTTGTCGGCCAGGCAGGATCGAACGGCCGCAGATGCGCGTCGCAGACCCGCCCTATGCGTCCGAGGATTCCTGCCAGCTCGGCCACGTGGCGGCCGGATCGCCCACGGCGACGAACTCCGGATTGATCAGCGAAGCCTTCGTGTTGTAGCGCAGCGGCCGGCCGTCGAGATCCATCACGGCACCGCCCGCCTGCTCCAGCACGCACTGGCCGGCAGCCGTGTCCCACTCGGAGGTGGGTCCCAGGCGCAGGTAGAGATCCGCACCGGCCTCGGCGATGCGCACGAACTTGAGCGAGGATCCCAGCGGCTGCCTGACGACCGGGCCGAGGCGCGCCAGCAGGGTGGCCTCGCGTTCGGAACCGTGTGAACGACTGCCGGCGATGATCAGCGGCTCGCGGCGCGGGCGCGCATGCAGCGCGCGCCGACTGCCATCAGCGCCAATCGACCAGGCGCCGCCGTTCTGCCAGGCGCAGGCGAGCTCGCCACCGACCGGTGCCTGCACCACGCCCAGCACCGGCCGGTGCTCATCGATGAGGGCGATATTGACCGTGAACTCGCCATTGCGCTTGACGAACTCGCGCGTGCCATCCAGCGGATCGACCAGCCAGTAGCGCGACCAGCGCGAGCGCGTGGCCCAGTCGATGTCGGATGATTCCTCCGACAGCACCGGCCAGCCGGGCGTGAGTTCGGCCAGCGCGGCCACGATCAGCCGATGCGCGGCCAGGTCGGCGGCGGTCAGCGGTGAGTGATCACCCTTTTCCTCCACCGCGAAATCGGAATGATAGACGGCAAGGATGGCGCCGGCCGCGGCGCGCGCGATCCGCGCCACCGGGGTGGCGAGGGCCTCGAGTTCCGTACTCACCGGCGCGGCTCGAAACGACCGGCGAGATATTCGCGGGCGATGAACAGCGCGGCGATCGAGCGGCCATCGCTGACCTCCGGATGCGCGAGCAGGTAATGCAGCTCGTCGAGCCGCCACGGCACGACTTCCAGCTCCTCCGGCTCGTCGCCTTCCAGGCGCTGCGGGTAAAGATCGCGCGCCAGCACCACGTGCGTCATGGCGGTCATGTAGGCCGGCGATACGGCGAGATTGGTAAGGATGTGCAGGTCACGCGCGCCAAAGCCGATCTCCTCCTTGAGTTCGCGATCGGCACCCTGTTCGACCGTTTCATCGCGGTCGAGCCGCCCCTTGGGCAGCCCCAGCTCGTAGCGCTCCACGCCGACGGCGTATTCGCGCACCAGCAGGACGGTCGCATCGTCACGCATCGGCACGATGATGACGGCACCCAGGCCCGCCCCCTTGAGCCGTTCGAAGGTCCGCCTTGCGCCGTTGGAAAACTCCAGATCCACCTGCTCGACGTGCAGGAAGCGACTGGCACCACCCGAACGGGTGGCATGGATGGTAGGCAACTTCGGCATGCGCCGATTGTAGTGCACGGTCGCCGCGCTCGCGTCCGCGGATGGCCGGCCCGGCGTGTGAGGGCGCAAAGGCACTGGGCCGGGGCGTGCCCCGGGACGACCGGGTGAGGGTTTGGGCACCCTCTCCGGGCCAAGGCCGGAACGATGAAATGCGCGCGTTTCAACGCCGTCGCCCCGGCGAAGGCCGCAGCCCAGCGACTCGGCGGCGTGGCCGGTGGCTACGAGACGGACCTGGCCGGCGTGGCCTGGAACATGCGCAGCGCGTGGGCGTGCAGTGCCGGTGGACCGGCGAGGGCGCTGGTGGTGGCGAGCCCGACCGCGCCGCCGTCGAGGTCGGTGAACACCCCGCCGGCCTCGCGCACGATGACCACCAGGGCCGCGATGTCGAGGATGTTGAGGTCCGATTCGATTACCAGATCGATCGCCCCGCGCGCGAGCAGGTGGTAGTGCAGGAAGTCCCCGTAGCCGCGGATGCGACCGGTCTCGCGCACGATGTCGGCCAGGATCGCCCAGCGCGCGGGGCTGGCCGCCAGCGACTTGAGATTGCCGGTGGAAACTGCGCTGCGCGGGCCGAACTCCGTGGCGCCGGACACCTGCACGCGCGCCACCCGGCCGTCACGCCCGCGCAGGAAGGCGCCCCCTCCGCGCACCGCCCAGGCCCGTTCGCCGAACGCGCCGGCGGCGGACACGCCGAGCACCAGTTCGCCGGCGTGCATCAGCGCGATCTGGGTGGAAAAGAACGGGTAGCCACGCACGAACGCCCTGGTGCCGTCGATCGGGTCGATCAGCCACAGGAAATCGCCCTCGCCTTCGCGCCCTTCTTCCTCGCCGTAGCAGGCATGTTGCGGGAACTGCGCGCGCAGTACCCGCTTGATTTCCGCTTCCGCCTCGCGATCGGCTTCGGTCACCGGCGTCGCATCGGCCTTGGTGGTGATGCTGAAATCGTGGGTCCGGTAGCGTCGGGTGATCACCATTTCGGCAGCGTCGGCTGCCCGTTGGGCCACCTCGAGCGCGGTGGCGAAGAAGTCGCGTGGCAAGGTCGCCGCGGTCGTGCTCACGGCCAGGTCTCGTGCAGCACCACGCGCCGCGAGCCGTCGGCCTGCGGCTCGCCGATGCGCTCGAGCGCCCGCGCCGCCAATGGATGGCCAGGGCGCGCGCGCAGCACGATAGCGGCATCCAGCAGGCCGATGCGCAGCTTGAACTGCCCGTCCACGGCGATGCGACCGCCGCCGTCGTCGCGCACGCTGCCCGCCACGCTGCCGTCGGGCTGCGCGGCGAAGTCGGCCAGCAGGTCGGGCAAGGCCAGCTCGGGCAGCGCCGGGATGCCGGGACGGCTCCAGCGCACCTGGCCACGCGCGGCGATCAACATCGCGCCCTGCATGCGTACTTCATCGATGCTGCCCTCGAGGGATCCGCGCCAGGCCTGCGGATCACCATGGCGCGCCGGCGCAATCAGGGTGGCCGGCAGATGGAAGCGGATTCCGCGCAGCGTGAGCTCGCCGGGCGCGCGCTCGACGCTGCCGCTGGCCTGCAGATCGCTGCCCTGCAGGTTGACGGTGGCAACCAGCCGCCCGCGCAGCAGGGGCAGCTTGTGCAGCGTCCAGTCGAGCGCCCCCAGCGGGTGGCCCAGCACGCTGGCGTCAGCGGCATGGCCCTGCCAGAGCGTGCCGTGCAGTCCGGTCAGCATCAGCGGCGCCAGGCGGTCGCCAGCATGTTCGTAGGCCCAAGCGGCAGGCACGCGCCACACGACCACCGCGCCAATCACGACCACGCTGCACAGCACGACAAGGAACTTCAGGAATCTCATGGCGAGTGCGGGCAGGGAACAAGGTGGGCGGACGAGCTCAACGCGGCGCGTCCTGCAGGGTGACGCGGGCATTGACGATGCCCACGCCATCGGCGCGATCGACGGACAGGTCGCTGGCCTCGATGCCGTAGCCTTGCGAGAGCGTTTCGATCCAGCCGATCAGATCATCGAAGCGGACATTCTCGAACACCACCTTGACGCCGTCGCTGCCGGCCGGCTCGACCCGCCGCAGCGCCGCTTCCAGGCCGGCGTCGCGCGCGCTGGCGTCGGCCAGGGCGAGCAGCGACCGACCGGCGCGATCGGCGCGCGATTCGCGGCCCGCGCTGCGCAGGCGCGCGATCTCGGCCGCGCCGCGCTCGACGTAGTCCAGCGCTGCCTGGCGCGCCTGCACGTCCTGGGTCAGTTCCACGCGCTTGCGCGCCAACGGGTGCCAGACGAAGGCCCAACCCAGCAGCAGCAGTGCAAGCGGCGCGCCGAACGCCAGCATGCGCCGCTCGCCCGTCGCCAGCCCGGTCCACCACTGGCGCATCATGGCGCGTCCCCGCGGATGCGCAGGCGGCCATCGATGCCGTCCGCACCGGCATTGGCCTGGGTCACCTCGACCTTCAGGCCAGGCACCTGGGCCAGGCGCTCGCGCACCTGGTCGAGCGCCGCCACGTCCGGGGCGTGCAGGCCCACTTCCAGCGTCCCGTTGCGGTACTCCAGGCTGCGTGTCTGGATGCGGGTTGGCGATACGGTACCGAGCACCGGCGCGATATCGGCCAGCATGTGCAGCAGTCCACCCGCCGCGGCGCCCCCACGCAGGCCGGCGATGCGCCCGCGCATCAGCTGTTCCGGGGCAAGGCGCGCGAGCTGGCTGGCATCGAGTCCGGGGAACGCCGTGCGCAGCGCATCCTGGGCGCGGGTGTCCAGGCGCGCCGACTGGCGTGCGAGCCGGATCACCTCCACGCCCAGGTTGACCACCGCCAGCGCCATGACCGCCGCCGCCAGCATGGCCGCGACGCGCCAGCCGCGCACCTGCCGCGCCTGGCGCTGGCGCGGCGCAAAATCGCCTTCGAGCAGGTTGATCGGCGCCTGCACGAGCGCGCCGGCGAGAAACGCCAGCGCATCGGGCACGCGCTCGGCCTGCGTCGTCACCGGCAGGGCCGGCACGGGCACCGCCGACGTGCGCGCGTCATGGATGGCCAGCGTTTCCGGCAGGTCGGCGCTGTGCGCCAGCCAGGCCGGCAGTTCGGCGAGACCGCAGGCCAGCGCCGACCAGGGCCCGAGCCGCACGCAGGCCCGGTCATCTTCCAGCAGCGCGGTCCCGCACTCGGATGCGAGCGGCAGCGCCAGCGTGTCCGGCAGCAGCACGTCGGGTTCGATGCCCCGCGCCGCCAACTGCTCCAGCCAGCCGTGCAAGGTCGCGCGGGCGACCGCGGCAACGCCGGTTTCCTCGTCGCTGCTGCGCGACGCGGCGAAGTGGAGTTCCTCCACCGGCGCCAGCAGCTGGTCCTCGATCGCGAACGGCAGTGCCTGCAACAAGTGCGCGCGGCTGCGCGCCGCCACCCGCGCACTGGTCAGCAGCACCGCTTCACCAGGCACCAGCACCCAGACACTGCCGGCCGAGGCCACCACCTGGGTCGGCGGCACACCCCGGTGCGCAGCCGACGGCGCGCCCTGGCCATCGCGCTGGCAAAGCCAGCTCAGGCCGCCATCGGTGGCGAGGCGCAGCAACAGGCGATCGGGCATCGTGCAGCAGGAATGGGCCGGCGGGTCGCGTCGATTGTAGTCGAGAATGCGCTGCCGCCACGCCTCAGCGACGCGACGCGTCCGCATCCGCGGGCGGCGTGGACAAGGCCCAGGCATCGTCACTGCCACGGCTGCGTTCGAGCACGCGCACGCCGCGACCCTGGGCGCGCTCGATGAGGCTGAAGAAGGTAAACGGGATGTCGTCCAGGGCCACTTCGCCGCGCGCGAGGAACCAGTCGCTGCGCGTGGTGAGCAGTTCGGAGCGCGCCGCCAGCGCCGGAGTGCGCGCTTCCTGCAGGAACGCGGCCACGTCGCCAAACTGCGCCTGCCCACCCTGCCAGACGCGCTCGGCATCGCTGCGCCCGAGCCCGAGCGCCTGCAGCAGCGCCAGGTCGGTGGTGTTGACATTGAGGCGCGTTCCCGGCGCCAGCGCGCACACGTGCGGCACCAGGCGGGCATAGGCCGCGCCGTCGATGCCGCGCACCAGGCGCAGCTCCGATACATGCACGAACAGGCCCTGGCGCGGGCGATAGGGCACCGGCAGGCCCAGATAGTGGCTGGCCTCGGCCTGGTCCTGCGGATCCAGCCAGCCTGCCACGGCGTCGGCCACGCGCGGATCGAGGCCTTGCCCGACCAGCAGCGCCTCGAACACGCGCCGCCACTGGTCCCGCTGCACCACGCCAGGCGCCAGGTTGTTGAGGTTGAAGCAGCCACCCAGGTCACGCAACGTGGCACTGATGGTACCGCCGGGCACCGGCTGTGGCGGCAGCGGTACCGTCCACGGACTCATGCGGGTGTCCGGCCCTTCCGCCCAGGTTTCGAACAGCACGCGCTGGGCGTAGAGCTCCAGGCCCAGCGCATAGGCTTCGGCCTGCTGGGCGCGCAGCGCATTGCGGGTGCGCGCGTAGGCCAGTTCGCCGCGGGTCAGCAGGGTCGCCACCAGGATCGTTGCCAGCGCCACGACCAGCAGGGCCACCAGCAGGGCAACGCCGCGCGGTCGGGCCTTCATGGCGCTGCCACCGCCGGAGGCGGCCAGGATCCCGGCAGTTCGACGATGCGCCGCAGCTCGCCAAGGTCGCTAAGCGTCAGGCGCAGTTCGATGGCGCGCGGCAGCGCGTCGGGCGCGGCGCCGTCCGGCGGCCAGCGCTCGCGCCAGCTGTGATCGTCGCCGAGATAACGCAGCTGCAGGCGTTGCACGCCATCCAGCAGCACGCTGGTCGCCGGCAGTGTGCCCGGTGCGCGGTCGAGCACGGCGTAGGACCCGTGGCGCAACGTGCGGCCATCGAGGGCCAGGCTGACCCGCTGCAGGTTGCTGCGCGGTTCCCCGCGCGGATTGGCAAAGCCGAGGCGGGTCAGCTCCAGGGCGTCACCGCGCCCGTCCACGGCCGGCAGCAGCGCGCCGGATTGGCTGCGCACCGAGCGCGACAGGGCCTGGCGCACGTCGCGTTCGACGATCCCGATGCTGCGCGTCACGGCACTGAAGCGATCCTGCTGGCGGGCCAGCGCCGCGCGCGTGTCCGCCACCGCTGCCAGGCCACCATAGGCCGCAGCCGCCAGCGCCGCGAACACCGCCAGCGCAACCAGCAACTCGATGAGGGTGAAGCCGCGCGTGGGGCGGTATCGGCGAGCGCGCATCAAGGATCGCGCTGCGCGACCGCGCTGCGCGCGATCCAGACCCTGCACGAGGGTCGCGTCCAGCGCACGCAGCGCGCAGTGCCGACCCACGCTTCCCGGTTCCGGCCTCACGGCGCCACCCCGGCGAAGCCGGTCAGGCTGGCCGAAGGCTGGTCGGCAGTTCCGAGAAACACCTGCACCTCGATGCGCCGGATGCTGGCGTTGGGGGTGGCCAGGACTTCGCGCGTCCAGCGCCAGGTGTGCCCGCCCAGTTCGGCCCGGCCGTCGCTGCGGCCCAGTGGCGGCGGAATGGCAGCGATGCGCGTGTCGGTCAGCACGTTGGCGGCCATCCAGCCGGCCAGGGTGCGCTCGCGCAAGGCGTCGAAATCCTGCACCGCCAGGCCGGCCGTGCGGGTCAGCGCCAGCAGGGCCAGCGCGACCACGGCCAGCGCGATCAGGACTTCGATGAGGGTGAAGCCCGGCTGGTGGCACGGACGTATTCGGAGCCGGGCCGGGCATCCGCAAATGCCGTCCGCTCCACGGCGTTGCCCGCCGGCCCGTCGCGGCCCATGCGACGCGGCGCGCGGGCGGGTGCCAGGTTCCCCATGGCGAGTCTTGAACGCCACGTTCACGGCAGGCTGCCCTCCTGCAGCTCGCCATCCTCGCTGCCGACGACACGGTAGCGCAGCGGGCCGTCGCCAAGCGCCAGCACGAGTTCGAAGGGGGTGAGCTCGCCCGAGGCGAAGCAGACCAGTTGCGGCCGGCCGGCATCCGCCTGGGTCAGATCGACAGCCTGGCCGCCGCGCTCGAGTGCGACGCGCAGACCTTCCGGCCAGGCGCGCGCGCGCAACACAGCATCCCTGCCATAGGGCTGCCAGGCGCTGCCATCCAGGCGGCTGAACGCATAACCATCGGGACGCACGATGATGCCGCTGTCGCGCCCGGTCAGCACGGCCTGGTCGCAGGCCTGCCGAGCCAGGGCAGCGAAGCCGCCGGCCGCCTGCTCCAGCCTGCGCGCGCCGTGATCACCGACTGCCAGCACCAGCGCGGCGGCGAGGATGCCGACGATGGCCACCACCACCAGCAGCTCGATCAGCGTGAAGCCATGCACAGGCGGGCAATCGCGATCCATGAGGCGCAAACGCCTGGCGCCGGGCCGCGCGCGCCAGCGCGCAGCGTCGGAGCCGGCCTGGCGAGAACTACTGGGCCGCCACCAATTCATGGGTCGCCTTGACGAGGTCCGGTTGCGGAGATGTCGCCTCCCGCTTCACTCCCAGTTGCCGATGTCCGCCGCCTCCCCTTCGCCGCCCGGACGCCCATCGGCGCCGTAGGTATAGACATCGATCGCGCCATGCTGGCCGGGCTGCTGGTAAAGATAGGGCCGGTTCCAGGGATCCCTGGGCACGCGATCCAGGTAGGGCCCCTTCCAGTTCGGCGCTTCCGGCTGACCCGAGGGCTTCGTGACCAGCGCCTCCAGCCCCTGATCGGTGGACGGGTAGACGAAATTGTCGAGCTTGTAGAGGCTGAGCGCGGTGACGATGCCGGCAATGTCCTGTTTCGCGCGCGTGACGCGCGCCTCGCCCGGGCGCTCGAGCACGCGTGGCACCACGATGGCGGCAAGGATGCCGAGGATGACCACGACAACCAGGATCTCGATGAGGGTGAAGCCTTTCGGGAGCCGCGATGGGTGATCGGGGACTTGCGATTCGGAAAAGCGGTGCATGGCGGGACGCGAGCGGCTGGCCGGGCGCTGGATCATATCAGGCGCAGGGATGGCACCCCTCGAGGTTTTCCTGGAACCGGAGCGATCCAGCTCGGCCGTTCACGGGTGCGCACCAGGCACCGCTCATTCCCGCGGCGGCGCCGGCGGCGCGCCCAGCCGCTCCGCCAGCGCTTGGGCATCGAACGGCGCGTGCACCTTGATGTCGTTGTCGAAGTAGCAGCAGACATCGCGCGTCTTGCGTTTGCGCTCCGGTTGCAACGAGGCGCGCTGCGCGTCCGCGGGCTCCCCGCCGCGGCTCCAGACGCCGATGCGATCGGCCCAGCGGTCGAGCGCTTCGGGCGAGTAGCCGCTGGCATAGGGCGCCTTGTCGCCGTGCAGGCGCAGGTACATGCAGTCCGCGGTCACATCTTCCACGTATGGCCACTTCCCCGCGGTATCGGCGATCACCAGCGCCACGTTGTTCCGTCGCAGATGGATGATGTAACGCGGCCCCTTTGGCGCGAATACGAAGCGGCGGGGCGTCTGCGCGATCCAGGCCTGCCAGCTCTCGGGCCGCTGCAACGAGTAGAAGGATCCGTTGAGCTCGATGCGGGTGAAACGGCCGGGGGCGTACTCGAGTTCGCGCCGCTGCACCAGGTCGGGCGGATAGAACACGCCCCGCCAGGGCGGATAGCGCCAGCCGGAGCTGCCGATTCGTATCCGGCCTCCGTGTTGCAATCGTCTCGTCAATGCACGCATGCCCGCAGCCTGCCGAGGGCAGGTCGAATGAGCGATGAAGGCAAGCGCCGGCCGGAAAGCCGTGGTGCGCCGGGCCGCCCCGGCCTGGGATTCCCGCCCAATGAACCCGGACAACACACTGCCGGACTGCGGGTTCCTTCCTTGACTTTCCGGTCACCATTGGGGAGAGTCCGGATCGGCAGGAAAATCCGTCGTTTGGGCTTTCCTTCACGCCGCGCTGATGCGCCGCGCCATGAAGCCTGGCATCAGCACAGGCCTTTTCGGTGATCCGTGATCATCCGGATTCGCCAGGGGGATCGACATGCACAGCCGCTTCGCGATCCATGCCGTCACGCTTGGATTGCTCGCCTTCGCTGCCCTCGCCGACGCGCGCAGCGACCGCCCCTTGGAGCGTTTCGACCGCACCGAGCACGATGCAGTCACCGCGGTGGGTCGGCCAATCCTGCCCGCTACCGAGACTGCGGAAGCAGAACCCGCTCCTGCGCGGCTGTTCACTGCGCCGCTGCAGCGGTCCACGACGGACGATCCGCGACGCGCGCACTGGCAAGGTGGCCTGCTCGGCGCCTGGTCGGTTCAACTCGACCGCACCCTGCTCGATCGCCCTCGGCGTGAGCAGGGCCTTGAGCTCCCGCAGAGGATCTTGGCCGACCTGCCGATGCTGGCGAAGACACGCGTGCTGCGGCTGGAGGCGGTGTACGAGGAATCCAACGGCAGTTTCAGCCGTACCGGCATCGTGGAGGGCGACGGGGCTTCGCTGGTCGCGCTCACGTCCGGCCCGGAGGGCGTGATCGGTCGCATCCACACCGACGGCCGCATCTACCTGATCGAAGCGGACGGAAGTGCGGCTGACGCACGCATCTCGGTGATCGATCCCGGCCTGCTACCGACCGCAGAACCAGTCATGGCCAGCGGACCGGCAGCACCGGTGCCTGACGTACCCATGCTCGTCGAAGGCCTCACGGAAGCGCAGCCGGATGCCGCCCGCGAAGAAGCCTGGGGCAATGCGCTGCTCGGCTTCTACGACATCGAGTTCAATGCGAAATACCTCCTTTCGGACAGTCGCCCGGGGCGCCGGCGAGTCGGCCCCGCAATGCCCGTGGCGGGCGCCCGCGTTGGTGCCTGGCTACCCCTGCTGGAGGGGCCGGTCGTGCTCAAGCTGCCTACCGTCGAACAGGTCTACATCGATGGCATCTACACCTCGTATTCCGGCTGGATCGAGGGCGACGAGGAAGGATCGCTGGTAACAATCACCATCGGGCCCTCCGGGACACTGGGCCGCATCCATTCACAGGGCTGGATGTATCTGATCGAAAGCAAGGGCATGGGCAAGGCCCACACCCTGACCGTACTTGGCCAGCTGCCCCCGGAGGCGCCGCGCGATCCCGACCCGGACAACGCAACCAGCAGCAGTGCCAACCAGGGCGTGATCCGCGTGCTGGTGCTGTACTCGCCTGCGGTCGCCGGGCAGATCAATACGCTCGCCGGCAACATCGTGGCGGAGTTCAACCAGAGCCTTGGCCTGAGCGGCGTGCCCAGCAGCAACCGCCTGTCGCTGGCTGGCGTGCAACTGGTCAACGATGACTTCACCGGTGGATTCAATTCTGAAGTGCACCACTCACGCTGTGAGGTGGCGCAGGTGCGGTAGCCTGTGCAGCTTCACCGCCAAGTGGAACCACACATGGGCTACGCGCACCTGAGCCAGGACGAACGCTA
>JALOBC010000060.1 GCA_023228465.1 Dokdonella sp. | reverse complement strand
ACTGCGATAGGGCGTCGACCCGATCAGTGTGAACTCACCGCCGATCACGATGCGTTCATCCGGTTGCAGCGCAATGGCGAGGACGTGGTGGTTCGGCCTGGGGTTGAACGCGGTGTCCAGGCTGCCGTTGGCATCGAGGCGTGCGAAATATCGCCTTTCCACGCCGCCGACGTTCTGGAAATAGCCGCCAATCAGGAGCTTTCCATCCGGCTGCAGCGCCAACGCTTCGACCCAGTCATCGACCTGCGGATCGAATGCGGCATCGAGGCTGCCGTCGGCATTGAGGCGCGCCAAGTTGCCGCGCGAGGATCCGGCCACGGCGTCCAGGTGCCCGGCGACCAGGATCCTGCCGTCGGCTTGGACCGCTGTCGCATAGACGCGGCCGATCACCTGCGGGGCAAAGCTGAGGTCCAGTGTGCCATCGGCGTTCAGGCGCGCCACCCCGTGACGCGGCACTCCGTTTATCTGCTGGATATCGCCGCCCACGAGGACCTTGCCATCTTCCAGCAACGACACCGACCAGGCCGAATTGTAGAACACGCTGGCGGCGAAGCCGTCCGGGATATGGCCATCGACGCCGAGCCTGGCGATACCGCCCTGGGGCAACCCGTCGATATTGCGAAAGAAGCCGCCGCTCCACAGCCCGCCATCCACATGGTTGGCCACTGCCCAGACCTGGTTGTCCGGCTGCGGCTGGAAGCCCGTGTCGATCGATTGCGCCTGGGCCAGTGACAGCGTGAACGCAAGTGCGGCGCCCGTCAGGCTGAAGAGGGCGCTCCGAACGCGGGTCGGCAGGCTGGGATTGCAGAGCGGCTTCAGGATATCCATTCAATGTCCCTTGTGGGTTCCGCGGCCCTGAGTGGCCGCAAGTGGGCGAGCCGCCGATTTCCGCAGATCGCGCCGGAGCACGCTTGAGGAACCCGTGATGAAACCGTTACGAAATGTTATTTCCCAGGTTAATCAACCGCGTGCGTGTATGAATCGGCGACGATATCGAGCCCTTCGAGGGCGCTGGCCGCGGCGCGTTGCAAGCTCTCGAGGCGATCCTGAAGCTGCCGGGCGACGGTTTGGTTCTGCGCGGCACGCGCCATTGCGAGCGCGGGCGTCAGCACGTCGACATCCTCGTTGGTGCTGACGTCGAATTGACCCGCCTCGTCGATGTGGGTCGCGACTTCGCCGTCGCTGGCGATGCGCAGGCGCGCGGCAAGGAGACGCTGGCGCGCGACGGCGTCCCGAGCCGCGACGCGGTCCGCCGCATCGAGTAGCTCGCGCGCAGCAGCGGTCTCGCCACGCCGCGCCAGCGCCAGTGCCTGGATTCCCTGCGCGATGGCCGCCAACTGCTGTGGGGCCGCGGCACCGGGCAGCAGGGCGTGCGCATGGCCGGCAAGTCGCTGCAGTGCGGCTGCGTCGCCCGCGTCCCACGCGGCGAGCGCCTGTTCCGGCAGTATGCGAGGCACGAAGGCGTCCCGGTCAGCGCCCTCGAGCACGTCACTAATGGCTTCGAAGTGCTCTAGTGAACGCTGCGGGGCGCCGGCAAGCCGGAGTGCCACCGCCTCGATGGCCTGCTGTGTGGCCAACCAATGGGGTACCGCACGCTGCACGGCAAGCGCGCGCAGATGCCGGATCAAGGGAGCCGCTTGGGCGACCGCGCCGAGCCGGAGCAGCGCTTCGGCCAGGGTCTGGCCCGCGAACAAGCGCTCGTCCACGGCATCCAGCGCGACAGCGTCCCGCCAGCCATGCACCAGCAGCGGCAGCGCGCGCAGCGGGTGACCATCTTCCACGTCCAGCGCGGCGACGTTGAGCGCTGCACCCAGGGCACCCTGGCGATCGCCCAGCGCGGTGGTCACCTGCAGCACGCGGCGATTGGCCTCGCGTGCCGCCGGCAGGTTGCCTTGTGCTTCGGCCATGGCCGAAGCGATGTTGTACAGCCTGGGCTCGTAGTTGCGCAGCCGATGCTCGCGGATGATGGCCGCAGCGCGCATGAACGCGGTATCCGCTTCCTCGGTGCGACCCACTTCTCCCAGCAACTGAGCGAGGTTCATTTCCACCCAAGCCGGCAGGCTGGCAATACCCGAACCTGCGGTTGGGATGCGCAGCGCCTGAAGCTCGCGGATCGCCGCGGTGCGATCGCCGCGTGCCACCGAAAGCATCGCCAGTTCCATTCGCGCGCGCAGCGTGTCCGGGGCGCTGCCGTCGCCGGTGGCAATGAGCGTCTCCAGGTTACTGCGCGCCTTGCCTTCTTCGCCGGAACGCGCCTGCATGCGAGCAAGGTTGAGGCGCGCGTCGCGAAAGTCGGGGTCCTGCTGGACGCAGACCAGGAAGTAGGGTTTGGCTTCTGCCCAGCGACTGCGCACGGCAAGATCCATGCCCCGAGCATGGGTTTCGGCAAGCCAGTTGGCCGGAGCGTGGGCGGCTGCGGAAGCCGGCCGCCGCGTGCCGAGCAGCGCGTCGATCTCGCCGGCAAGGCTGACCGCCAGCTGCGCCGGCGCAATGCCGGTGGCATGCAAGTGGGTGCGGCGATCACCTCGTTCGACCTGGAGGTCCAGGCGCAACAGTTCCCCGTGACGCTGCAAGCGGCCGCCGACCGACGCCATGGCGCCGCTCCCGCGGCGGATGTGAGCGCCGGCTTCGGGCCCGGCCGGAGCCTGTTCGACCAGCCGCGCCACCTGCCCGACATCCACGCCGTCGACACCGGCGCGCTGCAGCTCGCTGGTCAGCAGGGCAGCCAGGCCGAGCCGGGTCCACTCCAGCGTCGGGTCACCGGTGACGTTCTCGATCGGCATCACGGCGATCGTTGGGCCGTGCAGAGTGTTGCGAGGGACTGCTATCCAGGCCAGCCCGGCGAGCACCAGCAGCAACAGGAGCGCAAAGGTCGTCAGCCGCCAGCGTTTGCGGCCGGCAGGAAGCCCGGTAGGAGCGCGTGGGTAAGGCCCGGGGGTGCTGCCGGCACATGGCGGCGGAACTTCATCCAGCACCTCGATCGGGGCCACCCATTGCAGGCCACGGCCATGGACAGTCCGGATGATGCGGCGCTGGTCATCGCCCAGCGCCCGCCGCGCCTTGTAGACCAGTTGGCTGAGCGCGGCATCGGTGACCGGCCGGTTGCCCCAGAGCGCGGTGATGATTTCCTGCTTGGCAAGAGCGCGGTCGTGGTGCTCGAGTAGCAGCACCATCAGATCGAACACCTTGGCCTCGTGCTCGACCGGTTCGCCATCGCGGAGGATCTGTCGCGATCCCGGTAGAACGACGAAATCGCCGCAGCGGTAGGCGGCGAACACCTTCTCCAGCATTGAAACAACCCGTTCTGGCCCGGTGCCGTTGTATCACAAGCCCTCGGGGAAAAAGGCGCCAGCCGGCGCGCCTTTCCGGCCGCAACAAGCCCGACCACATCACCATCCAGGCTAGGCGGGGCGGTGGGCGAATACGGTGATTTCCTCGCGGTCGTGGTAGAGCTGCCGGGCGCGAAGCTCGACGCCGGGCGCGCCCTCACGCACGCGCGCAAGACAGCGTTGCACTTCCTCGTAGCGCTTCTTCATCGGCAGCTTGAGGTTGAAGATGGCGAAGCGGCACCAGCCATTGCCGAGCCACTCGGCCATGCGCGCGGCTACGCGCGCGGGCTGCTCGACCATGTCGCAGACCAGCCAGTCCACCGCCTTCACCGGGCGGTAGCGGAAGCCGTCTTCGCGGCGCTGCTCGACCAGTCCGGAATCGAGCAGCGCGCGATCCATCGGCCCGTTGTCCACTGCCGTAACGTGGATCGAGCGGCGCACCAGCTGCCAGGTCCAGCCGCCCGGGGCGGCGCCGAGATCGACGGCGCGCATACCGGGTTTGAGCCAGCGCTCGCGCTCACCTTCGTCCAGCAGGACCAGCAGCGCTTCTTCCAGTTTCAGCGTCGAGCGGCTCGGTGCTTCGCGCGGAAACTTCAGGCGCGGGATGCCGCCCGGCCAGGGCGGCGCCCGCGCCACTTCCACCGCGGCAAGCAGGCCGCTGCGGCCGCTGGTCATGCACAGGTGCAGGCGCCATGGCGAGCGCCGATCCAGCCGCTGCCGGGACTTGAGGGCCGCCACCAGCGCCGAGGTCAGCCCGCGGCACAGTGCGGCCAGTTCCCGTCCCGCATCGCTGTCCGGTGCTTCGACACGCACGTCGCACCAGCGCCGCGGGTCGCCTTCGACCAGCGGCAACAGGACGCCCAGCCGGTCGTTGGCAGGAAGGTTTGCGGCGCGGCCGATGAGTTCGAGGAGTTGCCGCGCGAAAATGGTTTCCTCCCAGCCGATGCCGACGCGCGCCGCATCCTCGCCGATAAACTCCGCCAGGCCATCGCCGCGCTGGCTGCGTGCAAGGCCGCAAGTACCGCGCTGCGCCGCCAGTGCGGCGAGTTCCTGCGCGCACTCCGCCTCGAAACCGGGCCGGCAGAACGCCAGCAGGCCCTGGGCCTGCTCGATCCTGGGCGCTTCGCCTGATTCCTGCGTTGGCGGGGTGGCTGCAGCGCGCGCCGAAGGCACTGCACGCGACGCGGCAGGCGTTGGTTGAGCGCGCTTCCCGGGATCCCTTGAGGGCCTGGCTCGCTGCACGGCCGAGGGACCGGCGGTGCGTGGCTTGCCTGCTCCTGCGCTGACCGGGGGGCGCGCCGAAGTTCGGCTGCGCTTCTTCATTCTCCGTCGCTCAATAGTGCGGACCGCCCAGCCGCGCATACAGCGAGAAGACCTCGCGGGCTGCGTCGCGCAGGATGTCGCGCTGCACGGCGATTCCGCGCGCCTCGAGTTCGCCGACCCAGTCGGCGGGCAACGGCCCCTCGTCGAACTCGGACAGTTCCATCACGTCCTCGGCGCGGGCGCCGATCAGGAGTTCGTCGATGCCGGCCCACACGCACGCGCCATAGCATTGGCAGCACGGCTGTGCGCTGGTGGCGAGCACGTATCGGCGACCGTTTCCATTGAGGCGACTCCTGCCGAGCCTGCGCTGTGCACCGATCATCGCCAGCAGCTCCGCATGCGCCGCCGAGCAGGCTTCAGGCAGTACGCGATTGACCCCCGCCGCGACCACGCGTCCTTCGGGATCGAAGATGACCGCGCCGAACGGCCCGCCACTGCGCTCCTCGACGTTGCGCCGCGCCAGGGCAATCGCCAGCCCGACCTTGGCTGCCTCGTCCGGGTAGTTCCGGTCCGCCGACACCGCCTCGGACAGCCACGCGGGAAGGCCGATCTGCAGGACCTGGCCCGGCGCACCGGGATGCTGCAGCGCCTGGTTCACTTGATCTCGCCTCCACTTCCTGTATCCGAAGTCTCGCACCGGCCCGCGACGCAGGCGCAGGCGCGGATCACCGGCCAGCCGCACACGCTCATCGCACCGGTCTTCTCGCATTCGGCGCGTACCTGTTCAGGGAACGTCGGGCTGTCGCGGTTGACGCATGCCGGGTAGTAGCCGCAGCAGTTGCCGACGTTCTTCACCGCGCAGTCGTTGTCCTGGCCGCAGGAATAGTCGACGTGCGCGGGTGGCTCCGCCGTTCCCGCGGGCGGGGTGGCCGCCGCGCAGGCGACCAGCAGGAAGATGAAAGCCAGCGATAGGTAGCGCATGATCCCAGCATAACGTCGTTGGCACGATTTGACTGCAGCCGACGGCTCGCTTGAGCGGGCCATCACGATCGCTCCCGAATGGGACCGTCGCCACGGGCCCGGCGTGGGCATGGAGTCCGGCTAAAGTCACTTCCATAAGAGCCCCGAAGCTTCATCGTGAACCCGTGGGCGCGGCATCACCCGCGATGGGTATCTGCGCTCATCAGGGACGAACGGCATCGGGGCTGAAGCTCCTCCCACGATATCGGCCCCGGCGCGATATCGGGCTTCCAAGCGCATCAGGGATGAAACCCTCGGGGTGATCACCCGCCGACGATGCGCTCCACCCGCTGCAATCCGCGGGGCAGCAGCTTGCCGCGCGCCGCGCGTGCGCCCTGGTATTCGACCAGGTCGTTCCAGCGCAGGGTGAGCTTGCGCTGGCCGGCGTTGAGGGTCACTTCGCCGGTGCCTTCGGCCACCACGGCCACGCCGACGACGCGTTCACCGCCGGAGAGTTTCGCCTTCGGGATCTCGATCAGCTTGTTGCCCTTGCCGCGCTCGAGTTCGGGCAGGTCGGCCACCGAGAACATCAGCAGATGCCCGGCGTTCGTGACCACCACGAGGCGGTCGCGCGCGGTATCGGCGACCGCCACCGGTGCCAGCACATGCGCCTTGTCGTCGATGTTGAGCACCTGCTTGCCGGCCTTCTTGTTGCCGACCAGCGCCTCGAAGCGGGTCACGAAGCCATAGCCGAAATCCGAGGCCAGCACCAGGCGCGTGTCCGGTTCGCCCATGGCGACCGCCTCGAAGCGTGCGCCCGGCGGCAGGCTGAAGCGGCCGGTCAGGGGTTCGCCGTTGCCGCGCGCGGAAGGCAGCGTGTGCGCGGCGGTGGAATAGCTGCGACCGGTCGAATCGATGAAGGCGGCCTGCTGGGTGGTGCGTCCCTGGGCCGAGGCGAGGTGACCGTCGCCCTCGCGGTAGCCAAGCTCGCTGGCATCGACATCGTGACCCTTGGCTGCGCGCACCCAGCCCTTGGCGGAGAGCACCACGGTCACCGGCTCGCTTGCCACCAGCGCGGTTTCGTCCAGCGCGTGCGCAGCGGCGCGTTCGACCAGCGCCGAGCGGCGATCGTCGCCAAATTTCTTGGCGTCTTCGCGCAGTTCATCCTTGATCAGTGTCTTGAGGCGCGCCTTCGAGCCCAGCACCACGGAGATGCGTGCGCGTTCTTCCTCCAACGCATCGCGCTCGCTGTTGATCTTCATTTCCTCCAGCCGCGCAAGCTGGCGCAGGCGGGTTTCCAGGATGTAGTCGGCCTGTTCCTCGCTGAGATTGAAGCGCGCCATCAGCACGGGCCTGGGCTCGTCTTCCTGGCGGACGATGCGGATCACCTCGTCCAGGTTGAGGAAGGCGATGCGCAGGCCTTCGAGCAGGTGCAGGCGCCGCTCGACCCTGGCCAGGCGATGCTGCAGGCGACGGGTGACCGTGTCCTGGCGGAAGCGCAGCCACTCGGCGAGGATCTGGCGCAGGTTCTTGACCTGCGGCTTGCCGTCCAGGCCGATCATGTTGAGGTTGACGCGGTAGCTCTTCTCCAGGTCGGTGGTGGCGTTGAGATGCTGCATCAGCTCCTCGAGGTCGATCCGGTTGGAGCGCGGCATCAACACGATGCGGATCGGGTTCTCGTGGTCCGACTCGTCGCGGATGTCCTCCAGCATGGGCAGCTTCTTCGCGCGCATCTGCGCGGCGATCTGCTCCAGGATCTTCGAGGGCGAGACCTGCCAGGGCAGGGCGGTGACGACCACGTTGCCGTCTTCCCTGGTCCACACCGCGCGGCAGCGCACCGACCCGTTGCCCGATTCGTACAGGGCGCGGAGCTCCGCGGCCGGCGTGATGATCTCCGCGGCGGTGGGGAAATCCGGCCCGCGCACGTGTTCGCACAGGTCGGTCACGCTGGCCGCCGGATCATCGAGCAGGCGGATGCAGGCACTGGCCACTTCGCGCATGTTGTGCGGCGGAATGTCGGTGGCCATGCCCACTGCAATGCCGGTCGAGCCGTTCAGCAGCACGTTCGGCACGCGCGCCGGCAGCCAGGAGGGTTCCTTGAGCGTGCCATCGAAGTTGGCCGTCCAGTCTGCGGTGCCCTGGCCGAGCTCGGCCAGCAGCAGTTCGGCCATCGGCGTCAGGCGCGATTCGGTATAGCGCATCGCCGCGAACGACTTGGGATCGTCCTGCGAGCCGAAGTTGCCCTGGCCGTCGACCAGCGGGTAGCGGTAGGAAAAGGGCTGGGCCATCAGCACCATGGCCTCGTAGCAGGCCGAGTCCCCGTGCGGATGGAACTTGCCGATCACGTCGCCCACGGTGCGTGCCGACTTCTTCGGCTTGGACCCGGCGTCCAGGCCCAGCTCGCTCATCGAATAGACGATGCGCCGCTGCACAGGCTTGAGCCCGTCGCCGATGAAGGGCAGGGCGCGGTCGAGCACGACGTACATCGAGTAGTCGAGGTAGGCGCGCTCGGCGTATTCCTTGAGGGGAATCTGTTCGTGGTCGGCGTGGACGGTCATGGCGCAAGGTGATCGCTGGGGTAGCCCGCCATTGTACCGAGGCGCGGCGTCGATCCGCCGCCGCCCGATGCGGGCGCAGCGGCGATGCTGCGCGGTTCCGGCGCGGCTGTCTCCCGCGCGTCCTCACCTCCGCTGCCGGGTGGCGCAGGCGCGACCCTCAATCGGTCGGACGACTGCCGAAGCCGCCGTAGAACACGATGCCGGTCTGCTCGATGGCTCCTAGGTCATGCACGCCGAAGCCGTTGTCCCAGCCGGGGATGTCCACCGTCATCCGGTTGTACATGTCGGCCGGAGCTGCGTATTCGAAATCGTCGCAGACGTCGAGGGCGGGCGAAGGCGGCACGGGCCGCAGGTCGAGGTCGAGGTATGGCGCTCCGACCGTCGCGCCAGGCGGGAGACCCGTGGCGTCATGGGTCAACAGGCAGCCGTTGTGGACGATCGCAGCGCCCGAGCCGACGGCGGACCACACGGGCGTACCCGGGGCAGCGAACAGGCTCCCCTGGACGCGGAGCGTGGCGCCGTCAATGGCAAACAGGCGCGTCACCTGGTTGGCAAGGACGGTCGAATAGCCGATCCGCGTTGCGCCGGCGGTGCCGACGAGCGCGCTTTCCGCTCCCGCCGAGTTCCCCTGGAGGACGCTTCGCTCGACGGTCACCTGTGCCGGAGGCTCGGCGGCAATGAGCGCGGCGGTGCCGTCGGGATCGGCGTTGTTGCTGAACCAGGTGCGCCTGATGAACGCGGTGGCCGTCGCCGAACCCGATGGCTGTTCCATGTAGAGGACTCCGCCGCCTGCCGTGCCCGGCGTGCCGTGGTTCGCGGCGGTGTTGCCGATAAGGGCGCTGCAGGAGATCTCGGACCCGAACAGCGCGCACGGACCCCACGCGCGGCTGTCCACGTTGATACCCACCAGGCCCTTGGAATAGATCATTCCGCCGCGCCCATGGGCGATGTTGTTGATGGCGAGCACGTTGCTGAGGTTGAACTGATAGGAGGTCCCGCTCAGCGCGCCTTCCACGTAGATCGCGCCGCCGAAGTTCGCTTCGTTGGTGAACAGGTGCGCGGAGTGGCGGACGTCCCCCGCCGCAGCCGTCAGACCGAAGGGCGCCTGGCGTGCGTAGATTGCGCCGCCGAATCCCTCGTTTGAGGAAAAGGTGTCGCGTCCGGCGCGGTTGCCCACGAATTCCATGGTCGGCTCGGACGAGCCGGGTGGGAGGCCGCCCGACAACGTCAGCAGGCGCGAGCCGGCGTCGAGGGCGATCGCGCCGCCGGCACGGCGCGCGTTGTTGAAGAGGAAGCGCGCCCGGTGGATGTGGACGTCTGACATGCCGGTCGCATGGATCGCGCCGCCATTGCCGGTCTGGTTCACGATGCCGGTTGCCGCGTTGTCGTTGAATTCGGCCCCGTCATGGATGGCCAGGGTGGCGTGTTTGGCGGGGTCCGAGGTGAGGTTGAACAGGGAGATGGCTCCGCCATCGCCCGCTGTGTTCCCGGTGATCTTCATCGACCCGCGCAGTTCCACCCGCACGTTGCCCGAAATGCTCAGCGCGCCGCCGGCGTTGGGCAGGCCCGTGCCGCTGGGCGCGCCATTGGCGAGCACGAGGTTGCTGAGCACGACCTTGCGTCGCTCGTTGTCATTGCCGTTGCTGATCCGCAGCAGCCGCTGCGGCTGGGTGGTGCTGAGGGTGGTGACGGAATCTGGTGCCGATGCGGCGCAGCCTGGATAGCCGCCATCGATCGTGAGATCGGCGGCCGGATTGGCGATGGCGTAGTTGGCGATCGAGCGCGTACCCGCCTGGAGCTTGATGAGATGCGGTCCCGCCGGGTTGGCGAGCGCCTCATCGAGGGCCGCCTGGAGGCTGCTGTGCGTACAGCCCGTGCCCAGGCCGACGGCATAGGTGGCGCCCTGGGCGAACGGTGCGAGCGCGCAGGCCAGCATGCCTGCAAGGAAGAGACGGAACCGGGACATGGATCTTCTCCGATGAGCAAGGATTCATATCCCTGCAATCGGGAAGTCGCGTCGAAGCGTGCCAATTGTCCGCCGACGACGTCGGAAGGCACGCGATTGCGCCACCGCCCCACGCCGCCGTCCGGCCGCTAACGCGGTACGCGATAGCCCCCGGGAACGCCCTCGGGCGAGAACACGATCTGCCAGAGCTGGCTGCGTCGGGCGCGGAAGGTGGCCGCGGAGCCGGAAAGGTAGAAGCGCCACATGCGCCGGAAGCGTTCGTCGTAACGTGCCGAAAGCGCCGGCCAGGCGGCATCGAAATTGTCCCGCCACGCCATCAGGGTGCGGTCGTAGTCGGTGCCGAAGTTGTGCCAGTCCTCCATCACGAACAGGCCTTCCGATTCCCTGGTGATCTGCGCCGCCGAGGGCAGCATCGAGTTGGGGAAGATGTATTTCGCGATCCAGGGATCGGTGTGCGTGGTCGACAGGTTGGTGCCGATGCAATGCAGGAGGAACAGGCCGTCGTCGGCCGTCACGCGGCGCGCGACTTCGAAGTAGGTCCGGTAGTTCTTGACCCCGACGTGCTCGAACATGCCGATCGAGAAGACCCGATCGAAGCGCTCGTCGAGTTCGCGGTAGTCCTGCACGCGGATCTCGATCGGCAGCCCCTCGCAGAGCTGCTGCCCGAACCGCGCCTGTTCCTCCGAGACGGTGATGCCGAGGCCGCTGACGCCGTAGCGCTCGGCGGCGAACTTCAGCGCTTCGCCCCAGCCGCAACCGATGTCGAGCACGCGCATGCCCGGCTCCAGTCCCAGCTTGCGGCAGACCAGATCGAGCTTGGCCTCCTGCGCGGCATCCAGATCGCGGGCTTCCTTCCAGTAGCCGCAGCTGTAAACCAGGCGCTTGCCGAGCATGGCCGCGAAGAGGTCATTGCCGAGGTCATAATGGCGCTCGCCGATTTCGAAGGCGCGCTGGCCGCGCTGCAGGTTGACGAGGCGCGATTCCACCGCCAGCCACGCATCCTCCAGGCCGCCGACCTGCTGATCGAGTTGCGCGGCGATCAGCTTGTGCAGGAAGCCGTCGAGATCGGCCGCATCCCACCACGCCTCCATGTAGGACTCACCCAGGCCAAGCGAGCCGTGGGCCAGCACGCGTGCGTAGAGATCTTCGTTGTGGACCTGGACGTCGGTGGCTGCGGGGCCGTTGATCGTGACGTCGGCAAGCGTGAGCAATGCCTCGATGCGGCTGCGCGAATGGCTCATGGCGTTCCTCGTTGGGCGGGTGGCAGGCTGTCCTCAGGAAGCGGCGGCGCAGGTCAGCCCGAACTGGACCTGCGCAAGGGTATAGAAAAGCTCCGCATGATCCTCGCGCGCAAGGGCGAGCAGCGCCTGCGCCTCGGCATCATTGATGATGAATTCGACGACCACGGTGAGCTGTCCGGCCAGTTCGAAGAAGTGCTGCTGGCTGAGTACACCGTGGCGTCCGAAACCGGCGATGGCACGAAACGCGCTGCCGCCGCGGATGCCGCGCTCGCGCGCCTGTTCCAGCAGCCATTCGTACAGCAGCAGGCCCCGATGGCGCTGGTTCTCGTGCATGTAGAAGCGCAGGGCACAACCTTGCATCGCGCTTGCCTCCGTCCCGTGACTCGCCTCAGCTGCGCAGCAGTGCGCGCACCATGGCGATGCCGGCCAATGTCATCGCGAGTGAACCTGCCACATGGAGTCCAATGATAGCGGCCGCCCAGGTGTATTGCTGACGCAACAGCAACGTGACGGTCTCACCGGAAAAGGTGGAGAACGTCGTCAGGCCGCCAAGGAAGCCGGTAATCAGCGCCAGGCGCCAGGCGACCGGCAGGGACTCGAAATGTGCGAACACGCCCATGGCCGCGCCCATCAGCAGACCGCCGGAAAGATTGGCGGCCAGGGTGCCAAGCGGCAGCGTCGGCAGGATGGGATTGAGCGCGATGCCGAGCCCCCAGCGTACGATGGCGCCGGCGAAGGCACCGAATCCGACGGCAAGGAAGGGGGTCAGGTCCATGGTGCTTCCGGTAGCTGGCAACCCGGCAAGGTTCCACCGAACACGCGTGCGCTGCAACGGGCGGTCCGGCAAGCCGCCTGCAAGTGCCCGTGCCCGAAGCAGCGAGCAGGGCCCGGATCGGTTCCGCTCGGTCGGTTGTGCGCAGCCACGCATTTCCCGGGAGCGACCGGGCCGCAGGTTGCTTGCCGACTCGCGGCCTGCGTGTTCGCGCCCATCGCGAAACCGGACCGGGCCCCCGCCGGGCGCCGAGACGGCGTCGCCTCGTGCGGCGGGCTCTGCACCACCCTGCCTTCCTGCAGGCGCGACATTCAAGGGCGCACATGTAGCATGCCCGGCCATGAGATCGCCCGCCGTGCCCCATCGCCACCTGCTCGCGTCGCTCCTCGCGGCATTGGCGATGTTCGGCCCGTTCTCGATCGACACGATCTTTCCGGCCTTCCCGGCGATCGCAGCGGACCTGGATGCCACGCCGTTCGCGCTGCAGCAGACCATCAGCGTGTACATGATCGCCTATGCGCTGATGTCGCTGTTCCATGGCCCGCTGTCCGATGCCTACGGCCGGCGCATCGTGATCCTCGGCGGCGTGGCCATGTTCGTGCTGGCCTCGATCGGCTGCGCGCTTTCGCCCACCATCGAATGGTTGCTGGCCTTCCGTGCGCTGCAGGGCGTGTCCGCCGGCGCCGGGCTGATCGTCGGGCGCGCCATCATCCGCGACTGCTTCGACGGGGTGGAGGCGCAGCAATTGATGTCCACGGTGTCGATGATCTTCGGCATCGCCCCGGCCATTGCGCCGATCATCGGCGGCTGGGTGATCGCCTTCGCGCCCTGGAGGGCGATCTTCTGGCTGCTGGCCGCATTTGCGGTGCTGCTCTGCGCCGCCTGCATCGTCTGGCTGCCGGAAACGCATCCGCGCGAAGCGCGCAGCCGCATGTCGCCGCGCGTGCTGCTCGGCACCTGGCGGTCGATCTTCGGCGACCCGGGTTTCTATCCGCTGGCGCTGGCGGGTACGCTCAACTTCAACGCCCTGTGGGTCTACATCGCCTCGGCGCCTGCCGTGGTCCTCGATCTCCTGAAGCTCGGCCCGCAGCAGTTCGGCTGGCTGTTCGTGCCGGCGATCAGTGGCATGATGTTCGGCGCGTTTCTGTCCGGGCGCCTCGCCGGACGCATGAGTGCGGCCGCGACGGTGCGCCTCGGCTACCTCATCATGCTGGTCGCGGCGGCCCTGAACCTCGGTGTCGCCTGGCTGCTGAGCGAGCCGCGCGTGCCCTGGTCGGTGCTGCTGATCGGCGCCAACGCCATCGGCATCGGCATCAATTTCCCGACCCTGACCCTGCTCCTGCTCGACCGCTTCCCGCACTACCGCGGCGCCGTGTCATCGATGCAGACCTTCGTCAGCCTGCTGATCAGCGCGCTCATGGCCGGCCTCATCTCGCCCCTCCTCTCCGGCAGCATGGTGCTGCTCGCCGCCGCGGCGCTCGCATCCACCGCGCTCGGCTTCGCGAGCTGGCGCATCTACCGCCTGATCGAGCGCCGGACCCTGCCGGTGATCGTCGCGCCGGCCGAGGAGTAGCGGTCGGATGGCAGAAGCGGCGGAGCCGGGGCTCCGCCCCTCCCGGGTGCGATGCCTGGCTGGGAACGGCCGAGCTCCAGCTTGGCCCATGCGCGGAACCTCGCAATCAGTTTGGGAGCGGCCGAGCCCCAGCTTGGCCATGCGCCTGATCTCACCATTCCGCTGCAGGAGTTTCCTCGCGCCGCCGCCTCGCACTGCTCCACTGCCACTGCTCCGCACGTGCGCACAGCCCCGCCGTCACAGGGTTGTTCCCGATATACGCCACCACTGCCCGCAGATGCGCATCGCTGCGGATGAACCGGTCCCAGTAATCGCGCATCCAGAACGCCTCGCCCGCGATTCCCAGCGCCAACCTGCCGTTGTTCGCCAACGCCCAGCGCCCGCTGTACGCCTTCCACGCCTGCACGATGCTTCGCAAGGGGATGCGCGGTTCGATCAGCACGTGGACGTGGTTCGGCATGACGCACCACGCGTGCAGGACATAACGGCCGTTGTCTTCACCCACTTCGAGCGTCGCCTGCATCATTGCGGCCACCGCAGGATGCGCGAGCGCCCAGCAGCCGTGGCCCGCATCCAGCCACTGGTCGAGGCGCTCGCGCCTGATCCGACTCGCCTCGCTTTCCGGCAGCTCACGAAGATCCCGCGCGAGTTCCTGGGGTGGAAATGTGACGTTCGTCGTACCTGATTAGCGTCGAACCTCAGCCAGCTGTCGCAGGATTTGAGACGGGCTGAGCGCAAGGTGAGCGCCATGTTCCGACGCGGAGGTCGATCATGGCGATGAATCGGGTGCAGTTCCAGCC
>JALOBC010000099.1 GCA_023228465.1 Dokdonella sp. | reverse complement strand
TGACACGAGATACATCCATCAAGAAGTTTTTTGGTTGCAGTTGCCATAAGCATATGATTATTTTTCTTTAATGCAGCAGCAAGAGCTTAAAGATTATTATGAAAATCTTTATCCATATTTATAAATGCAGCAGCCTTGTTCTGATTTTTTTAAGCTCGACATTACCTGATTTACTGCTTCTTTCGTTTTTTCCCATGGTGCCATGCATTGGTTCGATAGCCTTTATCACCCATTCACTACTCCCAAGAGCAACAGCAGATACCATATCTTTAAACAGTGAATAAGGAACAAGCATTTCCTGTATCAGAGCACTGTCTGGTTCTGATGCTGCTGCAGGCGGCAGCGCCGCCTGCTCTTTTGTTTTAGAATCAATTGCAGATTACTTGAACAGCTCTGCTGCTGACTTGTTAATGCTGTCAGGATCATTCTTAACAGCATTCATCATAGGGTTGGTATTTTCTTTTGATGCCTTAATAAAAGCATCCGCTGTTTTGAATTTTTTAATCATGGCATCCCTTGACAGAGCTGGTTTGCCTGCAGCATTGTGGCAGGCTATGCACTTGGACTCAAATGTTCCGGCATATGATGAAGCTGCAGCAAAAAATAAAACTGCAAAAAACACCACAAGTTTTTTAATCATAATAAACCCTCCGTGCATATTTTATATAACATGAATTGCAAACAATATGCCACGAAAAGTTCCCTTTAAAATCATCATGATGTATGTATGTCCTAATGCAATATTTGCGCACTTGAGAATATATTTTGCATTTTGGGGATAATTATAATTCACTATCCCCGGATTCTGTTTGATGATATTTAGACACAGGGTCCAATGTTGAAAGTTTCATATCAAAAGCAAATGCAGTTGAGCCAACAAAAACAAGAGTGATTATCAACAAAAATAATCTCGTGAATAAATCCTCCATGTTTATTTATTCACGAGATTGCTTTTTAAATTTGCTAAAAACCAAGTGCTGGCTGATGTTAAACTTTTTTCTTCTCAAACAATATAAATAGGGAGATGAAGCCAGCCCATACCAATAATGCTACACCCCAGTGCGAAATATTCAGGGCATCAGCAATTCCTATCTTGCCGTAATTTTTCCATGACAGAACAGTTGCTTTGAAAAAAGGATAGAGCTCGGCATATATAGCAGCTCCAACAATCATCCCTGCAATTGCGAAAACAGCATGCCATCTACCCTCTCCAAGAGCACCTACAGATGTACCGGGACAAAAGCCCATCACAGCCCATCCTATGCCAAAAAGAACAGCTCCTATAAGCAATGCGCCCACATTCATAGGCTTGTGACTCAGCTTTATCACTCCAGCATCAGAAAGAAGCAGTATGCCAACCATGCCGACCAGAATTGCTGAGAACATGACTTTCAGTATTGTCATATCCCTTAGCAGCAAAGCACCAACCTGTTTTTCAAAACGAAGTACTCTGCCTTTCTGGAGGAGAAATCCAAAAACAATTCCGGTTGCCAATCCTAATATAAGATCAATGCTCATTAGCGCCTCCTCCCATAGATCAGTCTTGCAGCTACCATACCTGAACCGAAGAAAAGTATAAGAGCAACGAGAGAACTCATTGAGAGCTGCATCATGCCGCTTAATCCGTGTCCACTGGGGCACCCATCAGCCATGCGCGCGCCCATCATTGCGACTATACCGCCCAAAAACGCGCCAGCTGCCCTCTTGCCGGCTGAAGCGCCGAACCTCTCATTCCAGACAGGAGGCACGGCTTCTGCCTTAAAACTCCTGTCTGTTTTTGATGATATTAATGCGCCAATAAATATGCCGGCAACGAGCATGAACTGCCAGTCTATGCGCACCTTTTCTTTTGTAAAATACTCGTTATCAATAACATGATTAACCGCAACAGACCGTTCGAGCAGTCCTGCTGCTCTCACAAATGTTGTCGAAGCGCCAAGATAGCTGGTTTTGCCAAGCAGACTGGTTGTGGCTAAAACAGAAACTATTGATAATAAACCGATGAGGGCTCCTGCAAGATAGGGATTCCATCCGCCATCCACTGTTTTCAGCTTCATGAAACCTCCTCTTAAATAGTTAAGGCAGGCAGATTGCATAGCCATACAATCTGCCTGCCTGTATTATTTAATGAAACTCAAAAACAAACATTATTCTGATGCCATTTCCGGCTTCCAGACTTCCCATACTTTGCCGACAAGGTTTGGTCCGGGTTTCAGAGTCATTTTGCCTGGCTTCCATCCGGAAGGAGTTGCTTCAGAACCCTTACTGTTTCTCACAATCTGAAAAGCCTGTATCTGCCTGATGGTCTCATTTACATTTCTTCCAACAGGGGGTGTCAACACCTCATATCCCTGGATAACTCCATCAGGATCAATTAAAAATCTTCCCCTGTTTTCAACACCAGCATCAGGGTCATAAACGCCAAAAGCAGCGCCGACCTTGCCGCCGCCATCAGAAAGCATATGAAAAGGCACTCCGCCTTTTACCATTTTTGAGATCTCATTGTCATTCCACATCTTATGC
>JALOBC010000098.1 GCA_023228465.1 Dokdonella sp. | reverse complement strand
AGACTTACAGAAGAGTACATTACCGGAAAATTCGGTTGATAATAAAGGATAAATATGTTGAGTAAATATGATGAGAAAATAAGTAATATAAGAGAAAAAATATCTGCTCTTTTAAGAGAGATAACGGCGGCTGACGAACTTGCTCTGGAGGCGTTTAAACTATCTGACGCACAAAAGTTCAAAGAAGTTCAAAAGAGCCTGGACAAGATCGGTTTAAAAGGTGATGCTATCGACAATGAGATTATTAAAACATTCGCGCTTTTTGGCCCTGAAGCAAAAGAACTTCGTTTTTTAGTAGCTTATTTAAAGATGACGAATGAGATTATAAGCACTGGAGAGGGAGTTAAAAAATATGCTCGCAGAATGAGCGAACATACAACTAACGAATGTAATATAGAACAGTTTAAACCAAGCATTATACTGCTTCACAAAAGCAGCGTAAATGCCCTGAAATACATTCTGGAGTGCTTTGATAGAAAAGAGGAGTGTAACTATGAGGACAACTACAGAAAAGTCCTAGTTGAAGAGAGTATGAACGATGACCTTTTTGCCGTTTTGGAAAAAGAGATACTAAACAAGATCATAGACGAAAAAGAGCTCTCCATAGACTATGTAAAAATTTTGGGAAGCCTTAGAAAACTCGAACGCTCATGCGACAGAAGCGTAAATATTGCAAACCTGATGATGTACGCCGAGCAGGGCGGAGAGATAAAACTTTTTAAATAATTTCACTAATGTTATACACCAAAACGAAGTTTCTTTAGAAAACGAACTCGTCCGTTTTGGTGGCAGGGACTAAAGTCCCTACAACCCCCTAAAGCTACCACTGTCTGTTATACAGTGGAGAAAAAAAGAAAAAATATCGAAATTGCTTAAATTTTAATCAGTTTTGCTTTTTCATTGCCAAATTAATAAGGTATACTGTTACTATTAAATTCAGGAGATAGAAATAATGGGAAAATTTGTAAACAGTATAGATGAATTTTTTACTTTTTGCGAAGAGAATGATGTTCAATTTGTAGATTTGAGATTTACGGACATTAAAGGTACTTGGCATCACGTAAGTTACCGCAAAAGTGCGGTTACAAGAGAGATACTAGAAAACGGCTTCCCGTTTGACGGTTCTTCTATCGATGCATGGCAGCCGATCAACAGATCGGACATGATCTTAAAAGCAGACGTTCCTACAGCATTTTTGGATCCTTTTACTGCAGATCCTACCGTTATCCTGTTTTGTGACGTTTACGACATCTACAAAGAGCGTATGTATGAGAGATGTCCTCGCTCGATCGCAAAAGCGGCACTTAAGCATGCTGAGTCTTTAGGCATAGCTGATGCGGCATACTTCGGACCTGAAAACGAATTCTTTGTTTTTGACAATATCCAGTTCGTTGACAATCCTAATGAAGCAGGCTACAAAATTGATACCGAAGAGGGTGAGTGGAATTCAAACACAAGCTACTCAGATATGTACAACTCGGGTCACAGACCTGGTAACAAGGGCGGGTACTTCCCTGTAGCTCCTACTGACAGTATGGTTGATCTTAGAGCTGAGATGATGATGGTTCTGGAGCAGGTAGGTCTTGAAGTTGTTCTTGGACACCATGAGGTTGCTCAAGGTCAAGGCGAAATCGGGATTGTTTTCTCTGACATTATCGGCGCGGCAGACAATGTACAGAAGCTAAAATATGTTGTCAAGATGGTAGCTCATCTAAACGGTAAAACTGCTACATTTATGCCAAAACCGATATTCGGCGACAACGGAAACGGTATGCACGTTCACCAATCGCTTTGGAAAGATGGCAAAAACCTTTTCTATGAGAAAGGAAACTATGCGAACCTAAGCGAAATGGCGCTTAACTATATCGGCGGTGTTTTCAAGCATGCTCGCGCTATCGCTGCATTTACAAACCCGACTACAAACTCTTACAAGAGATTGATCCCTGGTTTTGAAGCTCCTTCGATTTTGACATACTCTATGCAAAACCGTTCAGCAAGCTGCCGTATCCCTTACGGTTCCGGTGAGAAATCAACTCGTGTAGAGATGAGATTCCCTGACTCTACGGCTTGTCCTTACCTTGCATTTGCCGCTCTTATGATGGCAGGACTTGACGGTATCAAGAACAAAGATATTCCAATCGGTCCGATGGATGAAGATTTGTTTGAACTTACTTTGGATGAGATCCGTGAAAAAGGTATTCCTCAGATGCCTCACACTCTTCGCGGTTCACTAGAGTCTCTTATCCGTGACAACGACTTCTTAAAACCTGTATTTACGCCTGAGTTTATCAACGCATACAAAGATTACAGATTTAAAAGAGACGTATGGCCGGACGAGGGTCGTCCTACTGCTTACGAGTTTAAAACTACTTACCAGTGCTAAAACTTTAAGTCCCGCTTTTTTGCGGGACTTCTTCTCCTTTTCAAACATTCAACTAACCGTAAATTCGCTATAATTCGCATTACAATAATAGTATTTAAGAGTGCATTATTGAAATTTTATGTTCAAAGGTATATTATGAAAAATATTCCCCAGGG
>JALOBC010000097.1 GCA_023228465.1 Dokdonella sp. | reverse complement strand
GCTTCCGAAAGTATGTTCGCGAACGAATCGGTCGCAAAATTCTGGAATTCGTCGACGTAAAGGAAGAAGTCGACGCGTTCGTCCTCGGGGATACGGACGCGTTCCATCGCCGCGAGCTGCATTTTCGTAATGAGCATGGATCCGAGAAGTTGCGAATTATCCTCGCCGATCCTCCCCTTTGAAAGGTTCACGAGAAATATTTTCGCGGTGTTCATGATGTCAAAAACATCAATCGTGCTTTTCGACTGCCCCACGATGTTTCGCACGAGCGCCGTCGAGAGGAATTGTCCTACTTTGTTCTGAATCGGGGCGATTGCTTCGTTTCTGAACTGATCGCGCCACTCTTCATATTCATGCACCCAAAAAGCCTTCACGACCGGATCTTTCACGCTCGAAACGATTGTTTCGCGGTATTCCTTGTCGACAAGCAGTCTTGTGACCCCGAGAAGCGATGATCCGGGAGTGTCGAGAAGCGCAAGAATGGTGTTGTTCAGGATATATTCCATTCTTGCCGACCAGACGTTTGACCATATTTTCGTAAAAATACCCATGAGCCCCGACGCGACAAGGTGCTTGTATTTCGGATCGGGAAGCTCCAAAACGTTGAATCCGATGTGATAGTCGATGTCCGCCGGATTGAAATATATGACATCATCCATGCGGTTTTCGGGTATTTTGTGGAGGAGTGTTTCAACAAACTCCCCGTGCGGATCAATAACGCACACGCCTTCGCCGTTCATAATGTCCTGCACCATCATGTTGTGGAGCAGCGTCGTCTTTCCGGTTCCCGTCTTTCCGACGACATACATGTGCTGCCTACGATCGCTCCGTTTCACGCCAAAGAGCCGATTTGTGCTTCTGAAATCGGTACGTCCGAAATACACAACATCCTTTTCCGGCTCGAGATTCATATGATTCCTATACGGTGATTATATCTCTTCGCGGAAATCCGGTCTATAGAACGCGAATCCCGCCTCAGGGGCGGGTCTCATACGCGTCGCGTTCCGATTACCCCCACTCCTCGTTGATCAGGCCGAGCACGAAAGAGAGTGGGAGAAGAACGACGGACGTCATCGTCTTCAAAAATCCCAGCATTTTTTTCTTAAAACTACAATAGCGACTGCGCTCCATGATATCACAGGGCGACACAATGAAAAATGTGGAAAAGTCCCCCACCCCCACCTCATCGAATCACAAAACCTCCTTTTGGTAACAAGTTTCGCAGCTCCGACGCCCTTTGGGATCGCGAGCTCCGACATCGCTTTGCGATCGTCGGAGTACACGTATTATATTATTTCTTTCTGGTAACATTGTTCACAATAAATTATTTCCTTCCTATCTGGCGCATACGATGTTTCGAACTCATTTTGACATCCTTCCTTCATGCAGGTGCGGTGCCAGAGTTTGAGGGGGTTTCTCTGGGAGAGACGCTCATAGTGGCGGCAATTGGGACAGAGTCTGGGGAGGGGGAGGTTCATGCGTTTGTAGAAGGAGAGCTCCTCGGGGATGATGCGGAAGGCGGTGGTGCACGCCGACGCATGCGGGTCGGCGCTCCGGCCGGAAGCGTCGGAACTGATGGCATTCTTGCACTCGATGATCTCCTTTGTGATGGAGTCAGGGACGTCCCTGATGTGATCGGGAAGGGCGTCGGAGAGGAGCGTGGGAACGTAGTCCTTCGTGTCGGGGTCTCTCCAGGCATGCCCTTGGGACAAGGCCTCCTCTTTCGTGAGAGGGAAGTATTCCTGGGCGATCGTCTCGTTGTACGCGAAGGGAGAGAGTTCTGCGGGGAAGAATTCACCGTATCGGTATTCCCTGCCCTTTTGATCGATGTATGGCATATCCATCATATGCTGCTTGATTCGTGGGAGGAGGGATTCATACTCTTCTTTCGTGTATTGCTTGTTCAGGATGCAATATTGCTTGTTGCGGAGGCCGATGCAGCCGAAACAATGGGAGGAATTGTGGCAAATTTCAGAATACCTTAGATTCCTGTTGTCATAGGAAATACTTGAAAAACAAGTATTATATGAACGATTACAAGCATGGCATTCATACTGAAGCTCGCAGTTAAATCCTGATTCGAATGCATCATAACAATCCTTAAGTCCCAGGTTTGCCACGCAATAGCGGCTATCCTCAGATTCCCAAACCAGGAAACTGTTTAAAACATTTTTACACCCGAAAAGATGGTCTCCCGTCGAATTAAAGGTTTTATTCCCGATAAAACACTTTCGGATCACCACTGGGACCACCTCATCAAAGAAAGATCTTTTCGTCTTTTCAAAATCACTAAAACTGCCAAGATTCAAATTAGCCAACTTTCGTTCGTAATCTTTTTGACTGAGTTGCTGATTTTTAAAGACAAATTTTTTATTTCTTAGATTTGAGGAAAGAAAACAGTTCGAACAATTTTTACAGTCAAAAAGAAATGACGAGTCTACGCAGTTCTCCGAGAAGAGAACATAATTCCCCCGATGACATTTCTCCGAAACCAATAATTCGTAACATAACTCGGAATCAAACGAGAGATGCGAGTCGAGTGTGTCTTTTAATCCG
>JALOBC010000059.1 GCA_023228465.1 Dokdonella sp. | reverse complement strand
ATCTGCAGACGACCGCCCCGGACGGGTTCCCGGCGACGATCCTAGACTACGCCTACGACCAGGCGGGCAACCCGATCACCGTCCCGTAATCGGTTGCTGAACTGAGCCACTTGAACGGCCCCGGCAACGGGGCCGTTTTTTATGGATCACCCGGAATCCGCCCGGCCATCGGCGCCTGCAACGGGTGTTCCTCATGCGAGCCACGGCCCCACGCTACGTCCGTCGCCTGCCGCGACTGTGCATGGGTCGGGCATCGGTCTTGAGAGCCGCGTCGGCACGGCCAATTCGTCGTCCCCGCGCACGCGCAGGCCAGCGCCTCTTCCACAGCGCGAGGCACGGGTTCCCATGCCGCGGGAATGACGAGGCTGTGCGCTACAGCTAGCGCCGAAGCGCCGATGACCAGGACGACTGCAGCGCGCTATGCTCCGCTATCCATTACCGCCTCACCGCGCCATGCAAGCACGCAACGACACCCTCGTGTGGGACCTGCCGACGCGCCTGTTCCACTGGACGCTGGTATTGCTGATCGCGCTGCAGTTCGCCAGCGGCGAGTTCGGCTGGCTGTCCATGCAGTGGCACTTCTGCCTGGGCTACTCGACGCTTGCGCTGGTGCTGTTCCGCCTGCTGTGGGGTTTGTTTGGCTCACAGAGCAGCCGCTTCACCGATTTCGTGCGCGGGCCACGCGCGACCTTGCGTTACGCCATGGCGTTGCTGCGCGCCCCCGGCACGCATGCGCCCGGCCACAATCCGCTGGGCGCCTGGTCGGTCCTCGCCATGCTGGCCAGTGTCGCCCTGCAGGCGGTGAGCGGCCTGTTCACCAGCGACGACATCATGCAAGAAGGACCGCTGGTGGAGCACGTCTCGAACGCGACGGTGGACCTGTTCGGGCGCATTCACTACTACAACCGCTACGTGCTCGTCGCGCTGATTGCCATGCACGTCGCCGCCGTGGTGCTGCACGGGGTGTTGCGCAAGCACAGGCTGCTGCCGGCAATGCTGCACGGCCACGCAGAGGCGCCCCTGACGCAACCGTTGCGCTTTGCGTCGGCGTGGCGGGCCATGATCCTGCTGGTGATCAGCGTCGCCCTGGTGACCGGCATGGTGCTGTGGGCGGAGGCGGCATGAGGGCTCCCGCCCAGCCACCGGCAATGGCTCAGGCGATGCCCAACCCCTGGATGCTGCCAATCATCGCCGGGTCGAAGCCTGCCAACGCGGCAAAGTGGCGCCCGCGTTCGGCGTAGTTGGCATACTGGTCGAAGCTCGGCGCGCCGGGTGACAGCAACACCACGCCGCCCGTTGGCGTCAGCGTGCGCGCGGCCTGCACCGCATCGGCAACGCTGCCGGCGGCCTGCAGGCGGTAATCGCCGCCGGTTGCCGTGAGCCGGGCATGGATGCGCGGTCCGTTCGCGCCCATGGTGACGATGGCGTGTGGCGGGTCGTCGCGCACGCGCTGGGCAAATGGCCGCCAGTCCAGCGCCCGGTCGAAACCGCCAACCAGCACGGTTGTGCAACCTGGGCGCAAACTGGCCAACGCCTCCAGCGTCGCCTGCGGCGTGGTGGCGATGCTGTCGTCGATCCAGGTCCTGCCATCATGCTCGCCGAGTGTCTGCAGGCGATGCGGCAACGGCTGGAAGCTCGCCACCGCCGCCGCCGCTGCACACGCATCCTCGCCCGCCGCCTCCACGGCAGCCAGTGCGGCGCACAGGTTGGCGGCGTTGTGCGCGCCGGGCAAGGGCAGGCAGGCACGCTCGAGGATCGACTTCCCGGCGCGCCAGATGGCGCCTTCGCGCGGGTGCCAGCCGTCGGCTTCCCCGAACGGATGGCGGTCGGGATGGCCGGCCGTGCGTTCCAGCAGTTCCGGCTGCCAGGCGTTGACGACCAGGCGGCGCGCGACCGCGGTCAGCGCCAGCTTGTCCGCCGCGTAGCGGGCACGCGAGCCGTGCCAGTCGAGGTGCTCCTCGTACAGATTGTTCAGCACGCCCACTGCCACCGGCCCGGCCTCGCGGGTCTGGAAGCTGGACAGCTCCACCACCCACCAGTCCGGCCACTGCGGCGGGTCGAGCAGTTCCAGCAGCGGCAGACCGATGTTGCCGGCCAGGGCGACGCGACGGCCGAGCGCACGCAGCAGGTGGGCCACCAGCGCGCTCACCGTGCTCTTGCCCTTGGTGCCGGTCACGGCAATCACGCGCGCGTGCGGGTGTTCGCCGAACCACAGGGCCGTGCCGGAGGTGAAGCGCACGCCAGCCTGCGCTGCCGCCAGCACTTCCGGCCGATAGATGCTGATGCCAGGGGACTTGATGACCACGTCGAAGGCCGCCAGCGCCGTGGCGTCCGGTGGCCGGGTCACGACCTGCAACCCGCCGGCCGCGGCAATCCCGGCTTCCGCGGCGCTGCAGAACAACGTGACCGGCTGCCCGGGCAGGCGCGCACGCAGCGCCGCCAGCGCCGCGCGACCCTCGTGGCCGTGGCCCCAGACCGCCACGCGCCGGCCGGCCAGCTCAGCGAAACGCCAGGACATGGCTGCGCAGGAACGCCGGAACGTGATGCGGGCCATCGGCCTGCAGTAGCGCGTCCAGGCTCGGCACCTGGCCGGCAAGCTGCGGCGCGATCTGCTCGGCGAAGCGGGCGACCAGCGCGTCCTCGCGCCATTCCGCGCGCGCCGCGAGCGCCGCCATCGCGGCACGCGATTCGACCCCTTCGCCGACGCACTCGAAGGGCTTGTGGTCGCGGTATTCAAGCAAGGCATCGAAGGCCGGGGCAAGCGCGGCGTCATCCAGCAAATTGCGGCCGAAGATGCCGAGCAGGCGCGGCTTGGGCATGAACGGCGCCAGCGCGAGGAACACGAAATGACACTTGGGGCACTGCCCGCACCAGCGATCGGCCGGCCGCGGGCCGAGGATGCGGAAGTTGCGGTTGCAGCTCGAAAACACCGTGTCGTAACGGGAAGCACGCGCGAAGCGCTCAGCCACGGCAAGCTCGGAGAGCGGTCGCAGCAGGGAGTAGTAATCGAGCGCCGGTGCCACATGTGACTTCACCAGCGCGTGGAAGGCCTGCTCGAAGGCCCAGCCCTTGCTCCACTGGTGGTTGACCGGCTGGCCCGCGTACTCCAGCGTTGCGCTCGACGCCGAACGTTCGTTTGAAAAGGCGATGGCATCGAAGCCATGCAGCACTGCGGCCACCACGAGGATGGCGGAATTGATCGCAGTTACCGGAATGTGCCCATTGTAGGCGCCGAGCCGGTTGTACTCGAACAGGATCGGCGAAAGCTCGCGACCGATGTTCAGCATGGGCAGCCCGGTGCGCCTGGCGCAGGCGGCGATCAGCGGCGAGTTGCCGACCCATACGGCCGTGGCATCCGCGCCTGCGGCCTTGAGGATCTCCACGCTGACCAGCGAATCCTTGCCGCCGCCGATCGGCACCAGGGTGCGCTGGCGGGCCAGGGCCGCCGCGTCGGGAGCCGCGCTGACGCGGGCAGTGTCAAGCTCGCGCCCGGCCGCGCCTGCACGGCGTGCGGGAGCGGATTGTGCGTCCCCGGCAGCTGACGCACCCGCCGCAGGAAAGCGGATGCGCCCGCGCAGGTCGAGCTGGTTGCGGTAGGCAAACTCGCCCAGGCCATGCAGGTAGAGCGCATCCAGGAAGCTCGCCGTCGCCGCGTCCGGCTGCGTGGTGCGCATGCGCATTCCAGCCGGCACGCCGGCCTTGTAGTAGCTGATGCCGGCGATCCAGTGCAGCAGGTCGAGCGCCGCTTCCAGCGCGTCGCTGCCCGCCGCGGGCGCCCCCGGCGCGCTCGGGAAGCTGATCCGCTCCACCAGTTCCGGGCCATCATCGAAGGCGTACACCAGGTTCGCCACGCCGCCCGCGAAGCTGCGGGCGACGAAGTGGAAGGCGCGGGCACTGCGAGGATCGGGCAGGTTCATGGCAGCACCACTTCACTTGCCGGCTCGCGCAGGTTGTAGCGGGAGGCCATCGATGCACCGTAGGCGCCGGCCTGGGCGATCAGCAGCACGTCACCTTCCCGGCACTCGGGCAGGCGCCGGTTGGCACCGAGCACGTCGCCGGATTCGCAGATCGGGCCGACCACCTGCACCATCGCGGCCGGCGCTTCATCGAGGCGGCTGAGATTCACGATGGCGTGCCAGGCATCGTACAGGGCCGGGCGCAGCAGCGAGTTCATGCCGGCATCGACGCCCACGTAGCGCACCCCGCCCTTGCGCTTGGTCTGGGTGACCCGCGCCAGCAGGACACCGGCATCGGCAACCAGGAAGCGGCCAGGCTCCATCCACAGCGCAAAGCGCGGGTAGGCGGCCTTCACCTCGGCCAGTCCCGCGCCGAGCGCGGCGAGATCCAGACCCTGCTCATCCGGCCGCGAAGGCACGCCGAGCCCGCCGCCGACGTTCAGCGATTCGACGCGGCGGAAGCCCTCGGCCAATGCGGCGAGCTGCAGGTACACCGAACGCCAGTGCCCGGCGTCCAGGATGCCCGAACCCAGGTGCGCGTGCAGGCCGACGATGCGTGCATCGTGGCGACGCGCCAGCTCGCGAAAGGCCTCGACATCCTCCAGTGCGAGCCCGAACTTGGAGCCGTCGCCGCCCGTGCGCACCTTGTCATGGTGTCCGCGCCCGATGCCCAGGTCCAGGCGCAGGTGGATTTCCCGCCCGGCGAAATCCTCCCCCCAGTGGGTCAACGGATGCAGGGCATCGAGCGTGACCCGCGCACCTGCGGCCAACGCCGCCGCGTACTCCGCGCGCGGGGCGAAATTGGGGGTAAACAGGAGGCGCTCGGCGGGCAGTTCCGGGAGCAGCTCGCGTACCGCCGTCAGCTCGGCCAGCGACACGCACTCGAAGCCGAATCCTTCGGCGTGCAGGACACGCAGGATGTCCGGATGCGGATTGGCCTTCAGCGCGTAGTGCCAGCGATCGACCGCGTCCAGCGCCTTGAGTGCGTGTGCCTGGCCGCGCACGGCGGTAGTCGAATAGACATAGCGCGGCGAGGCCTGTGCGGCGAGAAGCAGCAGTGCCTCACGCTGGCGGCGCCACCACGGCGGCGGCGCATCGGCCGGTGCCTCGCCGGCAAGCTCGCGCCAGCTCGGCCCGAACACCGCGCCATCCTCGACGCGCAGGGCATCGGCACGAATCAGCAGCGCGTGCAGGCGCGGCACCAGCTCGTCGGCCAGCGCCTCGTCGATGACGAAGGTGAGGTTCAGATTGTTCGACGACTGGCTGATCATGTGCACATCGAGCGTACCGAACTCGGCCAGCACGCCCGACAGGCGATGCAGCAGCGAGCGCATGCCCCGCCCGACCAGGGTGATCGCCGCGCACGGCGCGATCACCTTGACGCGGCAGATCCTGGCCAGGTCCGCAGCCAGGGCCGAGAGCACGTCGGAATTGACCAGGTTCTCACTCGCATCCAGCGAAACGGTCACGTTGGTTTCCGCCGAACCGATGAGATCGACCGACAGGCCATGCCGCTTGAACTCGCCAAACACGTCGGCAAGGAAGCCGACCTGCTGCCACATGCCCACGGTCTCCATCGACACCAGGGTCACGCCCTTCTTCAGGCTGATGGCCTTGACGCACGGCGCCGCATCGCTGGCCGCGGCGCGGATCTCGGTGCCGGCCAGATGCGGGCGGTTGGTGTCCTTGATGGCCAACGGCACGCCCGCGCGCCGCAACGGCCCGAGGGCCCGCGGATGCAGTACCTTGGCGCCGGTGGTGGCGATCTCCTGCGCTTCCTCGTAACCCAGCCCGGTCAGCAGGCGCGCCTGCGGCACACAGCGCGGGTTGGCGCTGAACATGCCGGGCACGTCGGTCCAGATTTCCACGCAGGCCGCCTTCAGCAGGGCGCCAAAGCAGCCAGCCGAGGTATCCGAACCGCCACGTCCGAGCAGCACGGTCTCGCCAGCCTCGTTGCGTGCGATGAAGCCTTGCGTGATGAACACCTCGCCCAGCGCCGCGAGCGCCTCCGGCAGTTCAGGGTCGGGCTGCACCGGCACCGACGCCGACAGGTGGCGTGCCCAGTCGCCCTGGTTGGCCAGCGGCATGGCACGCAGGTAGTCGCGCGCATCCAGCCACTGCGTCTTCAGCCCGCCGGCGGTCAGGAAGGCAGCGCCGAGCGTGCTGGACATGAGCTCGCCCAGGGCGAACACGGCCGCCTGCCAGTCCAGCGCTGCGCGCGTGCGCCGCGGGTCGGCGATCAGGCGATCGAGTTCGGCCAGCCAATACTCCAGGGCGGTGCTTGCCGGCAATTCCAGCGCACGCACGAGCGCGTGGTGGCGCTCGATCAGGGTGGCCTGCACGGCGCGGCAGTGCGCTTCATCGGGCCCCGCTTCGGTGATGGACTTGAGCAGATCCGTGACACCGGAAAGCGCCGATACCACCAGCAGCACGCGTCGCCCCGCGGCGCGGTGGGCAGCGGCAATGCGCCGGATGGCCTCCCAGCGTTCGCGCGTGGCGACACTGGTGCCACCAAACTTGGCGACCACCCAGGGCGCAGGCGTCGGCAATGAAGCTGGGATCGAGATCACGGGGTGAGCTTCCGGAAGGCGCACATGGCGCACCGCAGCATAACGCAACGCGCCGCTGCGCTGGGTTCGGCCAGACAGTGATTTTGCCACTTCGCGTAACCACAATGCATGTCCGCCCGCGCCTGCAGGCCGGCGCCCGGCCGTGCTCCGCGCGGTAGCGCGCCGGCGTCGTTCCGCAGCCGGCGATCTTCGCCTGCCGCGCGACCGATGCGACAATGACCGGCGCCGCCCACGCCCGGAGCCTCCATGACCCGCAACGCCGAGCAAGCCATCGCCAGCACCGCAGCCGCCGATCCTGTCGAGCCGGCCGCGCTGCGCCTGCCACCCGTCCCGCTGGCGCTCAAGATCAACGGCGAGGACTATTTCCACGAAGGCGACCCGGCCATGCCGCTGTTGTGGTTCCTGCGTGACCGCCTGCGCCTGACCGGCACCAAGTACGCCTGCGACAGCGGCGTGTGTGGCGCCTGCACGGTGCTGGTCGATGGCGCGGCCACGCATGCCTGCACGCTGCGCATGCAGGCCGCCGCCGGCAAGGCAGTGACGACCATCGAAGGCCTCGGCAAGTCCGTCCTGCACCCGCTCCAGCAGGCGTGGATCGAGGAGGATGCCGTACTCTGCGGCTATTGCCAGCCGGGCCAGATCATGGCTGCGGCGGCACTCCTGCAACGCAAGCCGCAGCCGCGCGAGAGCGAGATCGATGCCCTCCCCAACCTGTGTCGCTGCGGTGCCTACCCGCGCATCCGCAGCGCCATCCAGCGCGCCGCCGAGGTGATGCGGGCCAACGCCAAATGAGCACCCTGGACAGCGCCGGCCGGCGCCGCTTCCTGGCGGTCTCGCTGACCGCGACCGGTGCGCTGCTGGTTGGCTGGCGCGTGGCGCGTGGCGAGCCCGCGCCCGCCGACCTGCCGCTGGAACTGCTCGGCGACCAGCTCACCGCGCTTGGCCCCTTCGTGCGTATAGAACGCGACGGCCGGGTGGTCATCGGTGCGCCGGGCTGCGAGGTCGGCCAGGGCGTGTTCACGTCCCTGCCCATGCTGGTGGCCGAGGAACTGGATGTCGACTGGAGCCAGGTGCGCGTGGTGCAACTGCCCTGGGGCGGCGCCGGGACGGCGAACGGGCCAGGCCATCGCTATGGCCGCCAGGGCGGCGTGCCGACCGATCGTGGCGCCGACTGGCGCCTGCTGCGCGAAGCCGGCGCGCGCGTGCGCGGCCTGCTGGTGCAGGCGGCGGCCGGCCGCTGGAACCTCGCGGTCGCGGAGCTGCGTTGCGCGGCGGGCAAGGTGCTGGCGCCGGACGGGCGCAGCCTCGACTATGGCGCGCTTGCCGCCGCCGCCGCGAATCTGCCGCCACCGGGCGCGGCGCCGGCGCTCAAGTCGCCGGCGGACTTCCATATCATCGGCCAGCCGACCCGCTGCGCCGACGCACGCGCCATCGTCACCGGAGCGGCGCGCTTCGGCATCGACGAGTACATCGCCGACGCACTCGTTGCGATCATCGTACGCTGCCCCTACCCGGGCGGCCGGCTTGGCCGCTACGACGATGGCGCCACGCGCAAGGTGGCCGGCGTGGTCGAGGTGCTCAGCCTGCCGGGACCACTGGCCGACCTGCCCTTCGAAGGCCCGCTGGCGGCCGGCGTGGCGGTCGTCGCGGAGAACACCTGGGCGGCCCTGCGCGGCTGCGAACTGCTGGAGACGGAGTGGCAGCGCGATGCCCCCGCGGCCTCGATCGGCGAACTTGCCAGGGCCGCCCAGGCCATGCTGGACGCCAGCGACGGTGGTCTGCCGGTGCGCAGCGAAGGCGACTTCGCCAAGGCGCGCAAGCAAGCCAGGCGCGTGATCGAGGCCCGTTATGAACAGCCGTTCCTCGCGCACGCCACGATGGAGCCGCCGGGCGCACTGGTGGACGTGCGCTCCGGCCGCGCCCGCCTGTTCGCCTCGATCGAGGATCCGGACGCCGCGGCGACCACGATCACGCGGCTGACCGGCATCGCCCGCAATGCCATCGACATCAGTCTGCCGCGCAGCGGCGGCAGCTTCGGACGCCGCCTGCAGAACGACTACGTGGCCGAAGCGGTGCTGGTGGCCAGGGCCGTCGGCAAGCCGGTGAAACTGCTGTGGCGACGCGGCGACGACCTCGCGCATGACTTCTACCGCCCGTTCGGTGTGCACGCGCTGGCCGCCACGCTGGATCGCAAGGCACGCATCACCGGCTGGTCGCACCGCTGCGCGGCCACGCCACGCACCTGGCGCAATGCCGGCCGGGAGGGGCAACCGGCCCACACCGGCCTGCTCTCTGCCGATGGCTTTCCGGCCGGCCTGGTCGCCCACCTGGACCTGCGCTTCTTCCCGCTGGGCAGCCCGCTGCCGCGCGATCCGGGCCTGCGCGATGACGACGCCTTCGAGGTGTTCGCCACCCAGAGCTTCCTCGACGAGGTGGCCCTTGCCGGCAAGCGCGATGCGGTGGAATTGCGCCTGGAGCTGCTCGGCATGTCGAGCGCCGCCACCCCCACGCAGATCGGCCCGCCGACCGCGGCGACCGCCCGCCTGGCCTACGCATTGACCCGCTGCGCCCAGCTGGTCGGCTGGGGCGTGCCGCGCGACGATGGCCACGGCATCGGCATCGCCTGCCATGCAACGGCCGACAGCTACCTGGCGCACGGCTTCGAGCTTGCCATCGAGGGCGATCGGCTGGTCATCTACCGCGCGGTCTGCGTCGCCGACGTCGGGCGCATCATCAACCCGCTCGGCGTGCAGGCCGGCCTCATGGGCGGCATGCTCGCCAGCCTCTCCGATACGCTGTACGGCGCGATCACGCTGAAGGACGGACAGGTGCGGCAGACGGATTTCGACCGCTACCGCCTGCTCGGCATGGGCGACTCGCCGCGCAAGGTGGTGGTGGAGATCGTCCCTTCCAGCGCCGCGCCCACGCTTGCGCCACCCAGTGTGCAGGCGTCCGTCGCCCCGGCCCTGGCCAACGCCGTGCATGCGGCGAGCACGGTCCGCGTACGCAAGCTGCCGCTGATGCCCGAGCTCATGCGCCTGCTCTGAGCATGCGCAGCCAGCCGACGCTCAAATCGCCAGCCACACGACGAGCACGAAGATCACCAGCACCGCCAGGCTGACGCGATCGGTCATGGCAAACACGACCGGGTCATCGTGCATCTGGCCGCGCCGGGCCAGCAGCCACACCCGTCCGATCCAGTACAGCAGCAGCGGCGCGAGGATCCACAGGAAGTGGTGCTGCGTGTAGAGCGCCTCGCTGGCGGTGCTGTCGATGTAGAGCGCGAACACCAGCACGGCGAGATAGCCGCTGGCCGTCCCGAGCGACTGGATGAGTCCCAGGTCGCTGGCGGCATAGCCGCGTCCGCTGACGCCCTCTGCACCACTGGCGGCCACCTGGGCGATTTCGGTGTAACGCTTGACCATGGCCAGGCTGAGGAACAGGAACATCGAGAAGGCCAGCAGCCAGAACGACACCGGCACCGCGATGGCCACGGCGCCGGCGATGATGCGCAGCGTATAGAGCGCGGCCAGGGTGACCACGTCGAGGATGGCGATGCGCTTGAGCAGCAGGGAATAGGCCGAGGTGACCGCGGCATACACGGCCAGCGCCAGCGCAAAGCGCGTCGACAGGCTGATGGCCAGCGCGAAGGCCGCGACCAGCAGCCCACCGGCCATCAGCATGCCCGCCGGCAGGGCCAGCCGGCCGGCAGCGAACGGACGCAGGCGCTTGCGCGGGTGGCGACGGTCCGCCTCCAGGTCGAGCAGGTCGTTGCACAGGTAGGCTGCCGACGCACACAGGCAGAAGGCGGCGAAGGCAAGCAGCGCGCGTGCGCTGGCCTGCGGCACGAATACCTGGTGGGCGGTCAGCAGCGGCACCAGGACCAGGGCATTCTTGAGCCACTGATGCGGGCGCAGCGCGGCGAGCAAGGTCCGCCAGCCGGCGTTCTCGCGCGGGAACACCCGCGCCACTTCGGCCACCGCGCGCACGCGCCGCACCAGCGCTGCCGACGCGTTGACCACCACTGCCTGGCGCGACAACCGCCAGACGTTGAGGTCCACGCGCGCATTGCCTGCATAATCGAAGCCGCCTTCGCGGAAGCGCTCGCACAGCGCCGCGGCCTTGCCGCGGCCGCCCAGGTTGCGCACGCCGTCGCTGGCCAGCACCTCGTCGAAGCAGCCTGCATGCGCGGCCACCTGCTCGGCCAGCAACTGGTCCGAGGCCGTGCACAGCACGCGCCGGCGCACGGCCGCCTCGCCGCGCAGCCACTCCAGCACGCGCGCATCGTAGGGCAGCAGCGCGACATCCACGTGCACCCGCCGCGCCACCTCGCGCTTCATGAAGGCACGCCCGCGCAACAGCCAAATGAGCACGGCCAGCAGGTACAGCGGATTGCGCCGGAGCAGGGCGAGGATGCTTTCCACGCTCACATCCGAGCGGATCAGCGTGCCGTCCAGATCCACGCACAGGGGTACGTCGGCCTCCAGCATGCGGGCAGCACTTCCTTCAATGCGAGTCGAAGCGGGAGGATACCCGAAGGCGTCAGGGCGCCGGCTCGCAACCGCCGGTCTGCGCGCGCGCACGATGTCGCGCCTCGATGCCGGCCGGGTCGGCCAGGCCGATCCACTTCAGGTACTTGCGTGCCACCTCGTCACCGATGGATTCGTCACGGCTGAAGGCCTTGTCAAAGCGCGTCTTCTGGCAATCCAGGGGATTGCCGCGTTCCTCGATCTGCGCCCAGCGTGCGATCGCCGCATCGCGCTCGGTGGCCGGTGGTGGCGGCGGCATCGGTGCCACGGGGCCGATGCGGACCGAGCCGTCGGGGTTGAGCAGGCGCGGGGCAGCCCCGGCGGCGCCCGCGGCGCCGATGCGTGCGCGCATGGCGTCGCTGGGTTCGGCCACGCGCGGTCGCGGCGGCGGCGTCTTCACTTCGGGGGGCGCCACAGCAATGCGACTGGGACGCGCCACGAACGGCGGCGCGACCGGTTCGGGCGGCAAGGGCAGCGGCGTCTCGTCGATCAGCGTGACCTGCACCGGCGCGGGCGGCGGCGCCGGACGGGGGCGCTGCCGCATGCCGCTGGCAAAGCCGACCAGTTCCAGAATCGTCACCAGGACCGCCAGCGCCAGACCCAGGTGCACCCAGCGCCGCGGTGGCGGCAACGCGTCCCAGCGCAGGCTGCGCTGCCACGGCTCGGCGTCACTGGCGAAGCGCAACGCTGCGATCTGCGCCAGCCATTGCGCAGACGTATCGGGCGATGCGGCGACGGCGGGCGGGTTCGGATCGGCGATCAAGGCGGGGTCGGCAGCCAAAGGTTCGGCAGCATAAACGGCGACAGCTAAAACCCGGTTAAACCGGAGGATTGTGGGAACCGGCGCACGGCGCCCGTGCGTGCCGTGCGGCGGCGCCATCGCGCATTGCAGCTTGACCGCGCCGGGCGATCGGACAAGGCTATGCGGGCGCGCCGGACAATACTGCCGCGCGCGATCCGCCATGCCTGTCCGCCGGCGTTCCGCCCACCTGGCCACCACCGGGCGGACGAGCATGACGGCCTCACCCACGTTGAGAGGGAGGCTAGTGCATGTCCTACACCACCGATGGCATCCGCAACATCGCCCTGGCAGGCCACTCGGGCGCCGGCAAAACCACGCTTTTCGAAGCCCTGCTGCTTGCCGGCGGCACGATCCAGGCGGCAGGCACGGTCGAGCGCGGCAACACCGTGTCCGACCACGATCCAATGGAACGCGCGCGCAAGCACTCGATCGGCAGCGCGATCTCCTGCATCGACCACGGCGACTGGCATCTCAATCTCATCGATACACCGGGGTATCCGGATTTCCGCGGCCCGGCGCTGTCGGCGCTGAGCGCGGTGGAAACCTGCGCCATCGTCGTCGATGCCGCCCTGGGCATCGGCCACACCACGCGCCGCCTGATGGAACGCGCGCATGCGCGCGGGCTCTGCCGCATGCTGATCGTCAACAAGATCGACCACGAAGGCATCGACCTGCCGGCGCTGGTCGAATCGCTGCGCGAGGAATTCGGCAGCGCCTGCCTGCCGGTCAACCTGCCCGCCGAAGCTGGCAGTGCAGTCGTCGACTGCTTCTTCCATCCTGCCGGCAAGGCCGATTTTTCCTCGGTCGCCCAGGCCCACCAGCAGATCATCGACCAAGTGGTCGAGATCAACGAGGCGGTGATGGAGCGTTACCTCGACAAGGGCGAAGCCGGCGTCACCTCGCAGGAACTCGCCGACGCCTTCGCCCAGTGCATGCGTGAGGGCCACCTGGTGCCGATCTGCTTCGTCTCGGCGCGCACCGGCACCGGCCTGACCGAGTTCCTCGACTTCGCCGGTCGCCTGCTGCCCAGTCCGCGCGAGGGCAACCCGCCACCCTTCACCAGGGGCGAGGATGCCCAGCCCATCATCGCCGAAGCCGATCCCGACAAGCACGTCATTGCCGATGTGTTCAAAATCGTCAACGACCCGTTCGTCGGCAAGCTCGGCATCTTCCGCGTCTATCAGGGCACGGTGCGCCGGGACACCCAGCTTTTCATCGACGATGGCAAGAAGCCGTTCAAGGTCGGCCACCTGTTCCGCCTGCACGGCAAGGAGCAGATCGAGATCGAGGAGGCCATTCCCGGTGACATCGCCGGCATCGCCAAGGTGGAGGAGATCCACTTCGACGCGATCCTGCACGATTCGCGCGACGAGGATTCGATCCGCCTCGCACCGATCGACCTGCCCCACTCCATGTTCGGCCTGGCCATCGTGCCGGCGCACAAGGGCCAGGAGCAGAAACTCGCCACCGCGCTCGCGCGCCTCGCCGAGGAGGATCCCTGCTTCCAGATCGAGCACAACAAGGAGCTCAACGAAACCGTCGTCCGCGGCATTTCGGACCTGCACCTGAAGCTGATGCTCGAGCGCATGCGCGAGCGTTACGGCGTGGAAGTCGTCACCCACCCGCCGCGCATCGCCTACCGCGAAACCATCGGTTCGCCGGCCGAGGGCCACCACCGCCACAAGAAGCAGACCGGCGGCGCCGGCCAGTTCGGCGAGGTGTTCCTGCGCATCGAACCCCTGCCGCGCGGCGGCGGCTTCGAGTTCGCCGACGAGGTGAAGGGCGGCACCATCCCCGGCCAGTTCATCCCGGCCGTCGAAAAGGGCGTGCGCCAGGTGCTCGAGCACGGCGCGATCGCCGGCTACCCGCTGCAGGACGTGAAGGTCACGGTGTATGACGGCAAGTACCACGCCGTCGATTCCAAGGAAGTGGCCTTCGTCAGTGCCGGCAAGAAGGCCTTCCTCGACGCCATCGCCAAGGCGCGTCCGCAGATCCTCGAGCCCATCGTCAACCTCGACGTGGTCGTGCCGGACGCGAGCATGGGTGATGTCACCGGCGGCCTGGCCTCCAAGCGCGCGCGCATCAACGGTACCGATTCCATGCGTGGCGGCGAAATCATCATCAAGGCCCAGGTGCCGCTCGCCGAGGTGGTCGACTACCAGACCGAGCTCAAGGCCATGACCGGCGGCCAGGGTCGCTACGCGATGGAGTTCAGCCACTACGAAACGGCGCCACCGCAGGTACAGAAGGAACTGACCGACTCGTGGAAGCCGAAGGTGGAGGAGGATTGATCCGGGCCGGCGAGGTGTCCGCGGCTCAACCGGAGGAACCGGTGGCCACGGCGTGGCCGGGGCCGTCGACCCAGCCGCTCCAGGACGGCGCGAACACGCGGGAACCGGTCAGTCCCGCGTGTTCCATCGCCAGCAGGTTGTGGCAGGCGGTGACGCCGGACCCACACATGTGCACGACGTCACCAGGCGCGTGCCCGGCGAGCCGCCTTTCGTAGGCGGCACGCAGTTCGCTCGCGGACTTGAAGCGCCCATCCGCCGCGAGGTTGTCCGCGAATGGCAGGTTGAGGGCGCCCGGCACGTGGCCGGCAACCGGGTCCAGCGGCTCCACCTCGCCGCGGTAGCGCGGCGCGGCGCGCGCATCGAGCAGGCACAGGGCGTGGTTGCGCAGGCGCTGCTCCAGTTCGCCCGTCCACACGACCTGGCTGCGTTCAAGCGCGACCTGCACGTCGCTCGGTGCACGCTGGACGCCACCGGCCTCGAGCCCGTGCCCGGCCGCCTGCCATGCCTGCAGGCCGCCATCCAGCACCGCGACCTGCGTTTCGCCCGCCAGCCGCAGCAGCCACCACAGGCGCGCGGCAGCCAGTGCGCCCTGCATGGCGTCGTAGGCCACCACCGGCAAGCCCGGGCGCCAGCCCCAGCGCGACAGCACGGCGGAAAGAGCCACATCCTCCGGCAGCGGATGGCGGCCGAGGCCAACCTGGTGCGCCCCGCTGAGGTCGCGGTCCAGGTGGGCATAGACGGCGCCTGGAACGTGTCCGGCCAGATAGTCGCGCTCGCCCTTGCCGGTATCGCCAAGCTCGAAGCGGCAATCGACGACGAGTACTTCGCCCTCGCGTTGCAGGGCGGCCAGTTCAGCGCTGGAAATGAGGGTGCGGTTCTGCATGACGGTGCTCCAGGCGATCGAGCA
>JALOBC010000058.1 GCA_023228465.1 Dokdonella sp. | reverse complement strand
GGCTGTCACCAGTTGATCCGGCAGGGCGCCAAGCTGGTGGAGACGGCGGCCGAGATCGTCGAGGAACTGGCCCCGCTGGCCGAACGCCTGGGCGCCAGCCTGCGCCAGCGCCTGTCCGAGTCGCCCGCGCCGGCCGGCGCCGGCCACGTGCAGCCGGTGGGCTGCACGCGCGAGACCGATCCGGAGTACGCCCGCCTGTTCGCGGCGCTGGGCACCGAAACGCTGGGCATCGACCAGCTTGCCGAGCGCAGCGGCCTGGAGGTGGCGACGCTTTCCTCGATGCTGCTGATGCTGGAACTGGAAGGCGTCATCGTGGTTCGCCACGGCGGTTACGCGCGGCGGATTGGCGCCCCAAGCTGAACGCCGGCAACGGCCCGGCTTGCATCGCGCAAGCGCGCGCACCCACAATCCGCCGCCGCCACACTGCTTGACAGCCCTGCGCGGGGCGTGTTTCCACTAGAAGAGGGCCGGCATCGGCCGCCCACCGTTTCCCTCCCTGTCGGCAAGGCCCCAGGGCGGGGCAAGGATTGCAATGGCAAAGAATCTCCTGATCGTCGAATCGCCCGCCAAGGCCAAGACGATCAACAAGTATCTTGGCAGCGACTTCCAGGTGCTGGCGTCCTACGGCCACGTGCGCGATCTGGTGCCCAAGGAGGGTGCCGTCGATCCCGAGCGCCAGTTCGCCATGCACTACGAGGTCATCGACCGCAACCAGCGCCACGTCGATGCGATCGCCAAGGCGGCCAAGGGCGCCGAGGCGCTCTACCTCGCCACCGACCTGGATCGCGAAGGCGAGGCGATCTCCTGGCACATTGCGGAAATCCTGAAGTCGCGGCGGCTGCTCGAGCACAAGAAGGTCTACCGGGTGGTGTTTTCCGAGATCACCCCGCGTGCGATCAGGGAAGCGGTGGCCAATCCGCGCGAGCTGTCGATGGACCTGGTGAACGCCCAGCAGGCCCGCCGCGCGCTCGATTATCTGGTGGGCTTCAACCTTTCGCCGGTGCTCTGGCGCAAGGTGCAGCGCGGCCTCTCGGCCGGCCGGGTACAGTCGCCGGCGCTGCGCATGATCGTCGAGCGCGAGGAGGAAATCGAAGCCTTCAAGGCGCGCGAGTACTGGAGCATCGAAGCCGATTGCGCGCACCCGGACCAGGCATTCAAGGCGCGCCTGTGGCGTCTGCGCGGCAAGAAGTTCGAGCAGTTCGACCTCACCAACGAGGCGGATGCGACGGCGGCGCGGCAGGCACTGGAGCGCTCCGCCCAGGGACGCCTGGTCGTTGCCAACGTGGAATCGAAGGAGCGCAAGCGCCGCCCGGCGCCGCCCTTCACCACCTCGACGCTGCAGCAGGAAGCAGCGCGCAAGCTGGGCTTTTCCACCAGCCGCACGATGAAGATCGCGCAGGGCCTGTACGAAGGCGTGGCGCTGGGTGAGGAGGGCGTGGTCGGCCTCATCACCTACATGCGTACCGATGCGGTGTCGCTGTCGATGGACGCGATCCACGCACTGCGCGAGGTGATCGGCCGCGACTTCGGTGCGCGGGCCCTGCCCGAGCAACCGCACTTCTACCGCAACAAGTCCAAGAATGCCCAGGAAGCCCACGAAGCGATCCGCCCGACCTCCGCCGCGCACCGGCCGCGGGACATCGCCCATTACCTCAATGAAGAGCAGCGCAAGCTCTACGAGTTGATCTGGAAGCGTGCCGTTGCCTCGCAGATGCAGCACGCCACGCTCAACACCGTGTCGGTCGACCTGGACGCCGGCGGCGATTCGCTGTTCCGCGCCAGTGGCACCACCGTGGTCGATCCGGGCTTCCTGGCGGTGTACGAGGAAGGCCGCGATGCCAGGAAGGCCGAGGACGAGGACGAGGGACGCAAGCTGCCAGCCATGCAGATCGGCGAGCCGGTACCGCTGCTCGCGATCCATGCCGGCCAGCACTTCACCGAGCCGCCGCCGCGCTACTCGGAGGCCTCCCTGGTCAAGACGCTGGAGGAGTACGGGATCGGCCGTCCGTCCACCTACGCGAGCATCATCCAGGTGCTGCTGAACCGCGAGTACGTGATCCTCGAAAGCCGCCGCTTCAGGCCCACCGACGTCGGCCGGGCGGTGGCCAGATTCCTCTCCGCCCACTTTGCGCAGTATGTCGATTACGAGTTCACGGCCAAGCTCGAGGACGAGCTCGATGCCGTCAGCCGCGGCGAGGACGACTGGGTGCCGCTGCTGGAGAAGTTCTGGCGCCCGTTCAAGGCCCGGGTCGATGAAAAGAGCGAGACGGTGGACCGCTCGGAAGCCACCGGGGCGCGCGAACTCGGCATCGATCCGAAGTCCGGCAAGCCCGTCTCGGTACGCCTTGGACGATTCGGGCCGTACGCGGCGATCGGTACCAAGGACGATGAGGAGAAGCCGCGCTTCGCTTCGCTGCGTCCCGGCCAGAGCATGCACACCCTCACGCTGGATGAGGCGCTGGAGCTCTTCAAGCTTCCGCGCCAGCTCGGTCAGGCGGAAGATGGCGAGGAAGTCACCGTCGGCATCGGCCGCTTCGGACCGTTCGTGAAGCACGGCACGCAATATGCGTCACTCCAGGCGGAGGACGATCCCTACACGATCGAACTGGCGCGCGCACTGGAGCTTCTGCGCGCCAAGGCCGAAGCCGCCGCGAACCGCATCATCCACGACTTCGGCAACGGCATCCAGGTGCTGAACGGGCGCTACGGCCCCTACATTACCGATGGCGACAAGAATGCGCGCATTCCCAAGGACCGGGAGCCGCGCGAGCTGACCGAGGCCGAATGCATCGAGCTGCTGGCGGCTGCGCCGGCCCGCGCCAAGCGCGGCGGCCGCCGCTTTGGCGCTGCACGTGCGGGCGCCACGAATGCCGCGGGCAAGCCCGCAGCCAAGGCGGCGCGCAAGGCGCCGGCAAAGCAGGCGGCGGCGAAGAAGACGACCGCGAAGAAGGCGCCGGCGAAGAAGGCGGCGGCGAAAAAGGCAGCCACGAAGAAGGCCGCCGCCAGCAAGGCTCCGGCCGGGCGCACGCCGCCGGCGAAGGCCTGATCGGCCGCCTCGCGTGGGCGCAGCACGCGCGCCGGCACAGGTAAACGATCGTCAACATCGGCCGGTGGGCCATCCGGAGCCTTTCCGGGCGGACTATAGTCGTGGGCGGCTCCGCAAGTCAGGGCCCCGCCATGTCACATCGCGAAGATGCATCCGCCTACCACGCCTTGCGCGCGCGCTACGCGGCCTCGCTGGTCAGCAAGCACCGTCAGCTGGCACGTGCGTGGGCCATGCTGCAGGGCGGTGGCGGGCGGCCCGAGGCGCGCGAGCAGCTGATTGCCCAGCTGCATCGCCTGTGCGGTTCGGCAAGCGCCTACGGTTATCCCGCGATTGGCCGCAGCGCCTGCGAGGCCGAGCGCTGCCTGGTGGCGCTTGGCACCGCCGACCGCGCGCTCGAGCGGGCGGTAAACGCTCTGCTGGCCGAAATCGAGGCGGTCATCGCAGCCCAGGCCGCGGCCAGCGGCGATGCCTGCAACATCATCCTGCTGATGGGGGCGAGCACTTCCGCCGACTGGCTGACGCCGACCCTGCGCGCGCGCGGGTGCCACGTGCAGCGGGTTGCCGACACCGCAATGCTATGGCCGCTACTGGCCGGTTCGGTGTGCCACGCCGTGGTCCTGGACGCGTCCGTGGCGCCGCCGCTCATCAGCGCCGTCGTGCGGGGCGTGCGCGAAACGCCCAGTCCGCTGGTTCCACTCCTGATCGGCTACTGCACCGAAGGAGCGGCGGGCGCGGCTGAGGTTGCGCTGGCTGCAGGCTGCGACGCCGTCATGACCGAGGGTGATGGCGCGGAGCGCCTGCTGGAGCTGGTAGGGGCCGCGCACGGGCGCGGCGGGCCGGCGCAAGGCGCCGCGCCAACCTGATGCGCGGGCCGGCGCGCCGGCGCTTCAGCCGGCCAGGCGCCGCAGCAGCCTTCGCCACGCGGTCGCAGGGCGCAGGCTGGAGTCGGCCGGGAGTTCCGTGGCGGCGGGTTGCGGCAGGCGTCCGAACACGCCCTGGCGACCGGCCGCGGAGCGCAGGTCGAAGACCCGCTGGTTGTCCACCGTGGCCTTGAAGCTGCGCGCGGCAGCCTCCGCCGAGCGATACGCGTGGAAGATGCCGCGGGCCGGTCCGCTGGTCGGGTGGTGCTGGTAGTAGACCTGCGGCCAGCCCAGGCTTTCCAGCAGCTCGAACATGCACTCGGGGTTCGGGCCCCACCAGTTGGAGTGGTCGCCGTTCAGCGTATCGCGCGGGTAGAACACCATGCCCGGCCGGTCCAGTGCCAGCAGGTCCTGGTGCGTTTCGATCACCAGCGCCTCGCGCGCGAGCGCCGCGGCATTCTTCAGCACGGCGAGCGGATCATGCATGTGGTAGAAGACGCCCAGGAACAGCACCACGTCCACCGCGGCGAGCGGGCCGGGCAGGTCGGTCGGATCGATCACCACGGCCTCGATATCCAGGCCCAGGCATTCGCGTGCCAGGTCGAAGGTCTCGCGGCCTCGGAACACCGGCAGCTGCCAGCACAGGCTGTCCGAGGCGATCACGCGCGCCGCACCGGCACGCTTGGCCGCGAACGCGAAATAGCCGTTCCAGCTGCCGATGTCGAGCACCTCGCGCCCGCCAAGTTCCAGCGGCCCGAGAATGGCGGCGCGTTCCTGCTCCAGCAGTTGCGCCGACTTGCCGCCCTTGATCTCCAGGTCGGGGAAGAGGCGGATCGAATGATGCCAGTACACCTCGGCCAGTTCGGCCGCGCGTGCGCGCAGCGCCTGCTCATCGTACATCCGCGTCATTCCTTGCCAGTGGAACCGCGATCGTAGCAGCCCGCGCGTGGCGTGCCCGCATGGTCAATGCGGTTCGAGGCGGGCCACAAAGCGCGCGCCCCCCAGGCTGGGCGAGCGGTCCACCACGAGGGCGCCGTGGTAGGCCTTGAGCATGTCCTGCACGATGGCCAGGCCAATGCCGTGGCCCTGCACCCGCTCGTCGCCACGTACGCCGCGTTGCAGCATGCGTTCCACCTGGTCCGCCGGGATGCCCGGCCCGTCGTCCTCGACGCACAGTTCCAGTCCCGCCCGCCGGCTGCCGTCCAGGATCGGCCGGGCACTCAGCAGCACGCGGCGGCGCGCCCACTTGAAGGCGTTTTCCAGCAGGTTGCCGAGCAGTTCCATGAGGTCGCCCTGGTCACCGTGGAAGCGTGCTGCCGGGTCGATGTCGAACTCGCACAGGATCGCCTTGGCCGCGTGCACCTTCTCCAGGCTGCGCACGATTTCCTCGGCGAAGGAGTCGATCGGCAGCGGCGCGGCGAAGGTCTGGTGGCCGCTGGTGGCAGCGCGCGAAAGCTGATAGGCGACGATCTCGTCCATGCGCCCGACCTGCTCGAGCACGGTCCAGCGCAGGGTTTCATGGTCGCTGCCGTTCTCCAGCTGGCTGCGCATGACGGCCAGCGGGGTCTTCAGGCTATGCGCAAGGTCGGACAGGGTATTGCGATAGCGCACGGCACGTTCGCGTTCGCCGTCGATGAAGGCGTTGATGCTGCGGGTCAGGCCGGCCAGCTCGATCGGGTAGACCTGGCCCAGGCGCTCGTTCGTGCCGCGTTCCACCCGCCGCAGGTCGGCGCTGACGCGACGCAGGGGCGCCAGGCTCCAGCGCAGCACGCCGGAGAGCAGCAGCAGCAGCACCACGCCGAGCACGCCCAGCCAGGTCAGCAGGGTGCGCCGGTAGATGTTGACCTGGGCACGCAGCGAGCGGTCGTCCTCGGCCACGTAGAAGGTCAGGTGCAGCGGGTTCTTGCCGTTGACGTTCCAGTCCACCCCCTGGGCCAGCACATACAGGCTGCCCACCGGGGTTTCCAGCGGGCCCTCGAAGCGCGCCGGGCCGCGCGGCAGCGGCGCGGAGAAGGGCAGGTCGCGGCCCAGCGCCGAGGGCGAGCGCCAGCCGTCGTCACGGCCGCCGACGATATGCGCGCCGACGATGCCGGCGTAGAGCCCGCTCGTCACCGGCTCGTCGAAGCGTGGATCGGGACCGATCTCGGGCGGAATCAGGGTGCCCGCGCGGGTCGTGTCCGAACCGGCGAGATAGGCGTAAAGATAGCCCTGCAGGCGATCGCGCAGGGTGCTCTCGCTGGCCTCCACGAAGGCGCGGTCGAGCGCCACGAACGCCAGCGCGAGAAAACCGGCCAGTACCACCACCGCCGCGGCCAGCGAGCGGGTCTGCAGCGAGAGCGGGCGCGCCATCCGGGAGCCTTTCGGGCCTATGGAATCAGTTGCGCAAGCCGCCGGCGCGGGGACGCTCCGGCACGAAGCCGGCGCCGCGCTGGCGGTCTTGCCGCCGCTGCATCATAAGCCGGACAGGCAGCGTCAGGCGCGATCCACGGCCGGAACCGGCGTCTCCTCGGGGATTTCGGTGCGCTCCAGCGCAAAGCGGTAGCCGCGGCCGCGCACGGTCTCGATCGGCTTGATGGTGTTCTCCGGGTCGAGCTTGCGCCGCAGGCGACCGATGAAGACCTCGAGCACATTGGAATCGCGGTCGAAATCCTGCTGGTAGATGTGTTCGGTGAGGTCGGCCTTGGAAACCAGCTCGCCCGCATGCAGCATCAGGTATTCGAGCACCTTGTACTCGTAGCTGGTGAGATCCACCGGGCTGTCGTTCACCGAGACCGTCTGTGCGGTGGTGTCCAGCACCACCGGGCCGCATTCGAGCATGGGACGCGACCAGCCGCTGGCGCGGCGCACCAGCGCGTTCATGCGTGCCAGAAGCTCTTCCACATGGAAGGGCTTGACCATGTAGTCGTCGGCGCCGTTCTTCAGACCCTGGACCTTGTCCTGCCAGCTCGAGCGTGCGGTGAGGATGAGGATCGGGTAGGACTGGCCGGCCTCGCGCAGCTGGCGCACCAGCTCCATGCCGGACAGCTTGGGCAGGCCCAGATCGATGATGGCCACGTCAAACGGCACCTCGCGGCCGAGGTAGAGGCCTTCCTCGCCGTCACCGGCCGCATCCACGGCGAAGCCGTCACGCTTGAGGCGAGCCGCCAGAGTCTCGCGCAACGGCGCCTCGTCTTCCACCAGCAATACGCGCATGTCCTGTCTCCCTGTTCGGGCCTGCCGGCGCACGGCAGGCTATTGTTCGGCAGCGATCTGCACGACGCGCACCTGGCCGTCGTGCGTGAGCACCTTGATGCGGTAGAACTTGCGTTTGCCGAGGCGCAAGGTCTGTACCGCCAGCACCTTGCCGCCGGTTTCCTGCTGCGCCTGGGCGACCGCCTCCTGCACGCTGATCTCGCGCGCCCCGACCGGCCCGGCTACCAGCAACGTGGCAATGAATGCCAGCGGCCAGGCCTTTCGCAAGATTTGCAAATCTGTGCCCTCGAAGCGAGCGCCAGCAAGATGACCGGCGTGTTCCGCAGTGTCGTCACAATGCATTGAATTGGCGCTGAATTCGCCGGCTGCACGGCAATCGGCTTCAGAAGATCTCGGCTACGCAGCAACGCAGGCTGCCGCCCGCGCATTCGATGGCGTCCAGCTCCGCCGTCCCCAGCGTGAACCCGGCACGCGCCAGCGCAGCCCGCTGGTCGGGTCGCAGTGCGTCGGCGCCGCGCGTGCTGAACCACGCGCGCCCGGGCGTCAGGGCGATGGCGTTGCCGGCGAAGGCGCGCTTTTGCGTCCCGTCCAGCGTGATGCTGCCGGGATAGGCGGCGAGGATCGCTTCGGCGACCGCCGGCTCGCGCAAGCCCTGCGGCGCGAGCACGGCCAGGCGACCGGCGAGCAGGGCCAGCACCACGTTGGTGTGATATTCGCCGGGCGCGAGTTCGAACGCAAAGGTCAGCCGCAGACCGAAGGCCGCATGCATGGCGCGCGCGCCGGCCAGGTCGCAGCGCTCCGACAGACCGCAGAAACCGATGCCGCGGGCGCGATCGATGACCAGCGCACCCGTCAGCTCGGCGACCAGATCCGTGCGCCCGGACAGATCGATGCTGGCATAGCCGAGCAGGTCGCGGAAGAAGCCGCGGATGTCGCTGCGCTGCGCTTCGCGCTGGCGCACCGCGTGGCGCATGCGGCCGATGAGGAGGCGCCCGCACGTCGTCGCATACACGTTGTTGGGAAAGAGGTCGTCCGGGCAGGCGGGGTCGCCGGGGAAGCCGAATACCGGCAGGTCGGCGCCAAGCGCGCGCACCAGTTCCGCGTGCTGCCGGCGCATGCGCTCCGGATCCGGCGGCGCGGCGAGATCCATGTAGCGGTTGTCGCGCGCCGATTCGCGCGCCAGTTCCGTGGCCGCCGGGCTGACCAGGAAGGCGGCACGTGCGCTGGCCGGCGCGCGGGGCGGGAAGCGTTCCTGCGAGAAGGCGGCGAGGAAGGCCGCGGGATCGGTGACGAACATGGCGCCTGCGCTGGACAGCCGGACCGGAGCCGGCGACCCCGTATTGAAGCACGCTGCACGTTGCAGGGGCAGGGGCCTCAGCGCTGCCCGCCGATGACCTCGCGATGGCGGAAGCAATCGACCAGGTGGTCGTTGACCATGCCGCTGGCCTGCATGAAGGCATAGCAGATGGTGGCCCCGACAAAGCGGAAGCCGCGCTTGCGCAGGTCCCTGGCCATGCGCTCGGAATGCCCGCTGGTGGCGGGTACGTCGACGGGGCTGCGCCAGGCATTGCAGATGGGCGTGCCATCGACGAAGTCCCACAGCAGGGTGTCCAGGCTGCCGCGTTCGGCGATGGCCGCCAGCGCCGCGCGTGCGTTGTCGCGCACTGAGCTGATCTTCAGGCGGTTGCGGATCAGCCCGGGGTCGCCCAGCAGTTCCTCGATGCGCCGGTCGTCCAGCTGCGCGCAGGCAGCGAGGTCGAAGCCGGCGAAGGCGCGCCGGTAGTGCTCGCGCTTGTCGAGCACCGTGCGCCAGGCAAGCCCGGCCTGCGCGCCTTCCAGGCACAGCAGCTCGAAGAGCGCGCGGTCGTCATGCAACGGCAGGCCCCATTCCGTGTCGTGGTAGGCGCGCAGGTTGGCGGCCACCCCGGGGCCGGCCCAGGCACACCGCATTCTTCGATCGTCGTGCATGCCTGCCTGCACTCCTGGCGGACGCAGACCCCTATGATAAGCGCCCCGTTGCCAGCGCCTGCCGCCGTGCCTGTCGATTCGTCCCGCCGCCGCGCGCTGGCCATGCTGATCCTGCTCAGCCTGATCTGGAGCTACAACTGGATCGTCATGAAGCAGGCGCTGCACTATTCCGGGCCGTTCGAGTTCGCGGCGCTGCGCTACGTGTTCGGCACGGCCGTCCTGTTCCTTGTGCTGCTGCTGCGCGGCGCATCACTGCGACCGCCGCCGCTGGCGCCGACGATCCTGGTGGGTCTGTCGCAGACCACGGTGTTCCAGGCCCTGGTGCAGTGGGCACTGGTCGATGGTGGCGCCGGCAAGACGGCGCTGCTCGCCTACACCATGCCGTTCTGGGTGGTCTTGATCGGCTGGGCGGTGTTCCGCGAGCGGCCTGCTCCGCGGGTCTGGGCCAGTCTCGGCCTTGCCGCGATCGGACTGCTCCTGGTACTGGCGCCGTGGCGCAGCGGCGGCGACCTGCCGAGCGCGCTGCTGGCGCTCGCCGGTGGCGTCGGCTGGGCGATCGGCGTGATCGGCAGCAAACGTGCATTCCAGCGTGGCGGCATCGATGCGCTGTCGCTGACCGCCTGGCAGATGCTGGTCGGCGCCATCGGCCTGGTGGTCATCGCGCTGGCCGTGCCGGAGCGGCCGATCGAGTGGGCCGCCTGGTTCTGGGCCGCGCTGGCCTACAATGCGGTGCTTTCCTCGGGCCTGGCCTGGCTCCTATGGTCGAGCATCGTCGCACGCCTGCCGGCGCACATCGCCGGCCTGTCCAGTCTGGCGATCCCGGTGGCCGGCATCGGCTTCGCCTGGGCGGTGCTGGGTGAACGCCCGACGGGTACCGACGCCGCCGGCATCGTGCTGATTCTCGGCGCGCTGGCGCTCGCCACGCTGAAATTCCGCCGCGCCTGACGAAGCGCGGCCTTCAACTCGGGGCAAGACCTGGCGAGCCTGCGCAGCCAGCGGCCCGGCCCGGCCCGCGGGCGAACCGCCCCGGCGGGGTTTGGCAGTTGTTCATTCCGCCCCATCCCGGTCGCGTGCCCGCACCCGCACCGCTCACCAGGGCAAGGCGTCCAGATCGACGTTGCCGCCCGACAGGAGCACGCCGATGCGGTAGCCATCCAGGCGTTCGCGCTGCGCCAGCACGGCGGCCAGGGCGATGGCCGCGGACGGCTCGACGACCAGCTTCAGGCGCTCGAAGACCAGGCGCATGGCGGCAATCGTATCGACATCGTCGACCGTCAGTACCTCGATTGCGTGTTCGCGCAGGATGGCGAAATTGATCGCGCCCAGCGTGCCGCGCAAGCCGTCGCAAAGCGTGTCGGGGATCCCATCGGTCACGCGCTTGCCGCGCGCGAGCGATGCCGCCGCATCCGCCGCGCCGGCCGGTTCTGCGGCCAGCACCAGCATGCCCGGATGCAGTGCCTGGGCGACGATGGCGCTGCCGGCGGCAAGGCCGCCGCCACCGATCGGCACCACCAGTGCGTCCAGCGGGCCGGTTTCGATGAGCAACTCCAGGGCCGCCGTGCCCTGGCCGGCGATGACCGCCGGGTCGGTATAGGGATGCACCAGGGTGGCGCCGGTGGCCGCGCGCACGGCCTCGGCGCCGGCTTCGCGCGCGGCCATGCTGGCGGCGCAGCGATGCAGGGTGGCGCCGTAGGCCAGGATGGCCGCGAGCTTGGATTTCACGGCGCCTTCCGGCACCACGACGTGCGCCGGGATGCCGCGCGTGCGTGCGGCCAGCGCAAGCGCCGCGCCATGGTTGCCCGAAGAGTGCGTGACCACGCCCCGCGCCGCGACCTCGGCCGGCAGCGACCACACGGCGTTGCAGGCGCCGCGGAACTTGAATGCGCCGCTGCGCTGCAGGTTTTCGCACTTGAAATGGAGCTCGGCACCGGCCAGTGCATCCAGCGAGCGCGAACGGCGCACCGGTGTGCGATGGGCATGCCGCGCAATGCGCTGGGCGGCGGCTTCGATGTCGGCGAACGTGGGAAAGCGGGTGTTCGACATGCGTGGCGCCGGAAGCAGGGAGAGCGGACACGATACACAGGCTCCGGACATGCGTGCTAGCCTGCCGGGCGCCCGCCATCCACCAAGACCATGAACGATTCCAGCGGTGCCACGCCCCGTGTATTCCTGCGCGATTATCGCGCCTCGGCCTGGCGCATCGAGCACATCGAGCTCACGTTTGACCTCGATCCCGACGCCACCGAGGTCGCGGCGCGCCTGGTCGTGGCGGTCGACCCGGCCCAGTCGGGGGCGCCACTGGTGCTCGACGCCGAACAGCTGGAACTGCTCGAGGTGCGGGTCGATGGCCAGGCGCTCGATCCGGCGCAATGGAAATACGCCGGCGCCCACCTGACCCTGTCCGGGTTGCCTGCGCACGCGGTGGTGGAAACGCGCGTGCGCATCGTGCCGGCGCACAACACGGCGCTCGAAGGCCTGTACCTGAGCGGCAGCCGCGAACTGGGCTTCCTGCTGACCCAGTGCGAAGCCGAGGGTTTCCGCCGCATCACCCCGTTCCCCGATCGACCCGACGTGCTGGCGCGCTACACGGTGACGCTGCGCGCGGATCGGGCGCGCTATCCGCTGCTGCTTGCCAACGGCAATGCCGAGGCGGCCGGCGAACTTGCCGATGGTCGCCATTGGGCGCGCTTCGTCGATCCGCACCCCAAGCCCAGCTACCTGTTCGCACTGGTGGCCGGTCGCCTGGAAACCCTCAGCGACCGCTTCACCACGAGCGAAGGCCGCCAGGTGCAGCTGTTCATCCACGCCGAAGCCGAGGCCATCGGCCGCTGCGCCTGGGCCATGCAGTGCCTGAAGCGGGCGATGGCCTGGGATGAGGCGCGCTTCGGGCGCTGCTACGACCTCGACCAGTTCCATATCGTCGCCACGCACGACTTCACCATGGGCGCGATGGAGAACAAGGGTCTCAACATCTTCAATGCAAAGTACCTGCTGGCCGACCCGGACAGTGCCACCGATGACGATTACCGCCACGTGCTGGCGGTGATCGGGCACGAATACTTCCACAACTGGAGCGGCAACCGCGTCACCTGCCGCGACTGGTTCCAGCTGTGCCTGAAGGAAGGCCTGACGGTCTATCGCGAGCAGGAGTTCGAAGCCGATTGCGCCTCGCGCACCTTGCGGCGCATCGAAGACGTCAAGACGCTGTGGCGCGTGCAATTCAGCGAGGATGGCGGGCCCCTGGCGCATCCAGTACGTCCCGCCCAGTACCGCGAAATCAACAATTTCTATACCGCCACGGTGTACGAGAAGGGCGCCGAGATCGTGCGCATGCTCGCCAGCGTGCTTGGCCGCGAGGGCTTTCGGCGCGGTCTGGATCTCTATTTCATGCGTCACGACGGCCAGGCCGTGACGGTGGAGGACTTTCTCGCCGCCCTGGGTGAGGCCAATGGCCGCGACCTGTCGCCCTGGCTGGCCTGGTACACCCAGGCCGGCACGCCCGAAGTGCAGGCGCGCATCCGCCACGATGCGTCCACCGCCACGCTCGAGCTCGAACTGCGCCAACACACTGCGGCCACCGCGGGCCAGCCGGACAAGCAGGCCCTGCCGATACCGATCGATGTCGCCCTGTTCGACCCCGCCGGTGCGGCCTTGCCGCTGCGCCTGGCGGGCGAGATCGAGCCGGTCGGGCGCGAGCGCATCCTGTTGCTCGAAGCGCCCGCGGCCAGCTTCCGCTTCTGCGACATCGGCGCTGCACCGACCGCGTCCCTGCTGCGCGGCTTTTCCGCCCCGGTGCGTCTGCACCACGATCTCGACGCGGCGGCGCTGGCCGCCCTGGTTCGCCACGAGAGCGAAGGCTTCAACCGCTGGCTTGCCGCCGACACCCTGGTGCGTCGGCTGTTCGCCCAGTTGCTGGAGCACGGGCGGCCGGAAGCCGGCGACGTGGCCGCCTGGACCGGCAGCCTGCACAGGGCCCTGGAGGAAACCGACATCGATCCGGCCCTGGCTGCCGAACTGCTGACCTTGCCGGACGCCGCCTCGCTCGCCGCCGACCGCAACGGGATCGATCCGGAAGCAGTGCACGCGGCGCGCGTCGGGCTCCAAGGCGCGCTCGGGCAGGCGCTGGAAGATTCCCTGCTGGCTATCTGTGGCCGACTGGCCAGCCTGGATGGCAGGGCAAGCGACCTGGCCAGCCAGGCCGGCCGGCGCTTGCGCAACGCCTGCCTGGCCGCGCTGTGCCACGCCGGCGCGCGCCACCTGGCGCTGGCCCGTGCGCAGTTCGCGGCGGCGCGCAACCTCACCGACCGCCTGGCGGCAATGGCCGCCCTGCTGGACCATGGGGCGGGCGATGCCGATGCGGTCCTGGCGGCGTTTGCCGCGCGGCATGCCGGCAACCCCCTGGTGCTGGACAAGTGGTTCGCGCTGCAGGCGAGCGTCGCGCATCCGGACACGGTCACGCGGGTCGAGGCGCTGACGGCGCACCCCGACTTCCACTGGAGCAATCCGAACAACGTGCATGCCCTGCTGGGCAGTTTCGCCCTGCGCAACCTGCGCGGCTTCCATCGCGCCGACGGCGCCGGCTACCGTTGCGTCGCCGAGGCGATCCTGCGCCTCGATTCTCCCACCCCGCAGGTCGCGGCGCGGCTCGCCACCGCGTTCGGCGGCTGGCGCCGCCTGGAGCCTGCGCGTCGTCGCCTGATGCATGCGGAACTTGAACGCATGGCGGCGCGTGCGCAGCTTTCACCGGATCTCGCCGATATCCTGGCCCGCACGCTGGCGCAGTGAACGGCGGCTGCGCGCCGAACAGGCGGTGCGTGACACCCAGCGCCGACGCCCGACCCGTGGCGGCGCGCCACCGTGGCGGGCGCGGCCGCGGCCTTCACACGCTGTTTCCTGGCGATGCGGTGACCGCGGCGGAAGACAAAATAAAAGGCCGCGCTTGCGCGCGGCCCCCGGCCCCTGTTCCTGCTGCCGATTCGGTTATGCGGGAAGGCGGTTGAGCGCTTCGCTGATCTGGGCGCAGCGCATTTCGAGCTGGTCCACCTGCAGCTCGCGGGCTTCACCGCGCGCGGCGTCGATGGCCATTTCGAGGCGCCCCAGTTCGATCATGAGATCGTGACGAAGAAACAGTGGATTGATGCTCATCGTGGCAACGGTATTCATCTTGAGACCTCCGGCACGGGCTGCTTGCCTGCCCATTGGGTATGCAGCAAATGCCGTGCCAAGGCCTCGAATGTCCTCCCGCCGCGCGGAAAATGGCGATCAGCGAGCAATCGCGACGTGCGACGTCGCAAACTGACAGCACCCGCCGTGTCTGCGCTTGCTGCGTGCGGCAGCCATTGGCCAAGTACGTCACACTTTGCCAATGGCTTGAATCGGTATACTATGCAGCCAGACGTGAAAAAGCCGGCTTGCGCCGGCTTCTCCAAGCGTCACGACGGTTTCCCGATCACTGGCGCCCGGTACCAACGGTTCTCCTGGATCCCCCTGTTCCTGGAACCACCGGGCGCCAGCCTCCCTCTCCGCATCCCTCCCGCAGCGCATTCGTGGCTGGTAAAGCCCTCCCACCGGCGCAACCGGCCCCTGAATTCCGGTGTGCCGACGTGCTCGCAAACGCCGCGCGCCGGTGGGAGTGCCCTTGGCAGTAGCAGGTTTCGTGCCACCCGCGCTGGCACGTTAGAATGCCGCGCCACGGGCGCCGACGGGCCATCATGCATATCCGGCGCGACGCGAAGTTGCGCAAGATGTACGAAAGTGACGCGCGTGTTCGTTGCGCGGATTGCGCGGACGGCGGCCGGGTCACCTGACGAGAACAGGATGTTCGAGTGTGGTGACCGACGGTGCCGGCACGCTGCGCTGAACGAAGGGCTGGAAGCATGTACGACTACGACGTGATAGTTGTCGGCGGTGGTCACGCCGGGCGCGACGGGAACGGCTGCCTGCCCGTCGGGGCAGGCGGCCCGCCGCGCGCCCGAGACAGGAGTCGAGGGCCGGGTCACCTGACGAGAACAGGA
>JALOBC010000096.1 GCA_023228465.1 Dokdonella sp. | reverse complement strand
CCAATATGCATACATTTTAGCTACTGCATATGGGCTTCTTGGATAAAAAGGAGTAGTTTCGCTTTGAGGAGTTTCTTGCACTTTTCCATAAAGTTCAGATGTCGAAGCTTGATAAATCTTTGTTTTTTTAGTGAGTCCTAAAAGTTTTACTGCTTCTAAAAGTCTTAGAGTTCCTGTGCCATCTGCATTTGCTACATATTCTGGTGTTTCAAAAGATACTGCCACATGGCTCATTGCAGCAAGATTGTATATCTCATCCGGTTGTGTCTCTTGGATAATTCTAGTTAGATTCATACTGTCCGTCATATCGCCATGGTGGAGAAATAGCTTTACATTTTTTTCATGAGGGTCTTGGTAGAGATGGTCTATTCTGTCCGTGTTAAACAGTGACGCTCTTCTCTTTATGCCGTGAACGATGTAACCTTTTTTGAGTAAAAATTCTGCCAAATAACTTCCATCTTGTCCTGTGATGCCTGTTATGAGAGCAACCTTTGGTTGACCCTCAGCGTTAAGCGCTAAGCTAGTAGTGTTAAGTTCTTTATTATCCATTTATTTTGTTTCTCCTATGTAATTTTTCTTTAGTCCTGTTAGCATTTTTAGGATTTCATTGAGTTCTTTTGTCCAAATTAAACCATCTTTTTTATTAATATACTCTATTTCTATGCCTATATAAACTTGTGTTATAAGTTCAGCTGCTGAGCCTTTTGCAATTTCTATAAATCTCATTTTTTCTTTATCAGACTCTTTTTCCATTCCTTCAGCAATATTTGAACCAATAGAGAGAGAACTTCTGGTAATCTGATCTTTAAATCCAAAGTCACGACAATCAGCAAAATTTCTATAAACTTCTACGCTTAACCGACAACTTCGTTTCCAAACATCTAGATTTTCACATTTCATTTTATCTCTTCCTCACTTAACGCTTAGCACTTAACGCTCATCTCTCTGATAATCATCTTCAATTCTAACAATGTCATCTTCGCCTGTATAACTGCCAACTTGAGCCTCTATAATAACAAGTAGTTCATCTGTGTCGTTTGAAAGTCTATGAATATCACCAGCTTTTATATAAGTGGATTCATTTTGATTAAGTGCAAAAGTTTTGTCATTTACGGTTACGGTTGCACAACCAGACACCACTACCCAGTGTTCATTTCTATGCTTGTGTTTTTGCAGGCTTAGTCTTTTGGCAGGTTTTACTTCTATTCGTTTTATTTTGTAGCCTAGAGAATCTTCTAAAATAGTGTAGGTTCCCCACGGTCTGTGCCCTGTAAGATGAATATTTGGAAGTTCTGAGTTCTCTTCTTTAAGCTTTGAGACAATATCTTTGACTTTTTGGGATGAGCCTTTTTTACATACAAGCAAAGCATCATCGGTATCGACTATAATGCAGTCTTGTATATCTATCGTCTCAACTCTTTTATTTGAGAGTATTAAATTATTATTCTCATCACTTGGCAACTCTACTGCAAGTGCATCAAAGCTTCCAACGTCACTCCAGTCGATATCACTCGGGATAACTTTAACTACGCTACTCTTTTCCATCACAGCGTAGTCTATGCTGTCTTCTGGAATAGCACTCATTAATTCGTGAGTAATTCGTAGCTGATTATCGGTTATAAGTTGCTTGTTTTCAAAAGCAATTTTCGAAGCTTTATATATTTCAGGAGAGTATTTTTTTAATTCTTCTAAAAACAGACCTGCTTTAAACATAAACATCCCAGAGTTCCAGTAGTAATTTCCAGCTTCTAAATATTTTGTAGCAGTATCAAAATCAGGCTTTTCATGAAACGCTCTAACATCTTCACCAACAGCTTCAATATACCCAAAACCTGTTTCTGCAAAAGTTGGTTTAATACCAAATGTTACAAGAAAGTCTTGAGATGCCAATTCTTTTGCTCTTTGGATAACTTTTTGATACTCTGTCTCATTTTTTATGAGGTGATCGCTCGGAGTAACGAGAACTATCTCCTCTTTATCAAGCGCCATACAAGCCAGCGCAATAGCGGGTGCAGTATTTCTTCCTACCGGTTCTAGTAAATATTTATTATTTGTTTTGTTGAGCTCTTCAAGTTGATCAATCGCTAAAAAGTACTGCTCGGCATTTGATACCACAAATTGACTATCGCAAACTTTAGAGTTCCTATCAACCGTGAGTTGAAAAAGTGATTTATTGTCAAATAGCTTTACAAACTGCTTCGGCATAAGAGTGCGGCTTATAGGCCAGAGTCGCGTACCTGAACCACCACAAAGGATAATGTTAATCATATTTGTAAAACCTCTTATACCACTCCACAAACTCTTCTATTCCCTCTGAGAGTTTTGTATCCGGTTTGTATCCAAAATCACTCATCAAGCCGCTCACATCCGCATAAGTAGAGACGACATCGCCGTCTTGCATAGGCATAAAGTTTTTCTCTGCTTTTTTGCCAAGCGCATCTTCAAGCGTCTCTATGAACTCCATCAGACTTACAGGAGCGTTATTGCCGATATTGTACACATTGCAGTTTGATGGATTGTCTATAACCTTGATAACGCCGTCCACTATGTCGTCTATGTAGGTAAAATCCCGGCTCATGTTGCCGTGGTTAAACACCTTTATGGCTCTGTCGTTTGATATTGCATCGGCAAATAGCATCGGTGCCATATCAGGTCTGCCCCACGGTCCGTAAACCGTAAAGAACCTCAGCCCCGTGGTCTGTATGCCGTAAAGATGGCTATATGTGTGAGCCATAAGCTCGTTTGATTTTTTAGTTGCCGCATA
>JALOBC010000001.1 GCA_023228465.1 Dokdonella sp. | reverse complement strand
TGGCGATACCCGGATGCAGGCCGTACACGGCGCCGAAATTGACCGCCGCGCGCTGCAGGAAATAGAAGGTCAGCGCACCGATGATCCCGATGAAAAGGCGCTTGGAAAGACCCCCACTGCGCAGCGCGCCGAAGGCAAACGGCACCGCGCAGAAGGCAAGCACGAGCACGTCGACGGGATAGAACACGCGCGCCCACCAGGTACGCTGCAGGCCGCTGGCATCCTGCTGGTTGCGGCGCAGCCAGCGGATGTTGCGGGAAAGGTCACGCAGGCTGAGATACTGCGGGCGCACGATGCTGAGTGCCAGCAGGCGCGGATCGAGTCTCGAGGGCCAGTGCGAATGCGCCGCCGTGGTGGTGCGCGCCGCATGCTGGTCGAACTCGGTGCGCCGCACCTCGCGCAGGGTCCAGCCATCGTCCGCAGGGGTGGCGTCGGCCGCCATCGACAGCGCCGCCAGGCGCCCGTCCGCCTCGAACTCGAACACGCGCACCCCGGCGAGCTGGACCTGCCCGTCGGCGCGCGCGCTGGCACGCCGCGCGGCCAGCACGCGGTTGCCGTCCTGGGCCCACAGGGTGCCACCATAGGCGAGGGCGATGTGGTCGGACTTGGCCTCCAGCGCCAGGCCCTGCGCGCGGCGGTCGCCGACCGGAGCCACGGTTTCGCCCATCACCACCACCAGCAGGGTGAGGACGCCGAGTCCGAGCGCAGCGGAAGCGCAGATGCGCAGTTTGGACAGGCCCGCAGCACGCAGCGCGGTCAACTCGCCGCTGTTGGCCAGGCCGCCCAGGCCAAGCAGGGTGCCGATCAACGCGGCATGGCCGAACATTTCATAGAAGCGCCGCGGCAGGGTCAGCAGGATATGGACCAGTGCCGTGGTGAGGCTGTAGCCCCCCTGCCCCACCTCATCGAGTTCGGAGAGGAACGCACGCACCGCATCGAGGCCGACGATGACCGTCCAGGTCAGGGCGACCGCGCCGAATACGGCCAGTGCCACCAGCCAGTCCACCCGCTTGATGCGCCAGGCGGCCATCAGGTGGTCCTCGCCGCGCGCGGGCGGGGCAAGCGCTGTCCGTGCCACACCAGCCACAGGGCGAGTGCGGCGGTGACGGCGTGAATCCACCAGAAGCCGAGCAGCGGGGACAGTTGGCCCTGCGCCAGCCAGGTGCGTGCCAGCACCAGGAAGTTGAAATAGATCAACCAGGCCAGCAGTGCCAGCAGCAGGCGCGCATAGCGCGGTTCGCGCGAGTTCGAGCGCGACAGCGGCCAGGCCAGCAACACCAGCACCAGGGTGGACAGCGGGGCGGCGAGGCGCCAGTGGAGTTCGGCCAGCAGCACCGGATCGTCGCGGTTGTCGAGCAGGATGTGGGTCGGCGCCGCCCGCTTGAGCACCTCGTCGCTGTCATTGGCGACGCTGTCGGGCAGACGGAAATCGTTGCGGGCAAAACGCATCAGGCGGTAATCGTTCTCGCCCAGCTTGCCCTCGACGCGGAAGCCATCCTCCAGTGCCATGTAGCGCCCGACGCCATCGGCATCGTGGTAGAGGAAGCCGCGCGCCGCGGTGATCACGTCGATGCGCACCGGATCGCCCTGGCGGTCGTTGCGCTCGGTTTCGATGAACATGCGCTGGAAGTGCGTGCCGTCGGCGGACATGGCGCCGACATGGATCACGCCGTCGCGCCCCGGCAGGGAAACGAAGCGCCCCGGCTCCAGGCCCGCCACGACCAGCGAGCGACTGGCCTCCTGCAACAGGCGCTGGGCCTGGCGGTCGGCCGCCGGCCCAAGCCAGAAGGACACCAGCGCGAGTACGGCTGCCACGCCCAGGCCAAACAGGACCAGCGGCCGCGCCTGACCACGCAGGCCCAGGCCGGAGGACTGCAGGACGGCCATTTCGCTGTCGCGCCACAGGCGCCCGTAAGCCAGCAGCACGCCGAGCAGGGCCGCCAGCGGGAACAGGATGGCGAGCGAGCCCACCATGCGCAGGCCGACCAGGGTGAACAGCAGGTCGGCCGGCACCCGCCCGCGCACCACCTTGGACAGCAGGTCGGCGAGGGTGCCGCCCACCAGCACCACCATCAATACCGTCGAGGCGGCAAGGAAACTCGCCACCACTTCTCGCAGCAGGTAGCGATCGGCGATGCCGGGACGCAACGCGGCCAGCACACGCCTGGCACGCGGGGATTGGCTTAGAATGGGAAGCTTCATGCGCGCTGGTCGAAGGCAGCCGGATCCCGCGAATGACGGGCCCGGGCCTGCATGCAGACCAGCCGGCCGCGCGTCCGCGCGATGCACCGCGTCCGGGTGCACCGCACCAGTGTACCCGCTGGCGCGGCCGCTGCGGCTGTCGGCGCCGACGGCGCCCCGCACGGCGCCCGCGCATGCCAAGGATCCCTCCACCTGCCAATGCGGAACCCTTCATGACACTGACTTTCGCCACCACCACCGATGCCACGGAAAACCTCGATACCGCGTGCCTGATTGTCGGCATGTTCGAGAATCGCGAGCCCAGCGCTGCGGCCCGACGCCTTGACACGCACACCGGGGGAGCGATCGCGCGGCTGGCCGAAAGCGGCGATCTCACCGGCAAACCGGGCAGCAGCGCCATGCTGTTCGCGCTGCCCGGCATTCGCGCCGCGCGGGTGCTGGTGGTCGGCCTGGGCGCGAAGGACAAGTTCGATTCCGGCGCGTTCCACCGCGCCGCCAGCGATGCCGTGCGCGCGCTCGTCAGCCAGCCGGTCGACGCGGCCGTGTCGTGCCTGGCCGAGCTGGACGTGCCGGACCGGGATCTTGCCTGGAAACTGCGCGTTGCCGCGTTGGCCGCCGACCAGCAGGCCTACCGCTACACCGCGACCTTCAAGCCCAAGGAGCCGGCTGCGACCCGACCGCGGCTGGGCGCCATCTGCTTCACGGTGCCGGAGGCGGACAACGCCTGCGTTCGCGCCCTGACCGAAGCCGCCGCCATCGCCCGCGGCGTGCGCTTCGCGCGCGAGCTCGGCAACCTGCCGCCGAACATCTGCAATCCGGCCTGGATCGCCGCGCGCGCCCAGGAGATTGCCGACAGTCACGCCGGCGTCACCCTGCAGGTGCTGGAACGCGACGCCATGGAGCAGCTCGGCATGGGTGCCCTGCTCGGGGTCGCGCAGGGCTCGGCCAACCCGCCCAAGCTGATCGCGCTGACCTGGAACGGCGGCGGCAACGCCCGGCCGGTGGCCCTGGTGGGCAAGGGCGTCACCTTCGATAGTGGCGGGCTATCGCTCAAGCCGGGGGCCGGCATGGAGGAAATGAAGTTCGACATGTGCGGCGCGGCCGGCGTGCTGGGCGCCTTCCTCGCCGCGGTCGAACTGGCGCTGCCACTCAACCTCGTCTGCGTCGTACCCGCGGTGGAGAACATGCCCGGTGGCGGTGCCTATCGGCCGAGCGACATCCTGACCAGCCTGTCCGGGCTCACCATCGAGGTGCTGAACACCGATGCCGAGGGGCGGCTGATCCTCTGCGATGCGCTTACCTGGACCGCGCGCACCTTCGACCCGGAAGTCATCATCGACGCCGCCACCCTGACCGGGGCCTGCGTGGTCGCGCTGGGCAAGCACGCCACCGGCCTCATGACGCGTGACGAGGAACTGGCGACCCGGCTGCTGGCCGCCGGCGAGGCCAGCCATGACCGCGCCTGGCGCCTGCCGCTGTGGGACGACTACCAGACCCAGCTGGAATCGGGCTTTGCCGACGTGGCCAACATCGGTGGCAAGTACGCCGGCGCCATCACCGCCGGCTGCTTCCTCGCGCGCTTCACCGAGGAGCGCCGCTGGGCCCATCTCGACATCGCCGGCACCGCCTGGGAAAGCGGTCGCAAGGGCCTGGCCACCGGTCGCCCGGTGCGCCTGCTCGCCCAGTACCTGATCGACCGCTGCGGCTGACCATGCGCGAGGACGATCCGCTGCAGCGCCGCAAGACCCAGGCCATCGCGGCCGTGTTCGGTATCAACCTGGTGTTCGGCATGCTGCTGGTCGCCCTCTACCCGGACCTTGCCATCAACCCGGAGAACGCCCAGCAGGCGCTGGCGTCGCTGCGTGGCAGCGGCATCAACCTGGTGTACGAAGTGGCCATCCTGGCGGCCTGCTTCGGCTGGCTGCACTTCGATTCGCGCCAGCTCGACATCCGCCGGCCCTGGTGGCTGAACGTCGGCATCATCCTGCTGACCTCGGTGTTCGTGCCCTACTACCTCTACAAGACGCGCCCGTCCGGCCGCCGGGGTCCGGCCATCCTCGCCTTCTTCGGCATTGCCTTTGGTGCCCTGATCGCCATGACCATCGGCATGTTCGTGGCGCTCGCCATGCACGGCGGTCCCACCGCGACCGCGCCGGTCGGCTGACGTCATGCCGCAGGCCGCCTTCTACCTGATCGACAAGCCGCGCTTTCGCGCCGAGCCCCTGCTGCTGGTGTGCGAGCTGGCGCGCAGGGCCTTCGCCGCCGAACTGCCCACCCTGATCCTGGCGCGCTCGGCCGAACAGGCGCAGGCCCTGGATGAAATCCTCTGGGCCTTCGACGAGGAAGCCTTCATCCCGCACCAGATCGCCGGCGAGGAAGACGACGCCATCACGCCGGTGCTGATCGTAGCCCCGGGCACCACCACGCCCGACCGCCCGCTGGTCATCAACCTGCGTGACGAATGCGCACCCGGGCAGTTCGAGCGCGTGCTGGAAGTCGTGCCCGCCGACGCAGACCAGCGCGCCGGCTCACGCGAACGCTGGAAGACCTACAAGGCAGCCGGCTTCGAGCTCGTCAAGCACGACATGTGACCTTCCTCGCGGTCCCGTGGCGCATGCGTGCAGGGACCTGGAACACCGCTGAAAGCCGCTGCGGACGTTTCATCGGCGGTCAGCCGCCTTGCGTGCGGCCTGGCGATGTCCGGAAATCGATGGAGCACGCATGGAACGGGCTCCACGGCGCGCCGCGGCGACGCCCAGCCCGGCACTTGCGCGGCCCTTGCGGCGGATCAATACTCGCCGCGAGATCACCCTGCGCATACGAGGCACGTCATGGTCAGGGCCATTGCGGCGTTCGCCATCCTCGGGTTTCTCGGGTCGGTTCCGACCGCCGCAGCCGACGCGCGCGCCTCCGGCCCGTCCATCGCGCATGGCGAGTTCCTGGTGAACTACGGCGGCTGCCAGGACTGCCACACGCCCGGCTGGGCGGAAAACGGCGGCCACGCGGCGCGGGACGTGCTGCTGACCGGTGGCGGGATGAATTTCCAGGGCCCATGGGGCACCACCTACGCGCCCAACCTGCGGCTGTACGTACAGGATCTGAGCGCTGCTGAATGGATCGGGCGCCTGCGCGGGCTGAAGTCGCGCCCGGCCATGCCGTACTGGACCTTCCGCTATCTCGGCGACCGTGACCTGGCCGACATCTACGCCTACATCCGTTCGCTCGGACCCGCCGGCCAACCGGCCCACGCATGGGTGCCGCCCGACCAGGAAGCGCCTGCCCCCTACCTGAAGCTGGTGCTGCCGGCCGCGCCCGCCGCGGCGGACGGTGGCGGGCCCTGACACGGGGTGGTCGGGGCCCGACGCGGGGCGGATTGGGCGCGGTGAGGCACGAAGTGCGGGGCCGGGGGCCGGTCGAGCCCGGCGCGATCCCGCTTGCGCATGGCGCAACCCGGTCGTGCCGAGGCAAGCCTGGCAGGAAACCGGGGCTTCCTGCATGGCGGCATTCCTGCTGCCTGCCTGTCGGCGGTGGACGGCCGGTCTTCGCCGGCGCTGCATCGACCCGCCCAGGTACGCCCGCGTCTTCGCGGCTGGCTTTCGAGCTCGTGTCCGCCGGCGACGTGGCGCGCCATCCGCCTTGGCCGCCTGCGCCGACCGTGACCGCCCGCCCGTCCCGCGGTGGGGGCCTGGCCCATTTTGGGCGCGCGCCACACCCGGCTAAACTGCGCGATTCCTTTCCTTCACGAGACGCCGCTGCCGCGGCGATACGGCGTGCCCATGGACAAGAGCTACGAACCCGGCCAGATCGAATCGAAGTGGTATGCGAAATGGGAGGCCGATGGCCTGTTCGCGCCGGCCGGCGACGGGGATCCGTATTGCATCCTGCTGCCGCCACCGAACGTCACCGGCACGCTGCACATGGGCCATGCCTTCCAGCAGACCATCATGGATGCGCTCAGCCGCTACCACCGCATGCTGGGTGACCGCACGCTGTGGCAGGGCGGCACCGACCATGCCGGCATCGCCACGCAGAAGATCGTCGAGAACCAGCTCGCCGCGGCCGGCAAGTCGCGCCACGACCTGGGCCGGCAGGCCTTCATCGAGCGCGTATGGCAATGGAAGGAGGAATCCGGTTCCACCATCACCCGCCAGATGCGCCGGCTGGGGGCCTCGGTGGACTGGTCGCGCGAACGCTTCACCATGGATGCCGGACTGTCGGCCGCGGTGCGGCGCGTGTTCGTCACCTGGTATCGCGACGGCCTGATCTACCGCGGCAAGCGCCTGGTGCACTGGGATCCGGTGCTGATGACGGCGGTATCGGACCTGGAGGTCAACAACGTCGAGAAGGAAGGCGCGCTGTGGTCGATCCGCTACCCGGCCAGCGACGGCGGCGCGGGCCTGGTGGTCGCCACGACGCGGCCGGAAACCATGCTCGGCGACGTCGCCGTGGCGGTGCATCCGCAGGATGCACGCTACCAGGCGCTGGTCGGCAAGACACTCAAGCTGCCGCTGACCGATCGCGAGATCCCGGTCATCGCCGACGAGTACGTGGACCGCGAATTCGGCACCGGCTGCGTGAAGATCACGCCGGCACATGATTTCAACGACTGGCAGATCGGCGCGCGGCACGGCCTGACGCCCATCGTCGTGCTTGATCTGGACGCCACCGTCAACGACAACGCGCCACGGAAATATCGCGGTCTCGACCGCTTTGCCGCGCGCAAGGCCGTGCTGGCCGACCTCGAAACCGCTGGCCTGCTGGTGGAAACCAGGAAGCACACCTTGCAGGTGCCGATCAGCCAGCGTTCCGACGCGGTCATCGAACCGATGCTGACCGACCAGTGGTTCCTCGACCTGACCCGCGACACGCTGCCGGATGGCCGTCCGGGCGGGCGCCAGGCCATTACCGAACCGGCGCTGGCCGCGGTGCAGGACGGCGCCATCCGCTTCGTCCCGGAAAACTGGTCGACCACCTACCGCCAGTGGCTGGAGAATATCCAGGACTGGTGCGTCAGCCGCCAGCTCTGGTGGGGCCACCAGATCCCGGCCTGGTACGACGAGGCAGGCAACATCTTCGTTGGCGAGGACGAGGCGGATGCACGCGCGCATGCGGCAGTGCCGCCGGTCGGCACGCTGCGCCAGGACGAGGACGTGCTCGATACCTGGTTCAGCTCGGCCCTGTGGCCGTTCTCCACCCTTGGCTGGCCGGGCGACACGCCCGAGCGCGCCGCCGAGTGGCAGGCGTTCCAGGCCTTCCTTCCGTCCAGCGTGCTGGTCACGGGCTTTGACATCATCTTCTTCTGGGTCGCGCGCATGGTCATGGCGACCCGGTACTTCACCGGCAGGGTGCCGTTCCGCGAGGTGTACATCAATGCCATCGTGCGCGATGCCGAAGGCCAGAAGATGTCCAAGTCCAAGGGCAACACCATCGACCCGCTGGATGTGATCGACGGCATCGAGCTCGAGGCGCTGGTGCAAAAATCCACCGCCGCGCTGCTCATCCCGCAGGCACGCGAGAAGGTCGAGAAGCGCATCCGCCGCGACTATCCGCAGGGCATCGCGCCGGTGGGCGCCGATGCGCTGCGCTTCACCTTTGCCGCGCTCGCCACGCATGGGCGCACCATCAACTTCGACCTCAAGCGTGCCGACGGCTACAAGGCGTTCTGCAACAAGCTGTGGAATGCGGCGCGCTTCGTGGTGATGAACAGCGCAACGGCGCAAGCGGCGCCGGGAACGGCACCGGCGAGCGCGGCGGAGAAATGGATCCTGTCGCGCTGGCACGCCGCGCTGGCCGAAGTCGAGGAACAGATGCGGCTCTACCGCTTCGACCTGGTCGCCCAGGCGCTGTACGAGTTCGTCTGGAACGACTACTGCGACTGGTTCCTGGAACTCTCCAAACCGGCGCTGCAGGGTGACGATCCAGCCGCTGCAAGTGCGACCCGGCACACCCTGCTGGTGGTGCTGGAAGCGGTACTGCGCGCACTGCACCCGATCACGCCCTTCATCACCGAGGAAATCTGGCAGCAGGTGGCGCCGCTGCTCGGCATCGCCGGCGACAGCATCTCCACCCAACGCTATCCGCGCGCGCAGGACTTCGCCTCCGATGCCGGCGCGCTGGCCGACATCGAATGGCTGCAGGCGGTACTGGGTCAGATCCGCCGCATCCGCAGCGAGATGAACATCGCGCCGGGGCGTGCGATCCCCCTGGTGTACGCGGCGGGCGACGCGCGCGACCGCGATCGCCAGGCACGCTTCGCGCCTTCGGTCGCCTTCCTCGCCCGCGCCGAGCAGCAGCGCTGGCTGGGCGTCGACGAAGCCGAGCCGGCCAGCGCGACCGCCATCGTCGGCTCGCTCAGGATCCTGATCCCGCTGGCCGGACTGATCGACCTCACGGCCGAACGGGCGCGTCTGGAGCGGGAAATCGCGCGGCTGCAGGGCGAGCTCGAGAAGTCCTCGGCCAAGCTGGCGCGCTTCGGCGAAAGGACCCCGGGCCAGGTGATCGAACAGGAACGCCAGCGCCAGGCCGACTTCACCCGCACGCTTGCCGGACTGCGTGAGCAGCGGCAACGCCTGGCCGGCCTCTGAGGCGCTACGCTTCCGCGTCGGGCAGCAGCTCCATCGCCATCACCAGTGCATCCTCGCGCCCCTTGCGCGCGGGGTAATAGTTCGGGCGGCGCCCGATCTGGTTGAAGCCGATCGACTGATACAGGGCGATGGCAATCGCATTGGACGGGCGTACCTCGAGGAAGACGCGCTCGCTGCGATGCCAGCGGGCCATTTGCAGGAGCTGGGCCACCAGGCGCCGACCGAGGCCCTGGCCCTGTTCGGCCGGGACCACGCACACATTGAGAATATGCGCTTCCTGCGCCGCCGCCGACAGCATGCCGTAGCCGATGACCTGCTCGCCGCGCACCAGCACGCGGCCCGCGTATCCGGCGCGCAGGCAATCGATGAAGATGCTGCGACTCCACGGAAACTCGTAGGCGGCAGCCTCGATTTCGACCACGGCATCCACGTGGCGCAGCTGCATGCGCTTGAAAGCCGGCAGTTCCGGCCTGAGCATCGCGACCATGGGCAATCCGGTCGAGCGTGGGTGACGGCTTATGCTCGCCGTTGCGCGGTTGCCACGCAAGCGCCGCCGGACACCGGCGCGTGCCCGGCGGGCGTGGCCAGGCGCTGGGCGAGGCGCCTGATTTCGCTCCACAGCGCGCGCCGCGCCGGCACGTCGCCGCGCAACTGCGTGAGCTCCGCGGTGACGATCCAGGCGAGTTCGGTCTGGCGCTGCGCCGGCAGCAGGGCGCCGGCGCGCCGCGCCGCCGCCGGGCCGAGCATGATGGCGCCCGCAGCGACGGCAAGCGCGGCCGGCGCCTGACCGGAATCGGCCACGCAGCGGATGCCGGCGAACCTGAGCGCGCGCACCAGATCGGCGACGAGCCCCGTCGCCAGCGCAACCTGCGGATCGGCAAACAGCGCCACCAGCGCCCCGGCTCCGATCGCCTGCGGCGCGACGTCGGCCGGATCGCCGGCCGCTGCGGGCTCGAGCGGCGCGCGCGGCACGCAGACCTCGATGCCCATTTCAGCGAGACGGCGAAGCCTGGCTTCAGGGCGCATCGGCCTGGTCCGCGTGGCGCACGAGATCCGCCTGGAAGCGCGCGAAGAGCTCGTCGATCGCCGTGCCCATGGCGGCCACCGTGGCGCCAAGGCTGCCGTCCGTGGCGCGCACCTCGGCGCGATAGACCTGATCGACCAGCGGGCGCCGGTCGGCGGCATCCACGCGCAGCTTCAGGGCCACCACGGCGAGCGTGCCGCCCTGCCCGTCCGGCACGCGCTCCATGCGCAGGATCACCCCACGGATGCGCAATGCCGGCGCGCCGGCGGCCAGCTCGTCGGTGACCAGGGGCGCCAGTGCCGCGTCGCGCAGGCGCGCGATGAGGCGCCGTTGCAGCATGCGACCCGGCGGGTCGACCCAGAGCTGGTAGTGGTACTGGCGCAGACGCTGGCCGGAAGCATCGAGCGCATGGATCAGCGCCTGGTCGGCGTACAGGCCATCGGCGGCGAAACTGCCCACGACCACGGGCAAAGCGAAAACTTCGCCCGCCGGCGCGATTTCCGGCGCCGGTGGCAGCCGGTACCAGGTGTAGTCCGGCACCGCCGGCACGCCGCCACAGGCAGCCAGCAGCAACGCGGCGAGCAGGATCGGCAGGCGGCCTGGCTTCATTCGAGGTCCTCGCGCGGGTCGGCTTCGGGCGACAGCAGCAAGCGGTTCGGCCGACGGCGGATCTCGCGGCTGAACTGGTCCAGGTTGCGACTGGATGCCTCGAGATGATGGATGATGACGTCCACGCGGCTGGACAGGGTATCCAGCACCCCGGTCAGGTCACGCACCGCGCGGCGCACGTCGGCGCGGTTCTCCGCCGCGATGCCCGTGATCTCGCCGAGTGCGCGGTCGAGGTTGGCGCGCGTGGCGCGCAACTCCGCCAGGCCCTCCTGCGATTCCCGCAAGGTGCCGGCAAGGGCGGCGCGGTTGGCCGGATTGAGCACATCGTTGAGTGCATCGCCGGCACGGTTCAAACGGTCCAGCAGCGCCTGCGCAGTGCTCAGCAGCTCCGGCGCATGCGCATCGAGCGCTGCGCCGATGGAATCGGTGCGCCGGGTGAGGACTTCGATCAGCGGCGCAATGCGCGTGCGCGTGAGTTCCCCCAGTTCCAGCGCCAGGTCGTTCATGGCGGCGAACATGTTGCCGCCTTCCACGCCCGCGATCTCGCCGCCCGGCTTGAGCATCTGGTGGCTGGCGCCCTCGTGGATGCCGATCGACACGTCGGCGAGCAGGCCGCTGGACTGCAGGCGGGCCCGGCTGTCGCGCGGAATGGGCCAGTCGCGGCGCACGGCCAGGGTCACCCGATAGCGCGTGCCTGCCGCGTCGCGTTCGGGCGTGACGTCCGCCACGGCGCCGATGCGGTAGCCCTCGTAGAACACTGGCGCACCCGCGCGCAGGCCGGTCACGTTGCGATAGCGCACCGTGTAGTCGGCGCTGGCAACGCTGCGCCCGCCGATCAGCGCCAGCGCGAGCAGCAGCAGGACGGCCGCCGCCACGACGACCGCGCCGACCAGGGCGTAGTTGAGCGTGTCGCGTCTCAAGGGTGCCTCCTGTTGCGGTAGCGCCACATTATCAGCCTTCCTCCTCGGTCAGGCGCCTGAGGTAGGTTTCCGCATCGACCTGCACCTCGCGCGGGCGCCGGTTGAGCAGATCCTGGATGCGCGTATTGGGTGCGGCGCGCACCGCCTCGACCGCACCGGTCATGAGGATCTCGCCCTGGTCGAGCACGGTGATGGTATCGGCGATCTTGAATGCGCTTTCCAGTTCGTGGGTGACCACCACGATGGTCATGCGCAGGGCATCGCGCAGGCGCAGGATGAGTTCGTCGAGCTCGGCGGCAACGACCGGATCCAGGCCGGCCGACGGCTCGTCGAAGAACAGCAGGCGCGGATCCATGACGATGGCGCGCGCCAGCGCCGCCCGCTTGACCATGCCGCCGGAAAGCTGGCCGGGCATCAGGTCCTGGAAGCCGCCGAGGTTGACCACCTCCAGCTTGAGCCGGCTCATGATGCGGATGGTCGATTCATCCAGTCGCGTGTGCTCGCGCAGCGGCAGGGCGACGTTCTCGCCGACCGACAGCGAGGTCAGCAGTGCGCCGCCCTGGAAGGACACGCCGATGCGCTTGCGCACGGCCAGCAGTTCGCGTTCGCTGGCCGTGCCCAGATCCGTGCCGAACAGCTTCACCGTGCCGCTGGCCGGGCGCTGCAGGCCGATCAGGTGGCGCAGCAGGGTCGACTTGCCCGAACCCGAGCCGCCCATGATGACGCGGATTTCGCCTGCAGCGACGCGAAAGTCGATCCCGTGCAGCACCCGGCGGCGGCCATACCAGGCCTGCAGCTGGTGCACGTCGATCAGCGCCTGGGCTGAGGCCACCGGGGGCTCGGGCCCGAGCCCCGGAGGCTGCAGGGCGGGCCCATCGCGGGGATGCGAAGGCATGGGGATCAAGGCTGCGGGGAATCGCTAGAGCATAGCCGCCGCCGGCACGGGCGCAAAGCGCCGCGGCTCCCGGCGCAGGTCCGCGGCCTTCGGCCCTACCGGTTGACGAAGAACGAAAACACCATGTCCACCACGATGATCCAGGAAATCGACAGCACGACCGCACGGGTGGTGGCGCGCCCCACGCCCTCGGCGCCGCCGCTGACCGAGAAGCCCGTGCTGACGCCGATCAGGGTAATGAGCAGGGCAAACACGAAACTCTTGGAGAGGCCCTGCCAGAGGTCACCGGCATCCAGCAGGTTCATGGTATGCAGGAGATAGGCGGTCGGCGTGATGTCCAGCGCCGGTGCGCTGTACAGCGCCGCGCCGACCAGCGCCGCGGCGCTGGCGAGGATGGTCAGGGCGGGCAGCATCACCAGCATGGCCAGCAGCGCCGGGGTCACCAGGTAGCGCACCGGCTCGATGCCGATCACGCTGAGCGCGTCGAGTTCCTGGGAAACCTTCATCGAACCGATCCGCGCCGCCAGCGCGGAGCCCGAGCGGCCGGCCACGAGGATGGCGGTGATGAGCGCGCCGAATTCACGCGTGACCGACTTTGCCACCGCCACGATCACCTGCGACTGGGCACCGAACTCCGAGAGCGAGGCGATGAACTGGATGCCGAGCATGAGGCCGACGGTGAAGCCGAGCAGGACCACGATGGGCAGCGCGTCCACGCCGATCTCGCGCAGTTGCTGCGCGACCGGCGCCAGCCGCAGGGGCTGGCCGACGCGCCAGCCAAGCAGGGCAAAGCGCAGGGCGTCGAACAGCAGCACCGCGGCATGGCCCACGCCGGAAAATGCCGCAAACGTGGCTCGCCCGACGTTCGTGAGCGCGCGCAGCAGCACGTTCACGGGCCGGCAAACGCCTCATCCGTGGTGGCCGCCAGCGTGAACACCCGGTCCAGCCGGGCCAGCTCCAGTACCGCACGGACCTGCGCACTGACGGCGATCAGCGCGAAGGCGACGCCACGCGAGCGCGCGCCCTGCAAGCCCTCCACCAGCGCCGCGATACCCGAGGAATCGATGTAATCGACCGCCGCAAGGTCCACGCCCACCGGCAATCCACCCTGCAACGCCGCCAGCACCGCGCGACGTACATCCTGCGACCAGGACAGATCCACCTCGCCGCCGAGCCGCACCAGGACGTGTCCGGCACACTGCTCGGTTTCAACCGTGTTGGCATGATTCGTCATGAGCCGTCGCTGTCCTCGTCGTCGATGCAGGCAATGCGCTTGCGCAGGGTGAGGCGGTTGCCACACCCGCCAGGCGCGGGTTCGAGCTGCCAATCGTCCATGACCGCGTCGATCAACGCCAGCCCGAAGCCACCACTGCGACACTCGCCAAGCGGCCGCGGACGCAGTCGCTGCGGGTCGGCACACGGTGCCTGGTCACACAGCTCGAAGCTGAGCAGGTTGCCCTCGCGCGTGAGTCGCAATTCGATGTGACCATCCCCGTCCGGCCCGTAGCCGTGACGGATGATGTTGGCACAGGCCTCGTCGATGGCCAGCACCAGGCGATCGCGCAGCTCGGGCTCCACGCCCAGGCCGTCGAGCGCGCCACGCAGGGCCACGCGCAGACCGCGCAATTCCTCCGGCGCGGCGCGGATGCGACGCTCCAGCACCCGTTCCGGCTGCCCGCCATGCGCCGCCTCGATGGTCAGCAGGGTGGTGTCGTCCACCAGGCGCATGTGGCGCAACTCGGCCAGCAGGGCACGCAGACGCGCCTCGGGTGCCGCCGCCGCGTGACGGGCAATCAGTTCGCGGATACCCGCGGTACCGATCGGCCTGCCATCGGCTGCGCGCACGTCGGTGGCACCGTCCGAGTAGGCGTACAGGGTGCCCTGGTCGAGTGCGATGTCCATTTCCGCGAAGGTCATGTCCGCGGCGATGCCGAGCGGCGGCCCACCGGCCGCATACTCCGTGAACGTGCCATCGCGCCACACCAGCACGGGTGGAAAGCCGGCACCGGCAAACCGCACGCGGGTCGCGTCGGCATCGCAGCAACCCACCAGGGCACACACGAAGCGGCCATCCTGGGCGGTCAGGCACAACTCCCGGTTGGCGCGCGCCAGCCAGTCCGCGGGCGCGGGGCTCTCCATGCCGAGCCAGCGCAGCAGACTCGCCGCGCGCACCATCAGCAGGGCCGCATCCATGCCCTTGCCTGATACATCGCCGACCACGAAGCCGATGCGGCCATCAGGAAGGTCGAAGTAATCGTAGAAATCGCCCGACACCTCGTGCGCCGGCCGGTTCACCGCCACGATGGGAAAGCCGTCGCGGCGCCGGCGCGGCAACAGCGAGCGCTGCAGGCGACGCGCCAGGTCGAACTCGCGCTTGAGCCGCTGCTGCTGGACGAGATCACGCGCCATGCGCGCGTTGTTGATGGCCAGTGCGGCAGGCGCCGCGATCACGCCGAGCAGTTCGGCGTCGGCGGCCGTGAATGGGCGGCCATCGCGGCGGTTGATGATCTCCAGCGCGCCGATCGGCCCCGCCGCGGTTGCCAGCGGCGCGCAGACCAGACTGCGTGTGTCGAATGCATGGGTCTCGTCGGCGGCCCGCCAGACCCGTGGGTCGTGCGCGGCATCGGTAACGAGCTGGATCGCATTTTCGGCCACCGCCCGTCCGACCACACCCTGGCCGAGCGCCAGGCGCAGGCCGCGCACGTCGATCGGCCCGGCGCAGATGTGGCACTGGAGCACGGACCTGCTGCCATCGGTCTCGATCAGGAACAACGAGGCCGCTTCCGCCTGCATGAACCCGAGCACGCGATCGACCGTTTCGGCCAGCGTGGTCTCCAGGTCGAGCGACACTGCCAGCGCCTGCGACAGCTCGGCCAGGAAGGCCAGCGTGCCGACGCCGTGGTGGAGCATCGGGCTGGCGGGCGTCGCGTTCACTCGCGTGCCTTGCCGCTCCCCCGCAAGGCGCGCTGGCCGCGTGTGCGGCGCAGGCCCCACAGGGTCATGACCGGCCCGGAGGCAAGGTAGAGCGCAGTGCTGGCAAACAGCACGCGCGGCGGATCGATCGCCAGCGCCACCAGCACCAGCATCGCGGCCGGAATCCAGAAGAACGGCACGCGGTCGGAGCGCGGCCAGGCCTTGAAACTGAAGTAGCGCACGCGGCTGACCATCAGCAGGCCGGTCACCACCGCCACGATCGGCGTGACGAAATCGAGGTTGTCGGCGCGCAGGCCGAACAGGCCGCCGTCCTCGACGGTCCATACGAAGGACATGCACAGCGCCGCCGCAGCGGGACTGGCCAGGCCCTGGAAGTAGCGCTTGTCGATCACGCCGACCTGGGTATTGAAGCGCGCCAGCCGCAGGGCCGCGCAGGCTGCGTAGACGAAGGCCGCCATCCAGCCGATCTTGCCCCAGCCGGAACCGTAGGCCTTGAGCGCCGACAACGACCAGGTGTAGAGCACCAGCGCCGGGGCGAGGCCGAAGCTGACCAGGTCGGAAAGCGAATCGTACTGCACACCGAACTCGCTCTGCGTGTTGGTCAGGCGCGCAACGCGGCCATCCAGACCATCCAGGATGGCCGCCACGAATACGGCGATGGCCGCTTCGGTGTAGCGCCCGCCGATCCCGGCCACGATGGCATAGAAGCCGGCGAACATCGCGCCGGTCGTGAACAGGTTCGGCAGCAGGTAGATCCCGCGCGGCGGCTTGCGCGGCACGGTCGGCATGTCGTCCATTCGGAAGCGGTATTCCTCCGGGGTGAGGTGAAAGTGTAGCGTGAACCCCCCTGCCTGCCGCGCGGCGCCCTGCGCAAGGGCGTGCCGGGGGCAACTTGCCGGCCACGAATGCCGGGCTGCGCAGCTGTCCCTTGTTTCACGGCGCGACTGGTGTTATCCAGTCCGCAGCGGATTCCGCGCCACCCTGGGCGCGGCGCGCACCGGACGATTCCACCATGAAAGCAACCTGGTTCCTGCTCGCTGCCCTGGCCCTGGCCGTGCCGGCCGCCGCCACCGAGATGTATTCCTGGACCGACGCGAACGGGGTCAAGCACTTTTCCGATTCGCCGCCACCGGCGAGCGTCAAGAACGTGCAGAAGCTCAACGTGCGTGGGGGCATCACCAGCAGCAGCCAGGTCGCCGATGATGCCCCCAAGGATTCGGCATCGAGCGGCCCGGCGATGGCGGCCGCAGCCGGCTATTCGCCCGAGGACATCGTGCGCAACTGCGGCGTGGCACGCCAGAACCTCGCCGCCCTGCAGGCCGACATGCCCGCGGTGGATGACAATGGCGAACCCCTGGACGCCGACGCTGCCAACGCGCACGCAGCCAAGGTCGAGAAGGCCAACCAGCAGATCAAGTTGTTCTGCAAGTAGCTTGCGGCGAGGGCTGCTGCCCTCGCAACGCCATGCAGTGGCGGCACGGCGCCGATCTGCGCATGCAATACCAGGGCATCGCAACGCCGCGCCATCCGCAGCGCGCGGCACGGGTCGGCGCGCGCCAACGCGGTGCATCGGCGGCGCTGGGCCGCCCTACAGTTCGCGCAGCGCCGTGGTCACCGGCAGGCGCGCGGCGCGCATGGCCGGGAACAGGCCGCCGACGAAGCCGATCGCCAGCGCCCACTTGATGCCGGTCCAGATCAGCTTCGGGGTCACGCGAAACTCGAACACCACCTGGCTGAAGTTGCCGCCTAGCGTGGACGCCGTATAGCCGTTGAACACCAGCCACACGATGGCAGCGCCAAGCGCGCCGCCGAGCAGCGCCAGCAGCATCGTTTCCAGCAATACCGACACCACCACGGGCAGACCGCGGAAGCCGATGGCGCGCAGCGTGGCGATTTCCCGCGCGCGCGTCGCGACCGCCGCGTACATGGTGTTGAGCGCACCGAAGATGGCGCCGATCGCCATGATCACGCCGATCGTGATGCCGACCACGCGGATCACCTTGGTGAAGCCTTCGGACTGCTTGCCGTAGAAGGCACGCGTGGTGTCCACGTCCACCCTGAGACGCGGATCGCTGGTGAGCGCCGCCTTGAAGGCGTCGAAGGCGGCCGGCGAGGTGAGTTGCACGGTCACCGACTGGGCGCTGCTGCCGCGCCGGTAGGCCGAGGCCACCGATTTCTCGTCGCCCCACAATTCCGACGCGTGCGCATCGCCCGACTCGAACACACCGACGATGGTCCATTCCTGGCCCGACAGCTTGAGCTGCTGGCCAAGGCCCAGGCCCACGAACTGCTGCTGCGCCGCGCGTCCGACGACGAGCTCGCGCAGGCCCGGCTGGAACTTGCGGCCCTCGACGATGTGCACGTTCGGCCACACCGTCCACGCCGCCTCGCCCACCCCGCGCAGTGACACGTTGGCGTCGCTCCCGGGGTCGCTCTTCTTGGGAATGTTGGTGATCACGGCGATCTCGGCGGAGGCAATGGGCTGCCCGTTGGCGCCTTTCGCGACGCCCGGCGCCTGCGCGATGACATCGATCTGGTCACGCGTCAGCACCGAATTGGCCTCGCCGCCGGCGCCGCCGCGCAGCACGATGGCGGTCTGATCGCTGCCGGTCTGCTTGAGGGTTGCGGACAGCCCCTCGCCCATCGCCAGCAGCGCGACCAGTACGCCGACCACACCGGCGATGCCGACCACGATCACGGCCGTGGAGCCGAGCCGCGCACCGAGCGTGGAAAGACCCACCCGCGTGACCGACAGGGTGCGCCGCCCACCACGCGTGAGTCCCAGCCAGAGCGCCAGCAGCACGGTCAGCGCCAGGATCAGGAACCATGGCAGCGCGGTCCACACCACCAGCCAGACGATGACGATCAGGAACAGCAGCAGACCGGACAGGAACTTCTTCATGGCAGTTTTCCTCAGCGCCCGGCCAGGGCATCGACGATGCGCAGGCGCATGCCGCGCAGCGCCGGCAGCACGCCGACCACGACCCCGATCAGGATCATCAGCACCAGGCCTTCGATCCAGTCGCGAATACCCAACTGCGGCAGCTGGATCATGCCGCCACTGCCCTTGCCGAGCGCCGGTACCACGGCGGTGGCGAGCAGCATGCCGAGGATGCCGCCGACGAGCAGCATCAGCACCGCCTCGGCCAGCACCAGCCCCAGCACGCTGCGATTGGAAAAGCCGATGGTCTTGAGCACCGCAAGCTCCGGGATGCGCTCGCGCACCGCCTGCGCCATGGTGTTGCCGGTCAGCAGGATCAGGGTGAAGAACACCGCCCCGACGATCGCCGTGACGATCAGGCCGATGTTGCCGAGCTGCTTGGCGAACGAGGCGTTGAAGGCGTTGGCGGTCTGCGTCTTGGTTTCGTGGTCCGAGTTGGCCGACAGCGCGTCGATGGCCTGCGCCACGCGGTCGGCGTCGGCCGGATCGGACAGCTGCACGACGTACCAGCCGACCTCGTGCTGGCCGTACTGGTTGCCCTCGTCGAAATACTTCCAGTGCAGGAAGAACATCTGGTCGGCGCCATTGGGCGCGTCCGGGGTGACGTCGTAGATGCCGACGATGGTGAACGGCCAGGTCATGTCGCCGTCCTTGCGCGGAAAGATCTGCGAGATCAGCGGCACCTTCTGGCCGACCTTCCAGCCGTAGCGCTCCGCCAGCGCCTTGCCGACCAGCGCGCCGTCACGGGTCTCGGCAAAGGCCTTGCGCTGTTCGGGCGTCAGCACGATGTCCGGGTTGGTGTCGAGGTAGTTCTCGTCCACGGCAAAACTGAGCACGAAATTCTTCGGATCCTGGTAGACACCGCCGAACCAGTTCTGGTGGCCGACCGCCTTCACGCCCGGGATCGCCGCGATGCGCGCCTGCAGGCTCTGCGGCAGGCCGGTCATGATCGAGAAGCGCGAAGCCACCACCAAGCGCTCGTTGCCGGCCAGGGTATCGCTGCCACCACTGAAGGCGACCCGCACCGCGTTGAGCAAACCGAACAGCAGGAACGCGGCGATGATCGACACCAGCGTGAAGGCGGTGCGCGCCTTGCGGCGGGTCAGCGCGGCGATGACGAGATGGAGGTATTTCATGGCGGGCCGGGATTGGGGGTTGGGGAATCGGGATTCGTCAACAGCGCTGCAATCGGAGCCTCGTGGCAGAGGTGTCAGTCCCGCTGCACTCGCAGCATCCTGCAGCGGGAGCAACACGCCTTTTGGGAGGGACATCAGTCCCGATGATTTTCCCGGAATTCGGGAGGTGAGCCTCGCGGCTGAAGCCGCTCCCACAAACCATCCCTAATGCCCAACCGCCAATCCCTGCTGTTCCTCGACCAGTGTGCCCTTGTCCAGGTGCAGCGTCTGACGGGCATGCTCGGCGGCGCGCGGATCGTGGGTGACCATGATGATGGTCTTGCCGTGTTCGCGGTTCAGCATCTGCAGGAGCCCCAGCACCTCCTCGGCGGACTGGCGGTCGAGGTCACCGGTGGGCTCGTCACAGACCAGGAACCTGGGGTCGGAGACGATCGCGCGGGCGATGGCGACGCGCTGCTGCTGGCCGCCGGAAAGTTCGGTCGGCTTGTGGCTGGCGCGGTCGGCCAGGCCCACCAGTTGCAGCGCGATGGCCGCGTTCTGCCTGCGCTGGGCACCGGACAGGTGCGTCAGCAGCAACGGCAGCTCAACGTTCTTCTGCGCCGAGAGCATCGGCAACAGGTTGTAGAACTGGAAGATGAAACCGACGTTGGCGGCGCGCCACTTGGCCAGCGCCCCTTCGCCGAGGCGATCGATGCGCTCGCCGCCGATGGTGATGCTGCCATCGGTGGGCGAGTCCAGTCCGCCAATGAGGTTGAGCAGCGTGGTCTTGCCCGAACCGGACGGCCCCATCAGGGCAAGGAAGTCGCCTTCGGCAATGTCGAGATTGACGTGGTGGAGCACCTCGACCTTCTGCCTGCCGCGTTCGTAAACCTTGCTGACATCGCGGATTTCGACCAGTACTGCCATTGCCCACCTCTGTTGTCACGTTTGCCGAAGGGAACGCCTGCCGCAGGTCGGTCCTGCGCTGCCGACACCCTGGATCTCGCGTCGCAGACCCGGCCCCGACCTACTTCACCTTGATGCGCGTGCCATCCTTCAATGCCGCTGGCGGCGCACGCACGATACGCGTGCCTGCCTGAACGCCTTCAACCAGACGCAGGTCCGCCATGGCCTGGCCGGCCACCACCGCACGCAGGCGCGCCCGGTCACCGTCGATCACGAACAGCGACTCCTTGCCGTCGCGCGTGACGATGGCGGTGGCCGGCACCAGCACGCCGTTGGGCGGGGCCGCCGCATGCGCGTCGCTGGCGCCTTCCAGGAACGACACCCGCACGCCCATGTCCGGGACCACGCGCGCATCCTTCTGATCAAGGGCCACGCGCACCTTGACCGTCGCCTTGCTGCGGTCGGCGGCCGGAATGATGGCAATCACGTGACCGGGGATCTTCCAGTCGGGATAGGCATCCAGCACCGCTTCGGTCGCCTGCCCGGCCGCCACGCGCTGGATGTAGGATTCGTTGACGTCGACTTCGACTTCCAGCGAATCCATGTCCACGATGGTGCCCACGCCGGTACGCGTGAAACCGCCGCCCGCCGACAGCGGCGACACGATCTCTCCGACCTGGGCCGCCTTGGCAATGATCACGCCGGCGAACGGCGCGCGCACGGTGCAATAGTCGAGCTGCACCTTTGCGCCGCGCACGACCGCCTCGGCCACATCGACCTGGCGAAGCTGCGACTGCACACCGGCCGCCTGCATCTGCGCCTGGGTGCGCGCCAGCTCGACCGCCTGGATCGACACCAGCTTGCGCCCGACCAGGTCCTCCACCCGCGCGAGATCGCGCCGGCTCTGCTCCCGCTGGAGCTTGAGTTCCTCCAGGCGCGCCTGCGCCGCCCGCAGCGATGCCTCGGCCTGCGCCAGGGCCGCGCGCTGCGCGGTGTCTTCCAGGCGCGCCAGCACCTGACCTTCCTCGACCCGCTCGCCTTCCTCGATCAGCACCTCGACCAGGGTGCCGGTGATCTGCGCCGACACCGTAGCCTGGCGCCGCGCGGTGACGTAACCGGTCGCCTGCAGCACGGCGGCGGGACCCGCCGCGGCGCTTGGCGCGACCGCCGTCGCCGCTTCGACCTCGATGGTCTTGCCGCGGGCCACGAACCATCCGCCGGCCACCGCCAGCAGCGCGATCACCAGCAGGGCAAGCAGGGCACGCAGCCAGGCAGTCGAAGCCGGCCCCTCGCGCGCGGGCGCGCTGCGATCGATGCGCAACTGGTGCAGCAAGTGTTCCTTATCCACTCCGCGACTTCCTTAGCGATGGACCCGGCGCTGAAGCATGGCATAGGTTCGCACGCACCCTGCCCGCCGTACAGCAGAAGATGTCAGGCGCACGGCCTGACGTTTGTCACGTCCCCGACGATCCCGAACCAGCGGATTGAAATGGCTTGCGCTGCTATCTTTGACACCCCTGTCGTCGATCGACTTCCATGAACTTCGTGATCCCCGCCCCCGCCGTCTCCAGCCTCGGCGTCGCCGGCAGCGACTCCCGTTTCCCGGTCCGCCGCATCTACTGCATCGGCCGCAACTACGCCGAGCATGCGCGCGAGATGGGCGCGGAGGCGCCACGCACGCAGCCGATGTTCTTCATGAAGCCGGCCGACGCGGTGGTCACCGATGGCGCGGACGTGCCCTATCCGTCCGCGACGCAGGAGCTTCACCACGAACTCGAGATGGTGGTGGCACTGGCGCGGGGCGGACGCGACATCGCCGAAGCCGACGCGCTCGCCTGCGTGTTCGGCTACGGCGTGGGTCTGGACCTCACGCGGCGCGACCTGCAGGCGGCGGCCAAGGCCAAGGGACATCCGTGGGATGCCGCCAAGGGTTTTGACCATTCCGCGCTGGTGTCGGCGCTGCAGCCGGTGAGCGCGGTCGGCCACCCCCAAGCCCGGCGCCTGACACTGGAGATCAACGGGGAACTGCGCCAGCAGGCCAGTACCGCCGACATGATCTTCCCGGTCGCTGCAATCATCGCCGAGCTCTCGAAGCTGTGGGAACTCGCCCCTGGTGACCTCGTCTTCACCGGCACGCCGGCCGGCGTCGGGCCGCTGGCGCGCGGCGACCACGTCCGCGCAGAGCTGGCCGGCGTCGCCGTGCTGGAGGCGCGGATTCGATGAGGGGCCCAGCTGGCGGCCGTGCTGCACGACTGCTGGCAGCATTGCTTCTCGTGCAGGGTGCAGCGGCAGCGCAATCGATTCACGATGCCGGCATCATCGAGGCGCGTGCGCGAACCGAGCTCGAACCCGGCGTGGGCAGCGCGAGTCTGCCGCTCGAGCTCTCCTACACCCAGGCCGGGGCAGAAGGCTGCCTGTGGAATGCGCAGGACTCGTTCTCCGGGTGCCCGGGGCGGGCAGGATTGCCGGCCCTGCCCGGGGGCGCACCGGTCTGGGCCGGCACGCTGCAGGGTCGCGAAGCCTGCGGCGGCTCGATGACACGCGTCGGCGACTCCTGGATCGGCTGCACCATCTATGACAGCAGCCCCTATTTCGCCGTCAACGATCCGGGCGACACGTACTGGACTCTGGTCGCCAACGATGACCCATCATTCGAACAATGCAACGAAGGGCCGCCCGGACTTTCCCACCCACTCGCCAGCGCCAGCACGCAGCAGGCGACCCCATTCAAGTTCGACGTGCTGAGATCCGCTCCGCCGGCCCGCGGCGGTCAACGCCTGCGCATGATCCTGAGCCTGACCGACAAGGATTTCTTCTGCCACAAGATGGGCGCCTACCAGTACAGCATTCCGTTCCTGTCCGTAGGCGCGCAGCAGGGGCGCGGCAACCCGGGACCGGTCGGCTACATTTCAAGGTTCGGCTCGCCGCGCGGCACCATCGTGTTCCGCGCCCGGCTGAGCAGCTACCAGACCCCCGGCTGCAAGCCCGGCACCGCAAGCATCTGCACGCCAGCCGGCGCGGGCGTGCACGTCGGCATGTATGCGCTGACGCGCGTCGCCGGAGTGCCCTACCTGGTGTTCCTCGACCTGTTCTCGCAGGGCGTGGCCGACTACTCGGCGTATGCGCCCGGCGCATCGCGCTGGAACTGGCCGGTGCAGGAAAGCTTCTTTTTCCCCGGCGCAAGCGTCCTTTCGTTCGTTGCCGGGACGCAACTGTCCACGTACTGCGGAATCAACCTGCCGCGCTACGGGACCGACCTGGCATGGCGCCGCTACCAGATCGATTTCGGCGCCCTGCTCGGTTGCGCCGAGCGTCTGGGCCTGCTCGACGGGCCGCTGCCCGAGGACGAATTCGCGCTCGAAGGCGTGCACTGGTTCATCGAGGGCGTCGGTACCCGCGGCGAGCTTGGCAACGAGCTTTCCGCAATCGAAACCGCGATCTTCGTGCACGGCTTCGACCAGGCGCGGCCGTGACCACTGCACGCCGGGGCGGTCGGCCGACGTGGAAAAACGTGTCCGGCCACGCGGCGTGAAAGCCACTGGCGTACAGTAACCAGCCTATCGACAGGACCGCTGCCTTCCCCCGTACCGACAGGAGATTCCCGTGAGCTTCCTTTCCGAGTTCAAGACCTTCGCCATGAAGGGCAACGTGGTCGACATGGCGACCGGCATCGTCATCGGTGCCGCCTTCGGCAAGATCGTTTCCTCGCTGGTCGATGGGGTCATCATGCCGCCGATCGGCCTGCTGATCGGCGGCGTCGACTTCTCGCGCATCCGCACGGTGCTCAAGCCCGCGGCGCCCGATGGCACCGGCGAGGTTGCCATCATGTGGGGCGGCTTCATCAACACGGTGATCAGCTTCATCATCATCGCCTTCGCGATCTTCCTGGTCATCAAGGCAATGAACCGGCTGATGCACCGCGCGCCGGTTCCACCGGAGGCGCCGCCTCCGCCGCCCGCGGACGTGGTGCTGCTGACCGAGATCCGCGACCTGCTCAAGCAGGGCCGGTAAGGCGTGCCTGCCTGGCTGGGCGCGCGCGCCGGCAACCGGCGCGCCGCCGGCTCAGCGTTCCCGTTTCAGGATGAAGTGCAGGCGCATCCCGTAGAGCACGGTGTTCACCAGTTCCCAGCCCTGCTGGCCCTCGCGATTGAGGACCTCGGCCATCTGTTCGGGCTTGATCGTTCCGGTCCAGGACACCGATGCCTGGACGACCTTGTATTCCCAACGCGGATTGGCCATGAATGTCTCCCATGTCGAGTGTGGCGTGGACGAGCATGCGGCCGCGGCGTGCAACTGGCAATCATCCTGCGCTCCATTCGCTGCTGCGCCCTGCACGTGCGCAGTGGGGAATCATCCACGTCCGCCGTCTGGATCGCCAGGCGGCCGTGCGGCCTGGCGACGGAACGCATGACCTTTGGCCCAACGCGCGTCCCGGCTGGCAGCGCATAATCGCGGTTTCGCCTGCAGGAGCCTGCCATGCGCCGCGCCCTTCTCCTAGCCTTGCTGCTGCTCGCCGCGCCGCTGGCGATGGCTGCGCCCAGGACCACCACGCTGGATCGCGCCGATCTCGCCACGGCGGCCGAACTCCGCGACAAGGCGCTCAAGGATGACACTGCCTGGGACTTCACCGAAGCGCTCACCACGGAGATCGGCCCGCGTCTGGCCGGCAGCGAGAACGACGAGAAGGCCCGCGAATGGGTGATCGCGCGCTTCAAGGCGCTTGGCTTCGACAAGGTGTGGACCGAGCCGGTGACCTATCCCAAATGGGTCAGGCGCAGTGAGTCCGGGGCGATCCTCGCACCGTTCCCGCAGCCGGTCATCCTGACTGCGCTGGGCAGTTCCCCCGCCACCCCTGCAGGCGGCCTGGTTGCCGAGGTGGTTTCCTTCCCCAGCCTCGATGCCCTCAAGGCCGCCGATCCGTCGATGCTCAAGGGCAAGATCGCCTATGTCGGTCCGCGCATGCAGGCTTCACGGGACGGTCACGACTACGGCATCGGTTCGGCGGTGCGCACGCGCGGACCCTCGATCGCAGCGAGCAAGGGGGCGGTGGGATTCGTGCTCCGTTCGGCCGGCACCGGTCACGTGCGCCTGCCGCACACCGGCATGACGCGCTTCGAGGAAGGGGTGACGCCCATTCCTGCCGCGGCGCTGTCCAGCCCGGATGCCGACCAGGTCGAGCGCATCCTCGCCATGAGCAAGACGCTGGTCCTGAAGATGGAACTCGATTGCGGCACCGAGGGGGAGTACACCGGCGCCAACGTGATTGCCGAGCTGAAGGGCAGCAAGCAGCCTGACGAATACTTCGTCATGGGCGGCCATCTGGATTCCTGGGACCTGGCTACCGGTGCCATCGACGATGCGGCCGGCATCGGCATTGCGGTCGGCGCGGCAAAGCTGATCGCGGCGCTGCCCACCCGCCCGGCACGCAGCATCCGGGTGATCGCGTTCGCCAACGAGGAATCGGGGCTCTACGGCGGCAAGGCCTATGCCCAGGCGCATCGCCAGGAAATCGCCCGGGCCGTGCTCGGCAGCGAGTCGGATCTCGGTGCCGACCGCATCTATCGCATGACCGCGACGGTCAAGCCCGAGGCACGCGCAGCCATCACGCAGATGGCGGAAGTCCTCAAGCCGCTGGGAATCGAATACGACGCCGGCGCACCCGGCTGGGGCGGCTCGGATCTTTCCGCCGTGCACGCCGTCGGCATGGCCGCCCTGTCCCTTCATCAGGACGCCACGCGCTACTTCGACTGGCATCACAGTGCCAACGACACGCTCGACAAGATCGACCCCGAACAGCTGCGCCAGAACGTCGCCGCCTACGTCGTGGCCGCCTATCTGGCCGCGCAGGCCAAGGGTGATTTCGGCTCGGCGCCGGGCGCGTTTGCGCGCGATCGCGACAAGTGAACGTGCGTGGATCATCGGCGCAGGCCTGTCCGCGCGGCCACCTGCGCGCGCCCTGATCACCGGACGGAACCGGACAACCCACACGACGCGATGGGGTGCCGCGTATCCGGGCTACATCGGCAAGGGTGGCTGCATCTGGCGCCAGCACTCGCCCAGCACCACGGCGACGCTGGCGGCCACGTTGAGGCTCTCGACCTTGCCGCTGCCCGGAATGGTGAGACGAACATCCGCTGCGGCGAGCATCGCCGCGCTCATGCCCTCGCCTTCGGCGCCGAACACCAGCACCAGGCGCGCGGGCAATGATGTCGCATAGAGCGAGGCACCCGTGCGCGGGACCGTGGCCGCCACGCGGTAGCCATGCCCTGCGAGCGCGGCCAGGCCCCGGGTAGCGGAAGGCACCTGCGCCAGCGGTACGTGCTCCGCTGCGCCTTCGGCCACGCGCGCGGCGGCACCCGAAACCTCCAGGCCGGACGCCTCCGGCACCAGCACGCCAGCCACCCCGAAATGCGCCGCACTGCGCAGCACCGCACCGAGGTTGTGCGGATTGCCGACCCCGTCGAGCCACAGCATGAGCGAGGGCTCCGGGGCGGCCGGGAGGCGCTCCAGCAGCGCCTCGAGCGTGAGCGGCACCGGTCGCACGAGATCGAAACACACGCCCTGGTGATGACGCGAGGAAGTCAGCCGTTCGAGGTCGCCTTCCTCCACCACGCGATAGCCAAGCCGGCGCGCGACGCACCAGGCCAGCACCTCCTTCAGGAGTGGAATGCGCGATTCCACGAGGTAGACCTTGCGCAGCGCCTCGGGCCGGTGGGCGAACGCGGCCAGACACGCGTGCAGGCCATACAGGCGCATTTCCCCGCCGCGCGCCGAGGCTGCCGCGCGTTCCCGCGCATCGCTGCCCGCGGGCGGCTTGCCGGCGATCTCGGCACGCGACCAGGGCGAACCGCGCGGTGGCGGACGTCGATTCATGTCGCCGCGTTCCCGGGCGGACCGGCAATCGCATGAATCTCGATGCGCAGAGCCCGACCCTGCTGCGCCACCGCCGACATGTGCGTCGACTCCAAACTGAAACCGCACTTGCGCAGTACCCGCACGGAAGCCGCGCGCCCTTCATAGACCGTCGCAAACATGCGCGCGAGGCCGAAAGCCGCCAGGGCGCGCGGCACGAACGTGCCCACGATGGCGGTCATCAACCCTTGCCCCCAGTGCTGCCGGCCCAACCAGTAGCCAAGCTCGGCCTCGGCAGCCACCTCGCGTCTTGCCATGTTGAGGCTGATGCCGCCAATGGCTGCGCCGCCGACATCGACCGCCCACGCCGCATCGATCGCCGCAACCGCCCGCGCCAGCCAGCCGCGCCCGTCGGTGCCGACATAGGGATAGGGAAGCACATCCACCTCGCCGGGTGCGAGCGTCGCCGCGCTGGCGTTCGCCTGCAGGCAGGCGAGGTCGTCCATGCGCCATGGGCGCAACAGGGCGCGTCGGCAATCAAGGCGCGGCAGCAGCGCTGACCGGTCGATGTCCATGCCCCATGTTACCCGGCCGATTCGCTGTACGGCGACCCGGCGCGGGATCGAGGTCACGGCGCGCGATCCACGCAACTGGCTGGGTGCAGGCGATCCCGGGCGATGCGCCGGCATGGCGCGCGGCGCGAAGCCCCGGCGTGCCGTGCGAGAATCGAACCCCGCGTCCATGTGAGGCCGCACCGATGAAGCCTGGTCTGGAAGTCATCCAAGCCGACATCACCACCCTGCAGGTCGATGCCATCGTGAATGCGGCGAATGAAGGCCTGCTCGGCGGTGGCGGGGTGGACGGCGCCATCCATCGCGCCGCCGGCCCCGAACTGCTGAAGGCATGTCGCGCCCTGCCCGAGGTGTCACCGGGGATTCGATGCCCCACGGGCGAGGCGCGCATCACGCCGGGCTTCCGCCTGCCGGCGCGTTACGTGATCCACACGGTCGGACCGGTCTGGCGCGGCGGATCGCACGGCGAAGCCGCACTGCTCGCCGCCTGCTATCGCAACGCCTTCGCCCTGGCGGCACAAGGCGGAATCGACAGCATCGCCGTTCCCGCGATCAGTTGCGGCGTGTATGGCTATCCGCCGGACCAGGCGGCCGCGATTGCCGTGTGCCAGGCGCGCGACTGGCTCGCGGGCGAAGCGCCGCCGCGGCGCATCGTGCTGTGTTGCTTCGGCGCCGACACGGCGGCTGCCTGGCGGCGCGCAGCCGCGCATGACGGCTGAGCGGGCAGCGCCACTTCGGGGCACTCAGGTCGCCGCAACCGGCCAACGCGCGCGCAGCGCCTGCCAGGTGGGTGGCGGCGGCCATCGTGCCGGCGCATTACCGGCGAGCACACGCCGCAACTCGCGCCCGTCGATCTGCGGCGCCACCCGCTCCACAAGGGCCGCGGCATGATTGCGCAGCACGCGGTCGCGGCGCAGCACCAGCCAGGTCGTGCACTCGGGAAACAGTTGCGCGGCATCCAGTGCCACCAGGTCTGCGGCGTCGCCCGGCGTGAGCGCCATCTCGGCCAGCACGCCGACGCCGAGCCCCGCGCGCACGTAGGTCTTGATCAGATCCGCGTCGCGCGCCGTACAGGCGAAGCTGGGCACAAGACCCGTGTCGGCGAAGGCAAGGCGCAACGAGGAATCCGGGCGTAGCGAGGATTCGTAGCTCACCAGCGGGTACGTGGCGAGTTGCGCCAAGGTGGGCGGCCGCGCGGCACGCGCAAGCGGGTGCGGGCGCGGCACGACCACCGCGCGACGCCAGCGGAACAGCGGCACCGCCAGGCCATCGGCGGATGGCTCGCCGCCACTGGTACTGATGATGGCCAGATCCACCTGGCCGCGTGCAAGGCGCTCCATCACCTCGGCATCACCATGCGGCTTGAGATGCACGCTCACCGCCGGATAGCGCTTCTTGAGCGCCGCCACCGCGGCTGGCAGGACGAACCGCGCCTGCGTGTGCGTGGTGGCGATGTTGAGCTCGCCCTGCGCGTCGCTGCGCAGGTTCGCCGCGAGCGCACGGATGTTGGCTGCCTCGGCAAGGATGACGCGCGCGCGTTCGAGCACCTGGCCGCCCTGCGGCGTGATTTCCGTCAGGCTGCGGCCGCGGCGCGAGAACACCTGGAAGCCGAGTGCGTCCTCCAGCTGGCGCAGCTGCTTGGACAAGCCGGGCTGGGTCGCGTGGACACGCTCGGCGGCAAGCGTGATGTTGAGGCCGGCATCGGCGATGGCCGCGATGCAGCGCAGTTGGGTGAGAGTCATTGGACATCCAGGCACCGCGCGGCATGGCGGCTGCGTGCGCAGCATAGCGCCATGGAATATGGCCGTCCAGATGTCCATATGCAATGGACTTCCGCCTTCGCTTCGCCCTCGACGCGCGCCTTTCCGCGTCCCGCGGCAGCGAAGGTTCCGCCCGGGAATGAGCACGTTCCGATCCGCAATTTGCGGCGCGGCCCGCGCGGCGCAACAATCATCGGCAGCGGTGGGCGATTGCTGCGCGGCAACCGCACCCGGGACAGATGCACGGAGCGCGGATGCCAGCCCGTTGGAATGATTTCAGTCCCGACGTCTCCGGGTGCCGATCAGGCGCATCGCGGCCGAAGCCGCTCCCACAGAAGTGTGCTCCACTGTGGCACTGTGGGAGGGGCTTCAGTCCCGATGCCTTGCACTTGAGACCCAGACCCGCGAAGTCGATCGCCTCGCGTTCCGATCGGACTGGATTCACCCGCCAGCTGCAATCCTGCCACTTCCCTCGCCCACTGCGTCAGCCCAGATGATCCACGACTCCATCCTCTCCACCATCGGACACACGCCCATCGTGCGGCTGCACCGGCTGGCGCCGGCGCACGTCGCGCTGTACGCCAAGATCGAATCCTTCAATCCTGGCGGGTCGGTCAAGGACCGCCTGGCGCTGGCCATCGTGCTGGATGCCGAGGAAAAAGAGCTGCTGAAGCCCGGCGACACCATCGTCGAGGCCACTTCCGGCAACACCGGCATCGCGCTGGCGATGATCGCGGCGGCGCGCGGCTACCACTTCGTCGCGGTGATGACGGAGAGCTTCTCCATCGAGCGACGCAAGCTGATGCGGGCCTATGGCGCGCGGGTGATCCTGACCCCGGCGGCCGCACGCGGGGCCGGCATGGTGCGCAAGGCCGAGGAACTGGCCGCCAAGCACGGCTGGTTCCTGGCACGACAATTCGAGAACGCAGCCAATCCGGCCTGGCATCGCAATACCACGGCAGCCGAGATCCTGCGCGATTTCGCCGGACGGCGCCTTGACTACTTCGTATCCGGCTGGGGCACCGGCGGCACACTGACCGGGGTCGGCGAAATGCTGCGCCTGGCACGCCCGGAAGTGAAGATCATCGCCGCCGAACCCGCGCAGGCGGCAATACTCGCCGGAGAGGAATGGCACCCGCACCGGATCCAGGGCTGGACGCCGGACTTCCTGCCCGGCGTGCTGTCACGGAAGGTCGCGCACTCGACCGTGCAGGTGGACGAGGTGGTGGCGCGTGACACCGCGCGCCGGCTGGCCGAAGAAGAAGGCATCTTCGCCGGGCTCTCCTCCGGCGCCACCGTCGCCGCAGCCCTGCAGGTGGCCGGGTCGGCGCCGGACGATTCGGTGCTGCTCGCCATGCTGCCCGACACGGGCGAGCGCTATCTTTCCACGTTCCTGTTCGAGGATGTCGAGGAAGGCTCCGACGAGGGCTGGCTGGCGGCGCTGTAGACTGCCGTCACCCGCTGCGGTGGGCGAGTTCGGGCAGGCGCCAGGACATGACCGCACCGGCGAGCCCCATCACACCCAGCAGCAGCAGGGCCCAGGCTGCGCCCAACAGGGCCAGTGCGGAACTGAAGGCGCCCACCACCAGCAGCAGCACGCCGATCACCGAGTTGCTGACCGCGGTGTAATCGGTGCGCCGATTGCCGCGCGCCATGTCCACGAGATAGGTCTTGCGCCCGATGCGCACCCCGGCGTGGGCGATGGCCAGCACGAAAAATGCGACGGGATAGATCCACAGCAACCCGGCGCTCGGGAGCGACACTGCGAACAGCGGCACGAGCAGGCACACCAGCGCGGCGAGGCCACCAGCGCGGATCATCACCTTGCGGCTGGACGTGTCGGCCAGGAAGCCCCAGATGCTTGCGCTGAGCGTACTCGCCAGGCTGGAGGCCAGCACGAAGCCGCCGAGCAGCGCCATGCGCCGCGAACCCTGCTCGGCCAACAGCACGATGAAGGGTGAGCCGAGCGCCGAGGCCATCAGCAGCGCTCGCGCCAGGACGAAACCGCGAAAGTCCGCATCAGTGCGCAGGAGGCCGAGGTTGCGCCATGCCTCGCGCAGCGCATGGCCGCCGCCGGCAGTCTCGCCCGGAAACTCCTCGATGCGCGCGAACACCGCCGCGGCGAGCCACCAGCACAGGGCCGCCGCGAGCAGCAGCGCGGTGTAGAAAACCACGCCCGGATCGCTCCGACCACTGAGCAGGGCGACGCCAAGGCCGAGCGTGACCAGCCCCGAGAGGCTCGCGGCCAGGCCCGCCTGGCGGCCGCGGCGCGCGCGCGGCACGGTCTTGCCCTGCACATCCTTCATCGCCACCGAGCACAGGCCGCGGCTGAGGCTGAAAGCCGCCAGGCCCGCGACGATGGCCAGACCTGCCACGGGACCCTCGAGCCACCAGACCGCCGCCGCCATTGCGGCCGCGGCGATGCCCTGCAACACCGAGCCGAGCACCCAGAACCATTTGCGCAGCGGGTAATGACGCACCCAGGCACCGATCGCGAGCTGCGGGATCATCGAACCCGATTCGCGGATCGGCACCAGGATACCGACCAGCGCGGCGGGCGCACCCACCGCGACCACCAGCCAGGCCAGCACCGTCTTCGGGTCGATCAGCAGATCGCCGATCTTGGTCAGCACATTGGCCCCGACCATGCGCAGGAAATTGCCCGGCACCTCACGACAGGCCGCGTCGCTGATGTCGGTGCACACGCGCGCGTCTTCTTCGTTGGCGACCAGCGCGTACAGGCGTTCAGCGGCGGCTTGCCCGGCCATCGATGTCACTCCTCGGTCACGCAGCCCGGAAACGCCATGGTACAGGCGCCCACGCCGGCGGGCGCAGGCGCGTTCCTGGCACGCATGTGAAGCACAAGTGCATCGCGGGAAGGACAGGACGAAGCCATGCCCCCACACGCGGCGCGGGGTGCCTGCGAACCGGATGCGCCACTGAACTTCGCCAACGACATCGCGTGAGCCGGCGCAGGCCTGGCGCCCGGCCCACGCATTGCCGCGCGGCAGGGCGGCCGCTCATGCCAGGGCGCGCGGCAATGCAGCCGATGCACCTGCACGCCACGCATGCCATGCACCGCGGCCCGGTTCCCTTCCGCGCCTGCCCGTCCCTCAGGCGCCCGCCACACCTAGGCCGGCGGGCGGCCCATGCCGGCACGCACCTTGTCCTCGATGCGGCGACCGGTTTCGGCGTCGATGGCCTTCCAGTAGTCGAAGACACGGCCGAGGACCGGCTCGCGGACGCCACCGAGGAGGCTGCCGGCGACCTGCTCGACCAGGCGCGTGCGCTGCCCGTCGTCGAACACTTCGCGCACGAGGATGCCGGGCTGGGTGAAGTCGTCATCGTCGGCGCGCAGGGTGTAGGCGCTGCGCACCATCTCGCCGTCCGCCTCCCATCCATCATCGACCGTCCCGGTCTGGTCGGCCCACGCCCGCCCGCCGCTGTTGGGCACGTACACCGGCGCGGCACCGCTGTGCTGGTAGGCCATGGGGCCGTCGAACATGTAGGTGTTGACCGGCACCTTCGGCTGGTTGACCGGCAACTGGTGGAAGTTGGCGCCAATGCGGTTGCGCTGCGCATCGTTGTAGGCGAAGGCGCGGCCGAGCAGCATCTTGTCGGGCGACAGGCCGATGCCGGGCACGAGATTGCCCGGCGAAAACGCCGCCTGTTCGATCTGGGCGAAGAAGTTCTCCGGGTTGCGGTTCAGGGTCATGGTGCCGACCCGGATCAGTGGATAGTCCGCATGCGGCCAGGTCTTGGTGAGATCGAAGGGATTGAAGCGGTAATTTGCCGCGTCGGCATAAGGCATGATCTGCACCGACAGGTCCCAGGCCGGGTGCTCGCCGCGCGCGATCGCCTGAAAGAGGTCGCGGCGGTGGAAATCGGCGTCGCTGCCGGCCATCGCCGCGGCCTCCTCGTTGGAGAAGAATGCCATGCCCTGGCGGGTATGAAAGTGGTACTTGACCCAGAACTTCTCCCCGGCGGCATTGATCCACATATAGGTATGCGAGCCGTAGCCGTTCATGTTCCGCCAGCTCCGCGGCAGGCCGCGCTCGCCCATGAGATAGGTGACCTGATGCGCGGTTTCCGGGTTGCTGGTCCAGAAGTCCCACTGCATGTGGTTGTCACGCAGCCCCGAGTCGGGCAGGCGCTTCTGGCTGCGGATGAAGTGCGGGAACTTCATCGGATCGCGCACGAAGAAGACCGGCGTGTTGTTGCCCACCAGGTCGTAGTTGCCCTCGCCGGTATAGAACTTCAGCGAGAAGCCGCGCACGTCCCGCCAGGTGTCCGGGCTGCCCTGCTCGCCGGCGACGGTCGAGAAACGCGCCAGCATGTCGGTACGGACGCCCGGCTGGAACAGCGCCGCCCGGGTGTAGGCCGACACGTCTTCGGTCGTCTCGAACACGCCAAAGGCGCCGCCGCCCTTGGCGTGCGGCTGGCGCTCGATGGTCTTCTCGCGGTTGAAGTGCGCCATCTGCTCCAGGAAATGCACGTCGTGGAGCAGGATCGGACCGTCCGCTCCCAGCGTCAGCGAATTGCGGTCGCTCGGCGCGGGCGCGCCGGTGCTCATGGTGGAACCGGATTTCGTCTTGTTCACGGCCATTCTCCTGTGCGTGGGTGCCGGCGGCCACCGGTTGCTGCTGGAGGCCGTACCCGGCGATTCTCACCTGGCCACGTGAGGCAATGGCCGTGAACCCGGCAGCGGACACCCATCGAGGCCGTGCCGCTTTGCGACTGCCGTTCGCGATGGTGCGCCTGGGGCATCTTGCGGAGCATCCATGTTCCGCTTGCGTGCACGGCCTCCTCAGGCGAACGTCATGGCTTGACGGCGCGGATGGTGAGGCATTGATGCCGCACCATGGTAGCCGCGAAATGCCAACCCGGGAAAGCGTGCAGCCACCAAACGACGCGAGCAAAGAAAACGGGCGCCGCGGCGCCCGTTTTCCTGACCCGTGGCGTTGCTCGGACGATCAGCCGCCGGGCTTCCACTGGCCGAGTGCGGCAAGGCCATTCTGCTTCGCGCGAAGCGCCACCATGGCCTGCGCTTCGTCGTAGTTGGCCTGCATGTCCTTGCCCCACAGCTTGAGCGCCGCCGATTGCATGGCGCGACCGTAGGAGAAGGACAGCGGCCAGGGATGCGGACCCATCTGGTTCATGGCGTTGAGATGGGCGGTGGCGTCCTCGTCGGACTGCCCGCCGGAAAGGAACACGATGCCGGGAAGCGCCGCCGGCACGGAAGCCTTCAGGCAGCGCACCGTGGCCTCGGCGACCTCCTCGACGTCGGCCTGATCGGGGCAGGCCTTGCCGGGGACGACCATGTTGCACTTCAGGATGGTGCCTTCCAGCATCACGTTCTGCTCGTAGAGCGCGCCGAACAGGGATCGCAGCGTGGCTTCGGTAACCTCGTAGCAGACGTCGATGTCATGATCGCCGTCCATCAGCACTTCCGGCTCCACCATCGGCACCAGGCCGGCCTCCTGGCACAGCGCGGCGTAGCGCGCCAGCACGTGCGAGTTGGCTTCGATGCAGGTGCCACTCGGGATGTCCTCGCCGATGGTGATGACGGCGCGCCACTTGGCGAACCTGGCGCCGAGCTTCACGTATTCGGCGAGGCGCTCGCGCAACCCGTCCAGACCCTCGGTGACCAACTCACCGGGGAAGCCGGCCAGCGGCTTGGTGCCCTTGTCCACCTTGATGCCGGGAATGACGCCGGCATCGGAGAGGATGCGCGTGAAGGGCACGCCGGTCTTGGTGGCCTGGCGGATGGTTTCGTCGAAGAGGATCGCGCCGGATATGTGCTCGCCGAGCCTGGGCGTGGTGAGCAGCATCTCGCGATAGGCGCGGCGATTCTCCTCGGTGTTCGGCACACCAACCGAATCGAAGCGCTTCTTGATGGTACCGAGGGATTCGTCGATGGCGATGATGCCCTTGCCCGGCGCAACCATCGCCTGGGCGATGCTTTCAAGTTGTTCGATGCTCACGTCAGCTCCGTGCGATACAGGCTGCGGCCGTTCGACCGCCGCGGCGAAAGTGGAACCCGTGATTATAGGCCAGATCGCAGCCGACTGCCGCCCGCACGGTGCGACGCGAGCGCGCACCTCGCAGCTGCGCAGCGCAACGCCCGGCGTGGCCGGGGCCGCCGCCGGCCCGGCGTCAGTGATCCTTCCAGGAGAGGTCCTTGACGTAGCACTGCTGCATGACAGCCGTCGCCGCGGCCTTCTCGACCGGCAGATTGAAGGGGAAGATCAGCCAGCTGAACACGCGCTGGTGCGCCGCATTGAAGGCGGTCGGCGCAAAACGCAGGTTCGCGGCAACACTCATGGCAATGCGGCCGAGGTCGCCTTCGGGGGCGACCTTCTGCAACTTGATGGTGCTGGTGCGCCCGTCCGGCTCGATGACGAAGGACACCGTGGCGCAGCCGGGTGTCTGGATGTTGCGCCCGAAATTGGGAACCTCCGCCTGCAGCGAGTCGTTCACCATCACCCACCAGTCCGCCAGTTTCTCCGAGGGTACGACAGTGGGCAGTGCTCCACTCATGGTCTGGGCCGTGGCGCTGGCGCTGACGCAACCGGCAGCCAGCAGGAGAATCAGTGCGTGTCGGATCATGGTGTTCCTCCGCGTTGGGATTTGCATGTGGACTCATTCTACGGCCGCATCGGCAGCCGGCGCCGGCGCATGGCGTGGCCGTTCAGGCTTGCGACGGTCCCGCGAAGGCTTCAGATCGGCCAGGCCCTCGGCGATGCCGCCGGCCCCGACCTTGAGCAGCTTCAGCGTATTGGTGCCGCCCAGGCGCCCGGTATGGTCGCCATTGGTGATGATGACGCGATCCTCCACGTCCAGATCACCGCGCTGGTGCAGATGCAGGATCGCGGCGCGCACGGCGTGCGTGGGATCGGACACGCCGGGGTCGAACGCGACCGGATGCACGTCGCGGAACAGCATCATGCGTCGGCGCGCGCCGGCATTGCGCGACAGGGCGAAGATCGGCACGCTCGAACGGTGGCGCGACAGCCACTGGGCCGTGGCACCGCTTTCGGTCAGCGCCACCAGCGCGCGGACCTGGATCTGCGCGGCGAGGAACATGGCGGCCAGCGCGATCGCCTGGTCGGTGCGGGCGAGCCGATGGGTGCCGACGCTGAGGTCGTCGGCCGGTTCGAACTGACGCTCGGCGCCCAGGCAGACACGACGCATGGCCGCGACCGCCTTGCATGGATGACGACCGGTGGCTGTCTCGGCTGAAAGCATGACCGCATCGGTGCCATCGATGACCGCGTTGGCGACGTCGAGCACCTCGGCCCGGGTCGGCATCGGCGATTCGACCATCGACTGCATCATCTGCGTGGCGGTGATGACCACGCGGCTGCGCGCCAAGGTTTCGCGGATGATCTTCTTCTGCAGCCCAGGCAGCTCGGCATCGCCGATCTCCACGCCCAGGTCGCCGCGCGCAACCATGACCACCTCGGCGGCCTCGATGATCTCATCGAGGTTGTCGATCGCCTCGGCGCGCTCGATCTTGGCGACCAGCGCGGCCGCGCCGCCAGCCTCGTGCAGCAGGGCGCGTGCCTGGACGACGTCGGCGGCGCTCTTGACGAACGATACGGCAAGGAAATCGGCGCCCAGCTCGGCGGCCAGACGGATGTCCGCACGATCCTTGTCGGACAGGGCCGCCACGGTCAGTCCGCCGCCCTGCCGATTGAGGCCCTTGCGGTCGGACAGGCGCCCGCCATTCAACACCCGGCAATGGATGCGCCGGCCATCGATGGCCTTCACTTCCAGCGAGATCAGGCCGTCATCGAGCAGCAGCACGTCGCCCACGCTGACATCGCGCCACAGGCCGTCATAGCTGACGCCGACGCCGCTCGCGTCGCCGGGCGGCGCGTCGGCCGCGCAGTCGAGCGTGAAACCCTGGCCGGGGCGAAGTTCGACCGCGCCGTCCTGGAAGCGCTCGATGCGAATCTTGGGGCCCTGCAGGTCGAACAGCAGGGCCACTTCGCGACCGAGCCCATCGGCCGCCGCACGCACGGCCGCCGCGCGGCGGCGATGGTCGTCCGGCACGCCGTGGGACAGATTCAGACGCACTACATCGACGCCCTCGGCGAGCAGGCTCGCCAGAACCCCGGCACCATCGGTGGCGGGGCCCAGCGTGGCGATGATCCTGGTCCGGCGCAGTTGTGCAGGCACTTGGCGGCTTCACGTAACGGCAAGGAACCATCGATGATACGTGGCGGTGTGTGCAGCGCGGTTAAATCCGCCTTCGGCCTCAGCCCGCGGCACGCGCACGCAGGGCCGCCACGGCTGGCAGTTCCTTGCCTTCGAGGAACTCCAGGAAGGCGCCGCCGCCGGTCGAGATGTAGGAAATGCGCTCGCCGACGCCGTATTTCTCGATCGCCGCCAGGGTATCGCCCCCGCCGGCGATCGAGAAGGCTGGCGAGGCGGCGATGGCCTCGGCCAGCACGCGTGTGCCCCCGCCAAAGGCATCGAACTCGAACACGCCGACCGGGCCATTCCACACCACCGTGCCGGCGGCGGCGATCAGGCCGGCATAGCGCGCCGCGGTCTGCGGGCCGATGTCGAGGATGAGGTCGTCCGGATCCACCGCAGCGACCGGCTTGACCGTCGCCGGGGCATCGGCCGCGAACGCGGGCGCGACCACCACGTCCACGGGCACCGGCACCTCGGCGCCGCGCGCCTGGGCAGCGGCGAGGATGCGCCGGGCAGTATCGACCAGGTCCGGTTCGTACAGGGACTTGCCGACGGCATGGCCCTGGGCGGCAATGAACGTGTTGGCGATGCCGCCGCCGACGATGAGCTGGTCCACCTTGCCGAGCAGCGATTCCAGCAGGGTCAGCTTGGTCGACACCTTGGCGCCGGCGACGATCGCCAATAACGGTCGGGCCGGGCGCTCCAGCGCCTGCGTCAGGGCGTCAAGTTCGGCCATCAGCAGCGGCCCGCCGGCAGCAACCTTCGCGTAGCGCAATGCGCCATGGGTGGATGCCTGGGCACGATGCGCCGTGCCGAAGGCGTCCATCACATAGACATCGCACAGTGCGGCGTACTTGCGCGCCAGGGCCGCGTCGTCCGCCTTCTCGCCGACGTTCATGCGGCAGTTTTCCAGCAGCACGAGCTGCCCCGGCGCGACCTCGACACCCTCCAGCCAATCGCGCACCAGCGGCACGTCCCGACCCAGCAGCTCGGCCAGGCATGCGGCCACCGGAGCCAGCGAATCGACCTCACTCCACTGGCCCTCGGTCGGCCGGCCGAGGTGCGACATGACCATCACCGCGGCACCCTTTTCCAGCGCCAGGCGCAAGCTCGGCAGGGCCGCGAGGATGCGCGCCCGGGAAGTGACGACACCTTTTTCGATCGGCACGTTGAGATCCTCGCGGATCAACACGCGGCGTCCGGCAAGGTCGAGATCGCGCATGCGGATGATGGACATGTGGACTCCAGGTCAGGCGGGCGCGGCATTACATCCCGAGTGGCGCGGGCGTGCAATGCCCTGGCAGCCGGTGCTCACCGCTTGCCCCGCGCCAGCAGCAGCCAGCCGAGCGTGACGCCGGCAGCGGCGCCAAGGAACTCCAGCACCACGCGCATGCCGAGGGCATCCGGATCATGGATGCTGGCCAGGCGCTGCTGGATGGCGAACGGGGATTCCGGTCGCACGATGCCCAGGGTGAACAGATCCCAGGCGTCCACGCCGGCTCCGACCACGACGGCGAGTGCGAAGGCGACGCCGAACTCCGTGCCTTCGCGCCAGCCCAAAGGGCGGCGCAGCAGGCGCGCCAGGGCATACAGCACGCAGCCCGCGAGGGCCGCCAGCCCAGCCGCCTCCAGGGCCCCCAGCACGCCGTAATGCAAGAAGTCCAAGCCCATGTTGCCCGGTCCAGCTTCCCCTCGAGCCGGGCAGTCTAGCGGTTGAGCCCCGCCGGTCGGCGTCGCTGGCGCAAATCGCCCGCTGCCGATAGGCGACACGGCTTGTCACAAATGGCCCTGTCACGCCCGCGCGATCGGACTGCGCGCCTGGCGGGTCGCTGGCGCGCCAGGCCAGCACAGTGCCCGTACGCGCCTACGCACCGGCATCGACCGGTCGCAGGCGAACATTGGCACGCATGTTGCTTTCATGAGAACAGCAAACTTCCATTGGACTGGAGACGACCATGAACTATCACGCCGAGGCATTTGTCGTGGATACCGATTCCCCCCTGCAATCGATGCTGACCTGGGAGGATCGCTACGAGGGCGTGTTCGCGGTCGCCTGCATCGGATCACGGCGCGTGGCAGGCATCTCCGGCCCCTGGTCGGGCAAATATGCCCTGACCTGGTGGGATCGCCCGATGCCGGCACGCCAACTGGAACTCTTCGATTCGCTGGATGAAGCACGCGCGCATGTCGAGGCCTGGGCCTTGCGCATGGAAGTCGGCCTGAGCAGTGCACCCCCCGCCAGGCGCAGCCGTCGTCGCCCGCCCCCCGGGTTGCTGACCCGCATCATCACGCTGCTGGGCACGCCCATCTGGCCGCGTCCCGCCAACGACGCCGTCCTCGACCATCTGCGCCGCCTGCAGACCGATGACGATACGGCACTGGCGAACCTGCATTTTGGCGCCTACGACGAGGCGCGCGCGCGCTCCTGAGCCGCCGGCCGCGGAAGCGTTCGACGCCGCCCGCATGCTGCGCCGCCGCAATGTTTGCCGTATGCTGCGCGCCCCGCGCAACGGGCCGGCGATCGTCGGCCCGTCGTCAATCGCAACTCAGGCAAACCCATGGCCCTGGAGCAGGTTCCCGCCGGCGACGACGTGCCGAGCGAAATCAACGTCATCATCGAGATCCCCAAGGACGCCGAACCGGTCAAGTACGAGGTAGACAAGGCCAGCGGCGCGATCTTCGTCGATCGCGTGCTGTCCACGCCCATGCGCTACCCGTGCAACTACGGTTACGTACCGCACACCCTCGGCGGCGACGGTGACCCGCTCGATGCGCTGGTCATCCTGCCCCTGCCGCTGGTGCCCGGCTCGGTGATCCGCTGCCGCCCGGTCGGCATGCTGCGCATGACCGACGAGGCCGGCGCAGACGAAAAGCTGCTGGTGGTGCCCCAGGCGAAGATCTTCGCCGGCTATGCGCACATTTCCGACATCACGCAGGTTTCCGGTCACTGGCTGGAGCGCATCGGCCACTTCTTCGAGCACTACAAGGATCTCGAGCGGGGCAAATGGGTGCGCATCGACGGCTGGGTCGGCGCGGACGAGGCACAAGGCGAAATCCTCGCCGGCGTTCGGCGTCATCGCCGGCAAGCGTCCGGCGCCGCCGCCTGAGCCTGGCACCGCACCCGCCGCGCGTCAGTCGTTGCAGGTCCCGTCTCGCGCGGCCGACGGATCGCGCGATCTTGCCGCCGGCGGCACCAGGCCGGCGGCCAGCGCGTCACGCGCGTGCCATATGCACAGCTCGCCGCCGCGGAATTCCTGCCGATACGCAGGTGTGGCGGCAAGCCGGACATTCTTGCTGAAGCCCACGAGCAGACCGTCGGGGTGGCGCCTGGCCCAGCCGACGATCTCGTGCTCGCCGAACAACGCCGGCACGGGCCGTTGCAGGCGGCCGGCAAACTCGTACACGCCATGGTGCCAGCCCAGGCTGGCGACGCCCTGCCCCTGCTGCTGGGCGGCCCGCACCTGGTTGGCGACCGGCCCTACGTCATAGCGCGTTCCGGTGCCCAGGCCGATGGCCAGGCGGATCACCAGCGCCAGCGTCAGCGCAGCCATGGTGACCACGACCGGCGTGCGCGCCTGACGCGCCAGCGCCAGCAGCGCCAGGCCGATCGCGGCCACCGCCAGCCCCCAGCCGGGCGCCAGCATGCGCAAGGCCGGCTGCATCTGCGGCGAGGTGTGCGGCACAACCGCCAGCGCCACCCCCATGAGCAGCAGGAAGAGGCCAAACGCCTGGGCACGCACTTCCAGCACGCCCCGCTCGACGGCCAACGCCAGCGCCAGGGCGAACGCCGGAAACAGCGGCAGAAGATAGTGCGCCTGCTTGCCGGCCACCAGCGAAAAGACCAGCAGCGTCGGCACGAACCAGGCCGCCGCCAGGCGCAGCGCCGGCAAGCCGAGCAGCGTCGGCAGGCGCCGCCAGGCACCGCGCATCACCAGCACCCAGGGCAGCAGCAGCAGCGGGAGCATGGCCAGATACCACCACCAGGGCCGCGCATGGACGCTGGCGCCTTCCACGCCCTCGATGCGGTCGAGGGTCTGGTTGAGAAACACCGCCTGCGCGTAGTCGGTGCCGCCGGCGAAGGCAGCGGGTACGGCCCACGCCAGGGCAATGCCCGCGCCGAGCAGTACCGCGAGCAGGAAACCGGTGTAGTGCCGCAGGCGCCGACCGGCAAGCCGCGAAGGATGCCACCAGGGTGCCAGCAGGCCGACGAAGGCCACGTCGAGCAGCATCACCGGCCCCTTGGCCAGCACACCCAGCCCGATGGCGACCGCCAAGATCACGATGCCGCGCCGCATGCGCCCGTCGGCCAGATCGCACACGCCGTGCACGGCCAGCAACACGCAGGTGGCCAGCAGTACATCGAACATGATCGCGTTCGCGAACAGCGCGAAATAGGCGATGCCGGCGAAGAACCACATCGACAGCCGTGCGACCTTCGCGGAGCCGGTCAGGCGTCGGGCCAGCCGACCCAGCAGCAGCACGCTGGCCAGCGAACAGCCCAGTGACAGCGCGCGCGCCGTCCAGGCGTGCACGCCGGTGACCAGCCAGCCCGCATTGATGAGCCAGAACAGCAGTGGCGGCTTGTGCGGATAGGGCGCGCCATTGAGGTGGGGCACGAGCAAGTCGCCGCCTTGGCGCATTTCCCAGGCCACCGCCAGATAGCGCGTCTCATCCAGCGGCAAGGGTGCCAGGAACACGGCCGGCAGCAGCACGAGCAGTGCGATGGCGAGCGGATGCTCGCACACGGCACGCCAAACGGTCGCGCCGGGGCGCGCGGTCGGGGCGGATGGATTCACGCGGATGGGTTCGGCGGGAGATGACCGATCTTGGCATGCGCCGCGAGCGGCCGCCAAGCCCCGCGCACGCCGCGAGCGGCCGTGCGTCAGCCGCGCTTGAGCAGTTCGCGCAGGTCGATCATGGCCGCGTTCGCGCGCGATATGTAGTTCGCCATCACCAGGGAATGGTTGGCGAAAAACCCGAACGGCGCGCCATTCAGGACAATCGGGCTGCGCAATGGGCGCTGCGCCCCTTCCAGTTCGCGAATCACCTGCTCAAGGCTGATGACGGCATTCTTGTTGCGCAGGATCGGCGCGAAATCGACGCGGATCGCTTCGAGTTGTTCGCGCAGCGCCCAGGTGTAGCCACGCGCCTCGTAGAAATTGTCGTCGATCTTCGTCCATGGCGTCTTCACCATCACGTTGCCGATCGGTGCACTCGCGTCGCTGGTAGCCGCATCGCTATCGCTGTCGATCCGATCCTGGCCGACACTGGCCGACAGGCGCTGCGAAAGCGACCCCAGGCGCGATGAGGCGATCTGCAGGAAGTCGGCGAGATTGTCGGCGCGCGCGTAGAACTCGGCGCCGCTGCCCGGCCCTTCGCCGAGCCGCACCAGGTAGCTGTCAACGCGTGCGATGCCCTTGCGATACTGGCTTTCCGAACTGGGCAGCAACCAGCGGTCGTTGGGTGAACTGAACAGCGGGTCGGCCTCCTGCAGATCCTTGTCCTCGACCGACTGTGTCTGCGAACGGCTGAATTCGTTGCGCAGGGCCCGGGCAAAATCGCGCGTGGCGGTCACGACGCCAAATTCCCAGTTCGGCACGTTGTCCATCAATACGCCTGGCGGCAGGCGGTCGTTGCTGAGATAGCCGCCGCGCTTGTCGAGCAGCGTTTCGGCGACCGTCGCCAGCGTGGCCGCGCTGACCGACCCGGTGACCATGCGTGCGTCGAGCGCCTGCACCCTGGCCCGGGCATTGGCGGTCACGTCGAAATGCGGCGGCTCCTTGTCCCACCACCACATGAGCACCAGCACGCCGAGGACGTACGCCAGCAGCACGCTGCCGATGACCCGCAGCGCGAGCGGCCAGCGTCGGCGGTAAGACGACCCAGTTTCCATGGAACTCCTCGGCTTGGCATCCCGCGACCGGCGGGTCGGGCTTGCGGTCAGCTGCGTTTGATCTGGCGCTTGCTGGCAGGCTTTGCGGATGCAGGGCGGGCAGCGCGCGGCTTGGCCGGCTTGGCCGGCTCGCCCTTCTTGCCGAAGTCCTCCATCAGCGTCTTCATGTCTTCGGCATGTTCTTCCTCGACCGCGAGGATTTCCTCGAGCATGCGCCGGCTGGTGGTATCCGCATCGCCGATATAGTTGATGATTTCGCGATAGCTGTCGATGGCGATGCGCTCGGCGACCAGATTCTCCTCGATCATCGCGGCCAGGTTTCCCGGCACGACGAACTCCGAATGACTGCGCGAGGACAGGCCATCCGGAGCGAAATTCGGCGTGCCGTCGAGCTGGGTGATCCGTTCGGCGATCCGATCGGCATGCTCCTGTTCCTCGTTCGCGTGCTCGAGGAACTCGGCCGCCACACTCTGCGCGTTGATCCCTGAAGCAAGGTAGTAATGCGCCTTGTAGCGCAACACGCAAACGAGCTCGGTTGCCAGCGCCTCGTTGAGGAGCTTCAGGACCACGTCGCGATCGAGTGTATAGCTCGAGGTGACTGCACCACGCTCGAGGTGCTGGCGTGCGCGCTTGCGGATGGTCTGGATGTCGGAAAGAAACGGTGTCGCGGACATGGCCTGACTCCTTCAGTGGCTGGTGCGAATACAGGGTACGCGTATCGACCTGCAGCTTGGGCCAACAGTCTAGCGAGCGCGGGCGGACGCTGGCTGAACGCGGGCTCCCACTGCGCGCCTCCATCGCCGTGCCCCGTGCGCGCATGCACGCTGCGTGCGATCCGGGGCCGCGTACAGATGCATTACCATCGGCGCGGTTGCCTGCACTTGCCTGACCCATGCTGATCGTTCCGGGACGCCCATTGCTCGACAAGAACCGCCTGGTGGGGCGCTGCACACGGCTGGCGCTGCGCGTCGATGCGGAGCAGGTGCGCGCCGAACTCGACACCCTGCCCGCGCACCTGTGGGGCAGCCAGGGCGGGCGCGTAGGCGTGCACCGCCCGGCGCAGGCGGTGTTCCTGCGTGGCCACGCCCCGGCCGAGGGCGACAAGCCGGTCGAGGACCGCGAGGCACTGGGCTGGCTGCCGAGCCTGCACGCGCTGATCCACGAACGCATGCAGGCGCCACCGCTGCGCTGCCTGCTGGCACTGCTGCCCGGCGGCGCGGTGATCAGCCCGCATGTGGATCAGGCGCCGTATTTCGGCCAGACGATCCGCATCCACGTGCCGATCCTGACCCATGCGCAGGTATGGATGTTCAGCGTCGACCGCAGCTTCCACATGGCCGAGGGCGAAGTGTGGGCGCTCAACAATTCCAACCTGCATGGCGTATGGAATGCCGATCCAGCGCGCCCGCGCATCCACATGATCTGCGATTTCCTGCCCAGCCGGCCGCTGATCGACCTGCTGCTTGCCGGCGAGCGGAACCTTGGCGTCGATGAACCCGCGGTACGCACGCGGTTGTTCGACGCGACCGGTGCGCCCCGCGCCTGAATCACGCTGCGCAGCCCACCCGTTGCGTATCTCAGGTGTCCCGCGCCACGAAGGCCGCCGCGCGCTCGACCACCTCGGCGTGACGCGCCAGGGCCGGCAGGATTTCCGCTTCGCGCCGGCGCCACTTGTCGGCGTGCGGGCGCGACACCGTGTGGTTGGCGAGCGGCAGCGCTCCGCTCAACGCGTGGTCCCAGCCGAAATCCATTGCCGCGGCGATGCGCTCGGCTTCGGCCTGCGGCCGGGCGATGAAGTCGTCGTAGCGCGCAATGCACACGCGCGCCTGATCCAGCGCGGCGAGATCATCGAGGATGGCGGTGGTGGTGGCGGCCCACTGCGCGGCGACGATCTCGGCCAGCGGCCTGCCGATGAGTTCGCGCCAGCCCGGCACCAGCAACAGCGACCAGGGCAGGCCGGTCCAGCCGGGAAGCTCGGGATAGGTGCGAAATCCACCGGATTCCCAGGCTTCGAGCATGCTGGCCAGCACCTGGCGCGGGTCGCGCCACAGATAGACGAATTGCGCGTCGGCGAAGGCTTCCCGCAGGAACGGGATGCGCAGTGCGTTCTTCGGCGTCTTCTCCAGCATGCGCACGCGGCTGTCGGGCGCTGCCGAGCGACCGGCGCGATCGATCAGTCGCGCGGCGTAGCGCTGGTGCAGTTGAGCGACCACCTCGGCCGTCGCGTCGGCGGCCAGCAGGCGATTGGAGTCATGGCCGCGCCCCGGCACGTCCAGGCCGGCGATGCCCTCGACCACGCCATGGCCCTCGCCGCCGATGGTGTGGAGGTCGGGCGCGCGGGCGAGCGTCTCGAACAACAGGGTCGAGCCCGAACGCGGCGAGGAGACGATGAACACCGGCCGCTCGATGAGGGCCGCTGCACGCGCCGGGGCAACGGCGAGCGTACCGCTGCGCCCGGATTCCTCGGTCGGCGTGACGACCTCGGGGCGCTGCGCGGCACGTCCGAGCAGACCGGTCGCGGCGGCCGCCAGCGACGCGCCGTTCTGCAGCGGGATGTCGCTGCCCAGGCGCTGGACCTGGCCGAGGAAGCCATCCAGCAGGCGACGGTAGGCCTCCTGGCCGTCACTGGATGAGCCGTAGCGGTACCACAGCGCCTGCCATTCGCCGACGAAGGCGCTGGCCAGGCCGACGATGGTCGGCATGCGCGGATGCTGGCGCGCCTCGCCGAGCAGGAACTGCACGTGGCCGCGCAGCTCCCAGTAGCTCATGGGCGTCATCAGGTTGACGGACTCGAATACCAGCTCCGGCGTGGCCTCCGGCTGCGGGGCGACGTGGCGCAGCTGCCAGCCTTCGCGCGGCGCGGTGTGCGGCCGCCCGGCGTTGACCAGCTTCCAGAAGCGCGGACTGCCGATGGTGTCGATCACCAGGTGCACGCGTGGGCGCTCATCGGCGTTGAGCACGCGGTGCATGCGCCAGGTATCGAAGATCCAGCATTCGCCGGCCGCCATGTTGACCTCGGCGTCGGCACACTGGAAGCGCACCGTTGGCTGGGTCAGGATCGGCACGTGCACGCGCACGCGTTCGTTCCAGTAGTGGTTGGTATCGACGTGCTGGGAGACTTCGCCGCGCCCGGCCAGGCGCATCAGCCGGATGCGCCCGAGTACCGCCTCCAGGCTGGCCAGCACCTGGCGCATGTAGGGACTGGCCTCGAGCGCCGGAGTCGGGCGCATCGGTCCCTGCAGGGCGTCGCCGCGCGCCGGATCGCCATCGACGGTGGCCAGCGGCAGCGCGCTGTTGCCAGGGATGCCATCCGGATGCGCGCGCCACAGTGCGGCATCGTAGCGGCCGATTTCGTCGGCCAGCACGGCAGCATCGAAGGTGAGCGGCAGCTGGATGAAGGGAACCGGAAGTTTCATGGGCACGTCCACGGCAGCAGGGTCGACACCGCCTGGGCGGGATCGGAAAACCCTGCATGATAGTGGGCTTGTGCCGCGACGTGGCCGGCGCCATGCCTTCAGCGCGTTTCGATGCGCATCACCTGATCGCGAAGCAGGGTGTAGGTCGCGGTGCCACCGGCGCGGCGCACCTGCAACTGCACCTGCTTGCCGTTGGCACTCGCAACGACTCCCTTGTGCGTGCGGGCGCCGCGCGTGACGATGGTCACGCGGTGACCTACCAGGCGCGCCAGCGCATCGAAGGGAACGCCATCTTCGGGGGCTGTCGTGACCGCACCGGCGCCGTCGGCCTCCTGCACGGTGGGCGCCGGCGGCGGCACCACCTCGGCCATGATCCGCGTTTCCCAGGGCAACTCCTGTCCGGGCGCCGACCGGGCAGCCGGCACCTGCGGCCCTTCGTCCAGCGCGGCACGCATCTGCGCAGCGACCCGCGCTTCGGTGGCCGCATCCTGCGCCTGCAGGCCACTCATGAAGAGACAGCCGGCGAGCAGCCAGGCCAAGGATGTTCCAGTACGCATCACGACACCCCCTGGTACCGGCACGGGCCGGCGTGTCGCCGCCAATGAAAGCACATCCGGGCTGGCGTTTCCGCGAACGCCGTCACCCTGCATGCCGCCCGCGGCAGCCTTCAGCCCCGGCCCGCGGCCATCAGCGCCTCGATGGCATCGGCCTCCTTGGGCACGCCTGCGGACAGCACCTCCGGCTCGCCGCGCGTGACGGCCACGTCGTCCTCGATGCGGATGCCGATGCCGCGATATTCCGCCGGCACGCCCTTGAGATCAGGCGCCATGTACAGGCCGGGCTCCACCGTGACCACCATGCCCGGTTCCAGCAGGCGGAATTCGCCATCGACGCGGTAGTCGCCGACGTCGTGCACGTCCAGCCCCAGCCAGTGGCCGGTCTTGTGCATGTAGAACTTGCGGTAGCTGTGCTCGCGCAGGTTCTTGGCCACGCTGCCGGACAGCAGGCCCAGCTTGACCAGGCCACGGGTCAATACGTGCACCGCGGCCTGGTGGAAGGCATCGAAGGAGCGCCCGGGCCGGACCTCCTCGATGCCGGCAAGCTGCGCGGCCAGCACCAGGTCATAGAGCGCGCGCTGGGCGGGCGTGAAACGTCCGCTGACCGGGTAGGTGCGGGTGATATCCGAGGCGTAGCACTGGTATTCGGCACCGGCATCCACCAGCAGCAGATCGCCGGCGGCAAGCACGGCATCATTGGCGCGGTAGTGCAGCACGCATGCATTGGCGCCGCCGCCGACGATCGGCTCGTAGCTCGGCACCGCGCCATGGTGGCGGAACACATGCAGCAGTTCGGCCTCGACCTGGTGCTCGGCCATGCCCGGGCGTACCGCGCGCATGGCACGCACGTGCGCCTCGGCGGCAATCCGCGCCGATTTGCGCATCAGGCGCAGCTCCGCCCGCGACTTGTACAGGCGCAGGTCGTGCAACAGGTGCGAGAGGGCGACGAACTCATGCGGCGGCGTGGCGCCATGGCGCATGTGCGCACGCACCCGGTTGACCCAGCCGATCAGCTTGAGGTCGAAGTCGGTGTCACGCCCGAAGTGATAGTAGACGCGCCGCCGCCCCTCGATCAGGCCCGGCAGGATGTCGTCGATGTCGTCGATGGGGAAGGCATCGTCCAGGCCCAGCGTGGCAACGGCGCCCTCGGTGCCCAGGCGCGGGCCATCCCAGCGTTCGCGCTCGGGATCGCGTTCGCGACAGAAGAGGATGGTTTCCCCGCTGTCCCGGCCCGGCACCAGGGCGAGCACGGCACTGGGCTCGGCACAGCCGGTCAGGTAGTGGAAGTCGCTGTCCTGGCGGTAGGGATAGTGCGCGTCGTTGTTGCGCACCCGCTCCGGTGCAGCACCGACGATCACGATCGCATCGGTGCCGGCCATGCGCATCAACTGCCGGCGACGACGCGCGTATTCCTTCTGGTCGATCATGCTGCGCCCCGGGCGACCGTGTGTGGGTGGCTGGCGTGCATGGCTCAGTGCAGTCGCCGTTGGCCGCGCCAGCCGGTGCACGATTCCCGGTGCAGCAGCGCGGCCGCGGTGGCCACGAATTCGACCAGGCCAATGAACGCACGCTCGTCCTCGTCGCCGCCAAGCGTGTCGCAGTGGGTCGCCGCAATGGCGCCCAGATCGGCGAGGATGCCGACCGTGTCCTCACTCAGGCCCTGCGCTTCCAGGGTGCCGGCCAGGCCACAACCACCAAGAAATCCGCGGCACCACTCGGCCAGTGCCGCGGCGCGTCGGGCCAGCGGCGCGTCGTCGCCCGGAAGCAATGGCACGACATCCACGCAGCTGTTGCCGAACTGCGCGCGGCAGCTTCGATAGAGCTGCCCGAGGATTGCCGCGCAGGCCGGGGCCGGGGCCTCGCCATCGAGCTGCAAGGCATTCAGCCAGTCGCCGGGATCGGCGTGCCCGCCCACGCACAGGAAGCCACTCAATGACCCATGCAGGTCGCTGGCGTTGACGCCGAGTCCCGAAGCCGCAAGCGAGCGCGCGAGTTCGGCGTGGGTGGGAAGATCGCTCGACATGTCTCGTGGGCACCAATGCCGGTGCTGGCAGTTTATCAGCACGCGGTGGCCGCGGGCGCGCACGTGGCGCCGGCGCGGCCGTTTGCCTACACTGGCCCACAGCGGTCGTCAACAGGGCGCCAATGGGCAGCGTCTCTTCAAGGCAGGCGGGGAAGTTGTCGATCCGGCAAGGGTGGCTGGTGTTCGCTCTGGTGCTGCTGGTGTGGCCCGCTGCAAGTCGGGCCGACGCGGTCTGGCGCGACTACCGCTTCGAAGCGATCACCACCGAGCAGGGCCTGGCGCAGAACAGCATTGGTGCCTTCCTGCAGGACCGTACCGGATTCGTCTGGGTTGGCACCTCGAGCGGGCTGCAACAGTACGACGGTTATGCCTTCCGTGAGTTCACGCAAGCCGGTGGCAACGCGCCGGATGGCCCGGTGTCGGCCCTCGCCGAAGACGCCGCCGGCAACCTGTGGATCGGTACGCGTGCCCTCGGCCTGATCCGGCATGTGCCGGGGGTGGGCAGCTTTCAAACCATCGCGCTGCAGGGCTCCGCGGAACTGCCGGCAGGCATCCAGATGCTGCTTTTCGATCCTGGCCGTGGGCTGTGGGTCGGCAGCAACGCCGACCTGATCCTGCTCGATCCGGCGGACGGACGCGAGCGCCGGCGCCTGGTGATCCCGGCGGGTGCCACCGGCGTGACCTTCGTGCACAAGGCCTGCCTCGGCACCGACGGCACGCTCTGGCTGGCCGCTTCCAGTGGCCTGTGGCGCCTGCCAGCGGATGCCGATGCGCTGGAACGCGTGGCGCCAGCCACCTTCAACGACCCACGTGCCGTGCTGGTGGACCACCTCGACCGGGTGCTGGTGGCGGCCGGCGGCCAAGTGTTCGAGATCACCACGGAGGACAGCGCGCGCGTGGTCTGGCCGGCGCGACCCGACGGCTCGCCATTCACGGCGATGGTCGAAGACGCGCTGGGCCAGGTGTGGCTGGCGGCGTCGGACACGGGCCTGGCCGTGCTCGCCGCGGACCATGGCAGCGGCCACTGGCTGGAGCCCCAGCCCATGCTCCCCGGTGGCTTGCCGGAAGCGCGCATCGCCCTGCTGGCGGTCGACCGGGCCGGCCTGCTGTGGGTCGGCACGGCGGACCATGGCCTGCTCAAGGCCAGGCCCGAAGGCACGGTATTCCGCTACCTCGTGGACAACCACGACGGCCACCGCTTCGGTGCCCGCAACCATGTACAGGCCCTGGCCGAGGCGGACGATGGCAGCCTGTGGCTGGGCGTGCGTGCCGGCCTGCGCCGCTATGTGCCCGCCAGCGGGCAGTTCGAGGATTTCAACCGCATCACGATCGAGCCGGCTCCGCTCGCACAGCCCGAACAGCTGACCGTGTACGCGCTGAGCGCCGCCAGCGCATCGCACCAGGTGTGGGTGGCCAGTGATGTCGGCACCGGGCTGCTCGACCCGCAGCAGCGGCGCCTGACGCTGCTGCCTGCGCGCGAGGGCGAGCAGGGTCCCGGCCTGGCCGGGCAGAACGTGCACCGGCTGCTGGCCGCGCATGATGGCAGCCTGTGGATCGGCATGGCAGGCGGGGGCGTGGACCGCTACGACCCGAAGGGCCGCACCTGGACCCGTTATCGCGCCCAGGCTGGCGAAGGCATCCTCGGCGGCCTGGCCGATGACCTTGTGCTTGCCCTGGCCGAAGATCACGCGGGCGCGATCTGGGTGGGCGGCGTGGCCGGGCTCAGCCGGATCGATCCGCCCACCGGATCGGTGAGCGCCTATCGTCATGATGCTGCCGACCCGCACGCGATTCCGGCCGGCCCGGTGCGCGCCCTGCACGTGGATCGCGATGGCGTGCTGTGGCTGGCATCGCGCGCCGGCCTGGCGCGCCTGGACGAACGCGATGCCGGCGGCAGCGCGCGCTTCAGCCATTGGCTGCGTGGGGTGCAGCTGCCTCGCGGCACCATCCAGTCCATCGCCAGTAGCCGCAGCAACCGCATCTGGCTGGGCACCAACCGCGGCATCGTGATGTTCGACCAGGTGCACGACCGCTTTCGCAGCTTCACCATGGCCGATGGGCTGCAAGGCATGGAGTTCAGCGCCGGCGCGGCCACGGCACTGGCCAATGGCGACCTCGTGTTCGGCGGCGTCAACGGCCTCAATCTGGTCACGCCGCACATGCTGGACACGACCCAACGGCAGGTGCCGGTGGCCATCACGGCAGTCCGCATCGGCACCGAGACCGAGCTGTTCGCGCCGGTGGGCGAGAGCCTGCGCATGCCCGCCGCCGGCCACGTCATCAGCTTCGAGTTCGCGGCGCTGGATTTCGCCGCACCGGAGCGCAACCGCTTCAGCTATCGCCTGGAAGGCTTCGACGACGAATGGGTGCAGGCCGGAACCGAGCACGATGCAACCTACACCAACCTCGCCCCCGGCCGTTACCTGTTCGAAGTACGGAACAGCGGGGCGGACGGCAGTCAGACCACCGGCGCCACGCGCGTGGCCCTGACCGTGCTGCCTCCGTGGTGGTCGAGCACGTCCGCGCGCGCGGCCTGGCTGGGGCTCGGCCTGCTGGTGCTTGCGGCCGCCTGGCGGCTCGCGCGCCGGCGACGCGCGCTGGAGCGTGCCCATCGCCACGACCTGGCCGAACGCGAGAACCGGCTACGCCTGGCGCTGTGGGGCTCGGGCGATGATTTCTGGGACTGGAACGTGGCCGACAACGAGGTGGTGATCACCACCTCGGACGACCTGGTGAATGCCGGCGGCTGGCTCGGCGGCGCCATCACGGTGGAGGACTTCCTTGCCCGCCTGCACAGCGACGACCGCAAGGTTTTCGAGCAAGTCATGCGCGAGCACCTGGAAGGCAGCAGTCCCCAGTTCGAACTGGAATGCCGGCTGCGCAACCGCAGCAACGAATGGTCCTGGCTCCTGGTGCGCGGCAAGACCGTGGCGCGAGACGCCGCCGGACGCGCAGTGCGCGTGTGCGGGACCACGCGCAACGTGACGGCGGCGCGAGCGGCCGAACACGAGCGGCGCGTCGCGCATGGCGTGTTTGCAAGCATGGCCGAAGCGGTCGCCGTCACCGACCTCGGCTTCCGCTTCCTGACCGTCAACGCCGCCTTCACCCACATCACCGGCTGGCGCCAGGACGAGATTGTCGGACGTGGCATCGCGCTGCTGCACGGCGCCGAACATCCGGGCGACGACTTCGGCGCGGTGGCCGGCGCACTTGCGCGCGGCGGTTACTGGCGCGGCGAACTGTGGCTGCGGCGCAAGGACGATCGCGAGTTCCTGAGCTGGTCGAAGTTCACCGAGGTGTGCGACGCCAGCGGTGCCCGCACGCACTACGTGGCGGTCATCGCCGACATCACCGAACGCAAGCGCGCCGAGCAGGAGCTGCGCTATCTCGCCAACTACGACGCGCTGACCGGCCTGCCGAACCGTACCCTGCTGAGTGCCCGCATTGCCAACGCCATCGCCCGCGAATCACGCGGCAACCGCAAGATGGCGGTGCTGTTCTTCGACCTCGACCGCTTCAAGCACATCAACGACTCGATGGGCCACGCCACCGGCGACCGCGTGTTGCGCGCGATCGGCCACCGCCTGCGCCAGATCGTACGCGAGGGCGATTCCATCGCCCGCCTCGGTGGCGACGAGTTCACCGTCGTGCTGGACGACGTGGCCGACGCCAGTGAAGCGGAACGCGTCGCCGCCAAGATCATCGCCGCCTTCGAGCTGCCGCTGCCGCTGGAAGGCGGCCAGGAGGTGGTGGTCTCGCCCTCGATCGGCATCAGCCTGTACCCGGACCACGGCCAGACCGCGGCAGACCTGCTCAAGTGCGCCGACACCGCCATGTACCAGGCCAAGGATCACGGCCGCAAGACATGGATGATCTACACCGCGGCGATGGATGCCACGGCACGCCTGCGCGCCAACACCACCAGCGCGTTGCGCAAGGCGCTCGAGCGCAGCGAACTTTCGCTGGCCTACCAGCCGCGGATGTCGCTGCTGGACAATCGCATTGCCGGCGTCGAAGCCCTGCTGCGCTGGCGCAGCGCGGAATTCGGCGACGTGGCGCCGGGCGTATTCATCCCGATCGCCGAGGAATCCGGACTCATCATCGAGATTGGCAACTGGGTCGTCGAACAGGCGTGCGCGCAGCTGGCGGCCTGGCAGGCGGCGGGCCTCAGGCATCTGTCCATGTCGATCAACGTCTCGGTCGCCCAGCTCCTGCGCGGTAACCTGATCGGGCACCTGCGCGAGGTGCTGGCGCACTATGCACTGCCACCCAACCGGATCGAGCTGGAACTGACCGAAAGCATGCTGATGGCCGATCCCGAGCGCTCCATCACGACGCTGCGCGAGCTCAAGGCGGTGGGTGTCAGCCTCGCCATCGACGACTTCGGTACCGGCTATTCCTCGCTCAGCTACCTGCGCCGCCTGCCGATCGACACCCTCAAGATCGACCGCGAATTCGTGGGTGACATCACCAGCGATCCCGACGACGAGGCCATTACGGCGACCATCATCATGATGGCGCATGCGCTGGGCCTGAACGTGATCGCCGAGGGCGTGGAACGCGTCGAGCAGGTCGAGTACCTGCGCGAACAGGACTGCGATGAGATCCAGGGACACTGGCTGTCCTACCCGCTGCCGCCCGGCCGCTGCCTGGCCTTCCTGCGCCGGCACGCCGCGGGCAACGAGGTGCCATCCAGGCAGCCGGCCGGATGACAGCCTGACCCGGCACGTTTGCCGCGCGTGCGGCGCGACGACCCACAAACCCGCGCATGCCTTTGCTATATTCGCGCGCATGACCACGCCGGAAGACGCATTCGCTGCGCTGGGTGCACGCGTCGAGCGGCTGCTCGCGCTTTGCACGACGCTGCAGGAAGAAAACCGCAGCCTGCGCCAGAGCCGCGCCCAGCTCGCCAGCGAACGCGCGCAGTTGCTGGCGCGCAACGAACAGGCGCGCTCGCGGGTCGAGGCGATGATCGAGCGGCTGAAGTCACTGGAGCAGAACACGCCATGAGCACGCCCGGCGCGGAGAATCCGATGAGCAGCAATGAGCCCGTGGCGGTCAGCATCCTCGACCGTGAGTTCCTGATTGCCTGCGCGGCCGAGGAGCAGGCCGGCCTGCTGGCCGCCGCGCGCCACCTCGATGCGCGCATGCGCGAGATGCGCACCAGCATGCGCACGGCCAGCATGGATCGCTTCGCGATCATGGCTGCCCTCAATGCCAGCCACGAACTGCTTGCCGAGCGCGCACGCAGCGCCCGCCTGGCCGAGCAACTGCGCGCCCTCGACGCGCGACTTGAACGCGCCTTCGACACGTCCGTACAATAGGCTCAGGTGTCCTCTGCTGTGCCCGGCAGCGCATTCTTACTAAATGCCTTGTTCCTGTAGACGACCCGGGTCGGCAAGACGGCAACCTTTGTGCAAGTCCGCCCTCGAGCGGGAAGCCTGCGGTTCCGTCACTGCCCTCCCACCTGATCCCAATGGATCAAGGTCGTTCGATGCGCACCGGCCCCGCGGAGGGCATCTTCACTTCTGCGATCATCCCTGATCGCGGCTTGGCGCGGACGTCACGCGAGCGGCGGCATCGCCCGCCTTCACCGGGTTCCCGAGCGGCCAGGCATGGCCGCAATGCAGGTCGGCGCAGTGCGCCGACGCCGGCTTGCGCGCGTGCCTCGCCAGCCGATGGCATGCCCGGTGCGATCGTGCGAAGCTCCACGCATGCCTGCCGAAACGAATACACCCGCGCAGCTGGAACGCGGCCACCTGCGCCAGGAACTGCGGGCGCGACGCGCGTCCCTCTCGGCGGCGCAGCGGGTGGCGGCCATGCAGGGCCTGTTGGCCCAACTCGAACGCCTGCCCGAGTTCCTCACCGATCGCCTGGTCGGCGGCTACTGGGCGATCCACGGCGAGCTGCCCCTGGCGGGCCTGATGCCTGGCCTGCGCGCGCGCGGCCAGATCTGGCACCTGCCGGTGCTCGGCGCCGATCGGCGCCTGCGCTTCGCGGCCTGGCAGCCAGGCGATGGCATTGCGCCCAACCGCTACGGCATTCCCGAACCCCTGTGCCGAGACGGCGACCTGCTGTCACCTGCGCAACTGGACCTGGTGCTGCTGCCCCTGCTCGGCTTTGACCGGCGCGGCAACCGGCTCGGTTTCGGCGGCGGCTGGTACGATCGAAGTTTCGCATTCCTGCGCAATCGCGCGGGCGCAGGCAAGCCCTTGCTGGTGGGCGTCGGCTACGCCATGCAGGAAGTCGCCGCGATCGAGGCCATGCCCTGGGATGTGCGGCTCGACTGCATTGCCACGGAGCGCGAATTGATCGACCTTGCGCCATCCCCGTGAGGCGAAACCCCCGATGATCAGGTCAAGACCCATGCGCCACTGGCTGATGAAGTCCGAACCCGAGGCATTTTCGATCGACGACCTCGAACGGGTCGGCACCGAACCATGGAACGGTGTGCGCAACTACCAGGCGCGCAACTTCATGCGTGATGGCATGCGACCCGGCGATGGCGTCCTCTTCTACCACTCCAACTGCGCCGTGCCGGGCGTGGTTGGCGTGGCCGAAGTCGCCAGTGAAGCCTATCCGGACCCAACCCAGTTCGAGCAGGCAAGCCCCTATTTCGATCCCAGGGCGCGGCCGGATGCGCCGCGCTGGATGCTCGTGGACGTGCGCTTCAAACGCAAACTGGCGCGCACGATCCGCCTGGCCGAGCTCAGGGCGCAGCCCAGGCTCGAGGGATTCGCCCTGCTCCAGCGCGGCAGCCGCCTGTCCGTGCTGCCGGTGACGCGCGGCCAGTGGGACCTGATTCTTGCCCTGGAGAACCAGCCCCGGGGCCTGCCATAGCGCAGCCGCTCGCGTACCATGCAGGCTCCACAACAGCCGGCGGAATTGCTGATGAACCAGGACGAACAGAAGCGGCTTGCCGCGCAGGCGGCGATGCGCTACGTGGAAGAAGGCATGATCGTCGGCGTCGGCACCGGTTCGACCGTGGCGCATTTCATCGATGCGCTGGCGGAGCGCCGCCACGCCATCGAAGGCACCGTTTCAAGCTCGGAACAATCAACCCAGCGGCTGCGCCAGCACGGCATTCCGGTGCTCGATCTCAATGCCACCGGTGAACTGCCGCTGTATGTCGATGGCGCCGACGAATGCGACGGCGCCAAGCACCTGATCAAGGGCGGTGGCGCCGCGCTGACCCGCGAGAAGATCGTCGCCGCCGCCTCGCGCCGGTTCGTGTGCATCATCGATCCGGGAAAGCGCGTCGCTGTGCTCGGCCGCTTCCCGCTGCCGGTCGAGGTGATCCCCATGGCGCGCAGCCATGTGGCGCGCCAGCTGGTCAGGCTCGGCGGGCAGCCGGTGTGGCGCGACGGCGTGGTCACCGACAACGGCAACTGGATCCTCGACGTGCATCACCTGCACATCACCGATCCGGTGGGCCTGGAGCGCGAGATCAACCAGATCGCCGGCGTGGTCACGGTCGGCCTGTTCGCACAACGACCCGCCGACGTGGTCCTGGTAGGCGCCGAGGAAATGGACTGAGGGTCGGCAGCGCGCCACGCTCCATCCACTGGCAAAGTTCCGAGGGAAGCCCGCGCATGTCCAAGCAGCCCGACCCCATACGCCTGACCGTTGCGCTGCTGGCGGGCCTGGTGGCCGGCACCACCCAGGCAGCGGTATCCGCACCCGACCTGGCACCCGCGGTGCCGCCCGGCTTGCGTGCCGATCCGGCACGCCGCATCTTCGCGGACCTTTCTGCGCCACGCCGGCCCCCGACGCCACCAGGCAGGCACGCGACCCACCTGGTCGGCAACTGTGACGATGACGGCATCGGCAGCCTGCGCGGAACGATCGCCGGGGCGGGCGATGGGGACGTCATCGATCTCACCCGACTCACCTGTGCGCGCATCACGCTCGCCACCGGAGCCATCGCGGTGGACGCGGACAACCTCACGCTGGCCGGGCCGGGCCGCGACCAGCTGACGATCGATGGCCATCGCGACGACCGGGTGTTCGTGCACTCGGGCCAGGGCACGTTCACGCTGCGCGGCCTGACGGTGGAGAACGGCCTCAACCGTGCCGATCGCTTCGACGTTGCCGGTGGCGCCTGCATTGCGTCGGCCGCCTTCATCACGCTCGTCGATGCAAGCGTGCGCAACTGCTACGCCGCGGCGATCGGCGCCTACGGCGGCGCGCTGTATGCCTACGGGCTGACGATGGCCAACAGCACGCTGTCGGGCAACACTGCACTGGGCGTGCACGGTCTCACCGACACCGCCGCCTTCGGTGGCGCGGCGTTCGTGTACACCATGGATCTGACCGACAGCACGGTGTCCGGCAACCAGGCCATCCATCGCGAGCGCCCGGGCTACACCAGCTATGACATCGGCGGCGGCATTGTCAGCGTGCGCGGCGGCGAGGTACGCAACTCGACCATCGACGCCAACCGGAGCGGCGGTCGCGGCGGCGGAATCGCCACCTTCAGCAGCATGACGGTGGTCAACAGTACCTTCTCGGGCAACCTCGCGGCCAGCGCCATGGGCGGGGCGCTGTTCCTGCGCTGGCCAGCGGCGCTGCGCGCGAGCAACAGCACCTTGACCGGCAACGTTGCCGTGGCGGGTGGCGGTCTCTGGTTGACGGAGAACGGCACGCAACTGCAGAGCACGCTCATCCAGGGCAACTTCGCCGGTGCGGGGCATTTCGCCGACATCGAAGGGCCGGCCGGCAGAACCCTGTCGATCCAGGGTGGCAACAACCTGATCGGCGCGAACGCGCCCGAGCTGTCCTTGCCCGGCGATACGCTGCACGCCGACGCGGGCCTCGGCCCCCTGCTGGCCAATGGCGGACCCACCCGGACCCATGCGCTGGCACCCGGCAGCCCGGCCATCGACGCCGGCAACAATCGGGAAGGCCTTGCCGATGACCAGCGGGGCAGTCCATTCGTCCGCGTGTTCGGCGCCGCCGCCGACATCGGCGCCTACGAGTGGCAGCCCGGCGCACCACCGGAGCCGGCCACGCCTGTCCCCACGCTGGGTGCGGCGGGCAGGGGTATCATGTGGGCATTGATGCTGCTGTTCGCCAGCCTAGGCCTGCGCCGACACGGGTCACGGCGTGGCTGAAAGCACAAGGCCCGCCGATCGGCGGGCCTTGTGTTGGGCAGGACGCGCGAAGCATTTGCGCATCTGCGGGTCTGGCAGCCCCGGATGGATTCGAACCACCGAATGCCTGAGTCAGAGTCAGGTGCCTTACCACTTGGCGACGGGGCTAGGAAAGCAATTCTACCCGATTGCCCACGGCCTGCGCAGCGGGCCTGAAACCGGGAACCCACGCAGCGATGCGCAGGCTCCGGCCGGGGTTGCGTCTTAGCGCTTGGAGTACTGCGTCGCGCGGCGTGCCTTGTGCAGGCCCACCTTCTTGCGCTCGACCTCGCGGGCATCGCGGGTCATGAAGCCCGCCTTGCGCAGCGGCGACTTGAGGGTTTCATCGTACTCGGTCAAGGCACGCGCGATGCCCAGACGGATGGCGCCGGCCTGGCCGGTCATGCCGCCGCCTTCGACCGTCACCAGCACGTCGAACTTGTCCTGGCTCTGGGTGAGCTCCAGCGGCTGGCGCACGATCATGCGCGAGGTCTCGCGGCCAAAGAACGTGTCGAGCGGCTTGCCGTTGACGGTGATCGCACCACTGCCCTTGCGCAGGAACACGCGCGCGGTGGAAGACTTGCGACGGCCGGTACCGTAATTCTGCTGAATCGCCATGAATGACCTGCTGTTGTTTGGAAATCCGCACGCTGGCGCGCGGTTCACGCGTTGCTTCCCGCCTTACGCCGGGATATCCAGAACCTGCGGCTGCTGCGCAGCATGCGGATGTTCGGCGCCGGCATAGACCTTGAGCTTGCGGTACATGGCCCGGCCAAGCGGATTCTTGGGCAGCATGCCCTTGACGCCGATCTCGATGACGCGCTCGGGGTGCCTGGCCAGCATGTCCTTCAACGAAATCGTCTTCAGGTTGCCGATGTGGCCGGTGAAGCGGTGGTAGTTCTTGTCTTCCAGCTTCTTGCCGGTGACCGCCACCTTCTCCGCATTGATCACGACCAGGTAGTCGCCGGTATCGACGTGCGGGGTATAGACGGGCTTGTGCTTGCCGCGCAGACGATGCGCAAGCTCGGTGCACAGGCGACCCAGGGTCTTGCCGCTGGCGTCGACCACGTACCAGTCGCGCTTCACGCCCTCTGCCTTGGCGCTGATCGTTTTCATGTCCGGATGACTCTGCTTCGGCCCGGCATGCGGGCTCGCGGTGTGAGGGCGCGGGAGAATAGCGGAATCGCCATCGAGTGGCAAATCCTCAAACCGGCGCCGGGGAAGACGGCAATGCTAGCACGAAACACCGGCGCGACTGCAAGGGTGGGGCAGAAAATCCCCAACCCCGGCGGGATGACCGCCCGCCGATCGGCAGGTGAGGCGCCGCAATGTGTACCCATGGCTGGCATTGCCACGGTTTGCGCTGGACAATGGCGGCCATGACGATACGCAAGCTTTCAGTCCTGGATCGCGCGCTGGTCGAGTTCGGGCGCGCCCTGGAAACCGCCTTCGTGCCGAGCCCGCCGTCGGTGCAGCCCTCGCCTGCCGGCGACCTTCCCGACGCGGAACTGGATGCCGGCGCGCGCCGCCATGCCGCCGGGCTGATGCGCATCAACCATGTCGGTGAAGTCTGCGCGCAGGCGCTCTACTTCGGCCAGGCCGCGGTGGCGCGCGAGGAGCCCCTGCGCAGGCAACTGCTGGACGCCGCGGCGGAGGAAACCGACCACCTCGCCTGGTGCGGGCAGAGGCTGGATGAACTGGGAAGCCGCGCGAGCCTGCTCAACCCGCTCTGGTATGCCGGCGCCTGGGTCATCGGGGCCGGCGCCGGCCTGGTCGGCGATCGCATCAGCCTCGGCTTCGTCGTCGAGACCGAGCGCCAGGTGGAGGCGCACCTTGGCCAGCATCTGGAAACCCTGCCCCAGGATGACGCGCGCAGCCGCGCGATCGTTGCGCGCATGAAGGAAGATGAAGCGCGTCACGCCCGCAACGCCCAGGCGGCGGGCGCGGCTGAGCTGCCCTTCCCCATCCCCGGCCTCATGAAGTTCGCTGCCGGCGTGATGAAGCGGGTGGCCTATCGCGTGTGAGCGCTGCCCACGCGCAGGGAAGGATGAAGCGGGAATTGCCGCGGCACACCGCCGCAGCCGGGGATGGCTGCGACAGGCGCGACGCGCGCGACAGGCACGCCCGCCGGTTCGCCAGAACCGGCCTTCAGACCAGATTGCGGCCGTGGAACAGCTCCTCGATCTCGCGGCGCAGGAGCTGTTCGATGCGCTGGCGATCCTTGAACGAGAGATCGTCGGCGTTGGCCTCGAACAGGTAGGTGTCCAGGTCGAAGTCCTTGATGTGCATCTTCGTATGGAAGATGTTCTCCTGGTAGACGTTGACGTCGAACATCTCGTACTTCTGGCGGATGTGGCGCGCCAGGTAGTCCTGGATCGAGTTGATCTTGTGGTCGATGTAGTGCTTGCGCCCCTTCACGTCGCGGGTGAAGCCGCGCACGCGATAGTCCATGGTCACGATGTCCGACTCGAAGCTGTCGATCAGGAAGTTGAGCGCGCGCAACGGCGAGATGACCCCGCAGGTGGCCACGTCGATGTCGGCGCGAAAGGTCGCGATGCCGTTGTGCGGGTGCGTTTCCGGATAGGTGTGCACCGTGATGTGGCTCTTGTCCAGGTGCGCCACGATGGCATCGGAAATCATGTCCTTGCCAAGCTTCTCCACCACCGGGTGCTCGGAAATCAGGATCGTCACCGAAGCGCCCTGCGGGTCGTAGTCCTGGCGCGCGATGTTGAGGACGTTGGCGCCGATGATGTCGGCCACGTCGGTCAGGATCTGGGTCAGCCGATCGGAGTCGTACTGCTCGTCGATGTACTCGATGTAGCGCTGGCGCTGGTCTTCGGACACTGCATAGCAGATGTCGTAGATGTTGAAGCTGAGCGCCTTCGTCAGGTTGTTGAACCCCTGCAGTTGCAGGCGCGGGATCGGCTTGACCACTACGGAACACCTCGGGAACGGACACGCGTCGAACGCAAGCGGGCAATTATGCGGCAAGCGCCCCCGCGATGAAACCGACCAGGCCACAAACCGGGGCCGCCACCGCGGCCGCCGATTGTCAACACGGGTGCAACGTGCCATAAGATGGCCCCGACCCGGCAGCGCGGGCTCGCAAGCGGGCCGATATCCGTCCCGTTCCGCCTGCCAAGGTCCTTGCCACGATCCGACCTGGAGGGATTACGTGGAACCGCAAGCAAAAGTCGTTGATTTCCGCTACAACCTGCAACGCGAGATCCATCGCGTACAGGCGCCGGCCATGCTCACGCCCGACCGTGGCGCCATCGAGCGCTTCCTGGCGGCCTGCCACCGCCGCCGCTATGCCAGCAAGACCGCCATCATCCGCCCGGGTGACTCGGCCAACATCCTCTATTACATCATCGAGGGCTCGCTGACGGTCTCCTCCGAAGACGAGGAAGGCCGCGAACTGATCCTGGCCTACATCAACCGCGGTGAGTTCATCGGCGAGATGGGCCTGTTCGTCGAAACCCCGCGGCGCGAGGTGATGGTCAAGACCCGCACGCCCTGCGAGCTGGCCGAGATCAGCTACGAGCGCATGTTCGCGCTGTTCGAGGGGCCGCTGCGCGAGGAATGTCCGAAGATCCTGTTCGCCATCGGTTCGCAGCTCACCAACCGCCTGCTGCACACCTCGCGCAAGGTCAGCCGCCTGGCCTTCATGGACGTGACCGGCCGCGTGGCCAAGACCCTGCTCGATCTGATCGACGAACCCGACGCCATGACCCACCCGCGCGGCAAGCAGATCCGCATCTCGCGCCAGGAGATCAGTCGCATCGTCGGCTGCTCGCGCGAGATGGTCGGGCGGGTGCTCAAGCAGCTCGAGGAGCAGGGCATGATCGACGTCGCCGGCAAGACCATCCTGGTGCTCGGCGTGCGCTGAAACGCGGGCGTCAGGCCGGGAAGAACAGGCGCGCCAGCTCGGCCCCGGGATCGGGCGCGCGCATGAACGCTTCGCCGACCAGGAACGCATGCACGCCGGCGGCGCGCATGCGCGTGACGTCGGCCGGCGCGTGGATGCCGCTTTCCGTTACCAGCACGCGCCCGCCATCGGCCCGGTCGCGCATGCGCAGGGTGGTGTCGAGGGACGTTTCGAATGTGCGCAGATTGCGGTTGTTGATGCCGAGCAGGGGCGCCGGCACGTCCAGCGCCCGCTCCAGCTCCGCCTCGTCGTGCACTTCGACCAGCACGTCCAGATCCAGCTCGGCTGCCAGCAGCGCGAGATCGAGCAGCGCACCGTCCTCCAGCGCAGCGACGATCAGCAGCACGCAGTCGGCCCCCAGCACGCGCGCCTCGTACACCTGCCAGGCATCGACGACGAAGTCCTTGCGCAATACCGGCAGCGCGCAGGCCGCGCGCGCGGCGGCCAGATATTCATCGGCGCCCTGGAAGAAGTCGACATCGGTCAGCACCGACAGGCAGGCCGCACCGGCGCGCGCGTAGCTGCCCGCGATGGCCGCCGGATCGAAATCCACGCGGATGACGCCCTGCGAGGGGCTGGCCTTCTTGATCTCGGCGATCACCGCCGGCAAGCCGGCTTCCAGCTTTGCCTCCAGTGCGGCGGCAAAGCCGCGCGTGGGCGGCAGCTCGTCGATGCGACCGGCCAATTCGGCAAGCGGGAGTCGCGCGCTGCGCGCGGCCACTTCTTCGCGCTTGCGGGCAAGGATTCGGGCAAGGATGTCCATGAACGTGGAATTGATGATGTGAGTCGGGTCGGGCGTCAGGCCGTCTGGCGTCATGCCGGGCTGGCTTGAACCGGACTCGCGTTCGAGGGGTCGGACGCCAGGCGCCGCGTGGCGGCGACGAACGCTTCCATCTTCGCCCGCGCCGCGCCGCTGGCGAGCGCGGCGCGGGCGCGCTCGATGCCGGCGGCGATGGAATTCACCACGTCGGCGGCGTAGAGCGCCGCGCCCGCATTGAGCGCGACGATGTCGCCCGGCACGCCGGGCTCGCCGTCCAGCACGTTGCGCAGCATGGCCATGGATTCACCGGCGTTGCGGACGCGCAGATTGCGGCTCGACGCCATGGCCAGGCCGAAGTCCTCCGGCTCGATCTCGTACTCGCGCACCTCTCCATCCCTGAGTTCGCCAACCAGCGTGGCGCCACCCAGTGAAATCTCGTCCAGGCCATCCTTGCCCCATACCACCAGCGCGTGCCGGGCCCCCAGGCGCTGCAATGCGCGCGTCTGGATGCCGACCAGGTCCGGGTGAAACACGCCCATGAGGATGTTCGGCGCGCCGGCGGGATTGGTCAGCGGCCCGAGGATGTTGAACAGGGTGCGCACGCCCAGTTCGCGCCGCACCGGCGCCACCCTCTTCATCGCCGGATGATGGTTGGGCGCGAACATGAAACCGATGCCCGTTTCCGCGAAGCAGGCGGCGACCTGCGCGGAGCCGAGATCGATGACCGCGCCGAGCGCCTCGAGCACGTCCGCGCTGCCGGATTGGGAGGACACGCTGCGCCCGCCATGCTTGGCCACCTTCGCGCCGGCAGCCGCGGCCACGAACATCGCTGCAGTCGAGATGTTGAAGGTATGCGCGCCATCGCCGCCGGTGCCCACGATGTCCACGAAATGCTCCGGCGTGCCCACTTCGACCTTCGCCGCCAGCGCACGCATCACTTCGGCCGCGCCGGTGATCTCGCCGAGGGTCTCCTTCTTCACCCGCAGGCCGGTGATGATGGCCGCGACCAGCGGCGGCGGGACTTCACCGCGCATGATCTGGCCCATGAGATCGACCATTTCGTCATGGAAGATCTCGCGGTGCTCGATGGTGCGCTGCAGGGCTTGCTGGGGCGTGATGGGCATGGCTTTGGATGGCTGAGGTCAGTGACAGGAACGAGGGTGGGTGCGCGCACGCTGCGCCGTTCGCGGCGTGGGCCCGGATCGTGCCGCAGGATACAAGTTTCGGCCGGGCATCCCTCGAAGGCGCCACGGCGTCCCGGCAGTGGAGTACCGCAGGTTCTTCAGCTCGCCACGCGCAGCCCTGCCCCGTCAAGGAAGTTGCGCAGCAGGTCATGCCCATGCCGGGTCAGGATCGATTCGGGGTGGAACTGCACCCCCTCGATCGGCAGTTCGCGATGGCGCAGGCCCATGATCTCGTCGATCGTCCCATCCGGACGCTCGGTCCACGCCGAAACTTCCAGACAATCGGGCACGTCCGTCTGCGCCACCACCAGCGAATGGTAGCGCGTCGCCTCGAACGGGTTGGGCAGGCCCGCAAACACGCCACGGCCAGCGTGGTGGATGGGCGAAGTCTTGCCATGCATGATCTCGCGCGCGCGCACCACGCGGCCGCCGAATACCTGGCCGATGGCCTGGTGTCCAAGACACACGCCAAGGATCGGCAGCTCGCCGGCCAGTTCACGCAACAGGGCCAGCGACACGCCGGCCTCATCGGGCGTGCCCGGCCCCGGCGAGATCACGATCGCCTGCGGCGCCAACGCGCGGATGCCGGCCACGTCGATGGCGTCGTTGCGCAGCACCCGCACCTCCTGCCCCAACTCGCCGAAATACTGCACGAGGTTGAAGGTGAAGGAGTCGTAGTTGTCGATCATCAGCAGCATGGGGCGCTCATCATTTTGATTCCAAAGGCCCAAAGACGTCGCGAACTTCGTGGATACCCGCTTCGCTACCCACCATTTCGCGTTCTGCCCCGGACGCAAGCCGCACATTCTGCAGCACGAAGGCATCGATGTCGCATGACGAGTGCCAGCGCCGGCCAGGAAGGCTCGCACCACCTGCGACCCGACGGCCTCCAGCAGAATCGGCGGAAGTGGCTGATGCAAACGGCCAGCAACTTCAACACGCTTGCCAACGAACCACTTCCTCGCGGAGCTTCCCACTGCCAGCGACAAGTTGACCGGACAGGATCGATCCGACGCATGCACTCACCCCCGAGCCCCGGGCGGGATAGACACCTGCGAGTCGCTCGCGGCGCTGTCGTCACCTTGGTGCGGAGCGCGCCTCCTTGCCCGCGTGCCGTGCCAGCTCGCGGCTGATCGTGCTCGGCGCCCGCCGCAGCTCGTGAGCAATCTGCCGAGCGGCGAAACCGCCGTCGCGGAGGCACTGAATCTGGTAGCGTTCGTCCTGGCTCAGGTGCGCGTAGCCCATGTGTGGTTCCACTTGGCGGTGAAGCTGCACAGGCTACCGCACCTGCGCCACCTCACCGCGTGAGTGGTGCACCTCAGAATTGAATCCACGTCCACTTGCTGAGGTTCATGGTTCAAACCAGTCAATGAAGATGACGTTGGCATGTCTCGGCATGAACTCGCCGTCGAGGAACAGGACGGCGGAATTGTCGACGCCGTTGAAGAACAAATTTATCACCTGTCCATAGATGCCACACCCTGAAAATGCGGGAATGGTGAACTGATCGGCCCGCACCATCATGCCCCTGGTCTCCACCGCTCCCGCGAACTGAAGCGTCAAGGGGCCAGCCGAGCACGTACCCAAAGGCAACACGGACCCGTTCAGCTCAGCATGCAGAACGTCCAGGCGTATCAATACGTTTGTGAGCGTTACCCCAGCATGCGATGTGACCGTGGCTGTGGACGTGTTGGTCTGGACCAGTTCGTAGGTTGCCGTCAACGCACCATAAAACGGTAAATCGACACTGGTCGTTTGTTGCGGAACGACGAAGGCTCCAGGCCCCAATTCGCCACTGTCGGGGGCGAACGGCTCGGTAACAAAGGCCGCGCCGTTGCTGACAACCGCTGTATTCCCGTGAATTGTTATGCTTCCGCTCACGGGAATGGCTTCGACGCCAGTCGTGACACTGGCGGCTTCGCCGAAGCGACCTTTTGCTGCGCTGTCTGGGAAACGCGCCAAACTGCTGCCAGCAGACGCCAATGTGGCATCCAAAACGAAACCATTGCTGGCTGATTGCGCGACGACATGACCAATCATGCCGGCCAACATTCCCACAAGACCGGCGGCGACACGTTTCTTGGTCCGCTTCATGCTGCTCTCTCCATCAATGATTTCTCCGAAAGCGACGACGACCCCAAATGTCTGCAACACCCGCGGCGTATCGGCATGTACCCCGACCGGACTGCGTGACTGTTCATCTCATCCACGCTGACGCAAACGCTCGGCTTGCCATGCATACGAGAAATGTGGCATAGGCGGCACGCACGCCCATACCGGTACCGCGGATCTCGGCACACAGGCCAGCTGCCGACCTGTGTGTCTCGCATTGGTCGCCACACGGGCCCTTCCTTCAATCAAACCCGCTGGCGAAGATGCGGTCCTCGTCCAACTCGTACGCGCCGATGTCCGCTGCCGCGCCGACCACGCGGCCATACGGCGCGCCGCGCTGGTCGAAGTCCAGATCCAGCAGGTTGGTGCCCTGGTCGATTGCCGGGCTGGTGGTAGCCAGCGCATGGGTGGGCGTGAAGCCGCCGTTCCATGCCAGGGGCAGCAATTGGGGATTTTCCGCCCGCAGCATGATCGTGGTGGCATCCGGCGCGAAGCTGCCACCACCGACACGAACCGAGCCCTGAATGAGGCTGTGGTTGGCGACGATGGCAGGCGCAGCCGATGGTGCAATGCCGATGTCGGCGAGCCCGTCGCGGCCCAGGTTGCTGGCGAGGATCGAGCTTTCGATCAGCGCCGTGGGCTCTTCGGCGTTGGTGGGCTCGCGCATGAACAGGAGTCCGCCGGAATCGCTGTTCAGGGATTTATTGTTGGCAATCGTGCTGTTGTAGAGCTCGAGCCTGACCGGAACCACGCCCTCGCTGAGGAGCATCATGGCGCCGCCACCTTCGTTGACGGGGCCGATGACCTGGTTGCCGGAAACGGTGGTGTTGACCAGCCTGGCCAGCACGGACTCGATGAACAGGCCGCCGGCGCGGCCCTTGGACAGGGTATCGACGGTATTGTCGGCGATGGTGCTGTCGACCAGGGTGAAGGTGACGCCGGCCGCGTCCGCGCCGACCTGGTCGGAGGCTGCGCCCACGTGCACCCCGCCGCCGAAACCGAACAGCCCAGTGACCCGATTGCCCGAAATCAGCGTACGCTCGATGCGGTGGTCGGCGGGCGACCAGCTCGCGATCATCAGGCCGCCGCCACGCGCCTCCGTATTGCCGCCGACGATCCGGTTGTCGACAATCTTGCTGCCGGTGATGGTGACCACTTCTTCAAACGCGGTCAGGCCACCGCCCTGGGGTGAATCCTCACTGACAACCTCGTTGTCGCCGATCACGCTGTCGGTGATCGTGAACGTACCAGGCCGGCTGTTGTAGATGTCACCGATACCATAGAGGCCACCGCCAAAGGCGCCGATGCCATCGGCGCTGTTTCCGGAAATCGTGCTGCGCACGACTTCCATGTCTCCGTAAAAGCTGGCGACGCCGCCACCGCCGCACAGGACGCCGTGCGAGTGATTGCCGCTGACGGTGCTGTCGATCAGGGTTGCGCTGCCGAAGACGACGGCAGCGCCGCCGCCGATGCCGCCGTATCCGTAGTAGTAATCCGCATTCTCGACAAAGGTCTGGTTGCCGCTGATGGTGCTGCGCTCCAAGCGCAGGGCGGCGCCCTGCACGCGCACGGCGCCGCCCTGGTCGACGAGATTGCAGCCGCCAGTCAGCGTCAGGTCCCGCAGGGTCAGGTCGGCGCTGGCGTCGAGCAGGCGGAACGCGTTGGTCGCGGTCGGCGAACAGGCGTGGTCGCCGCTGTCGTCGCGGCTGATGCGGCGGTTGGCGCCACTGCCTGCGATGGTCAGCGCGTCGGTGATTTCCGGAAGCGCAGCGCCGAGCACGATGTCGGCGCTGACGGCGATGGTATCGGCGCCGGGATTCGCGTTGGCGTCGTTGATCGCCTGGATCAGCTCGGCCTCGTTGCCGGCGTTGAACGTACCCGCCATGGCGGGCGTGGCCGCACCCAGCGCGAGGGCGATGGCGCTCACCAACACGCGTGCCTGGATTCTTGCCGCTGCGCATGATCTGGCACTGTGCGCAAGGGCGATTCTGGTTCCCCGATTGGTGTGCATGGTATTGCTCCCGGATGGCCGACGCGCCGCGCGCGCCCATGCGCACGCCGCCGTCACAGTTTCATCTGGGATTTGCGCGGGCCAGGTTACAGGCGTTGCGAATCAGCCGCCGATGCCAAGACCAACGATGCATCGGCGTGAACACGCTCACTGCCTGATTCGGGCGCGCTCCGGATGGGTTCGCGCAGTGCCGGGGAAAGTTGCGAGGCAATCTTCGCGCGCTGCTGCGCCACCTGTGCTTCGGAGTCCGCGCGCATTGCCTGGAAGCGCACATCGCGCTGGAAGGGCAGGAATTCGAGTGCGTCGCGGTTGCCGTTGTTGACGGTCAGGCCAAGTGCAAAGGCCCGCTCAAGCGTGGCGTAGGCCGCCACGGTTTCGCCGGCCAGACGCTGCACGGCGGCCATGCGCAGCCACACCCGCGGATGTTCGTTGCCACCATCCAGGGCCGCCTGCAGGCTCTGCCTGGCGCCTGCCAACAACGGCTGCAGCTCTGCCTCGCGCCCCAACTGGGCCAGCACGATGGCTTCGCGCACCATCGGATTGTTGGCGCTGGATGACTCGGGCGTGTCTGCGTACTTTTGCCGTTCCGCGATCACTGACGCCAGCGCTGCGGCGAAATCGCCCTGTCTGGCCGCGCAGTCCTGGAGCAGGCCGGGAGCCGAGAAGTACCAGCCGCCGTTTTCCGCAGGAACGCCGGCGACCAGTTCGCGACATTTCGCGGCGTCCTGGCGGTACCACGCGATTTCCGCCTCCAGCATCGTGCGCACCAGCGCCGAGGGTTGCCGCGCCATGGCCATGCGCATCAGACGTTCGCCGGCATCGCTTTCTCCGACGGTGAGCAGCAGATGGGCGATTCCAGTGCGAATGCGCTGGTCATCCGGCGCAAACGGTTCGTCATCCCGAAAGGTGCGGAAGCTGTCCTCGAAGCGGCCGGTGAGGTAGTACACATCAGCCAGTTCGGTATCCACCCACAAGCTGCCCAGGGTGCGCGATTGCTCATGCGCGGTGAGCGCGCGCGCAAGCCAGCCCTTGCGAAAGTACGCCAACCCAAGCATCCGTTGCGCGAGTCCCAGGGCGGGATCCATGCGCTGGGCGCGCGCCGCCTCCTCGATGGCCGAATCGACCCAGAACGCGGCGCCGCCGTGATTCAGGTAGGCATAGGCGAGCCAGGCATGTGCGAGCGCCGAATCCGGCGCTTCCTGGACGGCGTCCTTGAGCGCCGCGATCGCGTTGAGGTTGGTTCCCTCAACTGGGTATCGCAGCCACCCAATCGCGCGCAACAGGGATGCCAGCGCGCTGCGAGGCAGGGCGGCCTCCGCCACCGCGTGCTCGCGCCGCTCGTGCAATGCCCTGGCAAGGTCCCGTGCGACACCGGGTACGTCTTCACTCCTGAAGCGAGTCTGGAACAGGCGTTCCTCGCGCAGATCGTCGAACGCAACGGCCCTGAATCCCTGCTCGTCGGGCAGCCTTACGACGATGACGAACAGGAATGCACCGAGCGTGGCGTCGATGTCATGCGGAGACTTGGCAGCGGCCGCGATCGTCAATGTCGCGTCGAAGGGCAGCAGGCGCAATGGCGCTTGCAGCTCCAGATGCGCGGCCAGTTGCCGTGCCGTCTCGCGTTCGCCCGGCGTGGCCACGTCCAGCCCGTTCGGAAGCACCGCCACGCTGCGGGCGGCGAGTGCCGGATCGGGCGTTGGAATCGGCTCGCGCAGCAGTTGCCAGGTCATGACCAGTGCCAGGCCAAGCACAAGCACCACACCGGTTGCGAGTCCGGCGCGGCGCCGGCGTGAGGGCAGCGCAAGTTTCATCCCGCGCAGGCGCGCCAACAGCGGTGGGCGCGCTCCCGCAACCCAGGCCTCCAACGCGTCGGCGAGCGCCAGCGCGGAGCGATAACGATCCTCGGGGCGCTTTTCCAGACAGCGCAGGCAGATTGCCTCCAGCGCCGGTGCGATCGAGGTATCGAACTCGCGCGGATGCCGCGGCTGCCGCGTTGCAACTTGCTGCAGGATCTCAAGCGGCGTCAGCTCGGCGAACGGCGCTTCGCCGCAGAGCAGTTCATAGAGGATCGCGCCGAGGCCATAAATGTCGACGGCCGCGGTCAACTGCGCAGCCGGCCGGGTAAGCACCTCGGGCGCGACGTAGCGCGGTGTGCCGATGACCGCGTCGAGACCGGTCAGGGTACTGTCGACCTGCAGACGGCGCGCCAGCCCGAAATCGGTGACCAGCGGATTGCCGTCACGATCGAACACGATGTTGGAGGGCTTGAGATCACGATGCAGCACGCCGCGTCGGTGTGCGTGCTCGACCGCACGTGCCACCTGCGCGAGCAGGCGCGCAATGTCCGCATGACCGCCATGCAATCTTGCTGCGCGCTCGGCGAGATTGCCGCCTTCGGCAAGTTTCATGCTGAACCAGGGTGCATCCGCATGCAGGCCAACTTCGTACACGGGCAGGATGCCGGGATGATCCAGGCTCGCCATCAACTGGGCTTCGCGTTGGAAGCGATCGCGCGCCACGCGGCTTTCCAGCCGTCCCCACAGCAGCATCTTCAGGGCCACCTCGCGCTTGAGGTCGCCCTGCCAGGCGCGATAGACGATGCCGGCGCCGCCACGCGCGATCTCGCCGAGCAGCTGGTAGCCGCCGATCCGACGCGGAGCCTGCCGCCCGGCTTCATCCGCATCAGCGAAGACGTCCGCCCCCGTGTCGTCCTCGGGTTCCAACGCTGCGGCCAGCAGGCAGCGCGGGCACAGGCCGCCCGCTTGCGCGCCGCCACAACGAGGACAACGGCCGGCCGGCGCGGGAGCGCCTGTGTTCACGTCGACGCAGGCCCGGTGGACAGCACATCGCGCAGATGCGCAAGCTCCGCTTCCACCTCGTCGGCCGCCGCCACGGTGCAAGCGACTTCACGGCGCAACACGTCGCGAAAGCGCCGTCGCAACCGGTGCACCGCGGTCTTTACGGCGCCCTCACTGCGGCCCAGGCGCCGCGCGAGCTCCACGTATGTCGGCACGCCAGCGCCCGGATCGAGGCATGCGCGCAGCGCATCGAACAGTTCGCCGTCGCCCTCACGCACGTGTTGCTCGCGCAGCGTACCAACGGCGTTGTCGATCAGGGTACGCGCCCACTCCCGATCGAACTGCAGGTCGAGCGACAGCGCGCTCTCATCGGTGACGGGCAGCAGGGACTCCATCGTGGCGGCATCGAAGGGAACGAAGTGACAGTCACTGCCACGCTTGAGCGCGCGCTCGCGTTCGCTTTCGCTGCCGAGGAAGCGGCGCAGCGCGCCGAGCATGAAATTGCGAAAGCGCCCGCGCTCGCGCTCGGCGCGTGCAACCGTTCCCTGTTCAATCAGGTGCAGGAAGAACCCCTGCACCAGATCCTCCGCCTCCGCTGATGCAAAGCCCTGGCGGCGCAGACTTGCATAGATCGGCATCCAGTAGCGGACGCAAAGCTCGGCAAGCGCGTCACCCGCGCCGCTTCCGGTAGCAACCACCAGTCCCCAGCTGGTTTCTGGGAACCGGGCCGTTCGATCATGGCCGTACGTCACGATGGCATTCGGCTGCGCATTCCGTGCGGGACACGCGGATTCAGTGGCCTTGGTTCATCCACAATCGGACAGCCCCCGGGCTCCGCCCTCAAGGTAAGCGAGGTCTGACGAAGTGTACCCATGGCTCGCGCACGGGTCGACGGCAATGCATTTCCTTGCGTGACGCTGTGCCGGCATGGTTGCAGGTCCACCGGCTCATCGGTGGGCCATCTCCCAGGATATGCCCCGGCGACCGCTGTTTGCCGATCTGCGTGGCTGCACCGCGGCGGCAGTGGTCGGTGCATTTCGAGATCCACTCCAATGCGGGCGCGGTGGGCTCGGCGCGCAAGCCGACGATTTTGGCAGCCAAAGAACGCTCGAAGCCCCAGATGCCGCCACCTGGCGCGCCACACTTCATGCGCCGAGGACGTAGCGGCCATCCACGCCCGCGCCTGAGCCTGAGCCTGGCCATGAACTGCCCCGGCGTCTCCGGAAGCTGTCGGGTGCGAGACAGGCCGTCAAGCAAGGGTTCGGAAAGCGCCGCGCCGGGCCGTCGCGCATGATCCCTGCCTGGCGCAGGCAGGGCGTGCGCGGCCGCGGCGACGCCGCACAGGGCGCGCTCGGTCGTTCCCACGCCGCGAGGACACTGTGGCACGTTCACAAGCCGCCGGCCGCCTGCGCCACCGCGCGGAACAGCGCGCGGCCCTTGTTCATGGTTTCCTCCCACTCCCTGGCCGGGTCGGAATCGAAGACGATGCCGGCGCCGGCCTGGACATGCAGGCGTCCATCCTGGATGACCGCGGTGCGGATGGCGATGGCGGTGTCGGCGTCGCCGTTCCAGGCGATGTAACCGATCGCGCCGGCGTAGATGTTGCGCTTGTGCGGTTCCAGCTGCTGGATCAGTTCGATGGCACGGATCTTTGGCGCACCACTGACCGTGCCCGCCGGAAAGGTCGCCTTGAGGACATCCATGTAGGACAGGCCGGGGCGCAGGTCGCCCTCGACCTGGCTGACGATGTGCATGACGTGCGAGTAGCGCTCGACGGCGAAGCTCTCGGTCAGCTCGACGCTGCCTGTCTTGCTGACCCGGCCGATGTCGTTGCGGCCCAGGTCGATCAGCATCAGGTGCTCGGCGCGCTCCTTCTCGTCGGCCAGCAGCTCGGCTTCCAGCGCGGCATCTTCCTCGGGCGTCCTGCCACGCGGGCGCGTGCCGGCGATCGGTCGCACCACGACGCGCCCGGCCTTGAGGCGCACCAGGATCTCCGGCGAGGAACCGACGATCTGGGTCGCGCCCAGATCGACGAAGTACATGTACGGCGAGGGATTGAGCGCGCGCAGGGCGCGATAGACATCCACCGGCCGCGCGCTGAAGGGCACCGACAGCCGCTGCGACGGCACGACCTGGAAGATGTCGCCGGCGCGGATATGGTCCTTGGCGCGCTCGACCATCGCCTCGAAGGCCTCGCGCGTGAAGCTGGAACGGAAATCGGCTTCCTCCAGCGCGCGCGGATCGAGCACGTCCGGATAACCGGAGCCGGAGTGGCGCAGGCGGAACACCAGTTCGTCCAGCCGCCGACAGGCACGTGCGTAGGCCTGCGGCTGGTCAGGATCGGCATGCACGATGAGATACAGGCGGCCCTTGCGATTGTCGAAGACCGCCACCTCCTCGGACAGCATCAGCAGCGCATCGGGCGTGTCCAGCTCGTCGGGCTTGCCGGGGCGCGCCAGGCGCGGCTCGATCCAGCCGATGCTCTCGAAACCGAAGTAGCCCACCAGGCCGCCAGTGAAGGCGGGCAGCCCGTCGATTTCGGCCACCCGATATGCGGCCCGGATGGCTTCGATCTCGGCCAGCGGATCGGCGACCTCGCGCTCTTCGAGCACTTCGCCGAGTTCCTCGATCGACAGGCGATTGCCGCGCAGCGCATACACCCGCCGGCACGGCAGGCCGATGATCGAATGCCGCCCCCAGTTCTCGCCGCCCTCGACCGATTCGAAGAGATAGGCATACGGCCCGTCGGCGAGCTTCAGATACACCGACAGCGGCGTATCGAGGTCGGACAGCACCTCGCGCGCGACGGGGATGCGTGCGTAGCCTTGCGCGGCCAGTGCGTCGAATTGTTCGCGGGTGATCATGGGTCGAACCTGTTCAGGGCGCCTCGAAACCGTGCTCGAACAGCGCGTCGGCGACGACCAGCACGGCAGGATCGCGCACGATGTCGTGACTGCGGCTGCCGGCCGGCACGTCGCGCCCCCAGTAGAGTTCGACGCGTGTGGCGGAAGTTCCGACCAGCGGATGCGGCTCGACATCGTCTTCACCCGGCGTGCTGGTGACGGCCAGCGCTGGCGACCAGGTGATGCCATCCAGCGAACGGCGCACCGCGATATCGAAGCCCGGGCTGTTCTGGCGGATCCAGAACAGCGCAAAGGCGCCGTCCGGCATCACCACCGGCAGCGAATCGTGGTTGTTGCCGGTGACGGCGAAATCCCGCGCCGGTGCGCTCCAGTCATACGCGTCCGTGCTGGTCTTGACATGCATGGACAGCGCGCTGCTGCCCACCTGGTAGCTGGCCAGAAACAGGCCGTCGCGCTCGCGGAAGGCGACGCGCGGCAGCTGGCTGGCGCTGGCGATGACGGTCCGGCGAGTGTCCCAGGTCCTGCCGCCGTCGTGCGACTGGGCCATGTGGCTGCCGCTGCCCAGGTGCTGGTAGCTCATCGTCAGCGTCCCGTCGGCGTGGCGGATTACATGGGGATTGATGTCGCCGGCATCCGGCCAGCCCAGGTCGAGCGCTGCCTCGACCGTGAAGTCCCGGCCGTCGCTGCTGGTCGCGCGCCAGATGCGATAGGCATTGCCGGTGCCGCGCAGGTAGAACAGCGCATAGTCCGCCGGGCCGAGCTGCACCAGCGCTGGATGGCGCTCGTTGGCGGCGCTGGCGATGATCGGCGTCGGCGCCGTCCAGCTCGTGCCGCCATCCGTCGAGCGGGTGAGCCACAGATCGCCGGAATAGGTCGACGGATCCAGCCGCTCGAACACCACGATGCGCGCCCCATCGTCGCTCGAGCGGATCACCGCCGGCTGATAGTCCATGGCCGGCCCGCTCGTCACCGGCTCGACCGCCACTGCGATCGATGCGACCGCCACCAGTGCCACGGCAAACAGTGCGCTTGACTTCATCATCCACTCCCCTGGGGACCGCCGACGGCGGCAGGACCCGAGAATCAGGCCGCCGCAATTTCCGCCTGCATGGCAGCGATTACCGCGGCGTAATCCGCCTCGCCGAAGATGGCCGAGCCGGCCACGAAGGTGTCGGCCCCGGCGCGGGCGATCGCGCCGATGTTGTCCGGCTTGACGCCACCATCGATTTCCAGACGCACCGCTCGGCCGCTGGCATCGATGCGCGCACGCGCCTGGCGCAGCTTCTCCAGTGCCGAGGGAATGAAGGTCTGCCCGCCAAAGCCCGGGTTCACCGACATGATCAGCACGATGTCGAGCCGGTCGAGAGTGTAGTCAAGATAATCGAGGGGCGTGGCCGGATTGAACACCAGGCCCGCCTGCATGCCGCATTCATGGATCAACTGGATGGTGCGGTCGATGTGCTCGCTCGCTTCCGGATGGAAACTGACGGAAGTCGCGCCGGCATCGGCGAAGTCCGGCACGATGCGGTCCACCGGCTTGACCATCAGGTGCACGTCGATGGGCGCGCTCACGCCGTATTTGCGCAGCGCCCTGCACAGCGGCGCGCCAAAGGTGAGATTCGGCACGTAATGGTTGTCCATCACGTCGAAATGGATCCAGCCGGCGCCGGCGGCGAGCACCGCATCCACCTCCGCACCGAGGCGTGCGAAGTCGGCCGAGAGGATGGACGGGGCGATGATGCTGGCTTGCCTGGACATGGCTTTCTCCACGGTTGGTTGCCTGCCGCGCCCGGCTCGGGGCGCGGGTCGGTTCACTTGAAGCCGCGCGCTTCCTTGATGCTTTCCCACGCTGCGTTGATCTCGCCTGCACGACGCTCGGCGCGGCGCTTGAGCTCCTCAGGCACATCGCCGAGCTTGTCGGGGTGATGCTGGCTGATCAGCTTGCGGTAGGCGTGCTTGACGGTGCGTTCGTCGGCCGTGCGCGCCACGCCGAGCACGGCATAGGGGTCGAGCGGCGCCGCCGGCGTGGGCGGTGGGCGCGCGCCGCCCGGACGCGGGCCGCCCGGGCGCGGCCCGGCCGCGGTCGCTACCGGCACGTAACCCTTCATGGCGGCAAGCCAGACGAAGGTCTGCTCGCTGACCCCGAGCGCGGCACACAGCTGGCGCACCAGTGCCGCCTTGGCGGGCGATGGCGGGCCCTCGGCATAGATGAGGTCGAGCAGCGGATCGAGCACGACCATGGCGCGGTCACCCCGCCCGCGGCACCAGGCACGCAGTTCCGCGACCGTGCCTGCGACATCGAAGCCGGCCTGCTTGCCGGCGGTAAAGCGCTCGACCGCAACGCGGCGCTGCTCGGGATTCAGGCGCAGGCGTTCCATCAGCGCTTCGGCAGCGGCGATCTCGCGCTCGGAAACGCGGCCATCGGACTTGGCCAGCGCGCCGGCGAAGGCAAAGACCGGCTCGATGTAGCCGGCGCCCAGCGACGGTGCGCGCAGGCGGGCGACGTAGCGGTCGTAGAAGTGGCCGATCAGCAGGCCCACGCCGAAGCCGAGCCAGCCGTGGATCAGGGCCACGCCAAGAAAGGCGCCGATGAGTTTGCCGATCATGCCTGTGAGGCTGCGTCAGCCGCCGGAGGGCGCGGCGCGGCCAAAGAACGGATTGGATGCAGGCACATGACAGGGCTTTGGATGAGGAACGGCGATTCTAGCAAGTGCGCGGCGCGCGCCCGCACGGCACTACAATCAGCGGTCACTTCCAGCGGGAACGTGCCGTGCCCACCGTCCTTTCCGAATCCAGCCTGCCGCAGCTGCCGCTCCTGCACCGCGGCAAGGTGCGCGACGTCTACGCGCTTGGCACGGATGAGCTGCTGATCGTCGCCAGCGACCGCCTGAGCGCCTTCGACGTGGTCCTGCCCGATCCGATTCCGGGCAAGGGCGAGATGCTGACCCAGATCTCGAACTTCTGGTTCGCACGCACCGCGCACCTCATGCAGAACCACCTGACCGGCCGCGAGGTGGCCTCGGTACTGCCGCCGGGCACCGACACCGCGCTCTACGTCAGGCGCAGCGTGGTGGCCCGGCGCCTCACGCCGGTGCCGGTGGAGGCCATTGCCCGCGGCTACCTGATCGGCTCGGGCTGGAAGGACTACCAGGCCAGCGGCCGTTTGTGCGGCATCCCGCTGCCGGCCGGACTGCGCCAGGCCGAACGCCTGCCCGAACCGATCTTCACGCCCTCGACCAAGGCGGCCGCCGGTCAGCACGACGAGAACATCGGCTTCGACCGGGTCGTCGCCAGCATTGGCGCGAACCTCGCCGAACAGGTCCGCGCGGCGACGCTGGCCCTCTACCGCCACGCGGCCGCCTATGCCGCCGAACGCGGCATCCTGATCGCCGACACCAAGTTCGAGTTCGGCACCGATGCGAACGGCCAACTGTACGTCATGGATGAAATGCTGACGCCCGACTCCTCGCGCTTCTGGCCGGCGGACCAGTACCAGGTGGGCAGCAGTCCGCCAAGCTACGACAAGCAATACGTGCGTGACTACCTGGAAACCCTGGACTGGAACAAGCGCGCGCCCGGCCCGGCGCTGCCGCGCAGCGTCATCGAAGGCACCGCCGCCCGCTACGCCGAGGCGCTGCAGCGCCTCGCCGGGATCGTGCTCGACTGAGCGCGCGGCGCGACGGCCGACGCACCCGGTCGAGCCGCAACGTACCTATCGCAGGGCGCCTGGCGCGCCCGCTGCAGTGCCTGCAACGGCGCGCCTGGGGCACGTGCGGGCCAAGCGTGACCGCATGATCCACAAACACGAGGGGCGCCGTTGCGGGCGCCCCTCGTGCAGCTTTCAGGAGGATACGAATGGGCCGGTCACGGCACCTGTGGCGGCTGCTGCAGCACGGCCGGATTGGCGACCTGCACTGCCGTGCCGCGGCTCAGCAGCAGGCTGGCCATTTCGACCTGCATTTCCAGCGTCACGGCGACACTGGCGCTCGGATCGAGCAGCGAACCATGCGTGCCGGCAAGGAAGCGCGTCGCCCCGCGGATGCCTTCGGCATTCTGCGTCGTCTGCGAAATCGGCGCCAGGCCGAGTGCGGCAATCAGCGGCTCGGTGCCTGACAGCGGCGCGCCCGGTACGCGGTTCGGGATCACCTGGTCGGGCAGGTTGTCACCACCGCCGATGACTTCCTGGACCAGCAGGCGCTTGCTCGCCAGCAGGGCGCTGTTGCCCGCGTAGTTGATCGGATCGCCCGAATCGATGATGGTCTGGGTGGCCATGAAATACGCGTCATAGGCCGGCGTCCCCGGCTCCAGGCCCGCCTGTGCGAGGCCGGCACGGATCACCGGGCCGAAGGTCGGCGAAGCCTCCAGCATGCGTGCGATGCCGCCGCCGGGCACGTTGAGCAGGGCGGTCTGCACGCTGGGATCGACCGCCATGAACACACCACCGACGATGCCGCCGAGCGACTGTCCCGTATAGCTGACGCGCGCGCCGTCGAAACGCGCGGCACCGGCCTTCATCGCGCCGATGCTGTGTGCAAGCACCATGAGGTCGGCCACGCTCTCGCGCAGGTTGTCGCGCGAGGTGAGCAGGCTGGTCAGGTTGATGAAGTACGCACCCGACGGATCCGGCTTGCCGTCCGGACCCGGCGCGCCGCTGGCATTGTCCTGCAGGTCCAGGTCGAAGGTGCGCTCGCTCACGCCCAGCGCCGCCAGCGGCGTGTTGCCGACGTAGAACGGATTGGTCGTGTCGGTGACGCCGTGCAGCGGCAGGTCCATGGCGATGACGGCAAAGCCCTGCGCGGCGAGCGTGCCGGCCACGGCGAACGCATCGGTACGGTTGCGCGTGATGCCGTGCTGGAAGATCACCACCGGCCAGCCGGAGGCCGGCATGGTCTTGCCCGAAGCGGCGTTGGGAATGGTGACCAGCAGCGGCACCTTCTGCGTGGAGGTCGCCACCGGCAGCGGATTGGCAAAGGTGATGTTGGTGGAGTTCGGATCCAGGCCGGCCTGGTCGAACGGTGGCATGTAGGCCCCCGGGGCCGCCTTCCAGAAGCCGGTCAGCGGCGCCAGCGGATGGGTCTGGGTCGGCGCCGACAGGTAGTAGGGCAGCGCGACCATGCCGATGTAGATGTCCGCCACCGGCGGCAGGCCCATGCCAAGGTCGCCCAGGGTCATGCCGGTCGGGGCGATCACGCTTGGAGCCGGGTCGGACTGCGCAGTCACGCCCTGCAGGACCTGCAGGGTCGGGGTGATGCCCTGCGTGGTCGCGACCCAGGACATGATGATCGAACTCTTGGCCACGCCGGCCGCCGCAGCGGCGGCTTCCTGCGAATTGACCAGCTGGCGCAGCGGCTCCAGCGCGCAGGCGGAGCTGGCCGGAAGGGCCGGGATGGTCGAGGCGCCATTCGCACACAGCGGGTTCGGACGTTCGGCCAGCAGGTAGGGCAGCGAAGCGCGCACCGGACGTCCGTTCACATCGGCGATGCCGTTGGTGGCGACCGCCATGTACGAGGTGAGCTGGCGCAAGGGCCTGGTCGGCACGATGGCCACCGTGCGCCCGCTGGTGTCCGAAGGCGCCAGGGCGACGACGAATTCCTGCGGCGAGGCGAGTTCGCGCACCACGCCGGTGACGCCGCCGCCGGGACCGGTCAGGGTGACCTCGAACAGGCGCAGCGAGGTGCCGCCCTTGAGCGTGGCCGGGTTGAGCGGCTGGGAGAAGGTCAGTGACCAGGGCGCGACCGTGCTGAACCCGTCCTGGGTGTTCATGGCGACCTTCGGATCGGAATAATCCGTCGGGTCCTCCACCGGGATGTTGAGGGTCAGGTCACGCGTTCCCGAGAGCAACAGGTTGTTCGGGAATGGCACCACGCCATTGCTCGGGTCGAAACCGGCAACGGTACGAATTGGAACGGGTGCGGTGTAGTCGTAGGCGTGGGCCACGGACACGCCGCATACGGCGAGGATGGAAGCGGCAATGGCCGCCGTGCTGAACCGTCGAGCCTGCATGAGTTGCCCCTCTGGATGGCGCCCGGAATCCGGTTTCCGGAATCGCAGGGCATCTTAGGTCGTCCCGCTGCACCATGGCAACGCTGCACTGCGGCGAAAACCACCCACCCGCGGCATCCGGCACCTCAATCGCGTGGCCAATGGGCCGGATCGGGCACGAATGGGCGCGGTGCCCAGCCGAAATCCTCCACCGCCTGCGCATGGTCGGCCACCAGGTCCGTGGTCAAGCGTGCGATCGCGGCCGCACCGGCGCGCGGCAGGCCCAGGCGTTCGCCCACGCGGGCCAGGCCGCCCAGCGCGGCCAGCGGCACCGGCACCGCCAAGGTGCGCCGCGGCAGGGCCAGACGCAGGCGTTCGAGCATGCTGGCGAAGGCCAGGCGCTCGCCGCCACCCAGCGCATAGGTGCGACCGATGCTGCGCGGCGCACCCAGCACCGCCAGGCAGGCCGCGGCGAGGTCGTCGGCATGCACCGGCTGGCGCAGGCCGGTGGCGCCATGCAGGCGCGGGAACACCCGCCAGCGCAGGGCGAAACGCGCAATCGGGGCGAGACTGCGATCGCTGCCGGCGCCGTAGATCAGGGTGGGACGGAACACGGTCAATGCGCAGCCGCGTGCCGCCGCCGCGGCCGCCAGTTGCGCCTCGGCCGCGGCCAACCGCAGCGCCAGGTCGCGTTCGGCCGGGTCGCTGGAGACGCGCTTGCTGTCGATGCTCATCGAACCGATGGCCACGATGCGCGCCGGCCGCACTGCGTCCGCGCCTGCGAACCATTGGGCGAAGGCATCCAGCGGGCCGAGGCTGAACACCTGTTCCACCGCCGGCAGCGCCGGCATGGATCCGTGCAGGTCGGCCACCAGCCAGCGCAGGCCGGCACGCAATGCCCGCGGCTGCCGGCTCACCGCCAGCACATCGATCCCGGCCCCGCCCAGGCGCGGCAGCAGGAAGCGACCGATCGCGCCGCTCGCGCCGAACACCAGGCACACCGGCATGGCGCCTCAGTCCGCGTGCTGCGGCTCGTCCGCCGACTCGCGCAGACGGCTCTCCAGTTGCGCCAGGCGAGCCGCACCGGCATCCGGGGTGGCGGCGTGCACGGGATGGGCAAGCAGCGCCGTACGTGCCTCGAACAGCGCCCGCCGTGCGCCCTCGACATGGCTCACCAATTCGTCGAGCCCCTTCTTGTCGGCACCGAAGATGAGTTCCACCGGCTGCAGGCAATACTGCACGGCCGCATCGAAGCGCTGCACGTGCGCGCGGTAGTCATCCACGCCCGCACCGACTTCACGCAACTGCCCGCGCACCGCGGCCACCCCTTCCCGCAGCGGCTCGGCGATCCGCTGGAACGCTTCGTGCGGATCGACCCAGCCGGCCTGGGCGGCCAGCTGCGTCTGCATTTCGTCGAAACGGTTCTCCACCTCCATCCGCGCGCACAGCAATTCGCTGGCGCGGCCCCGCTCGGCGCGCAATTGCCGCCACAGCCACAGGGCCACCGCCAGCGCGACGAGCGCGAGCGGCCAACCCAGCCAGACCAGCCAGTGCATGGGACTTCTCCCGCGTGGAGACAGGGCGATGATCGCACAGCAGGCGGGGCAGGTCGCAAGCCGGCGCCGCTGGCACGTCGCCTCGGTTAAAGTAGCGGCATGTATCTGGAGTATTACGGCCTCCGCGAGGCGCCCTTCTCGATCACGCCCGATCCGCGTTACGTGTTCCTTTCGGATCGGCACCGGGACGCGCTTGCGCACCTGCTCTACGGCATCGGCAAGGGCGGTGGCGGCGGCTTCGTGCAGCTCACCGGCGAGGTCGGCACCGGCAAGACGACCCTGTGCCGCCTGCTGCTCGAGCAATTGCCGGAGAACACGCGCGTCGCGCTGGTACTGAATCCGACGCTCTCGCCGGTGGAACTGGTGGAAGCGGTCTGCGAAGAGCTCAAGCTTCCCATCGACGGCCGGCGGGGCAGCCTCAAGGCACTCACCGATACGTTGAACGCCTTCCTGCTGGATGCCTACGCGCAGGGCCTGCGCGTGGTGCTGATCGTGGACGAAGCGCAGAACCTGTCCATCGAAGCGCTGGAACAGATCCGCCTGCTGACCAACCTGGAAACGCCGACCCAGAAGCTCCTGCAGATCATCCTGCTTGGCCAGCCCGAACTGCGCGACCAGCTGGAGCGACCGGAACTGCGCCAGCTCGCCCAGCGCATCACCGCGCGCTACCACCTGACGCCGCTCGACAGCGCCGAGGCGGAAAGCTATGTGCGCCACCGCATGGCGGTGGCGGGCGCCGCGCGCATGCCGTTCACGCGGCTGGGCCTGAAGGCGCTCTACCAGCGCTCGGGCGGCATCCCGCGCCTCATCAACATCGTCGCCGACCGGGCGCTGATGGCCGGCTATGCACGTGAACAGGGCAGCATCGGCGAACGCCTGGTCAATCGCGCAGCCGACGAGACGCTGCCCGGCAACGCGCGCTACTGGCTGCGCCGGCATGGCCGCTGGATGGCCGCGGCGGCCACGGTGCTGCTCGCCGCCGGTGTCGTGTTCGGCTGGCAGCGCTGGCAGGAGGTGCCGCCCACACCGCCCCCGGCGCCGGCACCGCAGGCGCCGGATGCGGCCGCGGCGGCATTGGCTGCGCAGATCGCGACCGCGCCGGATACCGAGCTGGGTGCGTACGGCGAGTTGCTGGCACGCTGGCAGGTCGATGCGGGCGAAGTGTCCGTGCGCACCGCCAGCCGCTGCCCCGCCATCATCGCGCCCGGCGTTGCCTGCCTGCGCGGCAAGGCCACGCTGCCCCAGCTCGCACGCTTCGATCGCCCGCTGATCCTGCTGCTTGGCCCGCCCGGGCAGCCGGTCTTCGCCGTGCTGCAGGGCGTGGGGGAACGCAAGGTGCGACTGGATGTCGCAGGTGAGCGCCACGAGATCGCCCGCGCGGACCTGGCGCATTTCTGGCAGGGCGAGTTCGTCGCGTTGTGGCGCCAGCCCGCCGATATCCCGGCCACGCTGGCCCTGGGCGCCATGGGGCCGGCGGTGGCCTGGGTCAACGCCCGCCTGAAGACCTTCGACGGCGTGGAGGCCACCACGCCCGAGGTGTTCGGCCCGGCGCTGGAAGCGCGTGTGCGCGCGCTGCAGCAAGCCTTCGGCATCCGCGCCGACGGCATCATCGGGTCGGAAACCCTGTTTGCCCTCTCGGCGCTGGACGATGCGGGTCCGCATCTGGCCAGAACCGTGCAATGACGCGGTGCCCGCGCACCCTCGGACCCACCGCCGTGGACAGCGTGGCGTGATCGCCAACGGAAACCAAGCATGTCGCTGATACTCGAAGCCCTGAGGAAATCCGAACAGCAGCGCCGCCTCGGCGAGGCGCCGACGCTCGGCTCGCCGCCGCCGCTGATGCGGCGCCGGCGCAGCGTCCTGCCGTGGTTGGCGGCACTCATCGTCGTCGCCGTCGGCGTGGGCTGGTGGCTGTCGCGCGGACCCGCCTCAGCCCCGCCGCCCGCCCCGGCGGTGGCCCTCGCCGCCGACGACCAGGCCGACCACCGCCCGGCACAGCCCGCACCGCCGGCGCGCGCCCGACCGGGCACACAGAAACCGCTGCCGAGCCCCCCGGCCGATGCGTCGGATGCCGGCCTGGAAAGCGACATCAAGCTGATCGATCCCGGCAACCAGGCCGATCGTCCCGGCGCGGTCCTGCCGCAGACCGCGCCGACGGAACTTACGCGCGGGCCGCGCAGTCGCCCCGTACCTGAAGGGCCGTCGGCCACCACGCCAGCCAGCAGCGCACAACCGAATGCGCGCACCAGGGAACCTGCACCCGCGACGCGCGAACCCGTTGCGCCGCCGGCAACGCCCGACCAGGCCCAACCCGCCGCGACACCATCGCCGGCCCAAGCCGCACCGGCTGCATCGCCTGCCGCCCCGGCGCGGCCGGCACCTGCGCCCAGCCCAGCCACACCGGCACTGCCCACGCTGTGGGAACTGCCTTATGCGGTGCGCAAGGACATCCCGCCCATCGTCCTCACCCTGCACGTCTATGCCAGCGACCCTGCGGCGCGCTTCGTGGTGATCGACGGCGAGCGTCATGCGGAAGGCGACACCATCGTCGATGACCTGATCCTGCGCGAAATCCGTCCCGAGGGCGTGGTGCTGGAGTTCCACGGCCAGCGCTTCACCTGGCCGCGCGATGGGCGCTGAGGCCGGTCTTGTTCGTCAACCTGCCCAGCCGGCGCAAGCCGCAACCGCCGTGGGCAACGATGCTCATCGTCGCCGCATGCATGCTGGCGTTCCTGTGGTTGAGCAGCCTGCCGGCGGCCGAACGCCTGGGCGTGCTGACACGCTGGGGCACCGTGCCTTCGGCCGTGCTCGACAGCCACGTGCCGTGGGGGCAGCAACTGATCGAGCTGCGCGCACTGCGCCTGGTCAGTGCCATCTTCATCCACGCCGACTGGTTGCACGTCACCGGCAACATGCTGTTCCTGATCGTCTTCGGCGTGCCGGCCGAACGCACCCTGGGCACGCGGCGCTACCTCGCCCTGTTCGTGCTCGGTGGCGCGCTGGCCAACCTGGTCGGGGCGGCCATGCTGGCTGGCACCCACGCGCCGATCGTGGGCTCCAGCGGCGCGGTTTCGACCGTGGTCGGTGCCTATCTGGCCCTGTTCCCGCGCGCGCGCCTGGGGCTGGTGCTGCCGCTGGGAGCGTTCCTGGAGTTCGTGCGCATTCCAGCACCGCTGCTGATCGGCTTCTGGGCCATGCTGCAGCTCCTGTTCACCTATATTGGCCCGGCCTTCGGCGCGATCGCCTGGTGGACGCATGTCAGCGGCTTCGCCATCGGCGTGCTGTTCGCGCTGCTGTCGCGACCGGCCATCGCACGGCGGTTGAGGAACTAGCGCCGGGCATCGGCCCGGCAGGCAGCGCCCGCGACAGCCACTGACCGCCGCTGCGCCTCGCAACCCCAACCGGCCCCACTGTCCCATGCCCAAGACCACGCTCTACAAAGTCACCTTCCTCGACCAGGGCAAGAGCATCGAACTCTATGCCCGCCGGGTCGCCTCGAGCGACCTGTGGGGCTTCATCGAGATCGGCGGCCTGGAGTTCGATCCGCCAGGCGAAGGCCGGGTGATCGATCCGACCGAGGAACGGCTGCGCGAGGAGTTTCGCGACACACGCGTACTGCACCTGCCACTGCATGCCGTGGTGCGCATAGAAGAAGTGACGCGACGCGGCACGCTGGCGATCCGCGATGCCGGCAGCGGGGAAAAGATCACGCCCTTCCCGCTGCCGCCGCCGCGCGGGCGCTGAGCCGAGTGCCTAGCAAGCCCGCCGCCCGCGGCGCGGCCGGCGCGATCAACCCTGGGTGTGGCGGCTGGCGCGCAGCGCCAGCGCCTTGAGCGCGTTCAGCGCTTCGTTGAGGGCGTAATCCTGTTCCACACCGCGCGCCGGCCCCCCGGCGGCCGGTGCTTCGCCCTCGTTGCTGCCCTTGAGATGGTTGGGCAGGTCACGCTCGCCCAGCATTTGCACGGCGGGGCGTTCGCGCGGGGTGAGGGCGAGGTCGGCCAGGGTGATGTCGGGCTCGATGCCTTCCGCCTGGATGGAGGTGCCGTTCGGCGTGTAGTAGCGCGCCGTGGTCAGTTTCACGGCGTGGTCGGCATCCAGCGGCAACACGGTCTGCACCGAACCCTTGCCGAAGCTGCGCCGGCCCATCAGCAGGGCGCGGTGGTTGTCCTTGAGGGCGCCGGCCACGATCTCGGCGGCCGATGCGGTGCCATGGTCGATCAGTACCACCAGCGGCGCACCATGCAGCACGTCGCCGCCCGGCGTGGCGCTGAAGCTCATGTCCGACTCCGGCGTGCGGCCACGCGTGGTGACGATGAGCCCCCCGTCGAGGAAGGCGTTGCCGACTTCGACCGCGGCGGTGAGCAGGCCGCCGGGGTTGCTGCGCAGATCCAGCACGGCGCCGCGAAGCGGTGCCTTGTTGCCGGTCACCAGGCGCTCGACGCTGCGCCGGAGCTGATTGCCGGTATCGTCCTGGAACTGGCTGACGCGCAGGTACGCATAGCCCGGTTCGAGCAGGCGTCCGCGCGCACTGGCGACACGGATCACCCCGCGCGTGACGGTGATGTCCACCGGCACGCTTTCCTGCTCGTGCAGCACACCGAGCGTGATCTTGGTGCCGACCGCGCCCCGCAGGCGGGCCACCGCGCCGTCCAGGTCGTCCGCCTGCACCGGCTTGCCGTCGATGCTGACGATGATGTCGCCGGCGCGCACCCCGGCGCGCGCGGCGGGGGAATCGTCGATGGGGGCGATCACGCGCAAGGTGCCCTGCACCTGCATGACCTCGACGCCGAGGCCGTCGTAGCTGCCGGTCGTATCCTCGGCGAGTTCCTCGACCTGGTCCTTGTCCAGGTACTCGCTGTGCGGATCCAGCCCGGCCAGCAGGCCGCCGATCGCCGCCTGCATCAGGCGGTGGTCGTCCACCGGATCGACATAGGTGCGCTTGACCAGTTCGTACACGGCCGTGAAGGTGCGGATATCCTCCAGCGGGACGCCCTTGGACGCGGCTTGCGCCGGGGCCACTTCCTGCGCGGGGGCCGGGACTGCTGCGGATTCGCCCGCGGGCACGCTGGCGGGCGGCGGTTCGGCCAGCGCCCAGCTGGTGGTCGCGGCAAGGAGCAGAAACGCGAGGAAACGCGCGGACATCGAAACTACCTCTCGGGTGACAGGCGAGTGTACGCCAAGCCGGCCTCGCCCTGCTGCCTGAGACCGCGTGCCCGGACAAGGGTTCGCGCGGTGCGGAGCATCGCGCCGCTTCCGGAGGCCGGCGCCGACCTGCCTTCAGGCCGCGCTATTTCTTCAGCCATCCACGCGGGTCCGCCGGCTTGCCCTTCACGCGCAGCTCGAAATACAGACCGGCGTGCTTCTGCCCGCCGCTGGCGCCGCTGGTGGCGACGACCTCGCCGGCATCGACCCAGTCGCCCACATCCTTGAGCAGGGTTTCATTGCCGCCATACAGGCTCAGATAGCCATCGCCGTGGTCGAGGATGAGGATGAGGCCATAGCCGCGCAGCCAATCGGCGAAGGCGACCCGGCCGTGCGAAATGGCGTGCACCTGGCTGCCGGGCGCGGCCGCGATGAGGATGCCGCTGCTCTTGCGACCGGAATCGTCGGAGCTGCCGTAGGCCGTGAGAATGCGTCCGCGCAGGGGCCATTCCAGTCGCCCACGGGCAGCGGCGACCGATTCGGCACGCGTGAGCTGGGGCGGGATGTCGGCAAAGATGTCGCGCAGCTTTTCGAGCAGGCTCGTGAGCGCGGCTTCATCCTTGCCGAGCGCGGCCATGCGCGCCGCCTGGTCACCGAGCCTGGCATCCAGCTCGGCCACCAGGCGCTCGCGCTCGGCGCGGCCGGCAGCGAGCTTTTCGGCCTCGGCGCTGCGCTCGGCACGCACGCGCGCCAGTTCGGCGGTGGTGAACTGGATGGCCTGCTCGAGCACGGCCAGTTCGCGCATCGACGCGAGCAGCGCCTCGATGCGCTTGACCTGGGCGCGCTGGAAATAGCGGTGGTAGGCGAGCACGCGGGAGATGCGCGAGAAGTCGTCCAGCTGCAGGATCTGGCGCAGCTGCGCATGCTGCCCGATGGCGTAGGCCGAGCGCAGCAGTTCCCCCAGCGATTCACGCTGCGCGGCAAGTTCGGTGTGCAGCGCCTGACGGCGGGTGTCCAGTTCCGCAAGGCGCGCCGCCTCGTCATGCATGCGCGCGTCGAGTTCCTGGACCTCGCGCGCCATGGCCGCCACGGCCAGTTCCTGCGTGCGCAGGGCGGCAAACGCGTCGCCGCGCGCATCGCGCGTGTGCCGCTGGGCCTCGGCCACCGCGCGCAGTTCCGCGCGTACCGCGTCGAGCTTCTGCCTGGCCGCCTTCTCCTGCGCGGCGCGCGTGGCGGCGTCGATTTCCTGCGCGAAGCCGGGCGCGATGAACAGCGCAAGCACCGCGAACACGGCCAACCACCGGAGCATGCCCGCACGAGGCATGAAACGCGGCCGTGCCGTCAGGTCCACTCGACCAGGCTGTGCCCGGTCATTTCCGCCGGCCGCGGCAGCCCCATCAGGGCCAGCACGGTTGGCGCGAGGTCCTTGAGCGCACCGTGGCGAAGCGTCGCCGGCCGGCCAAGATAGACCAGCGGTACCGGCCCGACCGTGTGCTGGGTATGGGCCACGCCGTCCTCGGCCACCATCTGCTCGACGTTGCCGTGATCGGCGGTGACCAGCATCTCGCCGCCGGCGGCACGAATCGCCGTAGCGAGCGCACCAAGCGCCCGATCCACCGCTTCCACCGCCTTGATCGCGGCCGATTCGATGCCGGTGTGGCCAACCATGTCGGCATTGGCCAGATTGCAGACGATGAAGTCGAACGCGCCCGAGCCGATCGCCGCGACCAGGCGCTCGGTCACCTCCGGGCAGCTCATTTCCGGCTTGAGGTCATAGGTGGCCACCTTGGGACTGGGCACCAGGACGCGCTCCTCGCCCTCGAACGGCGCTTCGCGGCCACCTGAAAAGAAGAACGTGACGTGTGCATACTTCTCGGTCTCGGCGATGCGCAGCTGGCGCAGCCCCTGCGCGGCCAGGTACTCGCCGAGGCTGTTGTCGAGCGACTGCGGCGGGTAGGCGATGGCGGTGACGGGCAGGCCCTTTTCGTATTGGGTGAGGGTGACGAAGGCGGCGAGATCGAGGCGGCGCGGGCGCTGGAATCCGTTGAACTGCGCATCGACGAACGCATGCGAGAGCTGGCGCGCGCGGTCGGCACGGAAGTTCATGAACACCACCGCATCGCCGTCTTCCACGCGCGCACCGCCGGCGATGACCGTCGGCTTGACGAACTCGTCATTTTCATCGCGCGCATAGGCGGCATCGAGGCCGGCCAGCGCGTCGTCCGCCTGGAACGGCGCCTGGGCTTCGCTGATGGCACGGTAGGCAAGTTCCACGCGATCCCAGCGCTGGTCACGGTCCATCGCGTAATAGCGCCCGCTGAGGCTGGCGATGCGTGCATTGCCGGCGGCTGCGCATTTCGCGGCCAGCGCAGCGAGACTGGGTTGCGCGCTGCGCGGTGGCGTATCCCGGCCATCGAGGAACGCGTGTACGGCGACCTGGCCCACGCCACGGCGCGCGGCAAGATCGATCAAGGCATGGATGTGGCGTTCGCTGCTGTGCACGCCGCCCGGGCTGACCAGGCCGAGCACGTGCAAGGTGCCGCCGCGCTTGACCGCGTCGCAGGCACCCGTCAGGGCCGGATTGTCGAAAAAGCTGCCATCGTCGATGGCGGCATCGATGCGCGTCAGTTCCTGATACACGACCCGCCCGGCGCCGATGTTCATGTGACCGACCTCGGAATTGCCCATCTGGCCGTCCGGAAGACCGACGTGCATGCCGTGGGTTTCCACCAGCGCGTGCGGGCACTCGGCGAGCAGGCGCGTCCAGTTCGGTGTTTGGGCCAATGCGATGGCGTTGTGGGCGGTCTCGTCGCGATGGCCCCAGCCATCGAGGATGAGCAGCAGGACGGGTCGGGGTCGGGTCACGCGCAAGGATCCAGCAGGAACTCGAAGGCGGCCATGCTAGCAGCCCGACGCCGACCGCGTGGCGCAGCACATGCAACGCGGCACGGCGGCACCGGGGGCATGCAACCCGCCTGCGACTTGCGCCGGATCGAGCCGCGACGCGCAGGGCAAGACGACTCGCCCACAGCGTGCCAACGCCCTCGGAACTGGACGCATCCGCACCCTGCCATCCTTCACGGCACTGATTGGTGACAACATTCGTTATGACGTCGCTCCCGGGGGCACTCCATGAAGCTCAAGATCACCAGCATCGGCAATTCCGCCGGCGTCATCCTGCCGAAGGAGCTGCTGGCGCGCCTGCGCCTCGAAAAGGGCGATGGGCTCTACGCACTGGAAACACCCGACGGCCTGCGTCTCACCGCCTACGACCCCGAGCTGACCGCACAGATGGAAGTGGCCGAGCAGGTGATGCGCAAGCGCCGCACCCTGCTCAACAAGCTTGCCCAGCAAACCGAGCCAACCTGATCACCTTCACCTGGATCGGCAAACCACCCGCGATGGCCATCCACGACCGCCAGCTTGCCGAACCCGGCGGCGGCAGCGGCGGCGTGCGCGATGAAGCCCTGCTCGACTCGGCGCTTGCCCGAGCCCGGCAACGCCACGCCTGCGGCGACCCGCCGCCCGACCTCGCCGACCCTGCCGTGGCACGCGCCTTCGGCACAGTATCTGCGTGCCAGCGACGTCGGCTTTCCGAGCCTGGATTTGTTCATCGCCAAGGTGGCCGCACAGATCAAGGGTCCCGCCGTGTGGGACGGACTCACCGGATTCGTGTTTCGTGCCAATTACCAACTGGCGGGCGGGTTTGCCGAGTTCCTGCCACTACAGATCCAGGGTCCGGATAGCCCGATCTGGCAAGCGGCCAAAGTCGTGTTCAAGCCAGTGGTCGCCGATGCGATGATCGAGGGCTTTGCTAGGGATCTTCGAACCGAGGTCGCGCGCTTTCCACAGGATGCATATGGATTGGCGCGGTTCGTGATGGAAGACCGCGTCCGCAACCGGCCTGCGATGAACCCCCTGAAGGTGTATGCGAACTGGACCAACGCTTTTACCCCCGGCGAGTCGAAGGATTTCATGACCCACGCCGTGATCATTCCGCCTTCGGTAAAACAGCACGACCGGTTCTACCGCAGCTTGTTTGCGCTCCTGGACAAGCGGGCGTTGACGATGCCATTCCTGAGTGGCGGGGAGTTGCTAACGGGCGGCTGGCCGAGCGCGGCGTATTACCGTGAGCGGCTACTTGAGCGTGCCTGCAAATACCGCTCGCGTCATTCGCGCATGTTCCCGGGTGCGCGCCAGCACAGACCGGAGCCCTCCGCCTTCCTGTGCGAACGTCTGTTCACGGGCGATGACCGATGGCTCGATCCGCAGTTACGCAAGAAGCTGACGAGCGTGAACGCAGGCAACTACATGCATGGAAACTGCTGTTCCATTGGAAGGCGTGGCAATGGATTCACGAGGGTCGGCCTGGTTGCATGCAGTGAACCGGAAAACCGGGGTCAGGGTCGACATTTTCCGGGCCATCAGCGGCTGTTAGCCCCCCTGGAAAGTTGACAGTCCCCTGGCTTTCAGCCCACGCCGGACGCCCGCGAACGGCGTAAGCTCTCCATCGCAGTCGGGGAGCGGCCGAGCCCTGCGCCTGACTGGATTCGCCGGCCCACCCCACCGGAGGTCATCACATGCGCATCACTCACGCGATACTTTGTGCCAGCTTGGTGCTTGGGACCATCGTACCCTTCGCGGCGAACGCCGAAACCGACGCCTGCACGCTGCTGACCCCGGCCCAGGTTGCCAAGACGATCGGCGTACCGGTCGCAGCCGGTAAACACGTCACGCCCACCTTCATGAAAACCTGCACCTGGACGCCCTCCGGCGCATCGCCGGTAGCATCCGTCACGCTCTACCTCCAGCCGGCGTCCGCCTACGACGGCGGCAAGCAGATGGCCGCGGCAATGGCGGCGCACGGGGCGTCGATGACGCCGGCGTCGGTGGGCGACGATGCCTATTACTTCGTTGCAGGCGAGCAGGTCGGCCTTTTGGTCAAGAAGGGTGCTGCATCGTTCAAGGTGTCGGTTTACGCCACGATTCCGTTGGCAAGGAAGGAAGCGATGGAGCTGGAGCTCGCGCGGCAGGTGCTGGGCAAGCTCGGGTAAGGGAATGTGCCCTCGCCAGTTCGATGACCTGGATCGATACCCGATCGCCTGTGCCCCAGCGTGGTTTCCAAAACCTTGCAGGTCAACTTGCGTTTTGCAGGTGCGGCGAGGCCCGACGGCAGCTACACCTCGTATTCGGCCGGCTCTTCCTTGGCGACGACGGTGTTGTAAAGCCCGTAGCTTTGCAGGCCTTCATGGCTGTCGATGCCGGTGTAGCGCAGCGAGGCATCCTCGTAGCGGCGGAAGGCAAACACGGCTGAGTTCATCAGTTCGGTGTTGAACACGCGCAGGCGCACCAGCAGGTCGAAGTCCTGCACGGTCAGGCCGGTCACGGTCTGAAAAAGCCCCGGCTCCAGGCGCGTGATGACGTCTTCCAGCGTGTTCTCTCGGAAATCGGTCAGGTACATGAACGCCGGAATGCGCGTGGCGAACTTGATCAGCTTTTCCTGCACCAGCTTGCGCTTGGAGCGGAACTCCTTCTCTTCCTTGCTTAGCTGCTTTTTCTCCTTGTCCGTCAGGCCTTTGTCCTTTGCCTTGTCCTTGAGCTTCTTGATCTTCTCGCTCTGGTTGATGATGGTCTCGATCACGTGATCGCCCAGCGCGCGCCAGCCCTCGATGCGCTCCACGGCCGCCATGGCGTCCGGGTTGTCCAGTACCCGCTGCAGCGTGCGGTTGTCCACGTTGACCAGCAGCGCGCTTTCCCACTTGCGCGCCAAAAGCGTGGCCGAAGTGCCGGCCATGGCGATATCCAGAATGCCGCCGGCGTCGATCTGCACCATGCGCCCGTCCGCGTAAGCCAACACGGGCAGAAAGGCCACCAGGTCCTTGACGGCCTTCTCCGGATTGGGCTCGCCCGGCGACAGTTTGATGCCGTACTCCGAGAGTTGCCGCAGCGCACGCGTGGGCGCGAAGTCGAACACGAAGCAAACCGGTTTGAGGATTTCCTCGCGGTTCGGATCGTCACCCTCCGGGTTGCGAATCAGCCACGGCGACTGCACGCGGAACGCCGCCTGGAAATAGGTCTCGGGCGATTGCAGATTGCGCAGCATCAGGATGGCCGACCACTGCGGCACGGTGACGCCCGTGGTCAGCTTGCCGCAGGACAGCGTGATGGTCTTGCTGTCGAAGCCGCCGCCGATGGCGCGGCGCACCGGCGGCAGCGCGGCGAGGCCGATGCCGGCGGCAGGGCCGGCGGCGACGACGACCTCGTAATCGCGCCAAAAGGTGTTGTGGCGCTCGGCCAGCAGGTTGGCCATGGCGTGGCAGGCGGCCACATTGGGCAGGAACCAGAACGAGTGCTGCAAATACGGCAGCAGGCGCACGTCGGAGTACGGCAGCGGCGGCTTGGTGCCGGTTTTGAGGTACTGCAACGACTGCGCCGCGTAGCCGCCACGGATGATGTCCAGCCACTTCTGCACGTCGTCCTTGTGCTTGAAGCGCGCATCGGCGCCCGTACCGCTGGCCTCGAAAAAGGCGTTGAGGTCGAACTCGTCGAACTCGCCGCCGCTGGCAATGGCCAACAGTTCATCGGGCATCTGATAGGTCAACAGGCGCATCTGCGGCAGCGCGGCATACGGGTTCTTCTGCCCCGGATGCTCGCGCGCAAACGCTTCCTTGGCGCGCTGCTCGTCGGTGTAGGTCCAGTTGAAGATCTGTTCCTCGATGAACTCACCCGTGGCCAGGGCACGGAATGGCGTGCCGGACAAATACAGGTAGCCCCGCGTGGTGATGGGCAGGAAGTTCCTCTCGTCTTCCAGTGGTTCCTGCTGATCGGCAATGCGCTGCTTCTCGCGTTCGGCGTCCGCACCAGCGGACGTCACCTTCAGGCGTTGTTCCTCGCGGTCGACGCGCTCTTCGTCATCGGCGAACAGCTCCCGGGCAGATTCGCGCCAGGCGCCAAAGTGGTACTCGTCGAACACCACCAGGTCCCAGTTGATGGTGTGGATCCACTCGTTCCTGGCCTTGATGTTGCCCGTGGTGTGGTCCCTGCCCAGCAGATCCTGGAAGGAGCCAAAGTACACCAGTGGCGTGTCGTGTGGGACATCGTCCGAGTTGCCTTTCGAATGCCGTGACAGGAATTGCCAGCCATCAAAATCCACGTGCGATTCGAGATCGTGCTGCCAGGAATCTTCCACCGCCGGCTTGAACGTCACCACCAGCACGCGCTTGGCATTCATCCTCTTGGCAAGCTGGTAGGCTGCAAACGTCTTGCCGAAGCGCATCTTGGCGTTCCAAAGAAACCGCGGCGAGGCCTTGGCATTCTCGTGCCAGATGGATGCAAAGTAGTCGTAGGCCTTGCTCACCGCCTCGGCCTGCTCGGCGCGCATCGGAAAGTCTTCATGGTGCGTGCCGGTGAAGCGCTCCCCCCGGCGCAGTTCGGCCAGCGCGGTCTGCACATCCGCCACGCTGCAGCGCATCCATTCGAGCTGCGGATTGGCAAATCCCTTGGCGATGAGCGCGCCGCGCACCTCGAAGTCACTGATCAGCGAGCCATCATCGCGCACCGCAGGCTCGTCCAGTTCGATGCGGTAGTTCTCGATGGCCGCCGTGCGCAACTGCTCGGCCACGCGCCGCTTCACGTCACGCGTGGTCTGGCCGACTTTGAGGAAACCCTTGTGTGCCGCGTCGTCGATGCCGTAGGCATAGATGCGTGGCTGCGCCGTGGGTTTGGGCGCAAGGATTTCGCTGATGGTGGGCTCATTCATCGGATTCGCCCATCGGACGAATCATGCTTTCGATGTATCCAATTTCGGCCTTGGTGATGCCGTACTTCTTGTAGAGCAGATCGTCCGTCCACACCCTGTTCCAGGTCTGCTGCGGTACCCAGGTGTAGGTTGATCGCAGGGCGTCTTGAGTAATCTTCCGCAACGACACCAGAAAACGAAACAGTCGAGTCCGGTAGTAGCTGGCGAAGCTCTGCGCAGCCCTTTCCGATTGGAACGGCGCGACCACGAGATACGACTGCGTACAGGCTGATGGGGGTGCTGCGACGATTTCCTTGCCGAGAATTTGGTGCGGAAAGGCCTCACCAGCCCCATACGCCTTTGGCACCAGAACTTTCCAAAAATCGATGGCACCTGCGTTCTTGCGAATATCCCCACGTTTCATGTATCCGACGGTGCGCTTGCCCTTCTCGATCAAATGAAGCGTGACCTTGCCGTTCCCATTTTGTTTGGCCCAGCCCTCGAAATTGGTCGCGATACCGAAGGGCGTGTCGCCGGACACAAGGTCCAGCACCGGCGGCTCTTTTTTGGCAAGAACCTTTCGGAGTATTGCCAGCGCGCGCTCATCACGAACGAAAACATCGAACTCGCCCAGTTGCCGGTCGCGCTGAATGTGCTCTGCGCCTCCAACCATGCGAGTGACGTCGCATGTTCCGCTGTGCGATGCATCCCAGAGAAAATAGCAAATACCGCCCTTGATCTGAACCCCGGGAAATGCTTCGCCAGAGTCAGGAAAGTCCGTAAGGCTTCGGATGTGTCCCCCGTCCAGCATCTTCGTCCTGAAGTCATCGAGCCCACGCCCACCGGCCATCCAGCGGGAAGGTGTAACGAAAACCGCATATCGCGATCCGAGGCCAAGCGCCTGCTGCACGAACAACTGGTAGATTGAGGAATCGCTTGAACCGCCGGCGCCTCCTCGCATCTGATACGGCGGATTGCCGATAATGACGTCGAATTGCATCTTGTCTCCAAAAATCTCGGTTACCCGGGCCTTGATGTCATCTGCGTGGATAAATGCGTAGGCATGGCTCTCAAGACCAGCCTCGCGTTCAAAAATTGCTCGCGGTGCACCGCAATATCGGCACTTGGTGCCTTCCCACTGATGCTCAGTGCGTTCGAACCAGATGTTGCCCGCCTCGGTATCGAAGTGCGCGATCGAGTGCTCGCCGTTGGCATGCTTGGAGCAGTACACGCTGCGCCGCGCCAGCATGGCCGTGAGCTGGGTGATGCCGATGCCGAACACCTGTTTTTGCAGGATATGGTCGACGCGGTCCTGCAGGTCGGGAATTTGCCCGGCCAGCCCTTCGGTCAGGCGGCTGGTGATCTCGCGCAGGAACACGCCGGACTTGGTGCACGGATCAAGAAAGCGTACGTTCGGGTCGGCCCACAGGCTCGCGCCATCGTGATCCTTCGCCCAGGCTTCGGCCAGCGTGTCCAGCATGCGGTTGGCCAGCTCCGGCGGCGTGAACACCTCGTCGTTGGACAGATTGGCGATGCACGTCAGCACATCCGGGTTGCGCCCGCGCAGCGTGAAACGTGCCTTCATGGTTTCGGGTGTAATGCTCATGCATGTTTCCCAAGCACGAAGCGTGCCTTTTCACGGCGGAGCATTTGGTAAGGCGTCACGAAGGACACCCCAACACCCAGGCAAGCGTTCGGAATCTTGACGCGGCCCGGCGAGTTGGCTGGTATTTCGTGTGTTACCACCGTGTGATCACCCGCGAGTGCGTGCACTACGAGGTAATAGTCGGCCACCTGCATGAACGTATTGATGGCGGCCGGTGTGTACTGTTGGCTGGTCACCCATTGACTCACCTCGGCGAACTGCGGGCCCAGTGTGGGTGGTGTGCGCCGGAAAAGGTGTTGGCCCTGGTCCTTCGCCCAGGCTGTCAAGGAATCGTCGCCGCCGTCGATTTCATCGGCCACCTTGTCGATGCTGAATACTGTGCCCGTGTTGCCGTGATGAACCAGCCAATCCCAGAATGCCGGACAAAAGTCCATGCCGTAGTGCAGGCGGTTGGCGGCCATGAACACGTTGGCGTCCAGCAGGTAGCTCATGCCGTGACCCCGAGTTCATGCGCAAGCTGATTGAACGTGGCCGCCTTGCGCACGCCGAGCAGACGGTTGGCTTCGGAAAACGAGGTCATGCCTTCCAGGGTGCTGGAGATGATGGCGCGGCTGAAGCGCTTGCTGGCACGAGTGGGAATATTTCGGTAAGGATCACCCCCAGTCGCCTGCTTGCGTTCTTTCAGCTTGCGCAGGCGGTTTTCTTCCTCGCGGTATTGTTGCCACAGCGTGACCTCGTCGATGTAGCCCGCATCGAACAGGCGGCGCAGGGCCACCAGCGTGCTGACCTTGAACACCCGGGCCAGGCGCTGGATTTCATCGGTGACAGGGGTGTCGGCTTGGTAGGCGGATCGCACCGCTTCCATCGGCATGAGCAGTTCCGCTGCCACGCGATTGCACCAGCGCTCCGTGGCGTGCGCGGGCACTTTGCCAGCTTGGATGTCCGAGACACCCGAGGCACCCAGCCACAAGTGCGCCAGTTCATGGCCCAACGTGAACATCTGCGCGGACTTGCTGTCGGCGCTGTTCAGAAAAATCAGCGGCGCCAGATCATCGGCCAGGACGAAGCCGCGAAACTCGTCCACGTCCAGCGAACGATGCGTGTTGCTGCCGACCACGGATGTCGCCATGACAAGAATGCCGGCGTCTTCGGCCGCCCGGATGAGCTGCCTGAGCGCATCTTCCCAGGTGCGCATGCGCTGACGCTCGGCGGTCGACACCGCCAGCGTTTCGCCAATGACGCGGGCAACCTCCTCGGCGGGCTGCTCCGCTTGTGCGCTGCCGATGAATGGCAGGGGCTCGAAGCCCTGCACGCGCGCGTAGTCGCGGTACCAGGCTTGCCGCTGCTGGCACAGGTAGAGGGTATCGAGCAGATTGCTGCTGGGCTCCGCGAGGGATTGATCGCGCACGGTACGGAAGTCGGGTACCGGAAGCGCAAGTTCGGGCGGCTCAGGCAGGAAGAAATAACCGATGGCGGTATGTGTGAGACGAGCAAAATCCTCAAGCTGCCGCAGCGTGGGCTGCGCGTCCCCACTCAGCCACAGCGGCCACTTGGGAAAGCGCTGCGTCAAATCATCATCGTGCAGCCGCTCGCGCTGCGCGGCCCAGCGCAATACGGGGATGGAAGCGGCAATGCCGGAATCGGTCATGGCTCCCCCTCAGCCAGCGCGGCGAGCTCGCGGACGGTCATGGCCGGGTAGCTTTTCACCGGCCGGAACAGGCTCGCCTTGTCCACGTTGGCGAACAGCGAGTCTTCGGCACGGAAAGCGGCTGCACCGGTCAGCACGTCCATCCGGAAGTCACGCCGCTGGTAACGCCCCTTGCCAAGATACCCCCATTCGGGGAAGGTGATCGCCACGCCGTCGTGGGTCTTCATGGTCAGCGCATCGCCCAGCACGAGGTTATGCCGCAGTACGTGACGTGCGGCATTGTAAAGATCGTCCGCCGGCTTCAAATCAAGGTAGTCGGCAAGAATCTCCAGCAGGTTAGCCCGGCACTCCGCCATGTTGTCGGCGAGCAGCTCCACGCCGTACATGCACATCAGCCCGAGCAGCGCGTAATGCTGCCGCTCGAAAGCCGATTTGCCGTACTTGAGTTCCACCGCCGCAAGCTTGCGCGCCAGGACCGCAACGAGAAAGTTGCCGCTGCCACAGGCCGGCTCCAGAAAGCGCGAATCGATGCGCTCGCTCTCATCCTTGACCAGATCAAGCATCGCCTCGACCAGCCACGCCGGGGTGAACACCTCGCCGTGGTCGGCAACGCGTTGTTTGGATTTGACGAGATTCATAGCGGGGACATTACGCAATCACAAGATGGCGACATATGTGCGCGCGAGCCCGCAGGCCCTGGCCGAGGCTCTTGCGCAGCGTGTATTTGAGCTCATCGAGCTTTTCGATGAGCTCCTGCTCGATGGTGCTTTCCCTGACGCGCATCGCCTCCCCCGTTCTTCTCGCGTGCGTCCGCTACCCGCGCGATGGCGGGGCGGCGCATCTCCCCGCGCAGGGTCGATTCACCTGCGCGAACCCGGGATGATAGCCCCGCGGGCCGATGCGCGGACACGCATCGCGCGACATCGCTGCGCACTTGCGACCGCGCGTCGTACGCTCAGCCGTCGCCGGCTTCGCGCCCGGCCAGTTGCTGGTCCGGCGGCGGCTCGACCCGCCTCACCCGCGCCCGCCAGGCGCTGGTGTTCTCGCCGCGGATGCGTGATTGGCGCGTGCCTTCGATGCGGTCGACCTTCACATCGCTGCCGGTCACCGGCCTGGCTTCGACCGTCGTCTCGCGTTCGAAGGCGTGCGACTTGTCGGTGTTGCGGTAGTAGCGGTACAGCGCCCAGTACAGGGCGCCGGCGCCGGTGGGGCCGAGCAGGAGCAGCCAGAGTCCGCCGTCGTCGCTCATGAGGTGCCCGCCAGGATCCACAGGGCAATGCCTTCGAGGAAGGTGCCCACGGTGAGCGCGGCGGTGAGCAGCTTCCACTGCTGCACCGGCACCGAGCCCATGGTCTCGCCGGTGCGCCCGTTGACGGCGATGTAGTGCAGCAGGCCGCCGTTGCGGCCCGGCTGGTGGTAGGAATAGAGCCACACCGGCAGGTACATCGCCACCCAGCGCGTGCCGCGCACATCCAGCCATTCCTGCTCCCAGCGCACGCCGCGATCGTAGCGGCGCACCGAATCGGTCACCTTCGCACGCGCGATCGACAGCAGTTGGTCTTCCAGCCGCGGACGCAGCGCCTCGACATCGGCATCGCGCTTCTCGGAGCTGAAGCCGGCGAGGTAGGACGCGTTCCAGCGCACCGCGTTCTTGGTGTCGAAGGGCAGGATGGTGTTGATGATGTTGTTGGTGTTGACGCGCGTGTCCAGGCGCCCGCGTTCGCGCGAGGATTCCAGCGGCAGGTCGTCCACGGTGAAGGCGAGCGCGCGCTCGACCTGGTAGATGTCGGCGTCGTAGTAGGTCTTCTTGTCGTTGCCGCTGCCGCGCGTGTAGCGGCGCGTCTCGATCTCGCCCTGCCCGGCGACGCCGGCGCTGGCGTTGGCATCGACCACCATGTAGGGCAGGTACACGCCGATCACGTTCTCGGGCGTGAACTGGTCCTTGAATTCCTTGAGCGCGAACAGGCGCCGCTTGTCGACGAACTGGCGGATGCGTGCGACGGCATCATCCTTCCTGATGTGGAAGGGCAGCACGGCGTCGGGCACCGCGCCGTTGGCCACCTGCTCGTTGACGCCGAGCACGTGCCGGCACCAGTGGCAGCGCGCGGTCATCGCATTGGCGGTGTTGATGGTGACCTCGGCGCCGCAGCCACCACACTGGAAGCTCATCAGGTCGCGCGCGTCGGCGGCGATGTCGCGCGCGCCCGAAGCGATCACCGTGCCGCGCAGTTCATCCAGCCCCTCGCCGAGCCCGAATTCCTCCTCGACCCGCCGCGCGGTCCATTCGTTGCGGCAGTAGAGGCAGATCAGCTCGTCGGTGCCGGGCTTCTGGCGGATCTCGGTGGCGCCGCACTTGGGACAGCGGTTGGCGCCGTCCTTGAGCTCCTCGGAAGCGGTGTCGATCGCCTCCGGATCGGGCGCCAGCACTTCGTCGCGGATCGGCGGCGGCAAAGTGGCGGGATCGAGCGGGAAGCTGCCGGGCTCGGGCGGCACGTCCTGCGGCGAGCCGGGCCCTTGGGGCGGCACCGGTCGCGGCGGCGATTGGGTGTTGGCCATGCCGAACCCGGTGCCTAGAGGCCGAGCGCCTTGGCCTTCAGCGCGTCGTAGTCGCTCTGGGTGATGAGGCCAAGGTCCAGCATCTCCTTGGCCTTGGTCAGGCGCGCGATCGGATCCTCGGCGGCCGGTGCGGCGGGCGCGACCGGCTGCTGCAGGCCGGCCAGGCCCCCGGCCATGCCGCTCGCCATGCCCAGGCCCACCAGTCCGGCCGCGCCGCTGTGCTCACCAGCCGACTGCATGCCGGCGGCGACGCTGGCCTGGAGGTTGGCGTTGCCGCGCGCACCCGCCAGCGCATCGGCGCGCTGCACGGTCTTGAGGAGTTCGCGCGTGTTGGCGTCGTATTCGATGGAGACGATGGCGGTCTTGACGATCTCGAGGCCGCGCTCGGACTTCCACTGGTAGGCGTCCTCGACCGCCGCCGACAGGCTCTTCGCGAAGCCGAGCGAATCCTGCTGCAGGCGCGTGATGCGCTGGCCCTTGTCCGGATCGTTGGTGTAGCGGCTGAAGGCCGGCGCCAGCGAGCCCACCACCTCGTTGAAGAGCTGGCCGGCCGCGGCGTTGTCCAGGTCCGTGAAATCGAACACGGGCCCGGGCTGCAGGTACTTCGCCGGCACGAAGTTCTTCACGAACAGGATCGGATCGACGATGCGCAGCGTGTAGGAGCCGCGCGTGACCGCGCCGACCTGGGTGCCGAGGAAGCCGTCGTCCCAATAGATTTCCGATTGCGTGCCGAAGCGGTTTTCCGGCAGTTCCTTCAGCGAGACGAAGAAGGCGAGCTGCTGGGAGCCGGGCTGGCCGCCGAACTTGAAGCGCTCCCAGCTCTGCATGATCAGCGGATCGACGAAGCCGTCGCCGGCGAAGATGGACTTGGAATTCAGGTCGTCCGAACGCCACTCGTAGCCGCCCGGCTCGGCCGCGAAGCCGGTCACCTTGCCGTCCTGCATCAAGAGCAGCCCGTAACCTTCGGGCACCAGGATCTTCGAGCCGTTGGTGATGATGTTGGACGAGGCGCTGGTGTTGGACCCCCGCCCGGCATTGCTGCCGCGCGGCACCGCCGCGAACAGCGCCGCCGTTGCCGACAGGCGGTCGGGCACCGTGTAGAAGTCCTTCCACTGGTCGGCCAGCGTGCCGCCGATGGAACCTGCCACTGCCTGGATGAGACCCATGCGCCCTGCCCTCGTTTCGTGGTCGTACATCCTACCCAAATCCGGGCCGCTGCCGGGAGTAGCGATGGCGAACGCATCGCAATGCCTTCCGATCAGGCGCGATCGGGCGCGGCGCAGCCGGTGCCGGCGCCGTGGGCGATCCATGCGGATCGCGCCCATGCGGGTGCGGGCATTGCCGCCGCTTCGCGCCGCGCACGCCCGATGGGCCCCGGACCCGGCATTCGCCTGGGTCTGGGCCAGTCCGGTCGCCGCTCCCGACGCCTTGCGCCACGCAGACGGCGCGCGCACCGCTCGCTAGGATGGGCCTCCCAACCGCCGCACACGGGTCGTCATGGGGATATTCTTTGATACCCCGGGCAAGTACGCCGCCGGACTGGCGGCCATGGCGTGTCTGTTCGTCGCCCTGGCTACCTGGGCGCTGCAGCGCGGCGAGGTGCGCATGCGCGGCGGCACGGTGCGGCGCGACGAGCAGCCGCTGCTGTTCGCCTTCCTCGTTGCCTTCCTCTTCGGCGTCGCGCTTGTCTGCGCCTTTGCGTCCTGGGTGGTCCTGACCGGCAACGTGACGCCGGCCTGACCGACTGCCCATCCTTCGGCACTTCCAGGCGCAGCGATCGGTGCGATGATCGGGGCTTTCCGCGACGGGAACTGCCATGAAAGCCCTGCTCGCCGGCCTCCTGTGCGCCGGCCTCGTACTTAGCCCCTGGGCGCGAGCCAGCGCCGCCGACGAGGGCTTCAAGGCGATCTACAGCACCGAGTGGAGCTGGCGCCAGCAGCAGTTCGGCGGCTATGGCGACGAGGATGGCGAGGCCAATCCACTGGCCGACCGCCTGCCGGACGTCGGCGCGGACGCGCAGAAGGCACGCCTGGCCTACTGGGACGAGGTGCTGAAGAAGCTCGACGGCATCGAGGTGGCGAAGCTTTCGCCCGAGAACCAGGTGAACTACGCGGTGTACCGGCCGCAGATCGAGAACCTGGCGGCCGAAGTGCGCTTTCGCAGCTATGAGATGCCGTTCAACAGCGATACGCAGTTCTGGTCGAACCTCGGCTTCATGACGCGGCGGCCGCTGAAGGACGAGGCGGCGGCGCGCAGCTACATCGCCAAGCTCGACGATTTCCCGCGCTATTTCGACCAGCAGATCGCCAACATGCGCGCCGGGCTCGAGCGCGGCTTCTCGGTGCCGCGCGCGGTGCTGGATGGGCGCGACGTGTCGATCACCAACTACATCGAGGTCGAATCGCCCGAGGACAGCGATTTCTACAAGCCGCTGAAGTCGCTGCCGTCCTCGATCGCGGCGGCGGATCAGGGCGCGCTGCGCAAGGACGCCGCACGCGCGATCCGCGAACGGGTGATCCCGGCCTACCAGAAGTTGCTCGGCTTCTTCCGCGACGAATACGTGCCGAAGGCACGCACCACACTCGCCGCCGAGGCGCTGCCGGACGGCAAGGCCTGGTATCGCCAGCAGATCCGCGAATACACCACGCTCGATCTCGATCCAGAGGAAATCCACCAGATCGGCCTCAAGGAAGTGGCGCGCATCGACGCCGACATGCAGGCGACCATGAAGAAGACCGGCTTCAAGGGCGATTTCCCGGCCTTCCTCGAGTTCCTGCGCACCGACCCGCGGTTCTACGCCAAGACGCCCGAGGAACTCCTGATGCGCGCGGCCTGGATCGCCAAGCAGGTCGACGGCAAGCTCGGCCAGTTCTTCGGGCTGCTGCCGCGCGGGCGCTTCACCATCGTGCCGGTGCCGCCGGCGCTGGCGCCATTCTGGACTGCGGGGCGCGGCGGCAACGGCACCTACTGGGTCAACACCTACGATCTGCCGTCGCGCCCGCTCTACAACCTGCCGGCGCTCACCGTGCACGAGGCCGCGCCCGGCCACGCCTTCCAGGGTGCATTGGCCGCCGAGCAGCACGTCTACCCCGATTTCCGCAGCAAGAGCTACATCTCCGCCTACGGCGAAGGCTGGGGCCTGTACTGCGAGAAGCTCGGCCAGGAGATGGGCATCTATCACACCGATTATGAGGAGTTCGGCCGTCAGACCTACGAGATGTGGCGCGCCGCGCGCCTGGTGATCGACACCGGCATCCACCACAAGGGCTGGACGCGCCAGCAGGCGATCGACTACCTCGCCAGCCGCACCGCGCTCAGCCACCACGAAGTGACCACCGAAGTGGATCGGTATATCTCCTGGCCCGGCCAGGCGCTCAGCTACAAGCTCGGCGAGATCAAGATCGTCGAGCTGCGCCGGCGCGCCGAGCAGGTGCTCGGCGCGAAGTTCGACCTGCGCGCCTTCCATGACTTCGTGCTGGCGCTGGGATCGGTGCCGCTGCCCGTCCTGGAACAGCAGGTGGATGGCTGGATCACCACGCGCAAGGCGGCGCCGCCGGCGGCCGCGGCGGCCGCTGGCGCGAAATCGTAGCGGGCAGGAAGGCGGATCGAAGCCATTGCGGAAAGTCTCGCCCGCACCCTGCTCTAGTGGCGGCTGATTAGCCTCTTCAAGCGCTCGTCCACTGCGAGTTTGTTCCGCGACATGGTTCGTCGGATGGCGAGCCGACTGAACGCTCGCGAGCGCGATCCTCCGCGCCCTACCCCGGGCGGTCAGCCTTGATGCTGGCGCAGGCTGTGTTTCCGGTGACGCAGGCACCGGTGGGCATCTGGCCATCCCGGCGCAAGGTCCTGGGCGGGGCGATCGGCTCACCAGTCCACTGCGGAGCGGCGCGCCCGGGGAATGGCATGGCATGCGCCCGCATGCTTGAGGGCAGCGATCGTCAGCGTAGACTAGAGCGTAGATCAGCCAAGGCGTGGCGCTGGGATTCTGGATCCCCCCATGTACTGCGGCGCGGATGTAGCCAGCCAGCGTTGCAACCCGCCACTGCGTTCCACGCCGCGTTGCGCAGGAGACACGGATCGTGAGTGAGCAGGATCCGCAACCAGGGCATGCGCAATCGCCGGAATCGGTGGGTCCGCTGCCCCCGAAGCTGCTCCGCGTGCAGCCCCATCGGGGCTTGCCACGCCAGCGCCTGTTGCAGCGGATGCGCGAGAGCCTGGCGCAGTCGTCCGTCTGGATCAGCGCCGGTCCGGGCAGCGGCAAGACCCTGCTTGCCAGCAGCTACGTCGATGCGTGCAGGAGACCGTGCCTGTGGTATCGGATCGACAACCGCGATCGCGACCCGGCGACATTCTTTCACTATCTCCGGCGTCTCGCACTGGCAGTCGCTCCGGGCGAAGCGCGGAGGTTACCGAACCTGACGCCCGAATACCTGGCCGGTCTCGACGTCTATGCGCGCAACTTCTTCGAAAGCTTCTTCGCGCTCGTCGAGGCGGGCAGTGTCCTTGTATTCGATGATCTCCAGTACCTGGGCGAGGAATCGATCACGTCGGCTTTGCTGGCTGCCGGCCTGGAACAGACGCCTCAGTCACTGCAGATCATCCTGGCCAGCCGCGAGTTGCCGGGGCCGCCATTCGCACGGCTTCTCGCCAATGAGTCCCTGCGCGTCATCCAGAATGCCGAACTGGCGCTCGATGCGGACGAGGCGCAGCTCATTGCGCGCCAGCACGGCAGATCGCTGCGGCCTGAGCGCGTCGACGACATCCTGCGGCAAACGCAAGGCTGGGCCGCCGGCTTCACCCTGATGGTCGATCAGGCCGCGACGGAGGGCGGCGCCGCCCGGCTCGCGATTGGACACATATTCGACTATTTTTCCGCGGAGGTCCTGACGGGAATTGCTCCTGACACACTCGATCTGCTGTTGCAGAGTGCGTGGTTGCCGCGCATGCCGCGGGGACTGGTGGACCGGCTCTGCCAGAACGCCGAGGCAGGCCGAAAGGTAGCCGGATTGTGGCGCCGCAACTACTTCACCAACCGTAGCGGCGGCCCCGATCCGGTCTACGAATACCACCCGCTGTTTCGCGACTGCCTGTTGCGTCATGCACGGCAACACTGGCCGCGGGAACGGCTCGACACGGTGCGCCGCCGTGCTGCCCTGCTGCTCATTGAGGAAGGGCAGACCGAGGATGCGCTCGAACTGCTGGTGGCGCTCGAGGAGTGGTCGCGGCTCTCCGAACTGCTGCAAGTCCACGTCCCGGCCTTGCTGGCCGAAGGCCGCGGACAATTTGTCCTGTCGCTGCTGGAAGCGGTGCCCGGCGCCGAAGTCGAAGGCCGCCCCTGGCTGCTCTACTGGAAAGCTGCTTGCCTCATGCCGCTCGACATCGTGTTGGCGCGCAATGCCCTGGAACGCGCTGCCCGCCAATTTCGCGCGCTCAAGGACGGTGAGGGCGAGTTGTTGGCTTGCGCGGCAATCATGGACAGCTATTTCCATCAACGCGGGGACTTCCATCCGCTGGATCGGTGGATCCGGAGGATGGAAGCTCTGCTCGCAAGGTATCCGCAGTCGCTTGACGAACCGGGTATCGGAGCACGTGTCACGTGCGCCATGTTTTCGGCATTCATGGCGCGCCAGCCTGGCAATCCAGCCTTCAGGCAATGGATAGCGCGCGCCGAACGGCTGATGCTGGACCCGCGCGAGGAGCTGCAGAGGCTGAGCCTGGCGACCCATCTCGTGGCCTACTACACCTGGTGGTCGGGCGACTCCCCCCGCGCCAGCACGATTGTGCGTGACATCGATCCCTGCCGAAACGGCGCGTCTGCAACCCCGCTCAGCCAGATCGTCTGGTGCGCCGCCTCGGCCATCCATCACTGGGCTTCGCTCGACTTCGCCGCCTGCATCCAGACTGCGCAACGCGGTCTCGAACTGTCGGCCGACAGCGGAATCCATCTGTGGGACTTCCTGCTGTTGGCCCAATGTAGCTGGGGCGCCATATTCAGCGACGACGAGCGCAGCGCGGGCGCCTATCTGGAACGCATGGCCGACACGCTGCGCGCGGAGCAGCATCTGGATGTGTCGCACTACCATTTCCAGCACTTCGTGCTTGCCCATCGGCGCGGCGATCCAGCAGCGATGCTGCTGCATGCCGATGCCACCTGGCATCACGCGCACGATGCGGGCGATCCATGGGCGGAGGGCCTGGGTCTTGTGGCAAGGGCGCGCGCCATGGCCGCCCATGGCGATTGGCCGTCCGCCACGCAATTGCTTGGAAGGGCGCAAGCCCGCGTCAAGGGAGACGCAGGCAGCACGATTGTCTACGCATGCCTGCTGGCTCGCGCGGAATGGACATTCGATGTGGCCAACCCGGACGCCGGCTTGCCGGAGCTTCGCAAGCTCATGCAGTTCGCGCGTCGCAAGAACATCATCTTTTCCAATTGGGAACGCGATGAGGTCATGGCCGAATTGTGCGTGCGTGCACTGGAACACGGCATCGAGACGGATTTCGTACGCCACCTGGTCAGCCGGCGCCGTCTGGTCCCGCGCGAACCTCCCCAGCATCTGGACAACTGGCCCTGGCAACTGGACATCGACACCTTCGGACATTTCGAGGTGCGCGTGGACGACGCACCGCTGCGTTTCAGCGGCAAAAGCCAAAAGCGCCCGCTTGCGCTGCTCAAGGCGATCATTGCACTGGGTGGACGGGATGTCCCGGAAACGCGCCTGAGCGATGCGCTGTGGCCCGACGCCGAAGGCGACACGGCCCAGCAATCACTCGCCACCACCTTGCATCGCCTGCGCCAGCTGGTGGGAACCGATGCCATCCAGCGTCGGGATGGCTTTCTGGGCCTGGACGTCGCGCGCTGCCGGGTCGACCTCTGGGCGTGCGAGCGCCATCTCGACAGCGTGGAAAGCCTGCTTTCGAACGATGGGGCGGTCGCCCGCATCCCTCCCAACGACACCCCGCCTGAAGGCGAAACATCGCAAGACCCGCGCGTCGCGCTGCAGGCGTTGCATTCGGCACTGGCACTCTATCGCGGCCCGTTTCTCGATGGCGAGGCGTACGTCGACTGGGCGTTGCCAGCGCGCGAGCGGGTTCGTCACCGCGTCCTGCGCCAGATCCTCGCCGTTGCAGATGCGCTGCAGCGAAACGGTGACGATGCGCTCGCAATCGGGTGCTACGAACGTGGCCTGGAGATCGACGAGCTCGCCGAAGAATGCTACCGGGGCTTGCTGCACTGCCATGTGCGCAGTGGTCATCGTGCCGCTGGATTGAGGGTTTACCGGCGCTGTGTTGGCGCACTGCGTCGTGGACTGGGGATCGAACCCAGCGGGGACGTCGAGGACTTGCGTCGCGCCCTCGATCGCCTCTGAATTGCCGCGGCCCCGGCAATCCGTACCCGATCCGTAATCCCACCGCATCCATTCTTGGCCGGCAGTCGAGCCGACCTGATGCGGAACCCGTGCAGTGTCAGCAATCCGTAGCCACGGGTTGCGTCCAGGGCCGCCGAATGGATCGTGACGGTGCCCTGGATGCGTCTGGCCGCAGTGCTCGACGAGGTGTGCGACAGCGAAGTGCCCGTTCAGCCGCATGGCTGAGTCAGGCGACATAGGGCACGCCGATACCGGCCCGTGCGCACCGGATTGGCGGCCCCTTTCGCGCTGCCGCCTGGCGGCTGTAGCCGTGCAGGCGCCCTCAGGATCCAGAGAATGGAGGAAAGTCGATGCCGATTACGCAAAAGCTCGCGAACACCCTGGTCTTCACCACGCTGGTGGCAGCCACTTCCCTGTGCGTCGCATCGGGACTCCGTCCTGCCGACCGCGACAGTCCCCCTCATGCCGACGGGCTGCTCAACAGCGACGGGCGGCTCGACACCACGTTCGGCTTCGCAGGATTGCGGCCCATCGCCTTCGATGATGGGGGCGATGATTTCGACGATGGCCTGGCCGTCGCGGTGCAGTCCGACGGCAAGATCGTTGTCGCCGGCACGATCAGCTACGACGGCGGCAGCGGCCAAACCAAGGCCATCGGGGTGACGCGCCTGCTTCCCGACGGTACGGCCCTGGACCCGACCTTCGGCAGCAATGGCACCAAGATCCTGCCCGGTCCCCAGAACAACGCCCAGCAGGTGACCGGCATCGCCTTGCAAGCGGATGGAAAGATCCTGCTGAGTGGCTGGTACCAGGGAGTCGGCCAGGCGAAGGAGATGCTGATATATCGGCTCCGACCCAACGGTGATGCCGATACCGGTTTCGGTGTACTGGGCAGGGCAGTCAATCCGCTGATCGGATCGAGCAATGACGCGGTGCTGCAAGCACTGGCTGTTCAGGACGACGGCAAGATCGTCGGTGCAGGCTGGTACCAGTTCTCCGGCACCGACCACGACTTCGTGGTGATCCGCCTGAACGCCAACGGCAGCCTCGACAGTTCCTTCAACGGCTCCGGAGAAAATGCGTTCGGCCTTGACGCCGGCAATGGCAATGACGATCGCGGATACGCGCTCACCATCGACTTCTACGGCAACATTCTCGTGGCGGGCTCCGCGACCTCGTCGGCGGGCGGCAACGGCAGGCGCTTCGCGGCGGTGAGGTTCTCTCCGTCGGGCGCGGTGGACACCGGCTTCGGCAACGCTGGCGGCGCGCTCATACCCATACCCGACGCGGACGAATCGGGAGCCCTTGCCGTGGCGCTCAGCTACGACGTCCTGAGGCCCATGTACACGCTCGCCGGCTACCGCCATTGGGCCGGCAACGACTACGATTTCGCGCTCGTGCAACTCGATGCGGACGGCAACCCGGGCGCGCCTGCCTTCGGCGTGCGCAGCATTGGCGTCGACCTTGGGGGCGCGGGACGTGATATTGGCCGCGCGATCATTGCCGAAAACCGCAATGCCATCGGCGAGCCCTACGATGCGCGGTTCACGATCGGCGGCTTTGCCTACAATTTCGCTACCGGCAACTACGACTTCGCAGCGGTGCGCATCTTGGGCAACGGCGATCTGGATGCCACCTTCGGGCCACACAACAACGGCCGGACCGCGGTCGCCTTCGACCTCGACCCGGCGCCCTCCACCCACAACGATTTCGCCAACGCGATGGCCATGCAGGGCAGCCGGGTGATCCTCGCCGGCACGGTCGCCCGCAGCGGCCACAACGGAGCCGATGCCGATTTCGGCATCACGCGCCTGACTTCCGACATCATCTTTGCGAACGACTTCGAGAATCAGTGAACCGCCCGCGGCATTGGCAAAGCCATTGCCGCGCGTTCCCGCTCGTCGCTTGCGCGGAGGCGCCGCGCTGCATTGGAAGTGCGCGCAAGTCCGCCGTCGGGCATGCGCCCCGCCCCAGGGCGTGCGGCCGGCAGCGCAGGCCATGTCGGCAGCACTCGAGAGCTCCTACCTTTTTTCCTTTCCCTGATCCGTGCTGCGCGCAGGGCTGGCCTGCTCGGCGCTCCTCTTCCAGGCTTCGAGGATCGCCGCGCGGCTGGCCGCCTGCTGCGCGGCATCGGAGACGGGGACCTCGCCGTCAGCGCTCTTGGGCTGCTCGGCGGTACCCGTCTCGACCAGCCGCTTGAGCCGCCCGGACTGGTCGCGCAATTGCGCGTCGATGCGCGTGGCGGCGACGTCGAGCCCACTGCCGGATGCGCCAATGAGGCGGTACTCGACGTCAAGCACGCTGCTGCCATCCTCGGCATACTTCAGCCAGAACTCGAGCACGCCCTTGAGGGCATATTCCTGCAGCGGGCCCAGCGCGCTGTCCAGGCGCAGCAGGCGCTCCGGCAGGACCATCAGCACGCGCCCCTGCACGGCGCCGTTGCCCTCCCACTGTTCGCACAGGCAGGCTCCGGCCGTCGCGGCGAATTGCAGGTTCGCGGCGCTGCCGGAAAAGGTGTAGTCATCGCCCCACCAGTCCTTGACGTGCAGCAGCGCCTGCCAGACCTTGGGCGGCGGCGCCGAGATCGGCGTGGTGACGACGACGAAGGCCGCGTCGGGCGTGGCTTCACGCACCTCGGCCGGCGCGCTGGCAGTGCCGAGCGCCAACAACAGCGCCGGCACGAGCAGCCGCGCGCGCCGCATGCCTTCAGACATCGCCATCCTTCGCCCAGCCTTCACCGCTGCCGCGCTGGATGACCGTGTCGCTGTCCAGCACGGCGCCCGCGGGGATCGAATCCTGCCGGGCGAGACGCGCGTAGATCGGCGTGAAGTCGGGCGCCGTGGCGTCCATCAGTTGCTCGAAACTGTCGATCACGAAGTAGGTCTTCTGGAACGTATCGATGCGGTAACGCGTGCGCATGATGCGTTCCATGTCGAAGGCGATGCGGTTGGGTGCCGGCGATTCCAGGCAATGGATGGATTCACCCTTGGAACTGACGATGCCCGAGCCGTAGATGCGCAGGTCGCCATCCTGGCGGATCAGGCCGAACTCGACCGTGTACCAGTACAGGCGGGTCAGGTTGACCAGCGCGTCGGCACCGATGCCGTAGGCCTTGACGCCACCCTGGCCGTAGGCCTGCATGTAGTTGGCGAAGACCGGGTTGAGCAGCAGCGGCACGTGGCCGAACAGGTCATGGAAGAGATCGGGCTCGGCCAGGTAGTCGAGCTGTTCGGGCCGCCTGATCCACCAGGTGACCGGAAAGCGGCGGTTGGACAGGTGCTTGAAGAACTCCAGTTCCGGCAGCAGGCCCTCGACGCCGACCACTTCCCAACCGGTGGTGTAGTTGAGCACGCGATTGAGGTCCTCGAAGCGCGGGATGGCGTCGGCACGCATGCCGAAGCGTTCCTGGTTTTCGATGAATTCACGGCAGGCGCGGCCCTTCAGCACTTCGCGCTGGCGCTGGAACAAGGTCGCCCAGGTGCGGTGGTCGGCAGCGGAATAGTCATCCCACGGCTGCTCGACGACGGCGGTGGTGTAAACGGGCACGTAGCCCTTGTCGGTTTGCTGGCGTTCGACGCGACGCGGGTTCTGGGTGCTCATGACTACGCTCGTTCGGGAAGCGATCCCCGAGCTTATCCGGTCGGCGGCGCCGAATCACGGTCGGGTGCAGCGTGATCCTCGGCGGCGGCGCGCGGGCGGAACGCGATCACCTGGCCGGTGGCCGGTGCCGATTCGCCATGCTGCCATAGGACTGGGACCTCGCTGGCATGCGGGAGTTCAAGTTCGTCCTCCGCTGCCGGTTCCTCGGCTTCCTCTTCCCAGCTGTAGCGCTTGCGCGGCGGCAGCGGATCGCGGGCATGCAGCAACAGGGCCGCCAGCACGCCGGCGACCGCGCCGGCAAAGTGATATTCGAAGCTGACGCGCTCCTCCTGCGGCAGGATGGACGCAAGCATGCCGCCGTAGAGGAAGAACACCACCAGTGACACCACGATGGCAAGCCGGTCACGCCGGATCAGGCCCATCACGAACAGGAAGAACATGAGACCGTGCGCAATGCCGCTGGCGCCGACATGCACGGCGGAACGCGCGAACAGCCACACGCCGAGGCCCGACAGGAGCCAGATCAGCGGCAGGGCGATCCGCGCGGCGCGTGGATAGCTGTACAGCGTGAGCGTGGCCAGCACACCCATCGGCAGGGTGTTGGACATCAGATGGGCGAAGTCCGCATGCGCGAACGGCGCGGTCAGGATGCCAACCAGGCCAGCCGGATCACGCGGGCGGATGCCCAACTCGCCGGGCGACCAGCCGAGCAGCCAGAACGCCAGCCAGGCGATCCACATGCCGGCCAGCAGCGCGATCGACCCAAGCAGGGCATAGCGCATGCGGGCACGATCGTTGGCGACGGTGCGTGCATTCGCTTCGGGGGTGGGCGGAGCAATACCCATGTCCCCCGAGGTGGGGGTCATCCGACCCGGCCGCAAGGCGGGTGCGACCGGCCTACTCGCGCTCGGCCGACGGCGGGATCGCCAGGCTGGCCACGATGGAGCCGCCGATCAGCAGCACCACCACGCCCAGTGCGAGGCTGATCGGCATGTGCCAGAAGCCGGCGATCAGCATCTTCGTGCCGATGAAGATGAGCGTGGCGGCCAGTCCGTAGCCGAGCAGGTGGAACTTGTCGGCCATGCGCGCCAGTACGAAGAACAGCGCGCGCAGGCCCAGCACCGCGAATACGTTCGAGGTCAAGACGATGAAGGGATCGGTGGTGACCGAGAAGATCGCCGGAATCGAGTCCACGGCAAAGATGACGTCACATACGGCAATCAGGACCAGCACCGCGAACAGCGGCGTGAACGCGCGCCGGCCGTTCTCGACCACCGACAATGCGGTGCCGTGGAAACCATCGGTCATGTGCAGCCCGCGGCGGATCCACAGCAGGACCGGGTGCTGCATGATATCCGGTTGCTCGCCGTGGCCGCGCAGCATGCGCAGGCCCGTGACGAACAGGAACACGCCGAAGATGTAGAGGATCCAGTCGAAGCGTGCCACCAGGGCCGCGCCGACGAAGATCATCACCCCCCGCAGCACCAGCGCACCCAGCACGCCCAGCATCAAGGCGCGCTGGCGCAGCTCGATCGGCACCGCGAAGGAGCTGAAGATCATCAGGAAGACGAAGATGTTGTCGACTGCGAGAGACTTCTCCAGCAGGTAGCCGGTGAAGAACTCCAGGCCGATGACGTTGGCCGCCTCGCGCCCCAGGCGGAGGTCGGCGTAGAACCACAATGCGGCATTGAAGGCCAGCGCGAGCGCAATCCAGGCGAGACTCCACCACAGGGCTTCGCGCATCGAGACCCGGTGCGGCCCCTCGGCACGCAACACGATGAAGTCCACCACCAGCGCAACGACGACGAGCGCGGCAAAGGCGATCCAGAGGGTAGGCGTGGCGATGGAATGCATGTGCGATCCGTGGAAAGGCAAGGCCCTGTGCGCCGGTGGCGCATGCGGCCCGTGATTTCTCCGGACACACCTTCGCCGTCGACGGCGAAGGTCTTGCTCACACCCTGCGCCTGGCGCGACGGGTGCCCACCGGACCGGAACCTGGCGGTTCGTGTTGACGATCGCGGCGGCGGGAGCTACTCCCCTTCTGCGGCGCGCACGATAGCCCAGCGCGCACGTGTGCGCAAGCAAAATCCTGCGCCGGCGCCCGCTGCCCTTGGGTCAACAGGCCAACGCGCGGCAAGATCGAACGACCGTTTCCGCGGCCGGGCAGCGGGGCGGGCATCAGGCACCCCGCGCCCTGCCGCGCCCGCGGGGATGGCAGCCGCCGCGCCGGGACAGGGCTTGCGAGGCAGCGTGGCTCCGGCGCGCGCCTGAATTGGCAGCGAGCCAGGCAGGGGCGACCGCGGCGCCGATCCTGCCGGCTCAGGCATCGTCACCGATGCGCCACTTGCGGAAGGCGCGCCGCACGTCCTCGGGATCGGCCAGCGCCTCGCTGTCGGCGCGGCCGGAACCCTGCGGCATGCGCCGGCGCTCGCCGGCCGGGTCCGGCCAGGCGTTCTCCTGGGAATCGGTGGGCGGCGCACCGGTGCGTTCTGTGGCTGGGCGAGGCAGATTGGACATGACGGCATGCAGCATGTTGCGCCGCAGCATTATCCTCCAATGGGGCCGCGCGAGACCAGCGGCGGATGTGAACTTTCTTGACACATGGGCTGGCCCGCAGGCCGCGGCATCGCCAAGCGGGCACGATCGCGCGTGAGGCGGGAAGCCCGAAGTTCCCTGCCCCTGCGCACCCACCAGGTCGGCCCGGCCGCGCCGGCACGCTGCGGCGGGACGGCAGGCGAACGCCGTGCCGGCCACCGGCCCCGCTACAATGCCGGTTTTCCAGTACCCAAGACTTCGTGAAAGAGCAACTGCAAGCCCTCGTCCTGGATGCCATCGACGCGCTGCGCGCTGCTGGCACGTTGCCCGCAGGGGACACGCCCGCCTTCGTCATCGAACGCACGAAGAATCGCGCGCATGGCGACTTCGCCACCAATGCGGCGCTGTTGCTGGCCAGGCAGGCGGCCCGCAAGCCGCGTGAGCTGGCCACGGCGCTGGTGGATTCGCTGCCCGCCGCGATGCTGGTCGAGCGGGTCGAGATTGCCGGGCCGGGATTCATCAACTTCTTCCTGGCGCGCGCTGCCTACGTCGATGAAGTCCGTCGCGTCCATGCCGAAGGTGCACGCTGGGGTCATGGCACGACCGGTGCCGGGCGGACGGCGGGCGTCGAATTCGTGTCGGCCAATCCGACCGGACCGCTGCATGTCGGCCATGGCCGCGCGGCGGCGATCGGCGACTCGATCGCGCGTGTCCTCGCCGCCAATGGCTGGCACGTGGTGCGCGAGTTCTACTACAACGACGCCGGCGCGCAGATCACCAACCTGGCGCTGTCGGTGCAGGCGCGCGCGCGTGGCATCGAACCCGAAGCGCCGACCTGGCCCGCCGACGGTTATCGTGGCGACTACATCAAGGATGTGGCGCGTGCCTTCCTCGACCGCGAGGCGATTTATTCGGAGGGCGAGCGCGTGCTCGCCAGTGGCGACGTGGATGATCTCGATGCCATCCGCCGCTTCGCCGTGGCCTGGCTGCGGCGCGAGCAGGATCAGGACCTGAAGGCCTTCGGCGTGCGCTTCGACGTCCATTTCCTCGAATCCTCGCTGTACGACCAGGGCAAGGTCGAGGAAACCGTGCACCAACTGACCGCCCGCGGCCACACCTACGAGGAAGGCGGCGCCCTGTGGCTGCGCAGCACGGCATTCGGCGACGACAAGGACCGCGTGATGCGCAAGTCCGATGGCAGCTACACCTACTTCGTGCCCGACGTCGCCTACCACCTCAGCAAGTGGCAGCGCGGTTACGAGCGCGCGATCACCGAGCTGGGTTCCGACCACCACGGCTCGCTGGCGCGCGTGCGCGCGGGCCTGCAGGCGCTGGACTGCGGCATCCCCGAGGGCTGGCCCGAATACGTGCTGCACCAGATGGTGACGGTGATGCGCGGCGGGGAGGAAGTGAAGCTTTCCAAGCGCGCCGGCAGTTATTTCACCCTGCGCGACCTGATCGACGAAGCCGGCCGCGACGCCACACGCTGGTTCCTGACCGCGCGCAAGTCCGATTCGCAGCTCACCTTCGACATCGACCTGGCCCGCGCGCAGAGCAACGACAACCCGGTGTACTACGTGCAATATGCCCACGCGCGTGTGGCCAGCGTGATGCGCCAGCTCGCCGAGCGCGGCATGGCGCACGACCAGACCCATGGCCTTGCCCATCTCGATCGCCTCGACAGCCAGGCCGAACTGGACGTGATGGTCGAGCTGTCGCGTTTTCCGGAGGTCGTCGAGGCCGCCGGCGCCAACCTGGAGCCGCACCTGGTGACCATCTGGCTGCGCGATCTCGCGGCGGCCTTCCATGGCTGGTACAACACGAACCAGTTCATCGTTGACGATGCGGAGCTGCGCGATGCGCGTCTGGCGCTGGCCGGCGCGGTGCGCCAGGCGCTCGCCAACGGTCTTGAGCTATTGGGCGTTTCCGCCCCGGAGAGCATGTAATGGCAACACGGAAGGGACGCCAGGCGACCCGCGGGGGCAGCCCGCAAAAGCCCGCCTGGGTATGGTTGCTGGTCGGCGTGGTGCTCGGTGCGGGCCTCATGCTGCTGGTCTTGGTCAAGGGTTGGGCACCGCTGCTGCGCCCAGCCAACCTGCCCCAACCCAATCCGCAGGCACAGGCGCCCAAGGAAAGCGAGCCACCGGTCGCCGAAGCCAGGCCGCGGCCAAGCTACGATTTCTACCAGGTGCTTCCCGAAGCCGAAGTGGTGATCCCGGATGCCGAGCTGAGCGCGAAGGCGAAGGCCGAACAACAGGCGCGCGCCGCGGCACCGGCAACGCCGGGCACGCCACCGACCGCGGACAGTGGTCGCTACGTGTTGCAAGCCGGCTCGTATCCCGATCCACGCGCTGCCGAAGAGGCCAAGGCGCGCCTCGCGCTGTCCGGCTTCGTGGCCCACATTCAGCCGGTCACCATCAACGGCAAGACCTGGCACCGTGTCCGCGTCGGCCCCTACGCCAATGCCAGCGACCTCGAGGCCGCCAAACGCAACCTGGCCGAGAACGGCATCAAGGCGATCGCGCTCAAGGAACAGCCCTAACGGCGCGCGGGCAACGCCTCTTCGGCGCCAATGGCATCGCGGCTGAAGCCGCTCCCACGGCACTGCGCTGGAGGTTGCGGACATGCTGTGGGAGGGACTTCAGTCCCGATGCTTCTGGGCTTCGAAAGCAGCGCGGCTGAAGCCGCTCCCACGGCACTGTGCTGGAGGTTGCGGACATGCTGTGGGACGGACTCCAGTCCCGATGCTCCCGCGCTTCGAAAGCAGCGCGGCTGAAGCCGCTCCCACGGCACTGCGCTGGAGGTTGCGGACATGCTGTGGGAGGGACTTCAGTCCCGATGCTCCCGCGCTTCGAAAGCAGCGCGGCTGAAGCCGCTCCCACAAAGCCGCTCCCACAAGCTGCAGCTGCAGCCCCAGCCGCTGCCACAGGCTGTGCAGCGCTGGTTGTTGTCGCGAATCAGGGCCAGCGCATTGGCGCGGATCGCGTCAGGGGCCGTCGAAGCCGTTCTTGAAGATGATGTCCGGGTCGTTGACGAACTGCGCGGCAACGATGCAGTCCGCATGCACGGGCGCGGTGGTGAACTGGTTGCCCGAAAGACTTCCGCCGCAACCGCTGGCGCCCTGGATGATGTATCCCGGATCGGGTGTCAGGGTGAAGACCACCGTTTCGCCTTCTTCGACCGTCTGCGGCGTACCGGGCGTGAGGGTGCCGCCGATGCCGGCCATGGGCGTGACGACATGGAACACCGGCATCGCGGTCGAATCGAAACGGTAGATCTTGCCGCCGCCATGAACCACGTAGAGGTCGCCGATCTCGCTTTCGCCGAAGCTGTAAACGTTCATGGACGGCGTGCCGGCAAGCGTGGTGTAGGTCCAGTTCGGCGCACCGGCGTCAACCGTTGCAATCCAGATCTTGCCCGAGCAGTAGTCGCTGAAGAGGTAATCACCGCGCAGGGATACGATCGGCCCGCGATAGACATAGCCGCCAGTGACCGAACAACCAGAGCCATGCGAGTACTCGATCACCGGCGCCAGCGTACCGGTGGCGGCCGGGCATCCCGTGCCACTGCCGGGGGCGGAAAAGTAATGGTTGCCTTCGCACAGCTTCCAGCCGTAGTTGTTCTCCGTGGCCGGACTGCCGGCCGCGCGAAAGTCGATCTCTTCCCACTGGTTCTGTCCCACGTCTCCGATGATGAGATCGCCGGTCTGGCGATCGAAGCTCCAGCGCCACGGGTTGCGCAGGCCGTAAAGCCAGATTTCCCCGCACTTGTCGCTCGCCCCGGCGTAGGGGTTGTCCGCCGGAATCGAATACGCAGCGGCTTGTCCGGCCGTGGCGCCGCACTGGTTGGCCGGCGCCGAGGCGGTCGGCGTGTCAACGTCCAGGCGCAGCATCTTGCCCAGCAGGTAATAGTTGCTGCCATTGACCTCCTTCTTCCACAGGTCCTGCGCAAAGCCGTTCGGATCCCCGCCCGAGCCGCCGTCGCCCATGCCCCAATAGAGATAGCCATCCGGACCGAAGGCGATGTTGCCGCCATTGTGGTTGCTGTAGATGTCGGGAATGCGCAGGATCACCTGCTCGGCACCGGTGAAGGTGTTTGCAGATGGATCGGTGGCGGTCAGGCGTATCAGCACCTGGTCGGGCTGGCTGCCCAGGCGCGGATCGCTGCCCGGCGCCGTGTAGGTGATGTACAGGCGCCCGTTGGTCGCGAAATCCGGATCGAAGGCGAGGCCGAGCATGCCCTGTTCGCTGCCGGGGCCGCCGGTCGTCGCATGCGTATAGTAGGGCGTGGGCAGCAGGTTGCCCGCTGCGTCGATGATGCGCACGCGGCCTTGGCTGGACTTGTTTTCGACCACGAACATGCGCCCGCTGCCGTCGTGCGGACTGACAATGGCGGTCGGGCCCGAGAGGCCGCTGGCGACCTCGGTCAGAACCACATCGGTGGGCGCGCCGGCCAGCGCCGGGGCGGCGGCGGACAGCAGCAATCCCAGGAACAGGATCTTCAGGGTGCGTGCGAGCATCGGGAGTCTCCAGGGAAATCGGAACGGAAGCCTGGCCTGCGCCGGGCAACCGGGCCGGGCAGCAAGGGCCACCGCAATGGTACCCGCCACACGCACGAAGATGCGCTGCGGGCAGGCGATTTCCACCCGCCAGTCAGCCGGCGGTGGGTCGTGGCAGATAACTCGACGAAAGCGGCCCGAATGCCGCACCCGTCACTGCCGGGTCGCCGAGGCCGCAAGCGGCTCCGCCACGCCGCGCTCACGCTGCAGCCACAGGGCATGCCGCGCGGCGCCGCTTTCGCGCGCCTGATCGAGCCGGGCGGCCCAACTGGCCACCTCGCGCTGATCGGCGGCGCGTCCGGCCTGCAGGGCATCCTGCCAGGCCTGCTCGTAGATCCGGTCGGCCTCGTCGGGACGACCCTGGCCGGCGCGACAGCGGCCCAGCAGGAGTTGTGCCTTGACCAGCGCCGAAGGCGCACCGGCGTCGCGTGCGCGGGCAAGGATGTCGGTCAACAACGACGCTGCCTGCTCGAATTGCCGCAGTTCCACGTGAGCGGCAGCCAGGCTGGCGCCGACCTTGAGTGTCGTGGCGTGCGCGGGTCCCAGCACGGCCTGCAGGCCCGTGTACGCCTGCTCCTGCAAGACGAGCGCCGCGCCAGCCTGGCCACGCTTGCGCAATGCGCTGGCGCGGTTGTTGAGTGCAACCAGCGTCGCGGGATGCGTCGCGCCCAGGCTCTGGCGGCGGGCCGCGTAGACCTCGGTGTAGAGCTGCTCGGCTTCATCATCATGGCCGGTGCGGCCGAGCACGTAGGCGAGGTTGTTGATCGCCACCAGGGTGAATTCGTGACCGGGGCCGAACACGCGCACGGCATCTTCGACCGCACGTCGGTGCCCGGGCTCGGACTCGGCGTAACGGCCCTGCGATGACACGCTGAAGGCAAGATTGACCCGCGCCGCCGCGGCATCGGCGTCGGCTGCGCCGCTTGCACGATCGAAGCGCGCGACGGCTTCGCGCAGCAGGGGTTCGGCTTCGGCCGCCTTGCCGTGCGTCATCAGCCACTGCCCGAGGGCGGCGCGCGCGACCTGGGTATCCAGATCGTTCGCGCCAAGGTAATACCGATGCGCCTCGAGAACCGCGCGGTGCCTCGCCTCTCCATCGGCGGCCCCGGTCATGCGAAGCAGCTTGAGCTGTTCGCGGCGCGCAGCCAGGGTCAGGCGATCAGCGTCTCCAGGCTCCTGCTCCAGCTTCGCGATCACCTCATCCTGCAGGACGCCGGCGCTGGCGAACCGGCCGAGGCCCCGGTAGCTGCTGGCCACCTGCTGCAGCAGCATCGCGGCGATGCGCGGCTGGTCGGCAAAGCGCGTGCGCGCAGCGTCCGCGGCGCGCGCGAGGATTGCCTCGTCGAGCATGTCCACGGCCAGTCCCGTGTAGTCGATGCCGTCGATGGCGGTGGATGCGGCATGGCCGGCCTGCGCCTGTGTCGGCAGGGCAGCGCGCAATGCGGCGCGCAGTCGCGCGCCGACTTCGGCCGGGACGATCTGCTCCAGCATGTCGGCCTGGAACTGCGTCACGGCCTGGAGTTCAGCTGCGTGGCGTTCGAGTGCCCGGTGGCTGAGCGCGAACTGCACACTGCCAGCGGCGAGCGCCAGCGCGGCCAGCAGCGCCAGCGCACTGGCGGCGCGATGGCGCTGCACGAACTTGCCCATCCGCCGGCATGCCCCCGCGCGCCGGGCCTGCAGCGGCCGGCGCTGCAGCCACGCCCGCAGATCGGCCGCCAGCAAATCGACGCTGGCATAGCGCTCCTGCGGATCGTTGGCCAGGGCGCAGGCAAACAGCGCATCGAGATCGCCACGCAGGCTGGCCGCCTGCGCCTGGCCCTGTGCGGCAGCGACCTTCGATGCGGGCCGCGGATCACCATGCGCATCCCGTTGCGGCGGCGCGCCGGCCAGCAGGCGGTGCAGCACGGCGCCCAGCCCGTACACATCGACCGCGGTGCCCGGCGCATGATCGCCGTGGGACTGCTCGGGCGCGGCGTAATCCGGGGTGAAGGCGCGCGTCAGCGTACGCTCGGCGGCATCCCCCACGTCGAGCAGGTGGGCGATGCCGAAATCGAGCAGGGTGGCGTGGCCGCTTGCATCGACCAGGATGTTCGCCGGCTTGATGTCCCGATGCACCACCAGTTGCCGATGCGCATAGGCGACCGCCGCGCACACCTGCAACACCAGCTCCACGCGTGCGTTCAGCGACAGGGCGCGCGCCTGGCAATGCTGATCGATGCGCGTGCCGTGCAGCAGGGTCATGGCGAGGTAGGGCGTGCCGTCCGCCGCCACGCCGGCGTCGATGAGCCCGGCGATGTGCGGATGCTGCAGCTGCGCCAGGATGCGCCGCTCACGCTGGAAGCGGGCACGCGCGGCAGCGCCGTGAATCGTACGCGCGAGCAGCTTGACTGCAGCCTGCTGCTCGAAATCCTGGCCCACGCGCGCGGCCCGGTACACCGTCCCCATGCCGCCTTCGCCGATCAGCTCGCACAGCTGCCAGTCACCGATGCGCTGGCCGACGAGCGAGAACTTCGCGCCGGCGCTGGCCAGGAGCTGCGGCGCATCGGCGGATGGAAAGACCGCCGCATCCAGCAGTCGGTGTGGACGCTCGGCGCAGGCCAGCAGGTGCTCGAGGCGGGCGCGCACGCCCTCTTCGAGAGCCTGCTTCTCCAGCCAGTCCTGCCGCGCCGCCGTGTCCAGGTCGAGCAACTGCTGGAACAGGCGATCGGCCTCCAGCCAGCTCTCGCGCTCGCCGACGTCCATCAGGGATCGGGCTCCGTCATCTGCGCCATCAGCAGTGCCCGCGCGCGCTGCCAGTCGCGGTTGATGCTGCGCAGGGAACGATCGTTTATCTCCGCCAGCTCCTCCAGGGTCATGCCGGCGAAGACGCGCAGCTCGACCAGCTCGCGCAGGGCCGGGGAAATCGCATCGAGGCGATCCAGCGCCTGGTTCACGTCGAGCAGCGCCTGGGTGTCGATCGCGGTGTCCTGCACGCCGTCCCAATCCACCCGCAGCGCGTGCCCGCCGCGGCTCAGCGCAGCGCGCGCGCGGGCGTGATCGACCAGGATGTGCCGCATGGCGCGTGCGGCACAGGCGAAGAAGTGCTGGCGATCGGTCAGATCCAGCCGCCCCGCGCCGACCAGTTTCAGGTAGGCCTCGTGCACCAGCGCGGTGGGACTGAGGGTGTACTCGCCGGGCATGCCGCGCAGCCGTGAACCGGCAAGCGTGCGCAGGGTCGGATAGACGGCGGCGAACACCTCCTGCAGCGCGGGCGCATCACCCGCGCGCGCGGCATGCAACAGCTCGGTGATTTCGCCCACACCCGATCCCATGCGGCAACTGCAACGCGGCCATCTTAGCGTGAGCCGGTGGTGGGCTTGCACCGACCCGGCACGTACTGCACCCGCAGCGACGCGCATGGCCGTCCCTCAGTCCGCCGGATACGCTCCGCTGCCGGAGTAGAACAGGATATCGGTCTGTTCGACCGCGCCGAGGTCGTGGCTGGATGCCAGGCACGTCGACGCCAGGACGGCCGTGGATGTCGCTGATCGGGGTGCAGCCGTAGTGGTCGCAGAAGTCCAGCACGCGGCTGCGTGGCAGCGGCGCGTAATCGGCGCCCAGGCGGGGCATCGCTTCCAGCGTGGCGCCGACCGGTATGTCGACCAGCGTGTGGGTCAGCAGGCACTGGTTGTGCAGCCTCTGCGTGCCGGTGGTGTGGAACCAGACATGCCGGCCCGCATTGGCGAACAGGCTGAAGGCGAACAGCAGGGGCAGCCGCGCAATCCGGCTGGCGCCCGGGCGGCGAACCCGCACGGGACTGCGGCCGGGTCGCGGCATCCCGCCGATCGGCGGGGCGCCCGCGGCTACTCGGCGAGGTAGGTGTAGCCGGTCAGGCCCTTTTCGAGGGCCGCCTGCACACGCCCTGCCTCCGCGCCCACCAGACCAGCAGCGGTGATCTTGTCACGGTAGGCGGCGCGCAGCTCGCCAAGGTCGTAGCCGACGTAATCGAGCATCAGATCGGTGGTGTCGCCATGGCGCAGGTGGGCGAGCTCGAAGCCGTCCGCCGTCAGCCGGACGTTCACCGCATCGGTGTCGCCGAACAGGTTGTGGATGTCACCCAGCGTCTCCTGGTAGGCGCCGACCATGAACAGGCCGAGCCGGTAGCGCTCACCCTTCTGCATGGCGTGCAGCGGCAGGCTGACATCCAGGCCATCGGCCTCCACGTACTGGTCGATGCGGCCATCCGAATCGCAGGTGAGGTCGGCGATCACGCCGCGCCGCTCGGGCGCGCGGTCCAGGCCGGCGATGGGCATGATCGGGAACACCTGGTCGATGGCCCACACGTCCGGCACCGACTCGAACACCGAGAAATTGACGAAGTACTTGTCGACCAGGGTGGCATCGAGCTCGTCGAGGATGTGCCGGTGGGCACGCTCGTCCGGCTTGAGGCGTCCGCGCAGGCGATTGACCACCGCGTAATACAGATCGTCCAGGTCCGCACGATCGGCAAGCGAGAGCTGACCCAGCGCGTACAGCGACTGGCCTTCGGCCAGCTGGTACTGCGCTTCGTGGTAGAGCTCGGTGGCCGGACGCTGGCCGATTTCGGTCAGGATCTCGCGCAGGCGCCGCAGCACCGCCGGTTCCTCGTCGCGCTCGGGGGGCACCGCGCCGCGCGGCGCCTCCTCGACCTCGCTGACGTTGACCACCAGCACGGCGTGGTGCGCGGTCAGCGCGCGGCCGGATTCGGTGAGCACGTGCGGTGGCACCAGATCATTGGCCGTACACGCCTCGGCCAGCGTGCCGACCACGGCCGCGGCGTATTCGCCCAGCCCGTAATTGACCGAGCACTCCGAACGCGAGCGGGTGCCCTCGTAGTCCACGCCCAGACCGCCGCCGACATCCATGTGGGTGATGGCCAGGCCCATCCGCGAAAGTTCGACGAAGTAGCGCACCGCTTCGCGCATGCCGTTGGCGATGTCGCGCACGTTGGACATCTGCGAACCCATGTGGAAGTGCAGCAGCTTCAGGGTGTGATCGAGGCCGGCGCTGCGCAGGTCATCCAGCAGGCTGAGCAGCTGGCGCGGGGTGAGGCCGAACTTGGCCTTGTCGCCGCCCGAGTTCTGCCACTTGCCGGCGCCCAGGCTCTTGAGGCGCATGCGCACGCCGAGCAGCGGCTCCACGCCGAGCGCGCGCGACTCCTCGATCACGTAGCGCAGTTCCGAAGGCTTCTCGATGACGATGAAGATGTCCAGCCCCAGACGCCGGCCGATCAGCGCCAGGCGGATGTATTCGCGGTCCTTGTAGCCATTGCAGATGACCGTGCTGCCGGGCTGCGCCAGCGCCAGGACGGCCATCAGTTCGGGTTTGGAACCGGCCTCCAGGCCAAAGCCCGGCCCGGCCGTGGCGGCCAGCTCTCCAGCGACGTTGCGCTGCTGGTTCACCTTGATCGGATAGATGAGGGTGTAGCCGCCGGCGTAGTCCCAGGTGCGCATGGCATCGGCGAAGGCGTCCTGCAGGCGCGCCCGCCGGTCGGAGAGGATGTCGGCAAAGCGCACCAGCAACGGCAGTCGCGCGCCACGCGCCTGGGCTGCGGCAACCACTTCGGGCAAGGACAGGCGCGGCCCCGCGGCGCCGCGTGGGCGCACGAGCACATCGCCATTGCCGGCAACGTCGAAATAGCCTTCGCTCCAGTGCGGCACCGCATACGCCGCGCGGGCTGCCTCGATGCTCCAGGGCTCTGTGCTCAATTCCCATGCTCCGCGTAGCCACCAGCCGCCTAGTGTAGCGATCTGCCGGCGCGCGCGGATGGCAGGCCGGGGCCGACCGGCTACAATCGGCCTCTTTCCCGCCCCGCAGGACGCAACATGACCGCAGCCGATTCCGCCACCGAAGACCGCTGGTTTACCGAACAGCACCTGCGCTCCGGATCGGCCTTCGGCCTGCGCGTGAAGGAACGCCTGCACGCGGAAACCACGCCCTACCAGACCATCGAGATCTATGACACCACCGACTGGGGCCACCTGATGGTGATCGATGGTTGCACGATGGTTTCCACGCGCGACAACTTCCTCTACCACGAGATGATGTCGCACCCGGCGCTGTTCACGCATGCCCGCGCCAAGCGCGTGGTGATCATCGGCGGCGGCGACTGCGGCACGCTGCGCGAGGTGCTGCGCCACGAGGAAGTCGAACATGCGGTGCAGGTGGAGATCGACGAGCGCGTCACGCGCCTGGCCGAGCAGTATTTTCCCGAGCTGTGCGAGGCGAACGGCGATCCGCGCGCCGAGCTGCTGTTCATCGACGGCATCCGGTACATGGCAGATGCCGAGCCCGAGTCGATCGACGTGGTGATCGTGGATTCGACCGATCCCGTGGGTCCCGCGGAAGGCCTGTTCAACGCCGAATTCTATGCCAGTTGTTTCAAGGCGCTGCGTCCCAGCGGCATCCTGGTGCAGCAGAGCGAGTCGCCGCTGGTGCACCTGGAGCTCATCAAGTCGATGCGCTCGGCGATGCGGGTCGCCGGCTTCCATGCAGTCAGGACCCTGGGCTTCCCGCAGCCGATCTATCCCACCGGTTGGTGGAGCTGCACGATGGCGCGCAAGGGGGCGGATCTTTCCGGCTTCCGTGAGCGCGGCGCGCAGACCAAGCAGTTTCCGACCCGCTACTACAACGCCGAAATCCACAAGGCGGCGCTGGCGCAGCCGAATTTCCTGCGCGACGCGCTGGGCGATTGACGCGCCGCACGACCTGACGGAGACCCCCGCAATGCGTCGTTTCCTGCTGCCCCTGCTGTCCGTCTTCACCCTGTTCGCCGCCGGGTGTGCCACCTCGCTGCCAGGGGATGCGCGCCTTGGCGTGGTGGACGATCTCGCTCCCAGGGTCTCGGCGGCCATCGGCAGCGCGGCCACGCAGGCACCCGCACCTACCGTGCGCGACGACTGGCAACTTGGCACGGTCGCCCAGCAGCAGGCCGTGGCGCGGCTCTCCGGGCTCGGCTACCGCGCCGAAGCGACCCACCTGCCGGCCGAGCTCGCGGCCACCATCAGCCGCGGTGGCGCGCTACGCACCGATTTCGCCGGCGTGCGCCTGGACGAGCGGTTTGCCAGCGCACTTGCCGACTGGATGCGTACGCAGGGCCTGGATGCGGTGCTCGTCCTGCGCAGCCTGCCGCGTGCATTGGCGCCCGGGGCACCGGTCGAAGCCGGCTATGGCGTGGCACGCCGCGGCGAGGCTTCACTTGCCTACGCCAATCTCAGCCTGCTGCTGGTCGAAGGTGCGGGGCCGACCCTGCGTGCGGCGCCCCAATGCCTGGCCACCACGCCGGTCGATGGCGCGGCCATCGCCGGGACCCGCACCCAGGCCGAACTGTCACCCCTGCTGCCCGCAGTGCGGGAGGTGTTGCGCCAGGCGATCGACGGCGTGCTGATCCGCGCCGGCGTCCTGCAGGGCGAAGCAGCCTGCGAGTGAGAGAATCGGCGCGGGCGTCGTCCCGCCCCGGGCCCTCTTCGCATCCAGGCAGGCCAGGCGGAGCCGCAGGCCGGCCCAGCGTGGCCGACGCCGAGCGGGCCGGGACGCTCGCCGACAGGATTCACGCCCGATGTCCTTCACCTCTGCCTTCGCCTTCATCCTCGTCATGCTGGCGGCAGGCAAGCTGCTGGCCTGGCGCCGCCTGGTGCCGGACAACGCCGCGGCGACGCTGAACCTCGTTGTCCTCTACGTCTGCCTGCCGGCGGCCGTGCTGCTGTATGCACCCAGGCTCGAATTCGATTGGGCGCTCGCCGCGCTCGTTGCCGTGCCGTGGACGCTGCTCGTGGCCGGCTCGCTGCTGGTGCTCGCCGTGGCGCGCCTGGCGCGCTTCGCTCGCGCGACGACCGGCGCCCTGCTGCTGCTGGTCACGCTCGGCAATACCTCCTACCTCGGCTTCGCCCTGATCCCCGCCCTGGCCGGCGAGGGCGCGCTGCGTTATGCGGTCGCCTACGACCAGTTCGGCAGCTTCGTCATGCTGTGCACGTTCGGCCTCATCGTGCTCGGCCTGTACGGCGGCGAGCGCCCGACCCTCGCCGGCGTGGCGCGCCGGATCGTCACCTTCCCGCCGTTCCTGGTCCTGGCCCTCGCACTGACCGTCATGCCATCGGAATACCCCGAGCCCATGGCCCGGCCGCTCAGGCTCCTCGCCGACAGCCTGCTGCCGCTGGTCGCGCTGGCGAGCGGCATGCAGCTTGGACTCGCGCTGCCGCGCCAGCACATCGGTCCCTTCGTGTTCGGCCTGGCCGCCAAGCTGGTGCTGATGCCGGCCCTCGCGCTGGCCCTCGCCGCGCTCTATGGCCTTTCCGGCGACATGCGTGCCGCCGCCATCTACGAAACCGCCATGCCGCCGATGATCACCGCCGGTGCGCTGCTCTCGCTGGCCGGGATCGAAGCGGAACTCGCCGCCGCCCTGGTCGGCTACGGCATCGTCGCTTCGATGATCACGCTGCCGCTTTGGCACTGGGTGCTGGGTGGATGACCGTGGCCCGGCCCGATTCATGACGCCAGTCGATCGCCGCGTGGGTGTTATCGTCTGGCCATGCAGAATGTCGCCGTGAAGCACGGATCCGATCGCGTCTCGATCGCGCGTGTCCTGCTCGGCGCCCTCTTGGTGCTGAGCGGTCCGTATGCCCAGGCCGCCACCACCGTGCGCCTGCCCGGCGGCATCTGCGCGGCCGACGACACCGTGTTCGCGACCGGCTTCGAGCCATGGGCCGGAGTGCCGTCGGATCCTTCACAGGGCAGCGGCGGCGCCGCACCCGGCGCCGTCACCGGCGAAGTGTTCGTACCGGGGCTTGGCAGCGAGCCGGGCGGGCGCCAGGTGTTCCACCTGCATGTTCCATCCGGCTACTCCGCGGCGACGGCCTGGCCACTGGTGATCGCGCTGCACGGTGCGCCGGGCAGCCATGCGGCAGCGGTCAATGCGGCCAAGGCGACGCGCAACGCCTGGGCCGGCGTCGCCGAAGCGCAGGGCTTCATCGTCGCAGCACCGGTCAGCAGCGGCGCGGCGGGTGGCTGGATCGTGCCGCCGGGCGCACCGACCGATTACGACGCCCTTGCCGCGATCCTCGCGCGCGTCGCAGCCGACTACAACATCGAGCAGAGCCGCATCTATCTCTGGGGCTTTTCCGCCGGCGGGCACGTGGCCTATGACCTGGTGGTCAACGCCAGCGAGTACGCAACGCCGCTGAACCAGCACGATCTCGCCGGCTTCGCGGTGAGCGCCGGGGTGCTCGCGACACTTGCCTGCCAGGGCGATACGATCATGCAGTGCGATGCCCGCGTCGCGGCACTGCCGCGCAGGCTGCCGCTCGACATCCACATCGGCAGCAGCGACCCGCTGCTGCCTTATGCGCGCTCCGATCGGGAGCGCTTCCTCGCCCACGGCTGGCAGCGTGGCAGCACGCTGGGCTACCACGAGTTTGCCGGTGGCCATACCTATTCGGCGGCCCAGCTTGGCGCAACCTGGGCGACGCTCTGCCGGTTCGCGCGCGGGCCGTAGCCGCTGCGCCTGGCCTGCCTGCATACTGGGACAGCCTGATCGGGGGAATTGCCATGCGTCGCTTTGCACTTGCCTGTTGTGCCCTGCTGCTGGGCGCTCATTGTCACGCCGGGGACCGCATCACCGGCAAACCGTTCGCGACCCGTTCGGAGGTGATCGCGACCCATGGCATGGCCGCCACCTCGCATCCGCTGGCGACGCAGATCGCGCTGGACGTGCTCAAGGCGGGCGGCAGCGCGGTCGACGCGGCGATTGCCGCCAATGCCGCGCTCGGCCTCATGGAACCGACCGGCAATGGCATCGGTGGCGACCTGTTCGCCATCGTCTGGGACGCGAAAACCCGCAAGCTCCACGGCTACAACGGCTCGGGCCGCTCGCCGCAAGATCTCACGCTGAAGTGGTTCCAGGAGCACGGCTACACCGCGATCCCGCCGCACGGGCCACTGCCGGTCAGCGTGCCCGGTACGGTGGATGGCTGGTTCGCGCTGCACCAGCGCTTCGGCAAGCTGCCGATGCGCCGGGTGCTGGCGCCCGCGGTCGGCTATGCCCGCGAGGGCTTCCCGGTCACCGAGCTGATCGCCCACTACTGGAACCTGTCGGTGCCCAGGCTTGGCAAGTATCCGGGCTTCACCGAGCAGTTCACGCGGGATGGCCGCGCACCTGCCAAGGGCGAGATCTGGAAGAACCCGAACCTGGCCAACACCCTGGAAGCGATCGGCAAGGGTGGTCGCGATGCGTTCTACAAGGGCGACATTGCGCGCACCATCGCCGCCTACATGCAGGCCAACGGCGGCTTCCTCTCCTACGCAGACCTCGCCAGCCACCGCGGCGAGTGGGTCGAGCCGATCTCGACCGATTACCGCGGCTACGAGGTTTGGGAACTGCCGCCCAACGGCCAGGGCCTGGCTGCGCTGCAGATGCTGAACATCCTCGAGGGCTACGACTTTTCGAAGATTCCCTTCGGCAGCACCGAGCACGTGCACCTGTTCGTCGAGGCAAAGAAGCTCGCCTTCGAGGATCGCGCCAGGTTCTATGCCGACCCGACCTTCGCCAAGGCACCGATCGACGGGCTGCTGTCGAAGGACTACGCCGCCCGGCGGCGCAAGCTGATCTCGCCGGACACGGCAATGAAGGCGGTGGCGCCCGGCACGCCGAAGCTCGATGGTGACACCATCTATCTCACCACGGCCGACCGGGACGGCAACATGGTCTCGCTGATCCAGTCCAACTACCGGGGCATGGGATCGGGCATGGCGCCACCGGGACTGGGCTTCATCCTGCAGGATCGCGGCGAGATGTTCGTGCTCGCCGAAGGCCACGCCAACACCTATGCGCCGGGCAAGCGGCCGTTCCACACCATCATCCCGGCCTTCATCACCAGGGACGGCGAGCCCTGGCTCAGCTTCGGCCTGATGGGCGGGGACATGCAGCCGCAGGGCCACGTGCAGATCGTGATGAACCTGGTCGATTTCGGCATGAACCTGCAGGAAGCGGGCGACGCCCCGCGCATCCAGCACGAAGGCTCGACCTCGCCGGAAGGCCAGGCGCAAGCCATGACCGATGGCGGCTGGATCGACCTGGAGACCGGCTTTCCCTACGCAACCGTGCGCGGGCTGATGCAGAAGGGCCACTCGGTGCGCTTCGCCGACGGTCCCTATGGCGGCTACCAGGCCATTGGCCGCGACGCGAAGAACGGCACCTGGATCGGTGCCTCCGAATCGCGCAAGGACGGGCAGGCGGCTGGCTATTGAGCGGTGCCAGGATGGCGATCCAATCCGAACCGGCATCCCTGCCGGTTGCTATGCTTGGATGATCGAGCGGATCGGCGAGCGGGCATGCAATGGTCTTTGATCGCCCTTGCTTGCGCCCTCGCGTGCGGCCTTGCACAGGCGCAGGCGCCAGCCCAGGAGCCCGGCGAGCCGCCGACTGGATGGACACGGCCGCAGCGCGGTGCCGAGCCTTGGCAGGCAAGCCCGGCGCAGCGAAGCCATGCCGCGCGCCGCGCGCCGGTGTAGTCTGTCCTGATGACGCCAACAACCGGAAACGCCCGATGCTGAACATCCTCGTCGCGAGCTCCAAGGGCGGCGCCGGCAAGACCACGCTGGCGACCAACCTGGCCGCGGCCTTCGCGGTGGAAGGGCGCAACACCGTGCTCGTCGATGCCGACCGGCAGGGCTCGGCGCTGCGCTGGGCCGAGCGCCGGGCCAACGAAGCCGATGCCGTGCTGGGACTGGCTGGCTTGCGGCGTGACTGGCAGCGGCAGGTGCCGGCCGATGCCGAGCGGGTGGTGATCGACAGCCCGGCCGGTGCGCGCGCGGCCGACTTTTCCGCCTGGCTGGCGCGCATCGATGCGATCGTGGTGCCGGTGTTGCCCTCGGCCATCGACCTGGAGGCGCTGGAACCCTTCCTCGACGAACTCGCCAGGCTGCCCCAGGTGCAGGACGGCAGCACCACGGTGGGCCTGGTGGCCAACCGCCTCAAGCCCTGGACGAATGCCTCGCGCCTCGCGGTCGAGGCATTGCACTCACTGACCTTCCCATTGGTCGCGGAACTTCGCGACACCCAGGGCTACGTGCTGGCCCACGCGCTCGGCAAGGGCATGTTCGACTACCGCTCGGGCGTGGTGCGCGCCCACCAGGAAGACTGGAAGCCCTTGTTGCGCTGGCTCAAGCGCCAGGAGCGCGGCCAGTCGGCCTGAAGGTGTCGCCGGGCTCGGCTTTGCATCCGCCGCGCGAACTTTGCACCGACTTTGCGCCCGCTTGACGCTGCTGGCCCCGTGCTTGCGATTCAATGATCCCGCGGCCGTCGTGGCCGCGCTACCGGATCGCGACCATGTCCCGACTCATTCCCCATCTCCTTGCCTGCGCACTCTGCGCAGGCGGTTTGGCTGGCGTCGCCAGCGCCGCGCCACCGGCCACCACCGCCGATCCCGCCCCTACGGCGCAGCAGCGTCCGCTGGATCGCATCGACACCAATCGCGACGGCATCATCAGCCGCACCGAGTACCAGGCCTGGGTGGAGCAGCGCTACGCCGCGCTCGATCCGGATGGCAAGGGCCAGCTCGGCGTCGCTGACCTGGTGCAATCACCGGCCTTCCAGGCACGCGCCGAGGCACGCGCGGAGCGCCTGATCAAGCGCTACGACCGCACCGGCACCGGCATGCTCAGCCGGGCCGACTTCGAGGCCGGCCAGATGGCGCGCTTCGACCGCCTCGCCGACGGCAAGGACAGCATCAGCAAGGCCGACCTCAAGGCGGCGTGGCGTGACCGTGGACGGCATGGCCAAGGCGCCCGCCGCAACAGCGATGCCGGGCAATGACGCCAGGCGCCAGGTCGCCGGTGGCAGGCAAGCCGCCGGCGGCCGCCGTCGACACCGGTGCTTGACCGCAACCACCAGGATTCGGGCATGATCGTGCTTTCCAGCGCCGCCGGAGCCGATCGATGCACCATCGCCAGATCATCCTCGTGCGCCACGCGCATGCCGAATCCACCCAACCCGGGCAGAACGATGCCGCACGCGGCCTGAGTATCGGCGGCGAGGCCGAAGCCGATGCGGCCGGCGCCTGGCTGCGCGAGCACGGCGCCGCACCGGCTCGGGTCCTGTGCTCGCCCGCCGTGCGCGCGCAGGACACCTGCGAACGCGTGCTGGCCGTGCTGGGCTACAGCGATGCGCGCACCGACGCGCGCATCTATGAAGCCACACCGGCGACCCTGCTGCGCGTGCTGGACGAGCATGCCGAGGCCGATTCGATCCTGCTGGTGGGGCACAATCCCGGCCTCGAACACCTGTTGGCCCTGCTCACCGAAGGCCACTCCGGCGCCGGCCGCGGCATGCCGCCGGGGTCGGTGGCCTGGCTGGAAGCGCCACCCGGCAACCTCGAACCGGGCGGCGCGCGGGTACGCCACTTCTGGTGGCCCTGAGGCGCGAGCGCGCGGGACCGGACGGATGTGGCGCGGCTGGCTGGTGACCCTGCTCGCCTGCGCGGCGGCCACGTCAGCCTGCGCCAGTGAAGTGGTGGCGCTGGACGGCGCGCGTTCCAGCGCCGAGTTCAGCGTACGCGTGATGTGGCTGATGCGCGCGCACGGGGGCTTCAGCGCGATCCATGGCACGGTCGCGATCGATCGCTTCAACAGCCACGGCGTGGTCGATGCCATCATCGACGCGGACAGCGTGTGCATGAACGTGCCAAGCTACGAGGCTTGGGTGAAATCACCCGAATTCTTCGATGTGGCCGCCCATCCACGCATCCAGTTCATCTCCCAGGCGTTTCCGCTGCAGCGCCTGCGCACCGGTGGCGAGCTGGTGGGGACGCTGAAGCTGCGCGGCGTCAGTCGCCCGATCCGCTTCCGCCTGGCACCCTCGACCTGCACCGAACCGGGCTATGCCTGTGCCATCCTGGCCGAAGGTTCACTCAGCCGGGCGGCCTTCGGCATGCACTCGCGGCGCGGTACGGTGGGCGACAAGGTGAGGCTGGAGCTGCGGATCTTCACCGACGCGCCGTTGCTCACTGACCGACCATGACCACCACGCGCGAGCGCACCCCCTGCAGCCCGCAGCGGATGCGGCTGTGCCTCGTCTTCGCCGGCATGGTCTTGCTGGCGCTCGGCGGCTGCAGCCTGAACCGCCCGCTGGCGCGTCAGGCCCAATCGGTGACGGCATTGCGGCCGGCCACCCTGGATTGTCGCCGCGCGGATCACTGCGCACTTGCCTCGCCGTACCAGAAGCTGGCCAGCCAGGCTCGCGAGGACGGCGACACGCACTTCGTCAATGTACTCGAACACGGCGAGGACGCGCTTCTGCTGCGCCTGCATCTGATCCGTGCCGCACGCCGCAGCATCGACATCCAGACGTTCATCTGGAGCGACGACGAGGCCGGCTGGCTGATGCTCGACGAACTGGTGGCGGCAGCCCGGCGCGGCGTGCGCGTGCGCGTGCTGACCGACCAGCTGTTCTCGCTCGACCGCGTCGAGTGGCTGGCGGCGATCGCGCGCATGCACCGCAATTTCGACTTTCGCCTCTACAACCCGCCGTTCCGCGACGCCGTCTCGCCGCCGCTGGAGATGGCGGCCGGGCTGCTGTGCTGCTTCACCCGCCTCAACCAGCGCATGCACAACAAGCTGTTCCTGGTCGATGGCAGCATCGGCATCGCCGGCGGGCGCAACATCGCCGACCGCTATTTCGACTGGGATGCCGAGTTCAACTATCGCGACCGCGACGTGCTGGTGGTGGGCACGCGCGCCGGCGCCCAGATGCAGGCTTCATTCGAGCAGTTCTGGATGCATCCCTACGCGGTACCGCTGACCGGCTTCAACGACGTCAATCGCCGCATCGTCGCCGACGCCGGGCGCCCGCCGGCGTTGGCCCCGCCCAGGCATGCCCGCTGGGCGCGTATCGCGGCCTTGCGCACGCGCGCAGCGAATCCGGCCTGGATCGACCGGCACTTCGCCGACGCGGCGCTGCCGGTGGCAGCCATCGATTACTTCTCCGACGCACCCGGCAAGGATGATCCGGCCAGGACCGGCGCGGCCGACGATCTGGGCCTGCGCATCGCCGCCCTGCTCGAAGGGACCCGCCGCGAAGTGGTGTTCGAGACGCCCTACCTGGTACTGAGCCGGCGTGCCCGACGCATCTTCCGGCAGATGCACAAGCGGCCCACGCCCCCGGAAGTGATCGTTTCCACCAATTCCCTGGCCGCCACCGACGCGTTCTACGTGTACGCACTGTCCTACAAGTACAAGAAGCGCTACCTCAAGCGCTACGGCTTTCGCATCCACGAGTTCAAGCCCTTCCCGGCCGACGCGGCGGAGTTCATCAGCGGCTATGCCACGCTGGCCGGCGCCGGCCATGGCGGCGAGTATCAGCGCTACGGTCACGCGCCGCTCACGCACGCCGGCGCGCGGGTCGGCCTGCATGCCAAGTCGCTGGTGATCGACGGGCGCACCTGCCTGATCGGTTCACACAATTTCGATCCGCGCTCGGATGACTACAACACCGAATCGGGTTTCATAATCGACGACCCCACGGTGGCCTCGCAGGTGCGCACTGCGATCCTGCGCGACATCGCGCCCGGCAACGCCTGGACCATCGCGCCACGCCAGGCCCCCGCCTGGCTGGCGCAGATCAACGGCCCCATCAGCGACTTTTCCGCCGCCCTGCCGCTGTTCGACCTGTGGCCATTCCGTTACACCAGCAGTTTCGAACTCAAGCCCGGCTGCCAGCCGCTCGATCCCTATGATCCGGCCTTCCACGACTGTTACACCGACGTCGGCGACTTCCCCGAAGTCGCCCTGCCCCTGCGCACCATCTACACGCGCATCATCACCGCGTTCGGCGCCGGGCTGGCGGGCGTCTTCTGAGACCCCGGCGCCTGCCGATTGACGGCGGGCGGTCCAGATCGCTAGTCTCACCGACCCGTCTGGCGGAGTTCTTCCATGTCGCTTGCGATCACGATCGAGCTCGGTGATGCCGAGCTGAAGCATTTCATCCAGGCCCTGCACGCCGCGCAGGAAGAGACCCGCAACATGAGTGCGCGCGAGATCACGGAGGCGGCCAGCAAGCTGCTCAAGCGCGATCGCACTGCCGTCGCGCCCACCTACGTGACCGAGCGGCTCGAAAAGCTCGAGCGCATGATCGCCATGCTCAACGACGAAGGCTTCGCCCTGCCGGTCGAAGAACGCCACCGCGTGCTCGGTTGCCTGTCCTACTTCGCCAACCCCAAGGATCTGATCCCCGACGAGGTGCCGGTATTCGGGTTCCTCGATGACGCGATCATGATCGACCTGTGCGTGCGTGAGCTGGAACACGAAATCGAGGCCTACGAGGATTTCGACGCCTATCGCAAGGCCGAGGCGGACCTGCGCGGGGTCGATCCTGCCTCGCTCAAGACCCAGCGCGTCGAATGGGCCGAGGCGCGGCGCGCGGAACTGCTCGACCGCATGCGCAAGCGCCGCGGCACCAGCTATGCCGCGTCCGAAGGGCCGCGCCTGTTCTCGTTCCGCAACTGACACGCGCTGCGGGCACGGCGCGCGGCACGTGCCCGCCCGGTTCGACCGGGCGTCACGTCAGCCCGGTCAGAAGCCGCTGCCACCGCGCAGCGCCCCGTCCGCGATCTCGCCCAGCATGGCGATCGACACCAGTGCCGCCACCACCAGCGCGGCCATGGACGCGATCAGCAGCACGTTGAGCACCCAGCCGTACCACGGCATCGGCGGACGCACGGTGGGACGCGGCCGATCCGGCTGCACCGCGCGGAACACCACCAGCGTCCCGGCCAGCATGTCGTGCAGCGCCTGCTTGCGTGCGGTCCAGCCGGCCAGCATGTAGCCGACGTTGAGAATGGCGCCGGACAGGAACTTGCCGAAGAAGCGCCCGCTGGCTCGCCCGAAGCCGATGCGCCGGCCGCTGCCGTCCACGACCTTGATGCCGAGCGCCAGCTTGCCCGGGGTGGCCTGGCTGCGGCTGCTTTCGAACAGGGCGAAATACAGCCACTGCAGGACCACGCCGGCCACCATCACCGGCAACAGCATGGCTGTATCCAGACCCACCCCGGCGGTGTTCGCGGCGGCCCCGACCTGCAGGACCCATAGCCATTGCGCCAGGGCGAGCACGGCTCCCAGCAGCAGCGAATCGATCACCAGCGCAGCACAGCGGCGCCAGAAGCCGGCGTGGATCGCCGCGCCGGGCGGCAGCTCGGCCACCGGCACCGGTTCGGCGACCGGAGCAGGCTCGGTCGAGGTCCACGTGACCGGCTCGACCGGGGGCTCCACCGGCGCCACTTCCGGCTCGGGTGCCACTTCCGGCACGGGATTGAGCTCGCGCCACGGCCGCCAGCCCTTGGCCCCCACTTCGGCCACGCCCACGCCTTCCGGCCACAGGCCGTGCTGGATGCGCTCCTCCACATACACCGCCGGCAGCGGGCCGCTGGCCACGCCATCGAACAGCACGAACAGTGCCGGGCGCTCGTCCAGGGCACACAACTCGGTCTGCGCGCCCTGCTCGGCGATGCCGGCCTGCAGGGCCTGCAGCTTGCCCAGGTCATCGCTGCGCTTGATCGTCAGCGGCGCACGCGCGCGCAACTGGTCGAGCTTGGCGGCATCGATGTGCAGATAACTGGCCAGCGCCGGCCACACCGAGCCGGGCGCATGACCCGGCAGGACCACCCCGGTCAGCACCAATGCAAAGCGGCTGTTCTCCACGATCCCCTCCCCTTGTGGTCGCCTCGATGGCGCGCGCCCCGAACGCAGATGCGTATTGCGCTCAGGGCCGTTCAAGTATCGCCGTCACGCCCATGCCGCCGGCCGTGCAGATCGAAATCAGGCCGCGCCCGGAACCCTTCTGTTCCAGCAGCCTGGCCAGCGTGGCCACCAGGCGTGCGCCGGTGGCCGCGAACGGGTGGCCGGTGGCAAGGCTGGATCCGTGCACGTTGATCCGGGCCGGGTCGATGCTGCCCAGCGGCGCATCCAGACCCAGGCGATCGCGGCAGTAGTCGGCCGATTCCCAGGCGCGCAGGGTGCACAGCACCTGCGCCGCAAAGGCCTCGTGGATCTCGTAGAAGTCGAAATCCTGCAGGCTCAGGCCGGCTTCGGCCAGCATGCGCGGCACGGCGATGGTGGGCGCCATCAGCAGGCCCTCGCCACGCACGAAATCGACTGCCGCCACACGTGCGTGCGTGAGATAGGCCTGGATCGCCAGGCCGCGCTCGGCCGCCCATGCATCGCTGGCCAGCAGCACCGCGGCCGCACCGTCGGACAAGGCGCTGGAATTTCCGGCGGTGAGCGTACCGTGGCCGGACGTCTTGTCGAAGGCCGGCTTGAGCGCCGCCAGTTTTTCCAGGGTGGTGTCCGGGCGCAGCACGTTGTCGCGCTCCACGCCGCGGAACGGCACCACCAGGTCCTTCAGGAAGCCTGCGGCATAGGCCGCAGCCAGCTTGTGGTGACTTTCCAGCGCGAGCTCATCCTGCGCTTCACGGCCGATATGCCATTCGCGCGCCATCAGCTCGCAGTGCTCGCCCATGGACTTGCCGGTGCGTGGTTCGGCCACGCCGGGAAATGCGGGTTTCAGCTCGCCGAGCGAAAAACCCTTGATGGCGCTTTCCATTTTCTCCAGCGGCGCCTTGGCGCGGTTCATCGCCAGCAGGCGCTGCTGCAGCGCGCGCGAGTACACGATCGGCACATCACTGGTGGTGTCCGAACCCCCGGCGATGCCGGCTTCGATCTGGCCGGCGGCGATCTTGTTGGCGATCAGGATCGTGTTGTCGAGCGAGGTGCCACAGGCGCGCGCCGTGGTGATGCCCGGGGTGGTCGCGGCCAGGCCCGAGGACAGCGTCGCCTCGCGCGCGAGGTTCCAGTCCGCGGCATGCTTGATGACCGCACCGAACGCCACCTCGCCCAGCTCCAGTCCATGCAGGCCAAAGCGTTCGACCAGCGAGCCCAGCGTCTTCACCGCCATGCCGAAGTTGCCGACATCGGCATAGGCCGTGTTGTTGCGGCAGAACGGGATGCGCACGCCACCGACAATGCCGACGCGATAGGGACGTTGGTTCATGGGCTCCTTCCTGCTGCAGCGCTTTCCTGCAGCCTACCCTTTGCGGCGGCGTTCGAGAACCCCGCCGCGTGCAATGGCGCCGCATCGCGCAACCAGGCGGGCCATTCACACCAGAAGTGCCAGGCTCCCGGTTCGGCGCGGATCAGTCGATCGAGGCTTGCCGCAAGCTGTTCCAGCACCGCTTCCGCGGGTTGCGGCGACTGGGCCTGACCGATCACGACGCGCCGTTCGCCGCTGGTGAAATCCACTTCGACCCAGCACGGCACGACCGGCACGCCGGCGACCGCGGCCAGCCTGAGCAGGCCATCGGGCAACGACGCGGGCTGACCGAGCAGCGACACCGGATGCTGGCCGTGTGGCGCCAGGCGGGGCGGCACGTCGATCAGGCCGATCACCGCGCTGCCGCGGGCAAGCGTGTCCAGCAGGGTCTTGCGCACGCCCGGGCGCCGGGCAACGGGTTCGCCGCCGATCCGTTCGACTTCGGCCAGGCGCTGCACGCCGTAGCGGTAGAGCAATGGCCGACGCGCAAACGCGCTGCGCTCGAAGCGCGCCGACAGGAACTGGCTTTTGTGTCCGGCCCGGCGCAGGGCGCGGCACAGCCACAGGCCGGTACCATAATGGAAGGTGATCGCGACGAATGCGCCCTGCGCCGGCCAGGCGCCGGCAATCTGCACCTGCGCCGGCCAGGCATCCAGCGCGTGGCGGCGCGACCAGTGCAGGTCGACGATATCGAGCAGGGTGACCAGGCGCAGCTTGCGCTGGAAGGCGGCGGAGTCGTCCAGCGGCAGCCATTCCGGCGCGCTGGCTGCAGCGGCGACGGATTCGGCATACAGGCCCGACCGGCGCGCGAGCTGCTGGCTCAACCGCCAGGCCAGTGGCCAGGGCAGGCGCGCCACGCTGCCCGGTGCCAGCGACAGCTGCCAGACATCGCCGAGGCTCGCGCGCCAGGCGATACCTGCGCTCATGCGTGCCCGCCCCCGCCCGGCTCGAACTCGTCTTCCAGCATCCGATAGATGGTTTCCAGCAGTCCGAGACGGCCGTAGGTGGCCTGGGCAACGCGATTGTCGCGCTCCACGTACAGGCGCAGGCCGACCACATCCGGGCGCGCGCGGGCGCGCTCGCGCACGGCCGCGTGCAGGGCGCGGAAGACCCCGTGCCGGCGCGCCGCAGGCAGCACATACACGCTCTGCAGCCACCACCAGTCGCCATTGCGCCAGTCGCTCCACTCGCGCGTGACGAGCACGCAGCCGGCCGCACCGCCGCCGTTTTCGGCCACCAGGTAGAAGCCGCGCGAGGGGGTGCCGAGCACGCCGGCAATGCCGCGCTGCAAGGTGGCGCGATCAAGCAGGCGGCCTTCGGTTTCCCGCGCCATGGCCAGGTTGCAATCGACCAGGAAGGCGTGGTCCGCCGGCGTGGCCTCACGCACGATGACGGGAATCTGCGGCGCGGCACGGGTCGTCATGAATCAGGACCTGCGGTTCCAGGCCGACACGCAGAGCTCGCCCACCGCCAGATCGAGGAAGGCACAGGGCTGCAGCTGCGGCGTGCAGTCACCGGCATGTGCTCGAGCGAGCCCCAGGCGGCCCCGACATTGAAGCGGTCATCGCCGAATGGAATCTCGTTGGCGCTGGCAGGCAGGGAACGCAGGCAGGCGGGCCAGGCATCCGCCGCCAATACGGGCGTGGCGAGGCAGACATCGATGAGCGCGAGGTCGGGCATGGACAAGGCGTCGATGCGGGATCGCGCATGGTAACAGGGCCGGCCGGCGCTTCGGCGACCCCGCTCGCCCGCTCCGGCGCCGGCGCACCGTGTTCCGGCAACGCCCGCGCCGGGCAGCCCGTGGGCATGCTCAGCGCGAGCGACGCCGGCGACTGCCGAGCTTGCGCGTGAGCGTGTTGCGGCCGATTCCGAGCGCCGCTGCGGCTCGCTGGCGATGCCCGTCGCAGGCCGCCAGCACGGCCTCGAGCAGGGCCAGATCGAAGGCCTCGCGCGCCTGCGCGTGGAGGCCCTCCACACCCGCAGCCAGCTGTTGCCTCGCCCAGCGTTGCAGCGCCGCGATCCACTCCGGCGGGCGGTCGGACTCGGCTGCGGCAGCGAACCCGGCGGGCAGATCGGCCGGGGTGATTTCCGGGGCCGGTGCCAGCACCGCCAGGCGCCGGCACAGGTTTTCCAGCTGGCGCACGTTGCCGGGCCAGGGCTGGGCTTCCAGTGCCGCCAGCGCGGTCGGCGCGAGGAAGTGCATGGCCACGCCCGTCTCGGCCGAGGCCGTGGCCAGGAAATGGGCAGCGAGCAGGGCGATGTCGCCTTCGCGTTCGCGCAGCGGCGGGATCGCCAGGCGCACCACGTCGAGCCGGTGCAGCAGGTCGGCACGAAACTCGCCGCGCGCGACCTTCGCATCCAGGTCCTGATGGGTCGCGGCCAGCACGCGCACGTCCGCGCGCAGCAATTCGCGCCCGCCGACCCGGTAATACTCGCCTGCAGCCAGCACGCGCAGCAGGCGCGTCTGCAGCGTCAAGGGCATGTCGCCGATCTCGTCGAGGAACAGCGTGCCACCCGCGGCCTGCTCGAACCTCCCGTGATGGCGGCGCGTGGCACCGGTGAACGCCCCGGCTTCATGGCCAAACAGTTCCGACTCCAGCAGCTCGGCCGGAATGGCCGCCGTATTGAGCGCAATGAAAGGCTGCGCCGCGCGTGGGCTTTCGCGGTGCAGCGCCTGGGCCACCAGTTCCTTGCCGGTGCCGGTCTCGCCGGTGATGAGTACGCCCAGATCGCTGGCCGCGACCCGCCCGATGGCGCGGAACAGGGCGCGCATCGGCGCGCTGTGGCCGAGCAGTGCGCCTGCGTCCGGCGGGACCGCCGGTTGCACCGCAGGCGCGGCGCGGGTGCGGGCCAGGGCGCGGCGCGCGATCTGCACCGCCTCGTCGAGGTCGAAGGGCTTGGGCAGGTAATCGAAGGCGCCATGCCGGTAGGCAGCGGCTGACGAGGCGACATCGGTGTAGGCGCTCATCACCACCACCGGCAGTCCCGGCGCCTGGGCAGCGAGGCGTTCGAGCAGCTTGAGGCCGCTGGCACCGGGCATGCGCACGTCGGTGAACAGCAGCGCCGGGCGTGCGGAGCCGAGCCCGGCCAGCACGCTCTCCGCATCCGTGAACTCGCGCACCTGCCAACCGGCTTCGCGCAACGCCGCGGCCAGCACCAGGCGCACCGCGCGGTCATCATCGACGACCCAGATCTGCGCCGGCGCGGTCATGGTGCGAGTGGCAGCAGCAGGCTGAACACGGTGGCGCCGGGGCGGCTGGCGCAAAGCAGATCGCCACCGTGCTCACGGGCGATTTCGCGCGCGATGGCCAATCCCAGGCCATGCCCATCGGCACGTCCGGACACCATGGGCTCGAACAGCGTGTCGGCCAGCGCCGCATCGATGCCGCGGCCATCGTCGGCCAGGTCCACGCGCAGGATCAGGCGCGCCGCCGACCCTTCGATGCGCAGCGCATGCTCGACGCGGGTGCGCAGCAGCAGTTCACTGGCGCCTGCCTCGAGCGCGTTCTGCGCCAGATTCAGGAGCGCCTGCTGCACGCGGTCGGCGTCGATGTGCACTGCCGGCAGGCTGGGGTCGTAGTCGTGGCGCACGCGCAGCTGCGGTGCGCTGCCGCCCAGCAGGGCCGCCACGCGTTCCAGCACGGCGTGAATGTTGACCGGCCGGGTCTGCACGGACGCTTGGTTGTCGAGCAGGCGCGCCGAAAGCGCGGCCAGACGATCGACTTCCCCGACCACCAGGTCGGCCAGCGCTGCGAGGTCGGCCGACCCGACGCGCCGGCGCAGCAACTGTGCGGCACCACGCATGCCGGCGAGCGGGCCACGCAGCTCGTGGGCAAAGCCGCGCAGGGTTTCGCTGGCGCGCGAGGTCGTGGTGCCGGACAACGGCCACAGTTCGAGCAGCAGCTGCTGCTCATCGAGGGGTGTCAGCAGCACGTCCGCAACCCGGTCGCCGGTGCCGCTGCGCAGGCGCGCTTCGCGCACGCGCACGCGGCGCCCTTCGTTGCCCGCGCGCAACACCGCCTCGCTGAGTTGCGGCGGACGCGCATCGAGTTCAGCCAGCGCGACCCCGGCCCAGCGCCGCGCCGGCGCGGCCAGCCAATCCTGCAGGGCCGGATTGACCCCGCGCAGGGCGGCCGCCCGGTCCAGCAGCGCCATGGGGGTGGCCGACGCTTCCCAGGGCACGGACGCGGGCGACAGGAGCTTGGCAGGTGCGGCGGGCGACATCGCCATCATTGTAGATGAGCCGGGTGGGCGCGGGACGCCTGCCGATTGCGACACTCACGGACCCGGGCATCTGAACGGAATCCAACCTTAAATAAACGTTGTTCATGCTGGATTGGCAAATTTCTGCATAGGGTAATGGCGCGATCGAGTGATCGCTGCGTCGCAATTGCGGCGCATTTTCGCAGAGGAGACCATTCATGAAATCGATTCCATCCTTCCTGTCCACCCTTGCATTGACATCCATCCTGTGCGCAGGCGCGGCTTCACTTGTCATTGCTGCGCCAATGCCGGCAAATGATGAAGGCCAGGCCGCAAGCGAATCAGATCAGCCTGTGACCGATACCTGGATCACTACAAAGGTCAAATCGGAACTGGCGGCGACGGATGGCGTCAAGAGCATGGATATCAGCGTGGAAACCGTCAATGGCGTGGTCACCCTGATCGGCGTTCAGGATACCGAGCAGGCGGTCGAGCGGGCAGTTGCCGCGGCCCGCAGCGTGAAGGGCGTAAAGCGCGTCGATGCAAGTGGCCTGAAGGCCAGGTCCTGATCAACCACTGATTCCAATCATACAGGAGCTACTCATGAACGAAGATCGCATCAAGGGCCAATGGAACCAGCTCGTCGGCCAGATGAAGTCCAAATGGGGTGAACTGACTGACGATGATCTGAAGGTTGCATCCGGCGACAGCCAGTACCTCGCCGGCAAACTGCAGGAACGTTACGGAATTGCCAAGGACGTAGCGGAGAAGCAGGTCAAGGAGTTCAATCGTACGCTGTAGCATCACTCGTACGCTTTATGATTTTACGCGGGCACGTCCATGGAAGGACGTGCCCGCGTGCCATGGCATGGAACTCGCCGACAAACGGTGGTTGACCCCAGCGGCCCGGCCGGCAGGCGAATTTGGCCACGCCGACATGTTGGTGCCGCTGACGGCGCGCCCGGCGGTAATGGACGCGCATTTTCAAGGGCGCCTGGTCAAGATGGCAAATGCTCGCCAGGACTTCCGCTTTCAATGCCCCGAAAACTACAGCATGTAGTACATCTGGAATTCCAGCGGGTGGGTCGCCGCGCGATAGCGGGTCACTTCCTTTTCCTTGACACCGATATAGGCATCGATGAAGTCGTCGCTGAATACACCACCGGCCTTGAGGAAGTCGCGATCCTGATCCAGCGCCTCCAGTGCCTGGTCCAGCGACGAACACACGGTGGGAATGTTGCGACCTTCCTCGGGCGGCAGGTCATAGAGATCCTTGTCGGCCGGCGCGCCCGGGTCGATGCGATTGATGATGCCGTCCAGGCCTGCCATGAGCAGGGCGGTAAAGGCGAGGTAGCCACTGTTCACCGGGTCCGGGAAGCGCATCTCGATGCGTCGGCCGCGCGCGCTCTGCACATGCGGGATGCGACAGCTCGCCGAGCGGTTGCGCGCCGAATAGGCCAGCATCACCGGCGCCTCGAAGCCGGGCACCAACCGTTTGTAACTGTTGGTGCTTGAATTGGTGAATGCATTGATTGCCCGCGCGTGCCTGAAGATGCCGCCGATGTAGTGCAGCGCGGTCTGCGACAGGCCGCCGTAGAGATCTCCGGCGAACAGGTTCTGCCCGTCCTTGGCCAGCGACTGGTGCACGTGCATGCCCGAGCCGTTGTCACCTACCAGTGGCTTGGGCATGAAGGTCACGGTCTTGCCGGCGCGATGGGCCACGTTGCGGATGACGTACTTCATCATCATCAGCTCGTCGGCCTTGCGCAGCAGGGTGTTGAAGCGCGTGCCGATTTCGCACTGGCCGGCGGTGGCGACCTCGTGGTGGTGCACCTCGACCGTCATGCCGACCTGCTCGAGCACCTTGCACATCTCGCTGCGCAGATCCTGGAAGGAATCGCCGGGTGGCACGGGCAGGTAGCCGCCCTTGACGCCCGGTCGATAGCCCGAGTTGCCGCCGGCGATCTCGCGTTCGGAGGCCCAGGCCGCCTCGGTCGATTCGATTTCGTAGAAGACGCGTCCCATCTCGTTGCGGAAGCGCACCGAGTCGAAGATGAAGAATTCCGGTTCGGGTCCGAACAGGGCCGTGTCGGCGATGCCGGTGGACTTGAGGTAGGCCTCGGCACGGCGCGCGATGGAGCGCGGGTCGCGCGTATAGGCCTGCATCGTGCTCGGCTCCAGCGCATCGCACTGCAACAGCAGGGTCTTGTCGGCGGCGAAGGGATCGATGGTGGCGGTGGCCGGATCGGGCATCAGCACCATGTCCGATTCATTGATGCCCTTCCAGCCGGCGATCGAGGAGCCATCGAACATGCGCCCATCCTCGAACAGCGATTCGTCCACCGAGTGGGCCGGATAGGTCAGGTGGTGCTGCATGCCGAGCATGTCGGCAAAACGCAGATCGACGAAGCGCACCGCGCCTTCCTCGATCAGCTTGAGCACATCGTCTGCAGAACGGGACATGGGAAAGCCTTGACTGGACAGGTAAGCCGGGGACAGCAAGGGTCGTGCCAGCGGGCAGGGACGGCGCTGGACGGGATCGAGGCGCCGGTGCCCCATCCATTGATGCACCGCAATGACCCGCACATTCGTGATTGTGCACCATTCTGGTGCAGACAGCCGCGCTGCCAGCGCATCCGTACAATTGCGGTCCCCGCGTGCCGCGCGACCCGCCGGCGCGACGTCACCCTTCCGGCCATCGGCGAGCGACCCGTGAGCGAGATCAGCAGCACCATCCTGCTTGGCATCATCGAGGGGATCACCGAGTTCCTGCCCATCTCCAGCACCGGCCACCTGCTGGTCGCCGAGCACTGGCTCGGACACCGCTCGGACGTGTTCAACATCGTCATCCAGGCCGGCGCGATCCTCGCGGTGGTGCTGATCTACCGCCAGCGCCTGTGGCAGCTCGCCACGGGTCTCGGCGAGGCGGCCAACCGCGACTACGCCTACAAGCTGACAGCCGCCTTCCTGGTCAGCGGCGTGCTGGGTTTCGTCGCCATCAAGCTGGGCTTCAAGCTGCCGGAAAGAATCACGCCGATCGCCTGGGCGCTGGTCATCGGCGGCTTCTGGATGCTGGGCGCCGAATGGCTGGCCGCGCGTCGCCCCGAATCGGCGAGCATCACCTGGAAGGTGGCCATTCTGGTCGGTCTGGCGCAGATGGTGGCGGCGATCTTTCCCGGCACTTCGCGCTCGGCGGCCACCATCTTCGTCGCCCTGCTGGCCGGCACGAACAACCGCGCGGCGGCCACGGAATTTGCCTTCCTGGTCGGCATCCCGACCATGTTCGCCGCCAGTGGCTACCAGCTTTTCGACAGCTGGCAGGGCGGCCATGCCGCGCATGAGGACTGGGCCGCGCTCGGCCTCGCCTTCGTGGTCTCCCTCATCACCGCCTTCATTGCGGTGAAGTGGCTGCTCGGCTACATCCGCAGCCACCGCTTCACGCCCTTCGCGCTCTACCGCATCGCCCTCGGTGCGGCCCTGCTGCTGGCCATGCCGGCCGATTGAACGGACTGCGCGCGGGACCCGACTACCTCTGTTCTGCCTGGTCCACGCCCGCGGCAGCGTAGCTCAGGCGCAGGATCGCGCCGCTGTAGTCATCGGCGATGAGCACGGCGCCGTCGGGCATCACCAGCACATCGGCCGGCCGGCCAAAGACTTCTCCGCCGCGCTCGAAACCCGCCACCAGCACGTCCTGACCCAACACGCGCGCGCCATCCAGGCGCACGGCGATCACCTTGTAGCCGGACTTCGTGGAGCGGTTCCAGGATCCATGCTCGGCGATGATGGCGGCGCCGCGGTAACGCGGCGGGAACATGCTGCCGGTATAGAAGCGCATGCCGAGCGCGGCGACATGGGCGCCGAGCTTGAGCACCGGCGGGGTGTAGTCCTTGCACGACTTGCCCTTGCCGAACTCGGGATCGAGCGTGTCGCCCTGGTGGCAGTAGGGATAGCCAAAGTGCTGGCCGGGCCGGGTGACGCGGTTGAGCTCGTCGGCGGGCAGGTCATCGCCCATCCAGTCGCGGCCGTTGTCGGTAAACCACAGCTCACCCGTGCCTGGCTGCCAGTCGAAACCGACGCTGTTGCGCACGCCCAGCGCCACGTCCTGCCAGTCGCTGCCGTCCGGCCGCATGCTGATGATCTTCGCGAAGTCCTTGCCAGGGTCGCAGATGTTGCATGGCGCGCCGATCGGCACGTACAGCCGGCCATCCGGGCCGAAACCGAGGAACTTCCAGCCGTGGTGGCGCTTGTCCGGCAGCTTGTCGGTGATGAGTTCGGGCGCGGGCGCGGCATCGAGATGGTTCTCGATGTCGCGCAGCACGAGAATGCGATTGATCGCGCCGATGTAGAGATCACCCGCGTGGAAGGCGATGCCGCTCGGCTGCTCCAGGCCCTCGGCGATCACGCGCACGCGCTCCGCGCGGCCATCGCCGTCGGCATCGGTGATCGCATACACCTTGCCGGCCGTGCGCGATCCGGCGAACACGGTGCCCTGCGCGCCTAGCGCCAGCTCACGCGCATTGGGCACGTCGGCGGCGTAGGTGGCGAGATGGAACCCGTCCGGCAGGATGAAGGTGCTGGATTTCGTCTGCGTGCAGGCCATCGACGCAATCAGCACGAGGGCCAGCAGCAACCCGGTACGCAACATGACCAAGCCTCCTCAGGCGCCGTTTCGGCACTGCGCGGCCATCCTTCCCTGCTTGCCGCGCGAGGTCAAGTCAGCGCGGCGGCGGCGCGCGCCGGATGCGCCGGCGTCCAGCAGGCCTCGCGGGGCTACTGCGTGGGGCTCGCCGCCAGCTTCGCCTGCGCCTCGGCCAGGCGCGCGCGTGCGTTGGCATCCTGCGGGTTGCGCTCGACCAGGTACTGCCAGTCCGCCGCCGCCTCGCTCCAGCGCTCCAGCAGCATCAGCACGTCGGCACGCAGGACGCGCATGTCGGCGTCATCGGGCACGTGGGCGAGATAGTGGCTGTAGGCCTCGATCACCTCGTCGTTGCGTCCGAGGTTGGCCAGCACCATGCCGAGCGCGCGCGTTGCCAGCGACAGCGCCGGCGCTTGCGCCAGGGCCTCACGATAATGCACCACCGCGTCGGCGGGGCGTTCCTGCATGCGCGCCACGTCGGCGAAGCCGATCTGGGCCACCACCGCGAAACCCGGTACCGGCAACAGCGCACGGTACAGCACGGCGGCGTCCTCGGGCCGGTTCTGGCGCAGGTACACACTGGCCAGCCAGCGCCGCGCCAGGTGCAGGTCGGGCTTGAGGCGCAGCGCGTTGCCGAGTGCCTGCTCGGCGAAGTCCAGCATCTCGCGCGCCGAAAAGGCCTGGCCCAGCATGAACTGCAGCATGGCGTGATCGGGCAACTGCTCGGCCGCGCGAGTGAGGTAGCGCAAGGCGCCTTCGGCATCGTTATGCTGGAGCCTCACCGCGCCCATGCCGGCCAGCGCGTGCGGATCATCCGGCCCGGCACGCAGCGCAATGCGAAAGTGCTGCTCGGCGGCCTCGAAGTCGCCCCGGTCGAGCGCCATCTGGCCCAGGCCGATGTGCGCGCCGGTGAAGTTCGGGTCGAGCACCAGGGTGCGGGTGAACGCCACGCTGGCCGCGGCGCGGTCGCCGTGCTCCATCAGCAGGTTGCCGCGCGTGTATTCGATGGTCGCGTTGTCGGGGGCAAGCTCGTGCGCGCGGGTGATCAGTGTCAGTGCCTCGCCGGCATCGCCCCGCTGGTGGCGCAGCAGGCCGAGCACGTGCAGCACGTCCACGTCATTGGGGTTGTCCGCCAGCAAGGCGCGGTAACCGGCTTCGGCTTCGGCGAACTGGCCCTGGCGGTGCTGGTTGAAGGCTAGGTCGAGTGCGCTCATGGATCGGGTCTCAGGCGGCGTGAAGGCGGCGCCGGCACGGCGAACGCGCAGGCGAACCGGAGATTATGCCGCATCCGGCGCGCTCACATCCGTGCTTCCGGGCCGCTCCCGAAATGCCGCAGCACGCGTTCGGCAACATAGTCCTCGGCATAGGTCGCCCGCCCGAGCCCACGGATGAAGCCGCAGTGCCCGCCGTGGCTGGCGATATCGAGTTCGATGCCCGGCGGAAGCTGCAGGCCGCGAAAGTCGTCCACCGGGATGACCGGATCGTCCGCCGCGGTGAGGATCGCCGCCGGCAACGCCAGCCCGCGCAGGCGATCACCGGCGATCGAATAGCCCGCCAGATAGTTCTCCAACGAACCGAAATCGGTGTGGCGCAGGACCAGCGAACGGGTCAGCTCACGCAGGTCGCCGGCATATTCGTCGGTGCTGAACCATTCCACGTCCGGAAAGGCGGCCTGCTTGCGGCGCAGCGAACGGCGCCACTTGTGCAGGAAGTAGCGGCGGTAGATGAACAGGCCATGCTCGAGCCCGTACAGACCGCGCTCGGGGCTGACCACGGGGCACACGGCCACGACGCAGCGCAGGTCGATGCCGGTGGTGGGTGCCCGCAAGGCCACGCGCAGGGCGAAATTGCCGCCCAGCGAAAAGCCCGCCAGCGCCAGCGCACGCGGCGCGAACTGCTGCGCGATCGCGCGCACGGCGCCGACCACCTCGTCCAGGCGGCAGGAGTGGAAGAGGTCGCGGTTGAGCGCGTGGGTGGCACCGTGGTCACGGAAATTGAGGCGAAAGACGTCGCATCCATCACGCAGCAGGCGCGCCGAGGTGCCGAGCATGTAGCTCGATTCGGCGCTGCCTTCCCAGCCGTGCAGCAGCACCACCAGGCCGCGTGCTTGCGGCAGGCTGCACTGCGCGGTGTGGAACCCCTGCAGGCGCACGCCGGCGCCGCAATCGAGGATGTATTCGCGCGCCGCCCCTTCGACCGCATGGTAGCGACGCGCCGCGAAGCGTCGACGCAGCCCGCTGGAAGCCAGCAGCGTCTGCAGGTGCGGATTGGCCAGCCAGCGCGGCGGCACGAAATCGGCCGTGCGCGGCCCCAGGCCGACCGGCGGGCATTCAGTCGTCGCCATAACCCAGGGTACGTACGATGCGCGCCCGGCTTTCCTCGGCCATGCGCCGGCGCGCGTCGGGCGTGGCCTCCACTGCCGCGAGGAAATGCACTTCCGCATCCCGCCGTGGCCCACCGAGCAGGCGCAGGAAATTGGGCAGGAACTTCTCGCCGCGCGCGAAGGGCACGTGCGGGTCCTGCCTGCCCTCCACGCCGTAGCGCAGCGCCACCGGCTGCACCGGCACCTCCGCATCGAGCGCGGTCTGGAAGATGCGCGCATGGAAGGTGCCCACGCGCTCGCCGTGGCCGCTGCCACCTTCCGGAAACACGCCCACCGGCCGCCCGGCGCGCAGCCGCTCGACGACCCGCGCCATCACCTGGTTGAGCGAATCGGCGTTGCCGCGACGATGGAAGATGGTCCCGGCGCAGCCGGCCAGCCAGCCCACCAGCGGCCAACGGTCGATCTCGTTCTTGGCGACGAAGGCCACCGGACGCTGGCTGTCGATCAACACGATGTCCAGCCACGAGACGTGGTTGGCGACATACAACACCGCACCCGGCAGTGGCTCGCCGAAGCGGCGGATGCGAAAGCCGAAGATGCGCACCAGGCGCCCCGTCCACCAGCGCACCAGCACGCCTTCCAGGGTGTCGCGACCGGTCCTGACGCGCCCGGCCAGTCCGCTCGCCACGAGCAGCGCCAGCGGCGGCGCGATCAGCGCATGCAGCAGCAGGAACGGTACGCGCAGGACATAGCGCAATGGCCGCCGGCGATCATGCGGCGGCGACAGGGGAGCGGATTGGACAGGGGTGCGCATGGATCGGGCGGACGCCGGTGACCCGGTGATTATGCCGCAAGCGCGGCAGGCCGTCCGCGGCCGGTCGCTCGTGCATAATCGGCGGCTTGCACTCATCCGGGCTGTCGACGTGACCGTCAACCAGGACCTCGCCACGCTGATCCGGGCCGGCACGCCGCTGCTGGTGATCGCATCGAACGACGAGCAGCGCGTGATCGAAGGCTTTCGCCACGCCATCGCGCAGGCCCTGCGGCCGCTCTGGAGCTGGAGCATCACCGACGGGCTGGAACGGCTGGACATGGACGCCGACGATATCGGGCGCGCGGCGCCCGACGCGACCATGACCCTGCACGCGATCAAGGCGGCCAGCGCACCCGGCGTCTACCTGCTGCTCGATTTCCAGCCCTACCTGCGCTACCCGATGACCCTGCGCCTGCTGCGCGAGATCATCCAGCGTCGCGACTGCGCCGCGCATACCCTGGTGCTGGTCGGCGCCGCCTTCGAACTGCCGGAGGAACTGGCCCTGGTCGCGACCCGCTTCGAGTTTCCGCCGCCCGACGCGCAGGCCCTCGCCGCCATGCTGCGCGAGGAAGCCTTCGCGTTCTCGCGCGGCGCGGCCAACCGGCGCGTCGAGGTGGACGGCGAAGCGGCACGCGCGGTGGTGCGCAACCTGCGCGGCCTGGGCCTGGCGGACGCGCGGCGCATCGTGCGCAAGCTGATCTGGGACGATGGCGCCCTCACCGCCAGCGACCTGCCCGAGCTCGCCCACGCCAAGGCCGCCCTGCTCGACCGCGAGGGCCTGCTGCACTTCGAATACGACACGGCGCAATTCGCCGACCTGGCCGGGGTGGCGCGCCTCAAACAGTGGATCATCCAGCGCCGGCCGGCCTTCCTCGGCGACCGACTGCCGGCCAGGCTCGATCCGCCGCGCGGCGTGCTGCTGCTCGGCGTACAGGGCTGCGGCAAGAGCCTGGCCGCCAAGGCCATCGCCGGGGGCTTCGGGGTGCCCCTGCTGCGCCTGGACTTCGGCACCCTCTACAACAAGTACCACGGCGAAACCGAGCGCAACCTGCGTGAAGCGCTGGCCACCGCCGCGCAGCTGGCGCCCTGCGTGCTATGGATCGACGAGATCGAGAAGGGTCTGGCGGGCAGCGGCGACAGCGATCAGGGGGTGTCGCGGCGCGTGCTCGGATACCTGCTCACCTGGATGGCCGAGCGCAAGGCGCCGGTGTTCCTGGTCGCCACCGCCAACGACCTGGAGGCCCTGCCGGCCGAACTGCTGCGCAAGGGGCGCTTCGACGAGATCTTCTTCGTCGACCTGCCGAATGCGCCGACGCGCGCCGAAATCTTCCGCATCCAGATGGCGCGGCGCGAGCTCGACCCGGCGCACTACGATCTCCAGGCACTGGCGCAAGCAACCGAAGGCTTCTCCGGCGCCGAGATCGAGCAGGTGGTGGTCGCCGCCAGCTATGCCGCGCTGGGCACCCGCGCCGCGCCGACCCAGGATCATCTCCTGGCCGAGGCGCGCACGACGCGCCCGTTGTCGGTGCTGATGGCCGAGCGCGTCGCGCAGCTGCGCGAATGGGCGCGCACGCGCACCGTGCCGGCGGACTGAACGGTCCCGGCGTTGCCGGGGGCAGCAACGGTACGTGGCGCAAGTAACCGTCCGCGTCCGCGCGCGGCGCGCGCGGGCATGCGCCGGGCGCGCGGCGCGGCCTCAGGTGTAGCGCGCTTCCATGAGGTCGATCTCATGCGCGAGGCGACGCGCGAGGTCGTCGGAAATCTGCTGCCGGCGCGCGAGGGCGAAGATTGCGTCGCGTTCGGCGCGCAGGGCGGCCAGGCGCAGTTGGCGCTCGGCCTGGTCGGCCTTGCGCAGGCGCGCGGCATCGGTGCCAACCTGGGTATCTTCACCCAGCCGCTGCTGGTAGAGCGCCAGCACGCGCACCGCCGCACGCGCGTGCAGTTCGCTGTCCGCGGCATCGCCATCCATGGCATGGCGGGCACGGTCGATGGCAGCCACTGCGGCCTCTGCTGCGGCGCGCCGGGCCAGGGTTTCCTCGCGCTCGGCGCCGGCCTCGGCCGGTACCTGCAGGCCGACCAGGAGGCGCGGCAGGGCGAAGGCCGCCACCAGCAGGGAGATCAGGATCACCGCGGCGGCGAGGAAGATCGCCAGATCGCGCGCCGGGAAGGCGCGTCCATCGGGCAGCAGGAACGGCAGCGTGAGCACGCCGGCCAGGGTGATGGCGCCGCGCACCCCGGCCAGGGTCATCACGACGACCAACCGCCAGCTGGGCAGCGGCGTACCGCGTGCGTGGCCGAAGCGCCAGGTGAGGCGCACGGTCGCCCACACCCACACGAAGCGCAGCGCGATCAGTCCCGCGTTGATGGCCAGCGCGTAGCCCGCCAGCCACCACGGGCTGGCATGCCCGCTCTGCTCGGCCGTGGCGGCGGCGCCGCGCAGGATGCCCGGCAGCTGTTCGCCGAGCAGGACGAAGACGATGCCGTTCAGCATGAATTGCACGGCGTCCCACACCGCCGCACGCTGCACCCGGGTGGCGGCCAGCGCGCGGCCGGTGAACTCGACGTGGCTCATGGTGACGCCGGCGGCTACCGCGGCGAGGATGCCCGACGCGCCCAGCTCCTCGGCGGCCAGATAGGCTGCGAACGGCGTCAGCAGGCTGCCAAGGATGGGTACGCCGGCATCATGGCCGAACCGGCGCGTGAGCCGCGCGTGACCGCGGCTGATGCCCAGCGTGACCAGCACGCCGACGGCCAGGCCGCCGGCGGCAAGCCACAGGAAGGTGAGCGCCGCCGAGCCGGGCACGAACTGGCCGGTCATCGCCGCGACCACGGCGAAGCGGAAATAGACCAGGCCCGAGGCGTCGTTGAGCAGGGCCTCGCCTTCCAGGATGTGCATCAGCCGGCGCGGCACCGGCACGCGCGCAGCAATGGACGAGACCGCGATCGGATCGGTGGGCGAGACGATTGCCGCCAGCGCGAAGGCCACCGCCAGGGGCATGGCCGGAATCAGCCAGTAGATGAGCAGTCCGGCGCCCACGACGGTGAACACGACCAGCCCGAGCGCAAGTTGCAGGATCGGCCGCGCGTCGCGGAACAGACCTTCCTTGGGGATGCGCCAGCCGTCGAGGAACAGCAACGGCGGCAGGAACAGCAGGAAGAACATCTCCGGATTCAGGTCCACCGCGTGCCGGGTCACCGCGGCGACGCCGGCACCGAGCGCAATCTGCACCAGCGGCAAGGGCACGGCGAAGGGCAGCAGGCGCACCAGGTAGCCACTGGCCAGTACCAGCAGCAGCATGTTCAGCACGACTTCGATGGAGTGCACGGCGCAGGTTCGTCCGTCGCGGCAGGTCTGCGGGCGCCATTATGACGGCGTGCGCCGGCGTGCCAACGGGCGGCGAGACACGCCGAACGTCGGAATCCCGCTCAGAAACGGCCCTGCTGCATGTGCGCCAGCGCCTCGTCCAGGTCATCCAGGTGCTGCTCCCACCAGCGCGCTTCGCCCACCTGCGCGAAGGCACGCGGGAAGGCCGGATCCTGCCAGCGTGCCGCCACCCAGCCTGCCCAATGTACCTGGCGCAAGGTGCGCAGCACCTCGACCAGGGCAAGTTCGCGGAAGTCGAACTCGCGGAATTCGGCGTAGCCTTCGAGCAACGCATCGAGTGCGCGCGAGGAGGGCGCCAGCATCCACAGGTCCTGGATGGCCGGACCCATGCGCGCATCGTCCAGATCGACGAAGTGCGGGCCGGCATCGGTCCACAGCACGTTGCCTGCATGGCAATCGCCGTGCAGGCGCAGTCGGCCCGGGCGCACCCCATTCCAGCAGGCGTCGGCCACGGCCGCCACCGCCTCGGTGCGCGCGACATAGGTCGCTTCGAGGCGCACCGGCAACAGGCCCGAGGCCAGCACGGCGCGTGCCGGAACGCGCACGAACGTGTCGGTATCGATCGCACCCCGCTGGCGGAACGATGTCCGGGCGCCGATGCCGTGCATGCGTGCCAGCAGGCGACCCATCCAGGCCAGGTGATCGTCCGATTCGAGCTGCGGCGCGCGCCCGCCATGGCGCGGGTACAGCGCATAGCGGAAACCTGCATGTTCGAACAGGCTTTGGCCGCCACGCACGATGGGCGCGACCACCGGCAGCTCGGCATCGGCCAGTTCCAGGGCAAAGGCATGTTCCTCGGCGATGGCCGCCTCGCTCCAGCGCGCCGGGCGGTAGAACTTCACCACCATGGGCGCCGCATCCTCGATGCCGACCTGATAGACACGGTTCTCGTAGCTGGCCAGCGCCAGCAGCCGTCCGTCAGTGGCGAAGCCGGCCGCATCGACCGCATCGAGCACGGTATCCGGAGAAAGCTGCGCGTACGGCGTGCCCGTGGCCATGCCGCCTCACACCCGTCGTGGCGCGGCGCGCGGCACCACCGCCAGCGTCAGGCGCGCCACGCAGACCAGTTGCCCGCCCTCGTCCTCGATGCGGATGTCCCACACCTGGGTGCTGCGCCCCAGATGCAGTGCCCGCGCCGTGCCGGTGACCTCGCCACGGCTGATCGCACGCACATGGTTGGCGTTGATTTCCAGGCCGACCGCCATGTGCGATTCGCCCAGGCACAGGTTGCCGGCAAGGCTGCCGAGCGACTCGGCCAGCGCGACCGACGCGCCGCCGTGCAACAGGCCGAAGGGCTGGCGCGTGCGCGCATCCACCGGCATGCTGCCGCGCACGAAGTCCTCGCCCACCTCGGTGATGCGGATGCCCAGGTGATCGACCAGCGTATCCCGGTTCCACGCGGCGATGCGATCGAGGTCCGTGCTCTGCTGCCAAAGACCCATGGCCAACTCCAGCGACGCGGCCGCCGAACTATAACAGGCCCGCACCGGCGCCCCGCCGGACGCGCCGGAGTGCTCGCTGGCAAGGTGGTGTTTCGGCGACAATGCCGGGATGTCACACCGGGTCATTCTTGCGAGCAACGGCAAACGGTTCTCCGTCCTGCCCGGCGAAACCGTGCTCGAAGCGGCCCGCCGCAGCGGTCTGGCGCTGCCCTATTCGTGTCTGGCCGGCGTGTGCGGCAGCTGCAAGGCAACCCTGCTCGAAGGCGCCTGCGTGTATCCGCGCAATCCGCCGAGCGCACTCAGCGCGGCCGAGCAGAGCCGCCGCCAGATCCTGCTCTGCCAGGCCGTGCCGGCCAGCGATCTGGTCATTGCCGTGCGCGAGGTGCCGGCGGTCAATGACTTTCGCCCGCGCACCCTGACCCTGCGCGTGATCGACAAGAGCCTGCTCGGCGACGAGGTGGTCCGCCTGCTGCTGCTGCCGGCACGCGGCGAGCGCCTGCGGCGCCTGCCCGGCCAATACCTCGACGTGCTGCTCGCCGACGGCAAGCGCCGGGCCTTCTCGATCGCCAACGCGCCGCATGACAACGACCGGGTCGAACTGCACGTGCGTCGCGTGGCGGGCGGCGGCTTCACCGGTCGCGTGTTCAACGACCTGGCGCCCGGTGACCAGCTGCGCGTGGAAGCGCCATTGGGCACCCTCGTCCCGCGCGAGGACAGCGAGCGACCGCTGCTGATGATCGCCGGTGGCACCGGCTTCGCGCCGATCAAGGCGCTGGTCGAGCATTTCGTGCTGCTTGGCACACGCCGGCCGATCAGCCTGTATTGGGGCGTGCGCGATGCCGCCGACCTGTACCTGCCGGGTCTGCCGGCGCGCTGGGCGCGCGAGGTACCGGGATTCCGCTTCGTGCCGGTCGTGTCCGACCCGGAACGGACCGAAGGGCTGCGCGGCGGGCTGGTGCACGAAGCGGTTCTCGAGGACCTGCCCGACCTGTCTGCCTTCGATGTCTACATGGCCGGGCCGCCGAGCATGATCGATGCCGGTCGGCGCGCCTTCGTGGATGCCGGGCTTCCGGAAGAGCGCCTGTTCTATGATTCCTTCGACTACGCGCCGGACGTGATCGCCAAGATCCTGCACGGGCGCGCCGGCATCGCCGGCCTGCAGGAACCGCTCGCCAGCTCCGCGTCCGGCGAGGCCGACGCCACCGGCGCCAGGCACACCGGGCACAACTTCGGCGCCGCTGCATCGGCCACCCGGATTCCGCAATCCACCCCGCGCCGGGGTTGACGCCACCCGACAGGCGCTGCATCCGGACGGGTTTGCGAGGTGCGAAGCGGCGCGCGCGGCGACCCGCCTCAGGGCTCGTCGGTCAGGCGCGGCACGCCGTGTTCAGTGCGCTCCTCGACCGCGAGCTGGCGCGGACCGGCGCTTGAATCGAGCCGCTCGAGGGGCAGGCCGGGCAAGGCTTCGCTGGCCTCGCCACGCGCCACATGCAGGGCATTGCGGTAGCAGATGGCGGCACCGGTCAGATCGCCACGACCGCGCCGGGCGTCCCCACGTGCCTCCCAGGCGGCGGCCAGCGGCGCCAGCGCCAGCGCCCGGGCAAGCACTTCTTCGGCCTTGTTCCACAGGTGCTGCTGCAGGTACAGGCGACCCAGGGTGGTGAGCAGGGCCGGGCTCTCGGGCGCGATGGCCAGCCAGGCTTCGGCCTTGCGCGTGCGCGCGGCCACCTCGCCATTGCCGAGCTCGCCATACAGCGCGGCAAGCGATTCGTTCCATTCGCGCCGCTGTGCCGATTCGATCTCATCCATCGCCGGCAGCAGGCGACCGAGCGCGGCGGCGCGGCGCGCATAGGCAGCGATCGACGCCGGCCGGCGCCGCTGGGCACGACTGGCGCCACTCCAGGCGGCGTCCAGCTGCGCGCCATCGGACGCGGCCTCCAGCACTGCCACCAGCACGCGCGATTCCAGTTCGGCGAAGGCATCGTCCGTGAGCGCATGGCTGCGTGCCAGATGCGGCAGGGCCTCCTGCGCGGCCGTCGGCTCGCCGGCAGCCAGGGCGGCGTCGACCAGCAGGCGCCAGCCGCGTGCCGACAGTTCGCCCGCGGCCGACTTGCGCTTGAGCAGCGCCAGCGCCTCGCCGGCCTGACCATTTTCGATCAGGAACCGCGCGCGCAGCGCGCAGGCGGCGCGACTGCCGCGCGTGCCCACGTCATCCAGCGCCTGGCTGGCGCGTTCGCCGGCACCGCGTTCGTGCGCAGCATGCGCCAGCGCAAGCAGCGCAGGGGTACGGAACGGCTCATGTGCAGCGGCCTTGTTGAGGTCACGTTCGGCCGCGGCGTACTCGCCCTCGGCGAAGGCGGTCAGCCCACCGACGAGGCGCTCGCGCCCGCGCCGCCGCATGGTCCGGCGCCAGGCACGGAAGGGCCACAGGGTCAAACGCCACAGCACGGTCAGCGCCACCCACAACACGACCAGCGCGGCGATGGCGACCACGACGCTGGTTTCCAGGGTGACACCACGAATGTGGATCTGCACCACACCCGGATCGGCGGCCAGCCAGGTCCAGCCCAGCGCGGCGATGACCGCGACCAGCAGCAAGATGAAGACCCACCACCAGGCTCTCATGGCATGGCCTCCATTTGCATGCCGGGCGCGGGCGGCTTGGTGTGCGACTCCGGTCCTGCCGGCGAGTCCGGTGGTTCCGACGTGGCCGGTGAGTCCGGCGCATCCGGTGTCGCGGGCCCTGCCGCGGGCGGTTGCGCCAGTGCCCGCGTCACGCGCAGGTTGCGCAGTTCCTTGAGCGCGCTGCCCAGTTCCGGGATCGACGGGGCCAAGGGCGCAGCAGCCAGGCGCGCCAGCGCGTCGAGGGCGGTGCGGGTCGGCGCTGCGGCGCTATCGAAGCCGGCCTCGATGCCCTCCTGCGCGCGTGCCAGTGCGGCCTTGTACGCGGCCGGCTCACGGGCCAACAGTGCCGCTTCGGCTTCGCGCAGGTCAAGCGCGATCAAGGCCCGGTCCAGAGGTGCGCTGCCGCGCGCACGCACCGCCTCATCATCGTGGCGGATGCGCACGAACTGGTCGATGAATTCACGCCAGCGCGAAGGGGCCGCCGCGTCCGGACCTGTCGCCACCGACGCTGGCGGCAGGCTCGCCAGCTGCGTGCGCACGCGCTCGAGCGTGGCGAGGCCCGCCTGGACCTGTTGCGGCTTGCTTGCTTCCAGCGCCGCCAGTTCGGCGTGGATGGTGTCGCGCACCGAGGCGAACACCGGGTCCTCGGCCGCCGCCAGCGCCGAGTCGGCGAGTCGGTAGGCCAGCATGGCCGATTCGGCATCGTGGAACAGCTGCAGGCGCACCTGCGCCTGCTGCAGCAGGAACTCGGCTTCGTTGCGGGCCAGCGCATCACGCCCGCTCAGGCGCTGCTCGGCAAGGTTTGCGACCGCATCCTCAAGATGGCGCGAGCGTTCTCCGAGCGCCAGCAGTTCCTCGCGCACGCTGCGATTGACGCCACTGACATCGGCCAGGCGGGTGCGCAGGCTGTCCACATCCCGCTTGCGCTGGTCCAGCGCGTGTTGCAGTGCATCGATGCGCTGGTCCAGCGCCTCGCGCAGCGCGGCATTGGCGCCGTCCTGATCCTGCCCCGCGCTGTAATCGCGCCACAGGTTCACCCCGCCAAGCGCCAGCGCCAGCACCGCCACGAGCACGGCAAGGCCGGCACCGCGCGGCCGGCGTGGCGCTGCGAGGGCGGGCTCGGGAGTGGATTCCGGAGCCGGCTCCGGCAGCGCGTTCGCGGGTTCGTCGCTCATGTGCCAATGCTAGCGGAACTGCCCTGTCGATGCGCGTCGCACGGCTTACAGACGGTGCCGGGCCAGCGCCGCCACGGCCGCGGCGAGCAGGTCCCGCGTGAGGGCCGAAGCCGCCAGCGCGACCTGGACGAAACCCTCCCCTCGCGCCAGTGCCGCCAGCCGCGCGCTGCTGGCGAGCACCTGCTGGCCGCGTAGCCGGGCGAGCTGCTCGGCCGGCAGCTGGGCGACCAGATTGGCCAGCGCATAGGCACTGGAAACCGGCAACAGCAAGGGATCGGCGGCCTTCTCCAGCGCGCGGAAGTGGCGCCGGTCCAGGCGCGCGGGCACGCGCGCGTAGGCGTGGATGGCCACCACCTCGGCACCGCGTGCGGCGAGGCTGGGCCCCAGCAGCCCACGGCCCCCGGGCGCGCCAACCAGGGCAATGCGGCGGCCACGCACGGCGGCCAGTTCGGCGCAGGCGAGCAGGCCTTCGCTGTCGGCACGTCCGGCCGGGGTCAGCGCGGCCACGCCATGACGGGCCAGCGCGCGCCGGGTACCCTCGCCGACACCGAACGCGCGCGCCGCCGGCGGCAGGCGCAGCGGCCGGGCGAGGGCAAAGGCGCGCTGCACCGCCACGGGGCTGACGAAGATCCAGTCATCGAAGGCTTGCCCGAGCTGGGCGCGGGCCAGCGCCGGATCGGCCGGTGCGCGCAAGGCCATGCCGGGCAGCAGGAGGCTGTGCGCGCCCAGCGCACGGGCGGCGCGGACGAAGCTGCCGGCGGTGCCGACCGGACGGGTCACGAGCACGGTCGCGCCGGCAAGCGGCCGGGAACTGGCAGGCGTGGGTGCGGCGCGTGAGTCGGGCATGCCGGTCATCATAGCCGGCCGGCCCGCCGCCAGCCTTGCCGTGCGGCCGCCTGCGCGCCATGCTCGCAATGCTTCCCCATCCTCAAACCCCACGCCGTGAATGATCCGCTCGCCGCGCTGGCGCGACATTTCGCCAGCATCCCGCTGACCACCGCCATGGGCCTTGTGGTGACCGGCCGTGAAGACGACGCACTGGTGCTCGCCGCGCCCCTGGCGCCCAACATCAACGACAAGGGCTGCGCCTTCGGTGGCAGCCTTGCGAGCCTGATGACGCTGGCCGGCTGGGGCTGGGTCGAACTGGCCACGCAGGCACGCGGCATCGCGGCCGACATCTACGTGCGCGACAGCGCGCTGCGCTACCTGGCGCCGGTGTGGAGTGACTTTCGCGCGCTCGCGCGTCCGGCTGCCGACGCGGATGTGGAGGACTTCCTGCACACGCTGGCCACCGATGGCAAGGCGCGCCTGCGCATGCACTGCGAAGCCGCAGCCGCCGACAGCGAACCGCCCGGGCAAGCGGCGGCCACGATGGATGCCGTGTTCGTGGCCCTGACACGCACCGGCTGACGCGGCACAATCGGGGCCGGTGCCCGCCCCGAGGATGGTCATGTTGCGTATCGTCACTGCCCTGCTGTTCACCCTGCTGGTCTCGCTGGCCAGTGGTTGCGCGACCGAGAAGATGCGCTCGAAGGAAACCGTGCTGGACGAGACCTTGCGCTCGTACGCGGCGACCGTCCGCTGGGGCGACATGGAACAGGCGATGGCCTTTCTCGATCCCGGGCGGCGCGCCGAAAAGCCACCGACCGCGCTCGAGCTGGCACGTTACCGCCAGGTCCGTGTGAGCGGCTACGAAGAACTGGGCGTGCAGCCGGTCGGCGAGGACGAGGTGCGCCAGTCCGTGCGCATCGAGCTGGTCAACGTCAACACCCAGCGCGCGCGCAGCATCGTCGATCATCAGGTTTGGAAGTACGACGAGGCGGCCAGGCGCTGGTGGCTGACCTCCGGGCTGCCCGACATCAGCCATCCGCAGTAGGCCGCGGCGCAGCGTGGCGGTGCGGCGGGCTTTGCCTCGCCGTGGGCGCTTCCGCGATAATTGCCGACCGCCTCCGCTCGATCCGCCCCATGTCCGAAATCCTGCACCGCCTGCCCGAGTTCCTCGGCAACCACCTGCTGCTCACGCTGGCCTTCGTCGGTGTGCTGGTCGCCCTGGCCGTGGTCGAGGCGCAGCGCTTCACGCGCGGCTACAGCGCGCTCAGTCCGGCCGGCCTGACCCAGCTGATCAATCGCGACAACGCGCTGCTGATCGATCTGTCCAGCCGCGAGGACTTCGAGAAGGGGCATGTGCCGGGCGCGCGCAACGTCCTGCCCAGCCAGTTCGACCCGCAGAGCAAGGAACTGGCCAAGTCACGCGAGTTGCCGGTGGCACTGGTGTGCCGCAACGGCCAGGCCTCGGCGCGCGCGGCGCGGCGCCTCAAGCAGGCCGGCTTCAGCAAGGTCTACTGGCTGGATGGCGGGCTCGGCGCCTGGCGTCAGGCGCAGATGCCGCTGGCCAAGGGCCGCGGCTGAGCGGCGGCGCAAGGCCGCAACGCGTGCGCCGCCGACGCCGGCATGGGATAATCGGTGCCCTTTTTTCAGTGACGGGCAGTACCCCATGGCAGAGAACACCAACAGCGGCGGCGCCAACGGCCAGACCGAACCGCAGCAGGCCCAGGCGCAGCTGACCCTGCAGCGCGTCTATGCAAAGGACGTCTCCTTCGAGGCGCCGGGTGCGCCGCAGATCTTCCAGGCGCCCGGCCAGCCGAACGTGGAGCTCAACCTCAGCCAGCGCGTGGCCCAGCTCGCCGAAGGCAACTTCGAGGTCGTACTGAGCGTGACCGCGACCTGCAAGCTCGAGGACAAGACCGTGTACCTGGCAGAAGTCCACCAGGCGGGCATCTTCGGCGTGGTCGGCTTCGAACCGCAGGCGCGCGACCAGATCCTCGCCACGTACTGCCCGAACGTGCTGTTCCCCTACGCGCGCCAGGTGATTTCCGAACTGGTCCAGAACGGCGGCTTCCCGCCCTTCTTCCTGCAGCCGATCAACTTCGACCAGCTCTACGCCGAGCAGATGCGCCGCCGCGCTGCGGAAGCGTCCGCCGGCGAAGGCGCCAACGCCTGATCCGGGCGTCGGGCACCACATCCGCACATGGCTGACGGACGACCGGTTGCCGTTCTCGGCGCCGGTTCCTGGGGTACCGCACTCGCCGTGCAGCTGGCACGCAACGGCGTGCCGACCACCCTGTGGGGCCGCTCGACGGCCGCCATCGTCGAGATGGCGCGCACGCGCTGCAACGCGCGCTACCTGCCCGGGCTGGAGCTGCCTGAATCGCTCCAGCTTGCCGCCATGCTGGAACCCCTGGCGCGCGACGCCGGCACCATCCTGCTGGCCGTCCCCAGCCACGCCTTCGCCGCCCAGCTGACTGAAATCACGCCCTGGATCGCCACGGACGTGGGCGTGGCCTGGGCGACCAAGGGCTTCGACCCGGCGTCGGGCCGCTTCCTGCACCAGCTGGTGGCCGAGGCCCTGCCCGGGCATGCCGCAGCGGTGGTGACCGGCCCTTCCTTTGCACGCGAGGTCGCGCAGGGCCTGCCAACCGCGGTGACCGTGCATTCGGCCGACGCCGCCTTTGCCCAGGCGCTGGCAAGCCAGCTCCACGCACCAACCTTCCGCGCCTATACCGGCGGCGACGTGATCGGCGCGGAACTGGGCGGGGCCATGAAGAACGTGCTGGCAGTGGCCACCGGCGTCGCCGATGGCATGCAATGCGGCCTGAATGCGCGTGCCGGCCTGATCACCCGCGGCATGGCCGAGATGCTGCGCCTGGGCGCCGCGCTCGGCGCGCGCCCGGAAACCCTGATGGGACTGTCCGGCCTGGGCGACCTGGTGCTGACCTCGACCGGCGACCTGTCGCGCAACCGTCGCCTCGGTCTGGCACTCGGTCGCGGCGTACCGCTGGCCGCGGCGGTGGCCGAGATCGGCCAGGTGGTGGAAAGCATCCAGACGGTCGATACGGTGATGAAGCTGGCCCATGCCCACGCCGTGGAACTGCCCATCAGCGCCCTCGTGCAGCGCGTCCTGCACGAGGAAATGACGCCGGCCGACGCCATGCAGGCGCTGATCACCCGCGAGCAGAAGGCGGAGTTCCCCGGGGCGGACTGAAGCCTGCCTCGTTCAGACAGCGCCCGCGAAGCCCAGTTGTCGCCAGGCTTCATACACCACCACGGCCACTGCATTGGACAGGTTCAGGCTGCGGCTGGCCGGGCGCATCGGCAGGCACAGGCGCTGCCCCGGCGCCATGCCATCGAGCAGCGCAGCCGGCAAACCGCAGGTTTCGGCACCGAACAGCAGGGCGTCGCCGGACTGGTATTCGACCCGGTCATAGCGCACCCGGCCGCGGCTGGTGAGGGCGAACACGCGCGTGGGCGCCACCCGGGCAAGGAATGCGGCGTAGTCATCATGCACGGCAATGCGCGCGTACTCGTGGTAATCGAGTCCGGCGCGACGCAGCCTGGCGTCATCGAGCGCGAAACCCAGGGGCCGCACCAGGTGCAGCGCCGCACCGGTATTCGCACACAGGCGGATCACGTTGCCGGTGTTGGGAGGAATCTCCGGCGCGTGCAGGACGACGTTCAGCATCGCGCCAGCGCAGGGGCTTGCGCCGCCGCGGGCATGGGGCGACGGCCGGGATCGCGGCAGGCGATCGCGGCCGTCGCCGTGCGCGCCGGTGCGGCGCGCGCATCGTCCGGCGTTTCGACCGCAGCCTGCGCAACCACGCGCAGGGTCGGCATCAGGCTCACTGGCTGTGGCCGGGCTTCTTCCACCTGCAGTTGGACCGACTCGGGATCGCCGACCCGGGCAATGATGTGCACCCGCGGCAGCAGGGTGGCAGGAAGCGGCGCGAGCGCATCCAGCGACGCGCCGGTCTGCACATCGCCGGCAGGCAGCCAGGCCAGCGTGCAGGCCAGGCCGGCGCACAGGCCGAGCAGCAGGGCACGCAGGGGCAGAAGGGCGCGGGCGGAACGTCGTGGGTACATGGCTTTGCTCCAGCAGCGGGAACTTGGGCTTGGGTGAACGTGGCAGCGGATGCGGGCCAGGTTCACCCATGCTGCAGCAAGGGGCGTGCCAATCGCGGCACGGGCTGCCAGAGCGCATGGGAATGCGCCTTCACGGCCAGTCCAGGACGTCCGCGGCAATCGCGTGAGCGCAGACGGACGCTTGCGCGGACGCTGCGGACAGTGGCCAGGTGCCGGCCGTCACGCCACCCGCCGGCCTCAGGGCAGCGCACCGAGCGCGACCATGGCCCGCCCGCTGCCAAGCTGCGCACCGGCATGGCTGACGCGGAAAGTGTATTGCCAGGCCTGTGCACCGAGCGCGACGCATTCGGCGTGCACGTCGAGGTCACCGGCCAGGTCGTCGATGCGATCGACGGCCAGCTCCACGGCGCGCAGTGCGACCAGAAGCCCCGGACGCGCCACCTCGTGACGGCTGCGCGCCAGCAGGCCGCCATGCAGCGCCATCGCCTGGGCGCCGTACTCGCACAGATGGATCGCGTGCAGGCGACCGTCCCGGCGCAGCGGATGGGTCACCGCGCGGTGGCTGGCGCTGCGCGCATGGATGGAGGTCGCATCCCAGGCGATGACCCGGTCCAGCAGGCACATCGCACCGGCATGCGGAATCAGCGCCTCGATCTGCGCGCGGCCGAGCATCAGCGCTCGCCCCCGCGCGGGCGGGCCATGAGGATCGACAGGCAGAAGTGGAAGCTCACGCCCAGCGCGACGGTGAGGCCGATGGCACGCAGCACCGGCAGCGTGGACAGCGCCTGCAGGCCGAACACCAGCAAGGCCGATACCACGCACACCAGGGTCGCATGCAGGGTACGCCGGGCCTCCGCGGCGTCGGCCACCGGACGCTCGAAGAACAGCGCATAGTGCAGGCCCAGACCTGCGGCAAGGGTCAGCGCGACCAGATGGAACAGCGACAGCGAGAGGCCCGCCGCGCGCTCCACCACCAGCACCAGCAGGGTCGCCAACAGCATTGGCGCCAGCACGTGCCAGGCGCGGCGCGGACTGCGCAGGGCCACCACCACGGTCAGCGCGAGCAGCACCAGCGCGCCGCCCAGCGCGCGCAGGATGCGCTCCCGATAGGCGACCACCAGCGATTCGGAAGCCGCCTTGAGGTCGAGCACGCGCGCGCGGCCCTGCGAGGCATCGGTCAGCGCCCCCAAAGCGGCGGCATCGTGCACGCCGGACAGGGTGGCCAGGCCGATCCAGCCCCCGTCCGCCGGTACCAGCATCGAGGCCAGGCGCGTGCCGAGCGGTGACTTCATGAACTCGGCCGGGGTCAGCGGTGGCAACTCGCGTGCCGCCGCCACGTCATCCAGGAATGGCGCGAACAGGCCGTCGCGGAACGGCAGGCCGCGTTCGGCATCGGCCAGCGCAACTGCCAGGGTCGCCCGGTCGGGCAGTTTCGCCTGGCGCTCGCGCTGCAGGGCGATGCTCGGCAGGTAGCGGCTCGGCCACTCGATCGCGTCCAGCGCGCCGGCCTTGACCAGCGCCGCACCGGCCGGCTCGAGGATCTGCGACAGCGCCAGCACGCCATTGGCATCGGGTGCCCGCAGCACCAGCAGGTAGCGCACGTCCGGCGCGCCCAGTTCGCCGCGCAGGCGCGCATCTTCCTGCAACAGGGCGCGCGGCACCGGGGTCAGCGCCGCCAGGTCGTCCTGCCACAACGGGGTCGGCGCGCGCCACAGCACGGCCAGGCCCAGGGCCAGCAGCAGCCACGGCAGCCAGCGCGGGCGCGGCAGCCGATCGAGCCGCGCCACCGCGCGGCCCAGCCAGGCCAGCTCGGCCACGTCGTGGAAGCGTGCGGGCAGCACGTGCGGCAGCAGGTAGCGGGTGGCCAGCCCGGCCACCAGCAGACCGGCGATGGTGAACACCGCGAGTTGCTGCAGGCCGACCACGCCCGAGGCGAGGAAGGCGAGATAGGCGATCGCGGCCGAGGCAATGGCGGTGGCAAGCAGGGGCCACAGGGCGCGCGCGCTGGCGACGGCCGCCTCGCCGGCGCGCCGATGGCTGAGCAGGCGGATGGGATACTCCTGCGCCACGCCGAGCAGGGTGAAGCCGAAGGCCAGCGTGATGCCGTGTGCGCTGCCCCACACCAGCGCCAGCGCACCCACCCCGGCCAGCGCGCCGCTGGCCACCGGCAGGGCCGCCACCAGCAACGCCGGCAGACTGCGATAGGCCAGCAGCAGCAGCACCGCGAACCCGAGCGTGCTGGCCATGCCCAGCCGCTGCGCCTGGCTGCGCGTGGTGGCGCTGACGCGGGCGGTGAAGTAGCCCGGTCCGCTCAGGGTGAGCCTGGCCTCGCCTGCGCCAGGCAGGGCATGGAACGCCGCTTCCAGCGCGCCGATGGCGGCCGTCTGGGCTTCAGGGTCGAAGCCGGCCGCGCGCGTCTGCGCCAGCAGCAGCGCTTCGCCGCGGGCGGAAAACCACACGCCGTCGCGCGTCATCGGCGCCTTCGGCGGCGCCCAGCGTTCGGCGATGGCCAGCGTTTCCAGGGTCGGATCGCGCGCCAGCAGGGGTTTCAGCAGCACGCCCGCCGGCGAAGCCAGTTCTTCCACCCGTTGCAGCAGCTGCGCGTGCAGGTAGCTGGCGTCGAGCCGGTGCGTGTCGAGCGTGGTCGAGAGCAGGTAGCGATAGGGCAGCAAGGCCGGATCGAGCTGCGCCGGGTCGAAGGCACCGTTGATCACCTGCACGAAATGCGCGTCATCGGCCAGCCGCGCGGCCAGGCCGCGGCTGAGGTCGGCCAGGCTGGCCTGCGGCGCGCCACTGATCGCCACCAGCAACAGGCGCGAGCCTGGCCCCTCGCCGATCTGGTCCATGAGCAGCTGCTGCTCCGGCGTCTGCGGCGCGGGCATGAAGCTGCGCAGATCCGTGCTCACCTCGAGCTGCCGCAGTGCAAACAGCGCCAGCACCGCCAGCACGGTGAGCCAGACCGCCAGCAGGAGGGGCGCGCGCAGGCGCTCAGCCGGACGCGGCATGGGATCCTGCGCGGGCGCGTCTGCGCGGCCCGGTCACGGCGCGACCAGGCCGCGGCAGAGCGCCTGCAGGCGCCTGGACGAGGGGCGCGTGGGCAGGTCGATCGTGGCCAGGTCCGCCACCAGCAGGATGCCGAGGTCGTCGTCGGCATCGCGGGTCTGGAAACAGCGCGCGGTACTGCCGCGGCCATCCACCTCGATCGCGCTGATGCGGCGCGCCAGGCGCGCATCGCGCGGCTTGAGATGCAGCTGCCAATTGGCCGCGCTGCCCTGTACGGCAAGCTCGAAATCGCGCGCCAGCGCAGGCGCGTCACCGCCGAGCAGCGCGCTGAAGCCACGCAGGAAGCCTTCGAGCTCGGGCACCTGCGCCAGCGCCACGCGACGCGGCGGCTTGTCGCCGCGCTGGATGACCGCTTCGCCCGCCTCGACGCGGATGGTTTCCTGCCAGGGCGACGCGACGTGCTTGGCGAGTTGGCCGGGGCCCAGGTACTCCAGCTCGCCGCTGAGGATCAGCGGCCGGTCGAGCAGGCCGGAAAAGCGCACCTCGGTGAAGCGCGTACGCGCCGGTGGCGACTGCGCCAGCGAGGCGACCAGCGCGGCCGGGTCGGGGGCTGCGAGCGCGGATTCAGGCGCTGCGCCCGACGACGGCAGCGCCATCAGCGGCAGTGCCAGGGCCAGGCACGCCTGCGCCAGCTTCTTCGCCATTCCAGAAATCATGCCAGTTGAACCAGTTGTACGGGTCTTGTCGCACGTGGTGTTCGAGCCGCTCGGCGTAGCGCTGCACCAGCGCCTGCAGCGCCGCCTCGCGTCCGCGGCGTGGCAGCGGTTCGGGCGCCGCGAAGGGCTCGAAGTACACATCGTAACGGTTGCCGCCGCGGTACATGCCGAAACAAAGCAGCACCGGCGCGCCGAGCACCGGGCCAAGCAGGAACGGCGCCACCGGGAACGGCGCCGGCGCGCCCATGAACGGCATCATCAGGGTGCGCTCGCCGGGTCGGGCGCGGTCGGCCAGCAGGGCGGCCAATGCGCCGCGCTCCAGTGCTTCGGCCAGCGCCAGCACGATCTCCGTGCCGGGGCGCGAGGCATCGATCACGCGGCGCGCGACATCGGGCGCAAGCGCGTGCAGCAGCGCAGTCTGGGCCGGCGTCTTGGTGACATCCAGCACCACGTGCAGGTCCAGGTCCGGGCGCTCGACGGCAGCTACGCGCAGCACCTCGAAGCTGCCCACATGGGCGCCGAGCAGCAGCACGCCACGATCGGGGCGCAGCGCGGCCAGCAGCTCATCGCAGCCGTGCATGCGCACGTCGAACCGCCGGTAGCGTTCGGACAGCAGGAAGATGCGATCCAGCAGGGTCGCGGCGAAACAGTGGATATGGCGCAGTACCTGCCAGCTACTGGCCGGTCGGCCGAAGGCGCGCGTGAGGAAGGCGCGCGAGACACGTCGCTCGTAAGGGCGGCGCAGGAAGAAGTAGAGCGTGATCGGATACAGGCACAGGCGCGCGAATCCGCGACCGCAACGCAGGCCGATGCCGCGGATCAGCCATACCGCGAAATGCCCCCCGCCCTCGCGGCGCGTGCTCCAGTGCGCGCTCATAGCGCCGGCTCCGGGTCTGCCAGGGTGGCTTCGCCGCGCACGATCGCGCGCGCGCCGCAATCGATGCGGAAGCGCACGCGCCCGGCGCTGCCATCCAGGCGCAGGCGTGCGTGCTCTCCGGGCGCCAGCGGCGCAAGGAACTTGACCGCATCCAGCCGGCGCAGCGGCGCGCAGCCGGCCTGTTCGAGCGCGGCGGCCACCTGATCGAGCAGCACCACGCCCGGCACCACCGGCCGGCCGGGGAAATGACCGGCCAGGCTCGGGTGGTCGGGACCGATGCACAACGGCAGTTCGATGACGTCGGCGCTCATCGTGCGGCTCCCTTCACGACGCCACTGCGACGCAGGACCTGCGGCCAGTGGCCCGCGAAGCGGACGAGGAAGCGTGGCAGCGCAGCATTGGGCAGGGCCGCAGGCGTGGTGAAGATCGTCACCCGATCTGGCTGCTGCGCGCGGCCGCGCTCAGGCCGGCGCCTGGCGGTGCTGCTCGATGTGCGCGCAGAGGGCGCGCAGGCTGGCGAAGATGTGCTGGTTGTCCGGATTGTCCGAGCGCAACTGGAAGCCGTACTTGCGCGAGATCACCAGCGCCAGCTCCAGCGCGTCGATCGAATCGAGACCGAGGTCGCCGCCGAACAGGGGCGCCTGCGGATCGATCTGCGCAGCGTTCACGCCTTCCAGATTGAGGCTTTCGACGATGAGACCGGCGAGTTCGTGCTCGGCGGCGCTCTGCGCGTGGCTGGGAAGCGTCTTGGTGTCCATGACGGCGCGGAACCGGAGGGCTGGTGGTGAGACCGCCCAGTGTATCATCCGCGCCCACCGTGCGTTCCGCGCCCAGCCTGCCGCAATGTCCCGCCCGATGCCTCGATCCACCCTTTCTTCGCCCGGCCTGCAGGCAAGCTATGTGTGGGCTGCGGCAGAGGATCTGCTGGCCCGGCCGGGTGTGCTGGCGGTGTTCGGCTTCGGCCGCGCGGCGCAACTGCCGGAGGATCGGCGCGCGCTGCGCGTGGGCCTGGAACCGCTGGGCACGCAGCCGGCGCCATTCGAGGTGTGGCGCGGCCAGGGGCCGGTGGCAACCGGTGAGGACGGCGCGCTGCGCTGGAGCAGCGACGGCGAACATCTGTTCTTCGCGCTCGAACTGGACGAAGCGGCGCATGCCGGCATCGCGGCGACGACCGCCTCGGCCTACCGGCACCTGACCCGCTTCGTCGGTGCCAGCCCGACGCCGCATCTGCTGCGCCTGTGGAACTACCTGGACGCCATCAACGCGGGCGAAGGAGATGCCGAGCGCTATCGGCAGTTCTGCGAGGGGCGCGCCCGTGGCATCGCGGATGCACGCTGGAGCAGCTTTCCCGCGGCAACCGCGATCGGCCGCCAGGATGGCGTGCGCACGCTGCAGGTATATGGCCTGGCCACGCGACGGCCGGGCCGGGCCCTGGAAAACCCGCGCCAGGTGAGTTCCTGGCGGTATCCGCGCCAGTACGGCCCGACTGCCCCGGTGTTCGCGCGCGGCATGCTCGATGCCCACGGCCAGCTGCTCATTTCCGGCACTGCGGCCGTGGTCGGCCATGCTTCGCGCCACCCCGATGACCTGGATGCGCAGATGGCCGAGACGCTGGCCAACCTCGATGCGCTGGTCGCGGCCGCCGGCCTGCCATTCGGGACGCCCGCCCACAGCTACCTCAAGGCCTACCTGCGTGACCCGGCCGACGCGCCGCGCGTCGCCGCCACCCTGACCCCCAGGCTGTGCGCCGCGGAACACCTGCTGCTGCTGGCCGGGGACATCTGCCGCAGCGACCTGCTGGTGGAAGTGGACGGCGTACGGCAGCCGGCCTGATCCGCACCGGGCCGGCTGGTGAGGCCTGCCCGCGATTGGCAATCGTGCGACCTTCGGCAGTATGGTTCACCGTTCCGGACGGGCGCTGGCGCGGCTGCGTCGGCGCGACCCCGGCCGATTCCATTCCCCTGCAGGAGTGCCAGCAATGAAGACCCGCGCCGCCGTCGCCTGGGAAGCCGGCCAGCCACTGGCCATCGAGGAAGTCGATCTGGAAGGCCCGCGCGCCGGCGAAGTGCTGGTGCGCATCCTCGCCACCGGCGTGTGCCACACCGACGCCTTCACCCTGTCCGGCGATGACCCGGAGGGGCTGTTCCCGGTCATTCTCGGTCACGAAGGCGGCGGCATCGTCGAGGAAGTCGGCGCCGGCGTCACCAGCGTCAAGCCGGGCGACCACGTGATTCCGCTGTATACGCCGGAATGCGGCGTGTGCAAGTTCTGCCGGTCCGGGCGCACCAACCTGTGCCAGGCCATCCGCGTGACCCAGGGCCAGGGCCTGATGCCCGATGGCACGTCGCGCTTTTCCAAGAACGGCCGCATGATCCACCACTACATGGGCACCAGCACGTTCTCCGAGTACACCGTGCTGCCCGAGATCGCGCTGGCGAAGATCAACAAGGCCGCGCCGCTGGACAAGGTGTGCCTGCTCGGCTGCGGCATCACCACCGGCATCGGCGCGGTGCTGAACACGGCCAAGGTGTGGCCCGGTGCGACCGTGGCCGTGTTCGGCCTGGGCGGGATCGGCATGTCGGTGATCCAGGGCGCCAGCATGGCCCAGGCCGGGCGCATCCTCGCCGTCGATCGCAACCCGGACAAATGGGCAATGGCGCAATCGCTCGGGGCCACCGATTTCGTCAACCCGCGGGACCATGACCGGCCGATCCAGGAAGTGATCGTCGATCTCACCGACGGCGGCGCGGATTTCTCCTTCGAGTGCATCGGCAACGTCGAGGTCATGCGCGCGGCGCTGGAGTGCTGCCACAAGGGCTGGGGCGAATCCATCATCATCGGTGTCGCCGGTGCCGGCCAGGAAATTCGCACGCGCCCCTTCCAGCTCGTCACCGGGCGGGTCTGGCGCGGTTCGGCCTTCGGCGGCGTCAAGGGGCGCTCGCAGCTGCCGGGCTACGTGGATCGCTACCTGGCCGGCGAAATCCAGATCGATCCGTTCGTCTCCGCCGAGCTCCCGCTCGAGCGCATCAACGAGGCCTTCGACCTGATGCACGATGGCAAGGTGATCCGCACGGTCATCCGTTACTGAGCGCGACGCGGCCTGCGTACGCACTCGCGCCCCCGCCAGTTCCGGCCGGCCTTGTGCCGACCGGCCGTCGAACATGATGGTCGCCGGCGTGGCCGGGTGGCGCGCGGCCGGGGCGTCCCGCAGCCCGATACAATGCCCCGGCGGGCCGCGCGAGCGGCCCGTTGCCTTTCCAGGGATGCCCCCGCATGCAATCGATCGAACAGCGCATCGCCGCCGATATCGCCGCCCGGCCGGACCAGGTCTGCGCCGCCGTGGCGCTCCTCGACGGCGGCGCCACCGTACCCTTCATCGCGCGTTATCGCAAGGAAGTGACCGGCGGCCTCGACGACACGCAACTGCGCCTGCTGGAAGAACGCCTCGTGTATCTGCGCGAGCTGGAGGACCGGCGCGCGGCGATCCTCGCCAGCATCGCCGAGCAGGACAAGCTCGAGGCGGGCCTCAAGGCGCAGATCCTCGCTGCCGACAGCAAGGCGCGCCTGGAAGATCTCTACCTGCCCTACAAACCCAGGCGCCGCACGCGTGCCCAGATCGCCCGCGAGGCGGGCCTCGAACCCCTGGCACTCGGCCTGCTGGAGGATCCGCAGGTCGCGCCGCAGGCGCGCGCGGCGGCCTATGTCGATGCAGGCAAGGGCGTGGCGGATGCGCGGGCGGCGCTGGAGGGCGCGCGCCATATCCTGATCGAACGGATCGCCGAGGACGCGGCACTGGTGGGGTCGTTGCGCGAATGGCTGTGGAGCCAGGGCCAGATGCGTGCCAGCGTCATTCCCGGCAAGGCGCAGGAAGGAGCCAAGTTCCGTGACTACTTCGACCACGTCGAAGCGCTGGCGAAGATGCCCTCGCACCGCTTGCTGGCGCTGCTGCGCGGGCGCAACGAAGGCGTGCTGGCGCTCGACCTGGTCGCGGCAGCCGACGCCGAGCAGGGCGACCTGGAAGCGCAGGCCCGGGTGGCCGCGGCACTCGGCGTGGCTGCCCGCGGACGGCCCGCCGATGCCTGGCTGCTGGAAACCTGCCGCCGCGCCTGGCGGGTGAAGCTGCAGCTTTCGCTCACGCTCGATCTCATCGGCCGCGCCCGCGAAGCGGCCGAGGACGCAGCCATCCGGATCTTCGGCGACAACCTCAGGGACCTGCTGCTGGCCGCCCCGGCCGGGCCGAAGGTGGTGATGGGGCTCGATCCCGGCATCCGCAGCGGCGTCAAGGTGGCGGTGGTGGACGCAACCGGCAAGCTGCTGGCCACCACCACGGTGTATCCCCACGAACCGCGGCGCCAATGGGATGGCTCACTGGCCGAACTGGGCGCGCTGTGCCTCAAGCATGGCGTGGACCTGATCGCGATCGGCAACGGCACCGCCTCGCGCGAAACGGACAGGCTGGCCGGCGAACTGGTACGCAAGCTCGAGCGCGGCATCGGCAGGATCGTCGTCAGCGAGGCCGGCGCCTCGGTCTATTCGGCCTCGGCGCTGGCGGCCAGCGAGTTCCCCGACCTGGACGTCTCCCTGCGCGGCGCGGTATCGATCGCGCGACGCCTGCAGGACCCGCTGGCCGAGCTGGTAAAGATCGAACCCAGGGCCATTGGCGTGGGCCAGTACCAGCACGACGTCAACCAGGTGAAGCTGGCGCGCGCGCTCGATGCGCGCGTGGAGGACTGCGTGAACGCAGTCGGCGTGGACGCCAACACCGCTTCGGCGGCCCTGCTCGCGCGGGTGGCCGGGCTTTGCGCCAGCGTGGCCGACAACATCGTGCGCCATCGCGACGCGCACGGCCCGTTCGCCTCGCGGCAGGCGCTGAAGAAGGTGCCGCGCCTGGGCGACCGGGCCTTCGAGCAATGCGCCGGCTTCCTGCGCATCAACGGTGGCAGTGAGCCGCTCGATGCAAGTGGCGTGCACCCGGAGGCTTACCCGGTGGTGACGCGCATCGCCGCCGCCTGCGGGCGCGCGAGCAGCGAGGTGATCGGCAACGGCGCCCTGCTGCGCGGCCTGGACGCCGCGCGCTTCACCGATGCACGCTTCGGCCTGCCAACCGTACGCGACATCCTGCGCGAACTGGAGAAACCCGGTCGCGACCCGCGCCCGGCCTTCGTCGCCCCGAGCTTTGCCGAAGGCGTCGAGCAGCTCGCGGACCTGGCCGTGGGCATGCTGCTGGAAGGGCGCGTCACCAATGTCGCCGGGTTCGGCGCCTTCGTCGACATCGGCGTGCACCAGGATGGGCTGGTGCACGTGTCGGCACTGTCGCACAAGTTCGTGCGCGATCCGCGCGAGGTCGTGAAGGCCGGCGACATCGTCAAGGTGAAGGTGATGGAGGTGGATCCGGAGCGCAAGCGCATCGCGCTGTCGATGCGCCTGGACGACGTACCCGGCGAAGGCCGGCCGTCGCGCACGCCCAGCCGCAGCGACCCCGCAGCGCGCCGCGGTGCGCCGAAGGCGGCGCCGCCCACCGCCGGCGGGGCACTCGCCGCCGCCTTCGCACGCGCACGGCAGCGCTGAGCCGCACGCCTGGGCTGGTGCCGCTTCACAGACTCGAACTGTGGACCTACCGCTTACAAGGCGGTTGCTCTACCAACTGAGCTAAAGCGGCGCGGGCGCGCATTCTAGCAATGCGCGCCCGCGCTTGCCTCAACGGCAGGCGATGTCTTCCTCGTGCAGGTCCCTGGCGTCGGCGAGCAGCCCGCGCCAGTCCGGCGGGCCCTGGTCGGTGAGGGCATAGTCCAGCCAGTAGACCGGCACGTCCTCGGTGCGCACGTCGGTCTTCGGCGTGAAGCCGAGCTTGCCGATGTCGGCGCTGCGCCGCTCGGCGTTGGCCGGGTCGCGGAACAGCCCCAGCGAGATGGTGTTTTCCTGTGCGCCGGCGGTGACGATGTAGTAGTCGCGCACGCCCTTTTGCGACAGGCTGCGCGCAGTGGCCAGGGCTTCCTCGCGATTGGCCATTGCCGGCAGGTACACCCAGTAGCCGCGCGCGTGGGTAATGCGCGCCTCGCGCGTGCGCATGCGCTTGGTCAGGGGCGTCAGCACCACCATGGCGGCATGCATGTCGGCCTGGGTCGGGAACGGGCCCAGCGTCTGGCAGCGATCGCTGGCAAGCTCGGCGGGACTTTCCGGCGCACTCGCAAGCTCGGCGTCGTTGACCGCGCCGTCACGTTCGGCCAGCAGCACCAGGCGGGGTACCCCCGGATCGCTGGGCGGCGGCGGCGCGACCCGCGGCGCCTGTCCGAACAGCAGCCAGGCGGCGCCGCCGAGATTCAGTGCGAGCAACAGCACGAACAGGGTGCGGATGAACATCAGCAATCGCAGCCAGGGGCCAGAACGTGCATCTTAGCCGGCTTGCACCGTGGATTCGGCCCACAGCGCGAGCCCGCGCAGCACCAGGTCATGCATGCGCACGGCGTCTTCCAGCAGGGGCATCAGTTCATCGACCCCGCCGCCGGTCAGGAACAGGGCGGGCATCGTGCCAAGGCGCCGCGCGGCGACTTCGCGGAAGCGATCGATCGCCCCGGCAGCCGCAAAGACGGCGCCAGCGAAAACGCCATCGGCGGTATTGCTCGGCAGCTCGCGAAAGCACCCGCCGGGCTGGCGCGTGCGGGCCGTGCGCGCGTGGACGGCCCCGCGCATGAGGGCCAACCCCGGCACGATGATGCCGCCCAGATGGTTGCCGGCAGGATCCAGGGCATCGAGCGTCAGCGCCGTACCGACGCTGGCCAGCACCTGCGCCTGCGGGCGGGCCGCCTGCAGCGCGGCCAGGCCGAGGAACCGGTCGATGCCAAGCCGCGCCGGCTCGGCATAGGCATTGCGGATGCCCAGTCCCTGCGCCGGGCTGCGCAGGAACTGCGCACGCACGCGGAAGCGCGCCTGCACCAGTGCGGCCAGTTCCGCCTCGCGCGCGTCATCCACCACGCTGGCCACCAGGACCGCATCGATGCGCGCGCGTTCCGGTCCTTCGATGTGCAACGCCGCCTCGAGGTTCCTGTCGCGGTGGGCAAACACGCCACCCGGACGCAGCCCGCCCCCGCCGAGCAACGCCCACTTCAGCCGCGTGTTGCCGAAATCGATGAGCAGTTTCATGCCAGCCTCTCCAGGCGGATCTCGGCGGCGTCGAAGACCTGTTCCCCGTCTTCGAAGGCCACCCGCAGCGCGCCGCGCCCATCGACGCCGCGCGCCGTGCCGCTGCGCGACGCGCCGCCGACGAGCACGCGAACCGGTCGGTCGCGAAGGACATCATGCTCGGCAAACGCTTCCTGGAACGGCGCGAAGCCGTGCACGGCGAAGTGGTCCAGGGCCGGGCACAGGCGATCGAGGATGCGCGCGGCGAGCTGGTTGCGCGAGGGTTCGTGCCCGTGTCCCAGCGTGGCCAGGTCGGTCCACGGCTGGTCGAGCGCCGCGCCAGCCTCGCCCAGTTGCAGATTGATGCCGATGCCGACGACGGCATGGCAGGGCCCGGCCGCTGCGCCGCCCAGCTCCACCAGAATCCCGCCCAGCTTGCGCCCGCCGGAAAACAGGTCGTTCGGCCACTTGAGCCCGATGTCGCCCAGGCCGCAGTCCTCGAGCGCGGCCACGCAGGCCGTTCCGGCCGCCAGGCTGAGCCCGGCCAGCCCAGCCATCGGACCGTCGAAGCGCTTGAGCATGGACAGGGCCAGTCCGCCGCCTGGCCGCTGTCGCCAGGTCCGGCCCTGGCGTCCGCGACCCTGCTTTTGCATGTCCGCGATCGACACCAGGCGATCGCGCGGATCGCTGCGGCTCCGACGCAACAGCTCTGCATTGGTGGAATCGATCTCGCCGTGATAGCTGAGCTCGCCCAGCGCGGCACGCACGGCGGGCGACACCGCCGCACGAATGGTTGCGGCGACCAGCGAATCGAGCGACGCGGCAGTTGGCAGGCGCGGATCTCCCATAACGGGAAGTGTAACCGCAGCTGAATGGTGATCTCGTGTCCGGATCGTCAAATCGCATGTCCGCCACTGTCCGCAGGCTGTCCGCGGACACGGCGCGCATGCCGGCGCTGCGCCGCACGCGGCGACTGCGTGCATGCTCCGGCTTGGCATGAAGTATGCTTGCCATCGCCACTGGAAGTGCCGACCCCGATCGTGCGAGGATTGTCAACCCTCCTGCACGTCACCTCACCCGCAGCCGCGCCGGGGAAACCGATGAGAATGCTAGCCACTGTTCTGCTGGTCACCGCACTGGCGCCCTTTGCTGCCGGAGCCGCGGCCGGAACCGGCGCGTTCGACGGCTTCGACACGCTCGCCACGAGCAGCGACGAGGGCAACGCCGGGCTGGGCGATACGCCGGCGGCAGCCACGCAGGATGCGTCCGATCTGGGCGGCGGATCGCTGCACGGGGGCAACTTCGGCGGTGTCGATGGCGCCTTGCCGGCGCCTGCGGGCAAGGTCGACAGCGCCACACCGCCGGAAGCCGCGCCGGCGCCGGGATCGGCCGACGCCACCTTCGACCCTTCCGTGCCGGCCGCCCAGACGCCCAAACGCCCCAGCTACCGCTGGCAGTCCCTGGTCCCCGGCGCAATCAAGTGAGTTCTGGATGAACGCATCCCGTGCAGTACGCGGATGTACGCCGACACGGGTCCAGCGCTCGATGAGGAACTCACCCGCGCCGTACTTGGGATGTGCGCCGACACGGGCCCGGCGCTCGCGGAGCGACTTGCCCCTGCGGATCCGGCGTGCCCCTTCTGCATCCGGCGTCACGCGGTAAAGTAGCGGGTTTTGGCGGCTGCGGAACCAGGCCATGTCGATCACGCGCTGGCTGGCACGCCTTGGCCAGCGATTCACTGCACCCGCACGCATCGACGATGCTGCGTGGCGCACCCTGCTTGCCAGCTCCGAACTGTTTACAGCGCTCACGAAGGACGAACGCGTGGCCCTGCGCGCGCTGACCGAGCGCTTTCTTGCGCGCAAGCGCTTCAGCGCCGCGGGTGGGCACGCGCTCGACGCCGTCCAGTGTCTTGCCATCGCGGCGCTGGCCTGCCGGCCGGTGCTCTACCGCGGCTTCGACTGGCTGGCGGGCTGGCGCGAGGTGATCGTCTATCCGGGCGAATTCCGCGTGCGACGCGAACACCATGACGAGGCCACCGGCGTGGTCACCGATGTCGTGGATGACCTGATCGGCGAAGCCTGGGAGTTTGGCCCCCTGATCCTCTCCTGGGCTGACGTCGCCACCGACCTTGCCCACCCCTTCGACGGCTTCAACGTGGTCGTGCACGAAGTCGCGCACAAGCTGGATCTGCTGGATGGCGCCCTCAACGGTACGCCGCGCCTGCCGGCACATCTGCCGCGGCGGGACTGGATCGCGGCCATGCAGCCCGCCTACGACCGGCTGGTGCGGCAGGTCGAGCGCGGTCGCGACACGCTGATCGATCCCTACGCCGCGGAAAGCGTGGAGGAGTACTTCGCCGTGACCAGCGAGTTGCATTTCTCCGACCCGGCCACCCTGCAGCGCGCGGCGCCAGGTGTCGCCGCCGTGCTGGCAAGGTTGTACGGGCCCGCGCCCGGCCCCTGACCCGGATCACGTCCCGCGTCGGGTTCTTCAATCGGTTCACGCACTTGCGGGCGCGAAAGCCTTGCGGTAAGTGACGCTGCCGGCTAGGCTCGCCGGTTCCCTTGAAGCCGCGCCGCCCGCGCGGCCGCCACGTGCGCAACCCTTCCATGCTTGCCAAGCTCTGTACTCCCGCCCTTGCCCTGACCCTGGCCCTGGCCGCGCCCGTCGCGTCTGCCTGCAGCGGGCGCCTGCACATCGAGCTCGAACACGCCGGCGTGTATGCGCTGGACCACACGACCATCGTGGCGGCTCAGCCCGGGCTCGCCGACTGCGCCGCAGACGACCTGGTGCTGACCTGGAATGGCGACGAAGTGCCGCTGCGCGTGGTCGCCAAGGGCGAACGCTTTGCGCCCGGCGACCACATCGAGTGGGTCGGTCTGCAGTTGCACGGCCCGGAAAGCTGGTTCGACCCCTACAGCGTCAACAACACCTATCTGCTTGCGGCCGCGCCAGGCAAGCATGCGCGCATGGACGATGTGGTACCCGCCGGGGAAGGCCGCGCCGCGCTGCAGCGTACCCTGCACGTGGAAGAGGAAAACCTCATGATCCGGCTCGACCGCGCGCAGCAGAAGCCGGGCGAAGAACCGGACGTGTGGCAGTGGGCGAAGTTGACCCAGGTGGACCCCAAGCCCTTCGAGACCTCCCTGGACCTGCCCGACCTGGCGCGCGGCAGCGGCGCCCTGGATCTCACGCTCAACTTCCGCGGCCTGTCGGAATTGCCCGCCCCCCGCGCGGGTGGCGGCGAGAAGGCCGACGACCACGTCGTCGAGGTCAGCATCAACGGCACACCGCAGACGCAGCTGCGCTGGAACGGCCGCGATGAAGTGCGCCATGCGATCCAGGTGCCGCTGGCGATCCTCAAGGAAACCGGCAACACGCTCACGCTCGCAGTGCCCCGGCGCGCGGCACCGGGCCAGGCGGGGACGACCCTGGTCGATGTGGTGATGTTCAACTGGCTGGAAGCGCGCTACCCGATCACCGGCAGGCTGGATGCAACCACCCTGCCCTTCACGACGGCCGGCGAGAGCGGCGCTCCGCTGGAACTGGCCTACCAGGGCGCGGCTGCCCCCGTGCTGTATGGCACGGACGGCCTGCGCCGGCCAGGCCAGGCTGCCGCGGCAGGGCGCTTTCGCTTCGCCGCGGCAGGCGCCGGCACCCGCCTGTTCCCGCTGGTCGGCGGGGCCTTTGCGCAGCCGGCCATGATCCGCGCCGTGGAAGGTGAAGCCTGGGCCGCCGAGAAGACGGGCTACGACTACCTGATCGTCGCCCACGCCCGCCTGCTCGACGCCATCCGGCCGCTGGCCGAGTTCCATGAGAAGCGTGGCCTGCGCGTGGCCGTCCTCGACATCGACGCGGTGTACGACCAGTTCAACCACGGCATCGCCCACCCGCTGGCGATCCGCAACCTGGTCAAGACGGCCTGGGACGACTGGCAGGTGCAGCCGCGCTTCCTGTTGCTGGTCGGCGACGCCAGCTTCGACATCCGCCACGAAACCTACAACGATCTCAACTACGCCAAGTGGACCGACCGCGAACTGCTGTTCCCCGGCCATTTCGGCGCCGTCCCCGGCACCCAGTACGCCAAGCTGCCGCGCAAGCTGGCCGACCGCAACCTCATTCCCACCTGGCAATACCCCTCCGAGGAAGGCCAGTCCGCCAGCGACAACTGGTTCGGCGCGGTGGACGGCGAGGACTGGCATCCGGTGGTCGCCGTGGGCCGCTTCCCGGTGGTCGAGCCCGACGAGGTGCAGGCCATCGTCGACAAGACCATCGACTACATGTCCAAGCCGCACCCGGGCAAGTGGCGCCGCGACGTGATGTTCATCACCGACGAGATCGAATCATTCAAGCAGGCGTCCGACACCATCGCCAGCGATCTGGGCCGGGCCGGTTTCGTCGCCGACAAGGTCTATGCGAACCCGAAGGAAAGCGACAACGCCGCACACCAGCGCGCCATTCACGACGGCATCGACGAGGGCCGCCTGCTGGTGCACTTCATCGGCCATGGCGGGCGCTACATCTGGCGTACCGGCCCGCCGGACCTGCGCAAGAACAACGACCTGTTCACCCTCGACGACGTCTCCGCACTGGAAAACGGCAGCCGCCTGCCGATGGTGCTGTCGATGACCTGCTATTCGGCGCCGTTCGACAACCCCACCGAGGACTCGATCGGCGAGCGTTTCCTGCGTGAGCCCGGCAAGGGCGCGGTGGCCGTGTTCGCCGCCTCGTGGCGCAATTCACCCTCGCCCGCCTTCAGCAAGGCCATCATCAGCGAATTGCTCACCCCCGGTGCCACCATCGGCGAGGCCATCGTGCGCGCCAAGCAGGGCTCGCAGGATCGCACCCTGGTGGAAATGTACAACCTGCTCGGCGACCCGGCGCTGGTGCTGGAACGTCCGCACGACGAGGCGCGCATTGCCATCGAAGACGACCGCTGGGCGCCAGGCGTGGTGATCGACCTGAACCTGGAGCGCTTCGCCGGCAACCTGCGCGTGGACTGGGCCGACGCCAGGGGCAACCCGCTCACGTCTGCCGAGTACCGCATCGCGCAGCCGCGCCTGCGCCTGCCGGTGCCGGCCATCGCACGCGGCCAGGCGGCGCAGGTGCGCGTGTATGCCGTCGCCCCGGAAAGCGGTCGTGACGTGGTCGGCGGCCTCGACATCACGCAGGCCGACGCCACGCCCCCGACGCCCCTGGGCAAGCTGGCGGCCGACTGGTGGCGCGAGTTCCGCACCCCCGCCTACGCGCCGCCCGCCTGGCACGCCGACACCATCATGCAGGGCGATTTCGACGACCCGGATCCGGCCGCAACGGCGGCCGCGCGGCAGACCGCGCCCGCCGCGGCCGGCGCAGCGGCCAACTAGGCGCGCGTCGCGGCCACAGCCTTCACGCGCCTGCCGGCGGCCAGCGCAGATGCGGGTCGAGCACCGCCCGGCCCGGACGCGCGCGCAGCGCCCGCGCTGCCGCCTCAGGCACTCGCCTCGCGATAGGCCGCCACCGTTCCCGTCACGCAACGCGCCCAGGTGAAGGCGGCGGCGTGCGCCGGCCCGCGCAGGCGGGCCGCGGCGCGCCAGGCATCGTCTTCGAGCAGGCGCAGCAGGCCGGCATGCAGCGCATCCTCGTCCAGCGGATCGACCAGCAAGGCCAGCGGGCCGTACGCATCGCGGGCGATCTCGGGAAGCGACGATGCATCCGACGTCAGCACCGGCACGCCGCTGGCCAGCGCTTCGAGCACCGGCAGGCCGAAACCTTCGTAGAGCGAGGGGAAGGCAAAGGCGTGCGCGCCGGCGTAGAGCGCCGGCAGGTCCGCCTCCTGCACATAGCCCAGCCGGCGCAGCTCACCGCGCGCCTCCAGCGGCGCAAGGGCCTGCCTGAGCCCGGCATTGCGCCAGCCCCGATCACCGGCGATCACCAACGGATGGCGCGCGCGATGGGCGGCGGGCAGGCGCGCATAGGCGGCTGCCAGGCGCGCAAGGTTCTTGCGCGGTTCCTGCGTGGCGACGACCAGCAGGTAGGCGGTGTCGGCCAGGCCATGGCGCGCCAGCACGGGCGCCAGTTCTACGGCCGCGCGTGGATGGAAGGCGGCGTCCACGCCCAGCGGCACCACGCGCAGCCTGGCAGGCGGGACGCCGAGCCGCGCAGCGATCTCGGCAGCGACGAACTGCGAATCGGTGAGCACCAGGCGCGCCTGTTCCAGCGTGCGCGGCAGGTGGCGATCGAGGAAGCGCACCCGCTCGAGCGGATGGGCGTGCGGATAATGCAGCCAGGACAGGTCGTGCACGGTGGTGACGGTGGGGCCGGCGAACGGCATCAGCACGTAGTTCGGCGTGTGCAGCAGCCACTCGCGCAGGTGCCGCGTGTGCAGCCGGAACAGCGCCGAGCGCACCTGCGTATAGGCTTCCAGGGCCGCGCTCTTGAACGGCACGCGCCGACGCAGCGTGGCGATGCCGCGGTTGGCGCTGAGCGCATGCGCCGGATCGTCGACCCAGCGGTAGGCCGAATACAGGCGCAGCGCAGCCACCTCAGGGTGCACCGCCAAGCCGCGCGCCAGCTCCAGCGCATAGCGCCCGATGCCGGTCAGCGGCGCGCTGATGGCATCCACGTTGAGGATGACCTTCATGCAGGCGCCGCGCCCAGGCGTGCCAGGTCGGCCTCGACCATGCGGCGCGCCAGGCCGGCGAGATCCAGGCTGGGCGTGAAGCCGAGTGCACGCCGTGCACGCGCGGCATCACCGACCAGCAACGGCGCGTCCACGGGGCGGAAGAACTGCGCATCCACCCGCACCCGCAACGGACCGCCGCCACGCTCGGTGGCGATCTCGTCCAGCCCCTCGCCGGACCAGTCGAGTGCGATGCCGACCGCGGCGAAGGCGGCGCTGGCAAACTCGCGGATGCTGGCTGCCCGTCCGGTGGCCAGCACGTAATCGGCAGCCTCGGTGCGCGCCGCCATGGCCGCCATGGCGGCGACGTAGTCCGGCGCGTAACCAAAATCGCGCCGCGCCGCGAGGTTGCCGAGTGCGATGTCCTGTTGCGCGCCGGTGGCGATGCGCGCGACGCCCAGCGTGATCTTGCGCGTCACGAAGGCCGCGTCACGCCACTCCGATTCGTGGTTGAAGAGGATGGCGCTGGAGGCGCGGATTCCATAGCTGGCGCGCCAGGCAGCCACCGCCGCGTGCGCCAGCAGCTTGGACAGGCCATACGGGGAGGCGGCCGCCAGTGGCGTGGCCTCATCCTGCGGCGCGTGCGCCGGACTGCCGAAGATCTCGGCGCTGGAAGCCAGCACCAGGTGCGCCGCCGGCGCGTGCGCGCGCAGCGCTTCGAGCAGGTTGACCGTGCTCAGGCCATTGGCCTGCAGGCTCGCCACCGGCGCACAGAAGGATTCGGCCACGCGCGACTGGCCGGCCAGATGGAACACGGCCTCGGGCGCATGCGTGGTGATCACAACCGCGCAGGCCTGTGCATCGGCCGGATCGAGGGCGACCAGCTGCAGCAGCGGATGACCGGCGATGCCCAGTTCCTCGAGGCGCCACAGGTCGGGCGGGCGCCCGGGTCGATGGGTGCCGGTCACGGCGACCCCGGCGCGCAGCAGCAGCGCCGCGAGCAGGGCGCCATCCTGGCCGCTCACGCCGGTAACGAGGGCGCGCTGGAACGGGAAGCTCATCGTCATCGCTCCGGGAAGCTGCGGTTGGCAATCGCGGCGCCGGCCAGGGCCTCATGCAGCGATCCGGCCCGAGCATCGACGACGCGCACCGGGATGTCGAGCAGGCGGCAGAGGATCTCGGCCGCCGATTCCTTTCTTGCCGGTACGATCAGGGCCTCGATGGCATGGATCTGCAGCCAGTCCCACAGCGCCTGATACGACGCCTCCGGGGCCTCGGCCTGCCAGGTATTGGCGGCGATTACGGCGCCCTCGTGCACGAGTTCGTTCTCGCTGCCGTTGGCGCGCAGGTTCCACACCTCGGCATCCGCCCAGGTCGGCGCGCCCCCGCCCACCCAGAGCACGCGCGGCCGCGGCGCAGTCGCGGCAGTGGCAGCGGCCAAGCTGCGGCGCACGCGCCAGTCGAGCACGCGACGCTCGAAGGACCACAGGCTTGCGCCCACCTCGCGTTCGTAGTTCGGCCAGCGCTGGCGCAGCACCGCCATGCCCGCCGTGCCGAGCGCCTGACGGCGCGGCGCACCGAAACTGGCGCTGCGCGCATGGCGCACCAGCACGTTGCCGGCGATCAGGTGGCGGAAACCATGGCACGCGGCGCGCTGGCAGAAGTCGTTCTCCTCGCCATAGCCTTGCGGGAAGGCCGCCGCATCGAAGCCGCCGATCACGTCCAGAACCGCGCGGCGGACATACAGGCAAAACCCGTTGCCGGTCGGCAGCGCCGGGTAGGCCAGTCCGGCCTGCTGCCACAGCGCGCGCGCGGCCTGGTCGAAGGACCAGCACGCCGGCAAGTCATTGGCCTGCTCCAGTTCGGGCACCGAAAACGCACCGGCATTGTCGGACACGGCGGTGACGGTGCCGACATCGCGTGCCGAAAGCGCGGCGCGGCGCAGCCCGGCCAGCCAGTTCGGGCCGACCTGGGCATCGGCGTTCAGCAGTACCACATCGGCATCGCGTGCCTCGGCCATGCCGCGGTTGGCGGTGGCGGTGAAACCGAGATTGTGCGGATTGGCCAGCACGCGCACGCCGCGCCGGTTGGCATAGCGCGCCAGCAAGGAACGGATGGCCGGATCGGGGCTGGCGTCATCGATCACGATCAGCGAAGCGCGGCCATCACTGTGCGCAAGCACCGCGTCCAGGCAACGTTCGACCAGGTCCGGGGCACCATACACCGGCACCACGATGGCGACCTCGCGCGCAGCGACGTCGGTGCCGAACGGCACGCACTGCGCGGCATCGACCAGCGCGGCCGGCGATGGCGGCGGCGGCGACGCCGGACCGATACCGGCGTGGCCGAGGCGCAAACGCAGCGGCCGCGCGGCCAGCACTTCGCCGTCGCGCCCCAGACGCGGCAGCACGTCGAACTTCGCGCGGCCCGACGGGGCAAACGGAAAGGCAAAGTCGATGACCCCGCTCGCGTCCGCGTCGGCCTCGGAAAAATGGCTGCCGTCGAGTTCCAGGGCGAGCCGGCGCGGCGCGCCTGGCATGCATTGCAGGCGCAGCACGCGTCCATCCCAGCGCACCCCGCCGAGCGGCGGGCGCAGCGCCGGTCCCCGGCGCAGCAGGCGCGCGAGCAAGCTTGCCATCAGGGCGCCCCCGGCGCCGGCGGGTCGGCAAGGATGCTGCCATCGCAGATGGCCGCCCAGAGCGCCGCCTGATCTTCGCGGAGGCCCGCGAATGAAGGCGTGGAATGCGCGGCGGGTGCATCGATCCAGGCCCCCACCTCGGCCTCCGGCAGCGCCGCCAGACCGGCCACGCCGAGCGCCTGCAACCCGCTCAGCAGCCGCTGCATGCTGGCCACCGGCTCGGCCAGCAAGGCGTCGTAGTCGACCAGCAGGCGGGGCCAGCCGCGGCTGGCGGCAAAGGCCTCGCGGTTGTAGTGCGCCCACAAGGCCAGTGCGGCGTCGGCCTGCATGGCGTCGCGCGTGGCCAGCGAGCGCGCGACCGCCTGCGGCGCACGCACCACCATCACGAACACCGGGCGCGTCAGCAGTGGCAGCAGTTCGCGCACCAGCAGGCACAGGCGCGGTTCCTTGATCAGCCAGGGTCGATGCGCCTCGAAGCCGTCGAGCAGGGCGGCGACCTCGCGCCGGAACGCATCCACCGCCGCCGGTGGCGAGCTCGTCGGCGGGTGCATCCAGTCGCCGCCTGCGGCGGCGAGGCGACGCAGGCAGGCGCCATGCAGGCGGCCCGATTCGTAATGGCCCTTGGGATTGTCCGGGCCGACCAGGAGATCGTCCTGCGGCCCGACATGGGCGCCCATGCGTGCCAGCAGGCCGGCGACGCTGGAGGTGCCCGAACGGTGCATGCCCAGGACCACGATCTGGCCGCTCGCCGGCCGTTGCAACTGCACCGGCGCATGCGCCGGTGGCCGCGCGGGGCTGGCCCGGAAGCGGCCGAGGCGGGCAATGTGGGCCAGCAGGCGATCGGCGCTGTCCTCGATGTCGTGGTGCGCGGCGAAGCGCTGCGCGCGGTCAGCGGCATCGGGGGCGCCGCGCGCCGCCCAGGCGGCCAGGAGCTGCGCTGTCAGCGCCGCCACCTCAGGCTCGGCCCAGCAGGCCCCCGGATGGCGGGCATCCTCGACCAGGCCGGTGCAGGCGACGGCAAGGCCGTGCGCACGCGCCAGAGCGCCGCAGCTGCCGAAGTCGGTCGCCACCAGCGCCTTGCCGCAGGCCAGCGCCTCGGCGGCCAGCGGATCCCAAGCGCCGCCGCGACGCGCCGTCACATAGCAGTCGATGCTGGCCAGCAGTTGCGCGCGCTGAGCCCAGGGGAAGGCCCAGCCGTCCAGCAGGCGGATGTTGGCCTGGCCCTCGACCAGCGGCGCAAGCGCTGCGCGGCTGCGCGCGCGCCCGCGGCCCGGCCGCAGGTACACGAGCAGTTCCACGCCCGCTTCGCTGGCGAAGGCTGCGCGGAAGGCGTCCAGCAGACGCTCCGGGGCATCGCGGGCCAGATCCTCCACCACCGCCAGGAACACGAAGGCGCCACGCGGGTGAGGCACTGCCGGCACGCGCGGATGGCAGTAGTCGCGATCCACGCCGATCGGCAACAGCTCCACGGCCGTGGTGACCCCGGCGGACTGGAAGGCCTGGCGCTGGAAGGCATCCGGCACCAGCAGCAGATCGAGCGTATTGGCGGCGGCCGCCCAGCTTGCCGGCACGCGCTGCCAGTCACTGTTGCCGATGCCGATGCGGCAGCGGCCGGCCGCGCGGGCGAAGTGCTCGCCGCCGGCCGCCATCACGGCCACGTCTGCCGGCGGCGTCCAGCGCCGGCGCGCAGCGAGGTCGAGGCGGAAGTCCTGCGCATCCAGCGCCTCGGGCGCGACCGGCGCGAACGCCATGCGCGCGCCGCGCGCGTCCAGCCGGCGCACGAGCTGGCGCGCGAGCTGGGCATAGGCTTCGCCGCCGCGCGTCGCACCCTGCCAGAGCACCTGGCCGCGATAGCCCGCCTTGAGCCGCCCCTGCCAGCGCGCGGCAAAGGTCGCGCGACTGGCCGCCCACAGGCGCGCCCGGAAGCCGCCATCCTCCCGGGTCGAGCCGTGCTGGTCATGGCGCAACGTGACTGCACCGGCAACCACGCTGGCAATGCCGGCGTCGGCGGCGCGCAGGCAGTAGTCGGTATCCTCGAAATAGCTGTGGAAGACCGTGTCGAGCAGCCCGATGCGCTCCAGGCAATCGCGCCGCAGGTAGGCCAGGGCAAAAGCGATGGCCTGGACGCGGCGCGTGCGCTCATACTGGCCCAGGTCGCGCTCCACGATCCCGCTCTCGGTCTGCTGGCCCCACAGCTCATCGGCCTCGATGAAGCCGCCGGCGTGATAGAGGCGCCCTTCCGGCTCCGGACCGAGCAGGCGGCAGCCGACCACGCCATGCTCGGGTGCGGCATAGGCGGCGTCGCGCAGGCGGCCCAGCCAGTCGCGCTGCGTGAACACCAGGTCGTTGTTGAGCAGCACCACGTCGTCATCCGGGCGGGCCGCCGCGATGCCGGCATTCATGCCGCGCACGAAGCCCTGGTTGTCTGGCAGGCTGAGGATGCGCAGGCGATCGGCGTAGGCCGCCAGGCCCGCGGCCGTGTCATCCTCGCTGCCATTGTCCACGACGATGACCTCGGCCTGGTCGAGTTCGCTCGCCAGCAGCGAATCCAGGCAGCGGCGGGTCAGCGCCCACTGGTTCCAGGCGAGGACGATCAGCGCGGCGCCGCGCACGATCCGGGATCCTCTGGACAAGCCCGCGACCAGACCCCTGCGAGCATGCGCTCCACGTCATCCAGGGCATGCGCGCCGGGGCCCAGCGCCAACTGCGTGGCGGCCGCTGTGAGCGTGGCGCCGGCGCCTTGCACGCGTGCCGCGCCGGCGAGCAGGCGTGCGACCGTGACCGGCGAGGCGGCATCCAGGGCCAGGCGCCCGGCGAGCACCAGCAGCGCCTCGGGCGAAAGTCCAAGCGGCCTGGCCAACGCGGCCAGGCGCATCGGCTCGGCCAGCACCTTCACGCCGCCACCCCGCAGGTGTGCTGATCGCGGTGATAGGCCGCCAGCACGTCCTTCAGGCTGCCTTCGAGCTGGCTGCGGCCCTGTTCGACCCACAGCAGGCGATCGCAGCGCTCGGCGATCTGCTTCTCGTCATGACTGACGAGCACGATGGTGTTGCCCTCGCCGGTGCGCGCATGCATGGCCGCGTGCGACTTGTGCTGGAACTCCGCGTCGCCCACGCTCAGGACTTCGTCGATCAGCAGCACGTCCGGCTCCACCTGCATGGCCACCGAAAAGGCCAGGCGCATGTTCATGCCCGCCGAATACGTGGCGATCGGCTGCTCGAAGAACTCGCCAAGCTCGGAGAACTCGCGGATTGCCGGCAGCCGCCGGATGATTTCGCGCCGGCGCATGCCGAGCATCAGCCCCGACAGCACCGCGTTGTCGCGTCCGGACAGGTGCCCGACGAAGCCCAGGGCCAGGGCCAGCAGCTGGCAGGAGACCGGCGCGCGGCGCACCGTGCCGCGATCGGGCACCAGGATCCCGGCCAGCACGCGCAGCAGGGTGCTCTTGCCGGCACCGTTGCGACCGATGATGCCCAGGCGCTCGCCGCGGCGCAGCGTGAGGTTCACGTCCTCCAGCGCCCAATAGCGCCCGCCGCCGATGTTGCGCTGCACATCGAACGCCACGCCGACGTGTTCGAGCTCGACCAGGATCTCGCCCATCTCAGCTCGCCAGCTTGGGGAAGCGCGGCGCAAGGCGGCGCACGAACAGCACGCCGACCACGCAGGCGCCGACCGAAATCAGCGCCACCTTGTACAGCCCGACCCAGTTGGGCAGGCGCCCGTGCATGAGGATGCCGCGTGCGTTGTCCATGATCACCGCCACCGGATTGAGATCCATCAGCCAGCGCAGTTCGGCGGGCACCTGGTCGAGCGGAAACACCACGCCGGACAGGAACATCACCACCATCAACACCTGTTCGATGACGAAGCGCAGGTCCGGCACCAGCGGTACCAGCGCGCCGACGATGAAGCCGGCCCCGGCCGCGGCCATGAACACGATGGCGAACAGGATCGGCAAGGCCCAGTAGGCGGTATTCGGCGGATAGCCCATCGACCACAGGATGACCAGCAGCAGGGCCAGGATGAAGGCGAACTTCACCGTGTCCGAGAGCATCGCCACCAGCGGGAAGATGAGCGGCGGCAGGCGCACCTGGCGCAGCATCGGCAGGTTGCCCCAGATGGCATAGCCGCCATGCGTGATGCACGACTTCATCCACTGCCAGATGGCCATCCCGATGATCAGGAAGGGCACGTAGTCGTGGCCGCCGGTCTCCAGGATGACGTCGAAGACCAGCCAGAACGCGCCCATCATCATGGCCGGTTCGAGGATCCACCACACCAGCCCGAGGTAGCTGCGCGCCGCCTCCGCGCGCAGTTCCGCGTAGGTGCTGAAGAGAATCAGTTCGACTAGATGCTGGCGCATGCGTGCTGAAGCGCTGGAAAGCCCGCGAGGATACCGGATTCGCGCCGCTTCAGCCCGCGCCGAGCCGGTCCAGGGCCGGCCCGGCGAACGCAAGGAAGAGCAGCAGCGCGCCGAGCAGGGCGCCGGCGGCCAAGCGCGGCCGGGTCAGCGCCAGGCGCGCAGGCGGGCCGCCAGCCGCGCTTCGCGGGCCGCCGAGCCGATCGGCCAGGGCGGCAAGGAAACTGCCGGCGAAGCCGCACAGGAACGGCAGCATCGGAAAAAGGAAGCGCGCCTTCACGTGCAGCACGAGGAACAGGCCCAGCTGGTAGGCGAAGAACAGGCCCACGACCAGCCACAGCACGGCGCGGGATGGCGCTCCGCTGGCGGCGTCCTGCGGCAGCGCCGCCGCCCGGCCCGCGCGCGCGCCGCGCCAGCGCCAGCAGGCCAGGCCCAGCGCCGCCGCGGCCAGGATCAGGGCATGGAAGAAGTCATTGGCAAGGATCAGGCTGCGGGTCAGCCAGGGCGGCGTGCGGTACACCGAAAGATGCCCCGCACGTGCGGCGCCCGGCAATTGCGAGACCAGCGGCGTCTTGGCGCTGAACAGGCGGAAATACTGTCGGCCGAACTGCTCGGCCAGCACACGCGCCAACCCGCGCTCGGCCACGCGGGCCCGCACCTTGGCAAGGTACACGGCATTGCGCTGCGCGGGGCTCGCACCGCTGGCGAGGAAGGCCGGCAGGGTCGCGCCGCCCATGTCTTCCACGTAGTCGCTGCGCCAGCGGTCGGTGAGACCGATCCACAGGTTGTAGACCGAACTGTCGGCGATCGTCGGCGTGCCGTGGCTGCGCCAGCCGTGCAGCAGCGCCGGCCCGGTGACCAGGCCGAGGGCGAGCAGGAAGGCCAGCGCCGGCCGCCAGGCGATGCGTGGGCGCGCGCGGCGCAGGTACACGAGCAGGAACGCCGGCCAGAATCCCGCCAGCAGGCTCTTGGCAAGGATCGCCAGACCCACGCAGGCGCCAGCCGCGCCGGCCCGCACCAGGCCCGGCGCGCGTGCCAGCAGGCACAGCGCCGCCAGCAGCAGGAACAGATGCGGGATCTCGGGCCACAACCAGTGCGCATAGGCGGCACTGGCAGGATTGACCAGGAACAGCGCCGCGGCGGTGTTGGCGGCACGCACGCTGCCGCCGAGGCGCCGCCACAGATCGCGCAGCAAGGCCGCGCAGCCGATGAACAGGACCGACTGCAGCAGCTGGACGGCCAGTACGTGGGGGCCGGCGCCCACGTAGATCAGCGCCAGCAGCAGGGACTGCAGCGGTGGCCAGATCGTGCTCGGCATCCAGGCGCCGCCGGCAAGGATGGCCAGCGCGGTGTCCTGGTAGGTCTGCTCGTCGCCGATCAGCGGCTTGGCGCCGTGACCGTAGTAGGCCCACCAGAGCAGCGCCTGGGACAGCGTGAACAGGACCAGGAACTGCACCGCCGCCAGGTGGCGGCGGCGACGGCGTGCGGCGTCCACGCCCAGGCCGGGTGCCGGCGGCGCGACGAAAGCTACTCCTTGACGGGCGGCGCGGCGTCGGCGTTCGGCGGCGAACCGACCGGGCGGTGCTTGGGTGGCGCGCGGAAGGTCGGCGTGAACTTCTCGCGCGTGCCCTTCGTCGAGATGCCCTCGACGTAGTACCAGTACGCCTTGCACGGGTCGATGGTGTCGTCGCGGAACTCGTACTTGTGGGTTTCGTCCGAGGTGCCGGCGCCGACGATCGGATCCTTGGTGAGCTTGGTGAACGGGCCGTCCTCGCTGTTGCCGCGATAGACGTCGAAACCGAAATTGTCCTGTTCGCTGGCCGTGGTCCAGCGCGCCGTGTTGGCGACCCGCTGGTCGGCCGGCAGCGCCGACTGGTCGCCACAGGGGCCTTCCGGGATCACCTTGTCCGGCTTGGCGGCCGCTTGCGCCGGCGCGGCTTCGACCGCTGCGGCTTGCGCGGGCGCGGCAGCCTGCGGCGCCGGCGCGGTGGTGGCCTCGGGCGCGGCAGGCTCCGGCGTGGACGGGTTGCAGGCGCTGAGCGCCACGATCATTACGGTCAGGATGAGCGGACGCATGCGAAACTCCTGCAACGGGACGGGTGGACAGACGACGCGGCGGCAACGATAGTCGCCCGATGCACCTGCTGGCAACCCGATCACGCGCCCGGATGGCGCTCGCCCTCGCCCTGTTCGCGGCAGGCGCGGCGCATGCCGCGCTGCCGCAATGGTCGGTACGCATCGTCCCCAACGGCCAGGTGTTCCCTGCGCTGGCGCTTTCGCAGGCACCGTTGCCGCCCGGGACCGGCAGCGGCCTGGTCAGCGTGCAGGTCAGCGGGCCCGGATCGGATCAGCCATTGACCCTGACCCTCGCCACCGCCGGGCTGGTGGCGCCGGCGCAGCTGGCCGTCGGTCCGGCCACCGTGCCCGGCCCGCGCCGGTTGCAGCCACGCCTGGATTGGGATCCTGCGGCGCTGCGCGCGCTCGGAGAACCGCGCCGCCAGCCCCTCACCGTCACGCTGGCCGGGCCCGGCTTCGGAACGCTCGAACAGACCCTGGACATCACCCTGCATCCACTGGATGAGGCGCTCTACTTCGTGCGCGAAGGCGGGGAGCAGGTCGATCTGGGCTGGATCTTTGCCGGCTACGTCGATCCCGGTGCGGACAGCGTCGGGGCGATCCTCGCCGCAGCGCGGGCGATCCGCGCCGATTTCGACACCGCCCCTGCCGTGCAGCGCGTCGCCGCCGTGTGGGCAGCGCTCGAACAGCGCGGCCTGCGCTACGCCGACGGTGATCCGGCGCTCGCCCGCGGACCGGTACTGTGGAGCCAGCGCGTGCGCCTGCCCGCGGTCACCTGGGCGGAGCGGCGCGCCAACTGCATCGACGGCAGCGTGCTGATCGCCTCGGTGCTGGAACGGTTGGCGCTCAAGCCCTTCATCGTGCTCCTGCCCGGGCATGCCCTGGTCGGCTTCCGCGACAGCGCCGGACAGCCGGTGGTGCTGGAAACCACCCTGCTGGGCGCGCAGGCACCCGCCGCGGCCAACTTCGCCGCCGCCCGCCGCATCGGCGCCCTGCGCTGGCGCGCGCTCGAACCGCGCCTGGACGGGCGCCACGGCCCGGACTATGCCCTGGTGGATATCGCCACCGCGCGACGCTATGGCATCATGCCGCTTCGCATCGGCGCGCGCAGCGATCCCGACCCTGCGCAGGCCGCAGCGCCGGCAGCAGTCGCGCCTTCCCGAAGAGGCCAGCCGCAGTGACACCCGGGGCAGACGACGACTATCTCGAACAGGTGCGGCAGGACATCCGCGCCGAGGCCAAGGTGCTGGGCGAGCGGCCGATGCTGGCGCGCGCGCAGACCACGCCGGGCGATGCCGACGGCATCGAGCGCGCGCGGCTGAGCTATGCCCTGCGCGAACTGACCGATCCGCAGTACCTGGCTTTCGTCGAGTGCGCCTTCCGCGCGCTGCTGAAGCGGCGCCCGACCGCCGACGAAACCACCGGCCAGCTGCGCCTGCTCGGCGCCGGCACGGCCAAGACGGAAATCCTCGGCAACCTGCGCTGGTCGGGCGAAGGCCGCCGCATCGGCGCGCGCGTGCGCGGCCTGCCCTCGCGATACCTGCTGGCCAAGGCGGCGCGCATCCCGCTGCTCGGCCACCTGCTGCGGGCCGGCATGGCGCTGGCCGGACTGCCGTTCCTCGCCCGCCAGCAACGCGCGCTCGAAACCCTGGCCGCAGCCGGGCGCCACGAAGCGCAGGAGAGCCGACGCGCACTGGACGCCGGCATCGGCGAGTTACAGGCACACACGACCTCGCTGGCAGCCGCCCTGCGCCAGAGCGAAGCGGATTTCGACACCCGCGCGCAGCAATTCCAGGCGCACGGCGAGTCCCTGGACGACGCCGTGCGCGCCACCGAACTCGCCCTGCGCCGACGCATCGAGGCGCTGGAAGCCACGCCGCTCGGCCGGCAGGAGCACTGGATCAGCGAACTGGACTACCTGCGCCAGCGCACCTATGCCGTCGGCGAATGGTTCAGCCGGCTGGAACGCACGCTGGGCGAGATCGAGACGCTCACCAGCAAGCGCGCCGCCGCCGATGCGCCGCGCGCGGCGCGGGCTGCCGAAGCCGCATTGCGCCGCGATGGCGCCCGCGCCACCCGCAACGGCGCCTGGGCCACGTTGTTCGCCGAACAACTGCAACCGGGCGCGCGGGTACTGGCCCTGGCCAGCGGCGCAGACTGGCTGGAGCTGCTCGCCCTGCGCGGCCTGGACGCCGGCGGCGCGGATCTCCTACCCGCCATGGACACGCTGCGCCGCTGCAACGATGGCAGCATGGATGGCGTGGCCGTGCTGGCCTTGCCGCTCCTCGCGCGCACGACCCCGGTGCTGGAGCTGCTGGCGCAGGCGGCACGCGTGCTGCGCCCGGGTGGCGCCCTGTTGCTGGCCGATGCACCCGAGCCGGATCAGCTCATCGAAATCCTGCGCGGCACGGCCGGGACCGGCATCCCGTTCGACCTGCTCGAGTGCGCGCTTGCCGCGAGCGGCTTCGAGGCGATCGCGCGCATCGACTCGGCCGATGGCCGGGCCGCCCTGCTCGCCCATCGCGCGGCAGCCTGAGCGGGCGCCGGTGTCCATGCCCACGATGCACAGTGCGGTTGCCGCGGTCCACGGCAGCGACGTCCGGCCGGATGGACTGGCCACGATCGCCGCCAACCTCGCCCTGCTGGCCCGCTGGCAGGCGCGCGCGGCGTGCTGGCTGGTCGCGGGCGATCTGCGCACCGGGCTGCCGCACGACTTGCTGGAGGCGTTCGAGCTCTACCTCGCCCGCTGCGAGGCCGACGCGCGGCTGATCGTGCTGGCGACCGGTGCCCACGAGCCGCCGCAAGCGCTCGCGGACGCGCTGCAGGCCTGCGCCGCCTCCGCGCAGATCGAGCTCCACGCCGCGCAGCCGGCGGTGCTGAAGGCAGCCCTGCTCGCGGCCGACGCACTGATATTGTCGGACGCCGCGAGCGACCCTGCAGTCACCTTGGCGGCGCTTGAACTCGGCGTGCCGGTGATCGGCAGCGCCGCGGCAGCGACCGCCGCGCTGACCGGTGCGGCCGCGCTGCTGTGGCCCGGCGCAACCCCCGCCCTGCTCGCGGCCAGCATGGAGCGCGTGCGCCAGGATGCCCGCCTGCGCGGCATCCTGCGCGAGCGCGGTTTCAGCGACTGGAACCTGCGGCGTACCGCGTCGGAACCGCCGGCATGAAACGCATCGCCATCGTCACCCAGCGCTGCCACGAATCGGTGGTCGGCGGCTCCGAGGCGCTGGCCTGGCAGTATGCGCGCCTGCTCGGCGGGCGTTTCGAGGTGGAGATCCTCACCACCACCGCGACCGACTGCGTCAGCTGGGCCAACGCGCTGCCGGCAGGCGCCACGCAGCGCGAGGGCATCGCGATCCAGCGCTTTCCCACCGTCTTCGAGCGCGGCGAATACTGGTACGAACTGCACCGGCGCCTGATGCTGGAGGTGCAGCCGCACCTGGCTCCGCCGCCCTGCCTGTGGCGCGCAGCGCAGCAGGAGGAATACATCCGCTTCCAGGGACCCTACTGTCCGGCCCTGGAGGACTGGCTGCTCGCACACCGCGGCGACTACGCGGCGGTGCTGTTCTGCACCTACCTGTATGCGCCCAGCTACTTTGGCATCCGCCTGATCGGTCCGCGGCGCGCCATCCTGATCCCCACCCTGCACGATGAGGTGCCGGCCTGGCTGCCGGTGTATGCCGCGCGCTACGCCGCGTTCCCGCACCGCATCTGGCTGACCGAGGCCGAACGCCGGACCGCGACGCGCCTGTGGGGCCTGGACGGCGGCGCGGTGCTCGGCATGGCGGTAGAGCAGGCCCAGGCGTCGGCCCCCGCGTCGCTGGGCGCGCCCTATCTCCTCTACTGCGGCCGGATCGATGCGGCCAAGGGCTGCGACGAATTGCTCGACGCCTTCGCCCGCCTGCCCGGGCGCGACCGCGCGAAACTGGTGTTCACCGGCAGCGACCACCTGGGACTGCCCAAACACCCCTGGATCGAATACCACGGTTTCGTCGACGAGGCGCGCAAGCGCGCGCTGATGGCCGGCGCGGCCGGTTTCGTCCTGCCCTCGCGCTACGAGAGCTTCAGCATCGTCGCCCTGGAGGCGATGGCGCAGGGCACGCCAGTGCTGGTCAATGGCCACTGCGAGGTGATGCGCGAACACATCGAAACTTCCGCCGGCGGCTACTGCTACACGGATACTGCACAGATGATCGAACGCATGACGACGCTGCTGGCACTGGATGCGCCCGCGCGCGCGCGCATGGGCGCCGCCGGCCGCGCCTACGTGCTGGCCCGCTATGGCGAAGACACGGTGCGCGCGCGCCTGGTCGACTGCGTCGAGGGCGTGATCGCCGCCGCCGACCGCGCGCAGGCGAGCGCAGCATGAGCCGCCTCTACATCGACCTCACCACCAGCGTGCGCTGGCGGCGCCCGCCGGTCGGCATCGTGCGCGTGGAGCGCGAGTTCGCGCGCTATTGCCTGGAACACGAACCCGGCAGCGTGTTCTGCGAAGTGGATGGCGGCGGCATCTACCGCGCGCTGTCGGCGCGCCAGGTGCGCGAGGTGCTGGACGATGCCTGGTGCAAGGCACCGACCGCAGCCGCGCCGACGCCGGTGCCCCAGGCGGGCGCACCGACCGCCCCGACCCGCACGCGCATGCAGCGCTTCTTCGACTGGCTGGCCTGGTGGGGCCCGCGCCTGGTGCCGGCCGCGGTCTGGCCGCTGCTGCAGGATCTGGGCCGCGTGCTGGTCGCCCACCACGGCGCCTGGTTGCGCCACCGCGAGGCCCGGCGCGCCGCCGCGGCGGCCGCTCCGGCCGCCACGACGCCGACCACCAGCCCGCCCACACCAGCCGCGAACGACGGCGCGATCGCGCCCGGGCCGGACGACCTGTTCTTCTCCATCGGCCTGCAATGGCACCACGGCGCCATCCATGCCTGGCGCCTGAAGCGCAAGACCGGGGTGCGCGTGATCGAAGCGTGCTTCGACACCATCCCGATCGACTATCCCGAGTACGCCGGCAGCGCACGCCAGACCTTCGCCGAGCACTTCACCCTGATCGCCCACACGGCGAACATGGTGTTCGCCATCTCCAACACCTCGGCCGAGGATCTGCGCGGCTTCTACGAGCGCGTGGGCGTGCTGCGCCAGCCACCGATCCGCACCGTCTACCTGGCCACGCCGGACGTGCAGGCCGATGCACCGATCGCCGCCCTCGACGACGCCGAACGGGGTGCACTGGCGCAGGCCGGGACGGGGTTCGCCCTGTACGTCAGCACCTTCGAAACGCGCAAGAACCACCGTCTGCTGCTGCAGGTGTGGAAGGACCTGTACCGCGAGCGCGGCGCGGCCTGCCCGCTGCTGGTGGTGGTCGGCATGTTCGGCTGGGGCGTGAACGACCTGCGCGAGGAGATGCAGGCCAGCGAGGTGTTCACCGCCGGCCACATCCTGATGCTGCACGACGTTTCCGACGCCCTGCTCGGCCACCTGTACCGCCAGTGCGCCTTCACCGTGTTTCCCTCCTTCTATGAAGGCTGGGGCTTGGCCGCCACCGAGAGCCTGGCCTACGGCAAGCTCGCGCTGGTGTCCGACGTCCCGGCCCTGCGCGAGGCGACCCAGGGTCTGTGCCCGGCCATGCATCCGCTGGATTTCCCGGCCTGGCGCGGCCAGATCGCGACCTGGCTGGATGATGCCCCGGCGCGCGAAGCGGCCGAGGCGCGCATCCGTGCCAGCTATGTACCGCGCCATTGGCGGGACTTTGCGCGCGATCTCCTCGCCGCCGCCCGGAGCCTCGCCTGATGCGTCTTGCCCAGCTGTCGATCTACCCGCTCGGCGAGCCGCGTCATGGCGGCCAGTTGCGCGGCGCCGCGTTGCGCGACTTCTACCGCGCGCAAGGCATCGAGGTGCACGGCCTTGCCGCCATGCACGAAGATGCCTACCGCAACGAACGGCGCGGCGAGGACATCGCCCTGCCGGCGGCGTGGCCGGGCTGGCGCGCCGACCTGCCGCGCTTTGCGGACCTGCAGAGCGGCGCCTGCCTGGCCAGCGAAGCAGGCGCCTGGCGCCGCTTCAAGGCCTGGCTGGACGCGCTGCAACCGGATGTCATCGCGCTCGAGCAACCATGGCTGTGGCCGGCCGTCGAGCGCTGGCTCGACGCACGTCCGGCGCAGGCCGCCCGGCCACGCCTGGTGTATTCCTCGCAGAACATCGAATGGCGCCTCAAGCGCGACGAAGTCGATGCGCGCCAGCCCGCGCAACGCCAGGCGATCGCCGAGGTCGAGGCCCTGGAACGCTCGCTCGCACGGCAGGCCGACCTGCTGATCGCCTGTACCGACGCCGACCTCGCGGCGCTGCGGGACATGGCCGGCGAACATGCCGCGCGCGCCCGCTTCATCACCGCGCCCAATGCCATCGCCCCCTTCCAGGCCAGCCCCCAGCGGGCAGCGGCCATGCGCAAGCGGCTTGGCCGAACGCACTGGCCGCTGTTCGTCGGCAGCGCGCATCCGCCCAATGCCAGCGGCTTCTGGGACATGCTGGCGCCTTCGCTGGCCTTCCTGCGCCCCGACGAGCAGATCATCGTGGCCGGCGGCGTGAGCCACCTGATCCGCGGCGACCGGCGCTACCAGGACTGGAGCGGCATCAACGAACCGCGCCTGGCCCTGCTCGGCGAGGTCACGCGCGAAGAGCTTTCCGCGCTGCTCTACGGCGCCTCGGTCATCGTGCTGCCGATCACCACCGGCGGCGGTTCCAACCTGAAGACGGCCGAGGCGATCTACACCGGCCGGCCGGTGCTGGCCACCCCGCATGCCCTGCGCGGCTATGGCCATGCCGGGCAATGGCCGACGGTACACGTGGCCGACACCGCCGCGGACTTCCGCCGCGTGCTGCGCGATCTGATGGATCGCCCGCCGGCCGCCGAGCCGCCCGCGTATGCCGCGATTCGCGCGCGGGTGACCTGGGATCGGACCCTGGCCGCGCTGGACGGCACCATCGCCGCCCTGACAGCGGCGGAAGGCGCGGCCACCGGGCCGCGCTAGCAGGCGTTGAAAAGCCCATGCCGGCGCGATCCCGGGATGGATCGCCGGCGGGTCAATCGCGCAAGTGATTGATCTGCCGAGTCGGTGGCACGGCTTTTCCGCAACGTGCGAGCCGAAAAGTTTCAGGACGGAATTTTTCAGCATCGCGCTGGGCGGGTCGTGCAGGATCCGGCCCCGCGCCGGGCCAGCCCCGCGCAGGGTGACGTCGGCGCCGAATTGACCGATCATTGATGGTTCCTCCGCCAGCCAGCCGGCGGGCGTGGCCTTGCCGATCGCGCTGCCACGCACCCGGCACGATGCCCATGACCAGCAGCAAATCCGTTTCCCTGATCGGCGCCCCCACCGACATCGGTGCCGGCACGCGCGGCGCCTCGATGGGGCCGGAAGCCCTGCGCGTGGCCGGCCTGGCCGCGGCGCTGCTGAACCGTGGCCTGGACGTGCGCGACTGCGGCAACCTGTCCGGGCCGCAGAATCCCTGGGAACCACCGGTCGACGGCTATCGCCACCTGCCGCAGGTGATTGCCTGGAATCGTGCCGTGATGCACGCCGTCGGCACGCAGCTCGCCGCCGGCCGCCTGCCGATCCTGCTCGGCGGCGACCACTGCCTGGGCATCGGCTCGATCACCGCGGTGGCGCGCCATTGCCGTGAGCAGGGCAAGCGCCTGACCGTGCTGTGGCTGGATGCGCACGCCGACTTCAACACCAATTCGGTCACGCCCTCAGGCAACATCCATGGCATGCCGGTGGCCTGCCTGTGCGGCCTGGGGCCCGTCGAGCTGACCGAACTCGGCGGCGACGCGCCGGCCTTGCAGCCCGCGTGCGTGCGCCAGGTCGGCATCCGCTCGGTCGACGTGGCCGAGAAGAAGCTGGTGCATGACGTGGGCCTGGAGATCTACGACATGCGCTACATCGACGAGGTGGGCATGAAGCGGGTGATGGAAGATGCGCTGCTCAATCTCGGCAGCAATGGCCACCTGCATGTCAGTTTCGACGTCGACTTTCTCGACCCGAGCATCGCTCCGGGCGTGGGCACCACGGTACCCGGCGGCCCCAACTACCGCGAGGCGCAGCTGTGCATGGAGATGATCGCCGACACCGGGCGGCTGGGCTCGCTGGACATCGTTGAGCTCAACCCGGCACTGGACGTGCGCAACCAGACCGCGCTGCTCGCCGTGGACCTGGTCGAGAGCCTGTTCGGCAAGTCCACCCTCATGCGCGCGTAGTCGCTGCGTGCCAGCGCGCTTCAGCGCTCGAAGCCATTGGCAAAGATCCGCTCCCCGAGTACGTAGGGGTCGATCACGACGACCTCGTAGCTGAGGCTTGCCGGCGCGCCGCCGCCGCTGATGCCCGTGATGCTGACGCGATAGGTGACGTCGCCGGCCGGCTGCGCGTAGCTGACGCCCTGCGGCCTCCAGACCAGCGTGTTGTCGCCGTAGCCTGAGGCGAGCGCCTCATAGGTGGGCATGCCCAGCGGCACGCCGTTGCGGGTCATGCTGACCGTGGCGCCGACAAAGTTCGCATTCGGCCACGAGAACGACCAGCGATTGGAGGCATCCGGCAGGAGCTGCCAGGGCACGTAGCCACGCGGCGGCCAGGCCACGCCGTTGGGCGTCGGGGGCCGCACACCGAAGCCGCCGATGACCTTGAGTGCATTGGCAGCCCATTGCGGGCTCCAGGGAATCGACCCGGAATCCATGCCCGCCTGCGGGGGATAGAGGATCCAGCGGCGATGGCCGACGGCGGTATTGCCGGTTCCGTGATCATCCATGTAGAGATCGACGGCGTTGACTCCGGCGGCCGCATCGCTGCCCCAGCCCAGGGCGATGTTCGAACTGCCGGCGGCCGTGGCGCCGGCCTGGGTCCAGCACAGCCAGGAGGGCGGCGGAGTGTGGCTGAGCGCCTGGTTGGCGCTGAACATCAGCGCCGCCTGCTGGCTGCCGGTGGCCGACGCCCCGCCCTGCAGGCCGACATCGCCGGGCAGGCCGGCGTGCACGCGATAATAGTTGACCCGGTCGATGGTGGCCTGCCGGTAGGCGGCCGTGGTGCTGCCGGCATTGCAGGTGGCGACCGAGCCGCCCCAGCCCATCGGCACGCTGCCCTGCGCCAGATACACCTGGCGGTAGGCCAGCGCCACCTGGGTGCGGTCCATCGGATCGAAGCCCACCGACGCAGGCGTGCGCGGCCGCGGTGCGGGGACGGCTTCGGCGGCGGCGTCCGGGGCCAGCCACGGCGCGGGCCCGAGCTGCGGCTGCCACTGCGCGCTCGCGGTTGGCGCGGCGCCCAGGGCGAGCGCGTACGCCATGGTCAAGGCGGCCAGGGTCGAACGGCATTGCATCGTCTTGCAGGTGCTCCGCTGGCGGATCGAAAGGTGCACCTTGTACCGCGGAAGGCGTGGCGGAAAGGGCGATCCGGTCACGTCCTGGCGTTTTCGTACCGGTCGCCAGGGATGCGTTCGACGTGGCCGATCGGGTGCGCACCCAGGGAACGGCGCGGCGGATGGCGCGCCGCGGTGCACGGAGCGGTTGCTGCGCGCGGCACCCGCTGCATGCGCGCAAGTCGATGCGTATAATCGATGCGCATCCGAAGGGGGCGCACATGCGCAGGGCTGCCAGGAAGGCCACCAACCCCAGCATCCGCAGCGATCTGCTCGCCGGTGCGCGCGCTCGGCAGCGACCTGTACGGCGAGTTCGAGGAGCACCTGCGAACCGTGACCCGCCAGTGCCATGCCGGGCAGTGCAAGCACGACAACCGCGCGGCGGCCTGCAAGCGCCACGTCGCGCATGACGGCCGGCACAGGGGCTGACGCCCGAACGCGAACTGGAGGGCGGGATGCGGGTGATGTCCACGCACGAACCCTGCGCCGTCCCGGCAGCGATGCCGCGCACGCGGGCGGGCCAGCTCCGATCACGGCACGGCGTCGTCCAGCGCGCCCTCGATGTCCTCATCAGCGGTATCCGAATCCATGTCCAAGCGTCGCATCCTCACCGGCATCACCACCTCCGGCACGCCCCACCTCGGCAACTATGTCGGCGCGATCCGCCCGGCCATCGCGGCCAGCCGGCGCGCGGACGCCGAGTCGTTCTATTTCCTTGCCGACTACCATGCGCTGATCAAGTGCGGCGACCCCGCGCGCGTGCAGCGCTCGACGCTGGAAATCGCCGCCACCTGGCTGGCCTGCGGCCTGAATCCCGAATCGGTGTTCTTCTACCGTCAGTCGGACATCCCGGAAATCCCCGAGCTCACCTGGATCCTCACCTGCGTCACCGCCAAGGGCCTGCTCAACCGCGCGCATGCCTACAAGGCGGCGGTGGACGCGAACCTGGCGGCCGGCGAGGATCCGGATGCCGCGATCACCGCAGGCCTGTACATGTACCCGGTGCTGATGGCCGCCGACATCCTCATTTTCGGCGCCCACGAAGTGCCGGTCGGACGCGACCAGATCCAGCACATCGAGATGGCGCGCGACATCGGCCAGCGTTTCAATCATCTCTACGCCGCGGAACTGGCGCGCCAGGGCGTGGCCTTCACCCTGCCGCAGGCGCGCATCGACGAACAGGTGGCGACCCTGCCGGGACTGGACGGGCGCAAGATGTCCAAGAGCTACGACAACACCATCGCCCTGTTCGATCCGCCGGCCAGGCTGCGCAGTGCCATCATGGGCATCGTCACCGACTCGTCCGCGCCGGGCGAGCCGAAGCAGCCGGACGGCTCGGCGCTGTTCGCCATCTACCAGGCCTTCGCCACGCCGGCGGAAACCACTGCCATGCGCGCAGCGTTCGCCGAGGGCATCGGCTGGGGTGAGGCCAAGCAGCAACTCCACGCACGCATCGAGGTCGAGATCGCGCCGCTGCGCGAGCGCTACGAGGCCCTGATGGCCAGGCCCGCCCACATCGAGGAACTGCTCCATGCCGGGGCCGTCAAGGCGCGCGAGCGCGCCCGGCCGCTGATGGACGCAGTGCGCTGGGCGGCGGGCATTCGCCGCCTGACCGCCCCGCTGCCTCAGTTCGTGGAGCTTGCAGGTGAAGGCGTGGCAGGCGCGACGGTTTCCGCAGATCTTCACGTCGAGAAGGAGCCGCCCCCCCAGCTCAAGAGCTACCGCGAGGCCGATGGCCGGTTCTACTTCAAGCTGACCGCAGCCGACGGCGAGGTGCTGCTGCAAAGCCGCGGCTTCGCGTCCCCGCGTGAGGCGGGGCAGCTGTCCGCCGCGCTGCAGGCTGCCGCGGGGGACGCGGCCAGCCTGGCGCGTCTGCTGGGCGAGGCGACGGGCCAGGCCGCTGCGGCCCCGGCACCCCAGGTGGCAGCGGCCCTCGCCGCGCTCAAGGCGGCCGCCGCGCGCCAGCGCGAGAAGAAGCGCAGCGCCTGATCCCGCACCACTCGGCACCGGCTGCGACGCCGGCGCCGGCGCAGGGGCTTTTCCGGCTTCGGCCGCGGGTGTGTAATGCACGCCGCGCAGGACGATCGATGCGCATGCAGCCTGACTGGAGTCCTCGATGAAAGTCATCCTTCGCCTGATCCCCGTCTGCCCACTGGCCCTCGCCGCTCTGCTTGCCCCTGCGCCGGTCGCTGGGCAGGAGTGCGTCTTCGACGGCGGCAGCACCACGGTCGAACCCTGCTACCTCGCCGTTGCGCTGCGCTCACCCGGGTCGGTCTCGGCGGACCTCCATTTCACGAATGTCGGCCAGGCGCTGCGTTCCTACACGGTCGTCTCCTCGGAGCCGTCGTGTACGAAATACGTGCCACACCCCTGGCTGTCGCCCAATTGGGCGCAGCTCCAGATTCCGCCGCTGGGCTCCTCGACACTGAGCCTCGTGTTCTCGGCCAGCGGCGAGTTGAAGGAGGGGGCATACAAGGCATGGCTTTGCCTCGACGCCCAGCCGCCGTTTGCCGTGCCGGTCTGGTTCACCTATGGTGACCCGCTGTTCATCAATGGCTTCGATCTGACGGATTGAGCCGCCGGCAGCCGCTCGCGGCCAGGAAGTCCCCTACGTGCGTACCATTCTCCTGTCCATCCTGGGCCTCTACCTCGCCAGCATCCTGGTGGTGCATTTCCGCGGTCGCGAGAAGCTGAAGTTCCGGCGCCAGGTGTTCGACCATTCGGGCTTTTTCGCGCCCTACAACGTGCTGATGTACGCGTTCTCGAAAGTACCCAACGTGCCCTTCCCGGACCGCACCCGGTTCGGCGCGCTCGATCCCTTGCGCGGGCAGTGGCAGGCGATTCGCCACGAGGCGCTGCGTCTGTTCGACGAGGGCTACATCAAGGCCGCCGAGAAGAACAACGATGCGAGCTTTGCATCGTTCTTCAAGACCGGCTGGAAGCGCTTCTACCTCACCTGGTACGGCCATCCGCTGCAAAGCGCCGAGGCCTTGTGCCCGCGCACCGTGGCACTGCTGCGGGACATTCCCGAGGTCAAGGCGGCCATGTTCGCGCTGCTGCCGCCGGGTGCCAGGCTCAATCCCCATCGCGATCCGTTCGCCGGATCGCTGCGCTATCACCTGGGGCTGGCCACGCCCAATTCCGACGCCTGCCGGATCGTGGTGGATGGCCAGGAATACTCCTGGCGCGACGGTGAGGACACGGTGTTCGACGAAACCTTCGTGCACTGGGCGGAAAACCGCAGCGATGCAACGCGGGTGATCCTCTTCTGTGACGTGGAGCGGCCACTGCGCTGGGCGCCGCTGGCACGCTTCAACCGCTGGATCGGTGGCGTGCTCGGCCGCGCCACGGCCACCGACAATTTCGGCGGCGAACCGGTCGGCGTGATCAACCGCCTGTATGCCTTCGCCGAGCGCATGGGGCAACGGCGCAAACGCATCAAGCGTGCGTTCCCGCGCGGCTACCGGGTCACCCGGATCGCGCTCGGCCTGCTGCTCGCCGGCTGGCTGCTGTGGCCCTGGCTGGCGGCCTGAGCGTCACGCCGCAGCCGCGAATTCGCGCGCCGCACCGGCCGCCAGCGCGTCGAAATAGTCACGCGTCAGGCGCCGCTGCCCGGCCGCGTCTTCCGCCCGGTTGACGATGGCGCGAAAGGCCGCGTTCTCGGGGCGATCCTTCGCATACCAGCCCAGGTGCTTGCGCGCAATGCGCACACCTTGCGGCTCGCCGTAGAACGCGTACAGCGCGTCCAGGTGCCCGAGCAGGATGTCGCGCACCTGGATCGGCCCCGGTGCCGGCAGCAGCGCGCCGCTGGCGAGGTAGTGGCTGATCTCGCCGAAGATCCAGGGGCGGCCCTGCGCGGCGCGGCCGATCATCAGCGCATCGGCACGCGTGTGTTCGAGCACGAAGCGCGCCCGTTCTGGCGTGGCGATGTCGCCGTTGGCGAACACCGGCAGCGACACGGCCGCCTTGATCGCGGCAATGGTGTCGTATTCGGCCTCTCCGGTGTAGTGCTGGTCGCGGGTGCGGCCATGCACGGCCAGCGCCGCGATGCCGGCCGCCTCGGCGATGCGCGCGATGGCCAGGCCGTTGCGATGTTGGCGATCCCAGCCCGTGCGGATCTTCAGCGTCACCGGAACATCGCACGCCTGCACCACCGCCTCGAGGATGCGCCCGACCAGCCGCTCATCCTGCAGCAGCGCGCTGCCCGACCACACGTTGCACACCTTCTTGGCCGGGCAACCCATGTTGATGTCGATGATCTGCGCGCCCTGGGCGACATTGCGGCGCGCGGCCTCGGCCAGCATGGCCGGGTCGTGGCCGGCAATCTGCACGCTGACCGGCGCGGGCTCGCCGACATGATCCATGCGCTGCAAGGACTTGCGCGTGCCCCACAGGCGCGGGTCGGCGGTGGTCATCTCGGACACGGCCAGCCCCGCGCCGAGCCGCTTGCAGAGCTGGCGGAAGGGTTTGTCGGTGACACCGGCCATGGGTGCGAGCACCACGGGCGGATCGATGCGATGTGATCCGATGTGCATGGCGTGCGATTGTAGCGGGCCCGGAGCCGGGCGCCGCTCACCGCAAGGACACGCGCGGGCGATAGAATCCCGACATCACCCGACCCCGAACCTGCTGCCGCGTGCGCTCCGGCGACGCAGCGGCACCTTTCGCCATTCCATGAACTTTCTCGACGCCCTCACGAACCTGTTCACCAGCCAGGGCTACCTGGCGGTCTTCGTCGTGCTGCTGATCTGCGGCTTCGGCGTGCCGGTGCCCGAGGACGTCACCCTGATTGCCGGCGGCATCATCGCCGGCCTCGGCTATGCGGACGTGCGCATCATGGCCGGCGTCGGCCTGGCCGGCGTGCTGATGGGCGATGCCAGCATGTTCCTGATCGGCCGCCACCTCGGCGCGCGGGCGCTGCGGCGTCCGTGGGTCGCGCGACTGCTGACGCCACGCCGCTACGCCAAGGTGCAGGCCAAGTTCGACCGCTACGGCAACCGGCTGATGTTCATTGCGCGCTTCCTGCCGGGGCTGCGCGCGGCGGTGTTCCTGACCGCCGGCATGACGCGCCGGGTGTCCTTCCCGAGGTTTCTGGCGCTGGATGGCCTGGCGGCGCTGATCAGCGTCCCGGTATGGATCGCGCTGGGCTATTACGGCGCCGAGAACCACGCCTGGCTGCTGACCTGGATGCGCCGCGGCCAGGGCGGGCTGGCCGTGGCCGCGCTGCTGCTGGTCATCGCCATCGCAGCCTTCTACTGGTTGCGCGCGCAGCGCCGGCGCGAACGCCTGCTCGAATGCCGTGCCCTGCGTGAAGCACGCGCCAGCCAGGCTGGCGAAGCCGGGCCCCGGGACTGAGGCCACCCTCGCCCGCGACGGCCGTTGCAGTGCGCACGCCAGGCATGCCGTTGCGCACCAGCGCGCGGCCTGCGCGGGTCAGGGATTCCAGCTGATCGGGCTTGCGGCCGGCGGCCGTGCGTGGGTGGCGCAGGTGCGCGCGTCGAGCCTTGCGCGCGACCGGCGTGTCGATCGCGCTGCTTTCCGGGTGTCGCGCCTGCCGGGCCGATCGGACGGCCGGCAGGCGTGGACCGCCTCAGCCGTGCTGCCCTGCGACCCGGTAGCCCTTGAGCCGCGCGGCAAAGTCGGCGAGCGTGCGGATGCCGGTGGCCTCGGCCTCGCGGCACCAGACCTTGAGTGCCTCGAGCATGGCTTCGGCGTTGCGTCCATTGCGCTCGGTGATCGCAGCCAGGCGCGCGCGAAACTCGCATACCGTGCGCAGTGTCGGGTATTGCTCGGTAACGGCCAGCAGGCGTTCGCGCGAGGTGGCGTCCAGCCAGCGGCCGCCATCGCCGAGCGCGCGCCGCAACTTGCGCGGCAGCGCCTTGATGCCCGCGCCGGCCTGCCCGGCCTCCTCGCGCAGGGTCGGTGCGATCACGCCCCGGAAATAATCACTCATCACGTGGAAGCGATGCGCGAGCAGGGCCTTGACCGTATCGGTGTCGGGAATCTGCATGTTCGGCCGGATGTCCAGCGTCGGCGCCACGCGCAGCACGGTGGCCAGACCCAGCATCTGGGCGAGGCGGATGGCGCCCCAGCCAATGTCCAGTTCCCACTTGCGCAGGGCGAACTTCGCCGAGCTGGGGAAGGCGTGGTGGTTGTTGTGCAGTTCCTCGCCGCCGATCCACAGGCCCCAGGGCGAGAGGTTGGTGGACGTGTCGGCCGATTCGAAATTGCGGTAGCCCCACCAGTGGCCGAGCCCGTTGACGAAGCCGGCGGCCCAGAACGGAATCCACATCATCTGGATCGCCCAGATGGCCACGCCGACCGCGCCGAACAGGGCAATGTCGATGATCGCCATCAGGGTCGGGCCCCAGTAGGGATGCCTGCTGTAGAGTCGGCGCTCGATCCAGTCATCGGGCGTGCCGCGGCCGTATTTCTCCATGTCGTCCGCGTTGGCGGCGGCCTCGCGATACAGTCCCACGCCATCCCAGAAGACCTTGTTGATGCCGTAGACCTGCGGGCTGTGCGGATCTTCGGCGGTTTCCACCTTGGCGTGGTGCTTGCGGTGGATGGCCACCCACTCGCGCGTCACCATGCCGGTGGTCAGCCACGACCAGAAGCGGAAGAAATGCGCGAGCACGGGGTGAAAGTCCACCCCGCGATGGGTCTGGCTGCGATGCAGGTACAGGGTGACGGTGAAGATCGTGAGCTGGGTGACGACCAGGACGAAGATGATCCAGGTGGCCCACGAGGCCTGGGTGAGGCCGCGGGCGGCGAAGGCAATCAGGAAATCGGGCATGGAAGGTGTGCGGGAGGGGCAGCGGTATGAATATACGCGTACTGTAATGGCGCCGCATCCGCGAAAATCAAGTCGCTGCCCGGCGCCGGCAGCATCGTTGCCGCTTGCGATCGGCAGCCCGGGCCGGAACAATCCGGACATGAGTCCACCCATCCTCGAACTCGTCCGCGTCAGCCGCCAATTCGCCGGGCGGACGGTGGTGCAGGCCCTTGACCTTGCCGTTGCACGCGGCGAGGTGCTCGGCCTGCTCGGCGTCAACGGCGCCGGCAAGACCACCGCGATGCGCATGATGGCCGGTGCGCTGGCTCCCGATGCGGGCCATGTGCGGCTGGGCGGCAGGGATCTCGCCCAGCACCCGCAACTCGCCCGCCGACAGGTCGGCTACCTGCCCGAAACGCCGCCGCTGCATGCGGAACTGACCACCGTGGAGTACCTGCGCTTCTGCGCGCGCCTGCATGGCGTGGCCCGCGGCGCGGTGACGGCCGCGGTCGAGCGCGCCATCGAGCGCTGTCAGCTGGGCGAGGTACGCGGGCGCGTGATCGGCGTACTCTCCAAGGGTTGGCGCCAGCGCATCGGCATCGCCCAGGCGATCGTCCACGCCCCGGATCTCATCGTGCTGGACGAACCGGCCAGTGGCCTGGATCCGGTCCAGGCACTGGGCTTGCGCGCGCTGGTGCGCGAGCTGGGCCGCGCGCATGCCGTGGTGCTGTCCACCCACCTGCTGCCGGATGTGGCGGCCTGCTGCGACCGCGTGGCCATCCTGCACCAGGGGCGCCTGCGCCACACGGGTCCGACCGCGGTTGGCGGCGGGACGCACCTGCGGCTGGGTACCCGTGCGCCGCTGACCGCGCAGACACTGACTTCGTTGACCCCGGTCGCCACCGCCGCGCCGCTGGATGTCCTGCACTGGCGCGTGGGCCTGCGGCCCGGAAGCGACGCCGCGGACCTGGCCGCCGCGCTGGTCGGGCATGGCGTCGCCGTCACCGAGCTGCGTGCCGACGAGCCACCGCTGGAGGCGATCTTCATCGCCATTGCCAGCGGCGAAGCCCTCGCCGCATGAGTGCGGCAGGCCTGATCGCCCGCCATGAATGGCGGCGCCTGGCAGCCCAGCCGTTTGCCTGGACGCTGGCGGCGATCGTGCTCGCCCTGATGGCCTGGCAGTTCCTGCTGGCGGTACAGGGTTTCCTGGATCTCGCGCCCCAGCTCGCCGCGCGCAGGGACGCCCCGGGCGTGACCGACCTGGTCGCCATCCCGCTGCTGCGCAGTTTCGCCAACCTGCTGTTGCTGCTGGTGCCGCTGGTGACCATGCGCAGCCTGGCCGGCGAGCGTCGCGCGGCCACCCTGCCACTGCTGCTGGCCAGCGGCGTGGGCGATGCGCGCATCGTGCTCGGCAAGTACTGCGGCGCGCTCGGTTTCGTGCTCGTGCTGGTTGCCCTGGTCGCCCTGATGCCGCTCGCGCTGGGGTTGGGCACGGCACTCGATTACGGCAAGCTGCTGGCCGCCGTGCTCGGCATCGCGTTGTTCGCAGCGGCGCTGACGGCGATCGGCATCCTGTGCTCGGCCTGGGCCGGCCAGCCCGCGCTGGCGGCCGCCGCCGCGCTCGCGCTGGGCGCGCTGCTGCTCATCGTCGATGCCGGCGCACGCCTGCAGGGCGTGACCAACGCCGGGATCAACTATCTGGCCCTGCCGACCCACCTGGAACCCTTCCTGCGCGGCATCGTCGCCAGCGTGGATATCGTCTACTTCCTGCTGCTGACCGCGCTGGCCCTGCTGCTCGCGGTGCAGCGGCTCGATGTCCTGCGCGCGCGGCCGCACTGATGCGCACCTGGCTCACTACCGCCGTGCATGCCGCGCTGGTCGTCCTGATCGCGGGACTGCTGGCCTTCCTGTCCACCCGCTACGGTTTCGAGCACGACTTCAGCCATGCGCGCTCGGCCAGCCTCGGCCCGCAGTCGCGCGCCCTGCTGGCCCGCCTCGACGGACCCGTCGAGGTGGTCAGCTACGCCCGTACCCAGGGTGGGCTGCGGCCGCTGATCGCAGCCTTCATTGCCCGCTACCAGCGCGACAAGCCGGATGTGACGCTGCGCTTCGTCGATCCGGATGCCGATCCGGGCGCCATGCGCGCGGCCGGCGTGAGCGTGGACGGCGAGCTGGAAATCCGCTATGGGGAACGCAGCGAGCGTCTCAAGGTGCTGAGCGAAGCCGAATTCTCCAGCACGCTGCTGCGACTCTCGCGCGGCGGCGAGCGCATCGTCGCCTTCCTCGAGGGGGAAGGCGAACGCTCGCCGCTGGGCCAGGCCAATGCGGATCTCGGCCAGTTCGTCGGCACCCTGGCCACCCGCGGACTGCACGCGGTGCCGCTGCCGCTCGCCCGCACCGGCAAGGTGCCGGACAACACCGATCTGGTGGTCGTGGCCAATCCGCGTGTGGGCCTGCCGGCAGCGGTGGCGGCCGAGCTGGTGGACTATATCGATGGGGGCGGCGCGCTGCTGTGGCTGGCCGAACCGGGCGAGCCCGGCCTGGCCGACGAAGGCGGTCTGGACCTGCTTGCGCGCTCGCTCGGCCTGCGCGTGCTGCCGGGCACGGTGGTCGATGCCGGTGGCCAGGCCTTCGGTATTGCCGACCCGAGCTTCGTTGCCGTGACGGCCTATCCCGCGCATGCCATCACCGCGGATTTCAGCCTGACCACCCTGCTGCCCCAGGCCGCTGCGCTGGCCCGACTGACCGATTCACGCTGGGCGGCGGCACCGCTGCTGCGCTCGGGCCAGACCTCGTGGAACGAAACCGGACCCATCCCGCGCGCGGGCGAAGCGGCCGACACCATCCGCCAGGATGCCGAGGCCGGCGAACTGCCCGGCCCACTGGATCTCGCCTTCGCCCTGACGCGCGTGTCGCCACGGCCGGACCGGCGCGAGCAGCGCATCGTGGTGATCGGTGATGGCGACTTCCTCTCCAACAGCTTCCTCGGCAACGGCGGCAATCGCGAGTTCGGCCAGCGCGTGTTCGACTGGCTGCTCGGTGACGATGCGCAGATCCAGGTGCCCGACAAGAGCGCTCCGGATCGCGAGCTGCGGTTCTCGCAGGCAGCCCTGACCACGCTCGCGGCCACCTTCCTCGTCGGCCTGCCATTGCTGCTGGCCGGCAGCGGCCTGGCCGTGTGGTGGCGCCGGCGGCGCCGCTGAATGGGACGCCGCGGCCGCCAGCTTTTCCTGCTCGCCGGGCTCGCCGTGCTGCTCGGTGGCACCGTGCTGTGGCAGCAAACCCGGGAGCGGGCGACGCTGGCCGATCCGCTCACCCACGTCGATGCCACGAGCGTGCGCAGCCTCGCGGTGGATTGCCGAGGCTGCACGCCACGTCGCTATGCGCGAACCGCCGACGGCTGGCAGATGACCGCACCGGACCGGCGTCCCGCCGACATGGCAACGGTCGAGCGCCTGCTCGCGATCGCGCGGGCGCCGGTGCGTGCGCGTCAGCCGCGCAGCGCCTTCGACCTGGCGAAGATCGGCCTCGACCCGCCGATCGCGACCCTGGTCCTGGACGGCGTGACGCTGGCGTTCGGTACCACCGACGCCATCGACCACGATCGCTATGTCGCCGTCGGCGGAGACATCGCCCTGGTGCCCGATCGCTTCAGCGCCGCGCTGTTCATGGCACCGGCCGATTGGCAGGGTGACCTGGACAGCGGGACGGAACAGCTCCCCGCGTCCAGCGCATCGCCGGTCACCAGATGAGCCGGGCAATATCGGCATGACCGATCCACATGGGTCCCCTGGCGACCGCGGGTTGCGAGAATGCCGGCATGCCTGAACTTCCCGAAGTCGAAACCACCCGGCGTGGCCTGGCGTCGCACCTGGTTGGCCATCGGGTCACCGCGCTCGACCTGCGCCAGCCGCGCCTGCGTTGGCCGGTGGCGCCAGAACTGGTCGCGCGCCTGCCCGGCCAGCGCATCCTCGGCCTGGAGCGGCGCGCGAAGTACCTGCTGGTGCACACCGAGCCGGGCAGCGCGCTGCTGCACCTTGGCATGTCCGGCTCCCTGCGCGTGGTGCCGACAGCCACCCCGCCAGGCCCGCACGACCACGTCGATTGGCGGCTCGATTCTGGCAGGCTGCTGCGCTACACCGATCCGCGCCGTTTCGGCTGCCAGCTCTGGCAGCCGCGCGGCCACGTGCATCCGCTGCTGGCCGGGCTCGGCCCCGAGCCGCTCGCGGACGACTTCGACGGCGCTCGCCTGTGGCGGCTGTCGCGCGGGCGGCGGGCGGCCGTCAAGGTGTTCCTGATGGACCAGGCGGTGGTGGTCGGGGTCGGCAACATCTACGCCAGTGAGGCCCTGTTCGCCGCCCGCATCCATCCGGCGCGGCCGGCCGGACGCATCTCGCGCGAGCGCTACGCGCGCCTCGCCGATGCGGTGAAGCGCATCCTCGAATACGCGATCACCCGCGGCGGCACCACCCTGCGCGATTTCATCAGCCCCGACGGGCTGCCCGGCTACTTCGAGCAGGAGCTCGCCGTCTATGGCCGCGCGGGGCAACCCTGCCGCGCGTGCGGCACGCCCATCCGCGCCCTCGTGCTCGGGCAGCGTTCGACCTTCCTTTGCCCGCGCTGCCAGCGCGGCTGAGGCATCGTCCCCAGGAGGCTACGGCGGGAGCGCCGGGACAAGGCGCGAGTGGCGTAGCCCGGATGAAGCCGCGCAGCGGCGTGAATCCGGGGATTGCTCGTGCGATCTCGACCAGGGGCAGTCCCGGATTCCGCTGCGCTGCATCCGGGCTACCCGGCTGCCGGAAATAGATCAGGTCGATTCCGGCCTGCGCCGGGGCGGTGTATCACGGCCAGCGCAGCGCCAGGTAGCGGTTGTTGAACGCGGGGTCCTGCGGGCCGCCGGCGCGGCGCACCGTCATCGATGCGCCGGCGCCTTCGATCTCGATCACATGGCCGTCGGGCACCAGGCCGCCGCGCGCCTGGTAGTCGATGAGTTCGCCGGCGAGGCCGCCGGCAGTGTCGGCCAGTTCCGTCGGCACGTTGCGGATGTCGATGTCGGCGCGCGCGAACTTGCGCATGCCGCGACTGTGGACGCGCAGTCGGCCGGGATGTTCCTCATCCTCGTCGCAGAGGACCAGCACGTGGTCGCGCGGCTGGAACGCATCGGCGGCGAAGAAGCGCTCGCGCCAGGTATCGGCATCGAACATCGACAGCGTCTGCGGATCGACCACTGCCACGCCGCCGGCGTCGACCAGCGCCGTGAGGGTGCCGACGAGGTCGCGCAGGCCATCGAAGTCGGCCGGATCGGCAAGGCTGCCGCGCAGCATCGCGCACTCGCCTGCACGCCTGGCCCGTTCGACCAGCAGCGGGTTCTCGTCGTAGAGAAGACCGCCCAGCATGCCGGCGAGCGGGTAGCCGTCCCAGCGGGCGAGTTCGCGGTTGACGTAGCGCACCACGTCGATGCCGGGCGGGGTGCCGCGGGTACGGTATCTCTCCGCATCGACGGTGAAGTCGGGTCCGAAATCGCCGAACACGAACCAGAGCAGGAAGGCTTCATCGCCACTGTCCTTCCATTGCGGGCGCGGCCAGGCGGGGGTCGTCATGGGTGCGGCTCCTGCCGCGGGACGAGCGGCAATTGGGTTTGCTGGAGGGGGGCGCAGCCGGCATCGGCGAGGATGCGCTTGTACTCGGCGCGGCTGACCGAGACATAGCGGTCGTTGCCGCCGATTTCCACCTGCGGGCCGCTGGTGACGACGCGGCCCCGTTCGTCCAGGCGCACCACCATGGTGGCCTTGCGCCCGCTCGTGCAGATGGTCTTGAGCTCGACCAGCTCGTCCGCCCAGGCGAGGAGGTAGCGGCTGCCCTCGAACGGCTCGCCGCGGAAGTCGGTGCGCAGGCCGTAGGCGAGCACCGGCACGCCGAGCCGGTCGGCGACATCGCCGAGCTGCCACGCCTGCGCGCGAGTCAGGAACTGCGCCTCGTCCACCAGCACGCAGTGGAGCGGTCCGCGCCGGGCGATGTCCGCCTCGACGGCGGCGGCGAGATCCTGGTCGCGCCCGAAGCACTGCGCGGGCGCCGACAGGCCGATCCGTGAGGCGACCACGCCCGCGCCGGCGCGGGTGTCCAGCGCCGGCGTCAGGATCAGCGTACGCATGCCGCGCTCGCGGTAGTTGTACGCGCTCTGCAGCAGCAGCGTGGTCTTCCCGGCGTTCATCGCCGAGTAGTAGAAGTACAGCTTGGCCATTCGGAAGCCGGGATTGCTGGGTGGGGATTCGGGATTGGAAAGGGCCTGCCCCGCGGAGTTTCGCACAGGCGGGATCGAGCCTTGAGCCCCAGGAAACCCGGCCCTGTCGGGGCGGGGTGTCGGCGGGTGCCTGGAGCACCGGCCGCAGGCAGCCGTGCATCCCGCGCCGGAGCGAATCCCGAATCCCCAATCCGAATCCCGGCCCGATCAGAACTTCACCTCGCCCCAGGCGCCGATCTCGCGGCTGCGCAGGTCGACGTCCGCACCGTTGCTCAGGCGCCCGTCCTTCCAGGCCAGGGCGAGGCGGAAGCCCTTGGTGATGGGAAAGGAGACGCCCGCGTTCCAGTAGGTGTCGGTGAGCGCGGGATCGAGGTCACGGCTCGGCCTGGCGCGGTCGTAGCGGGCGAACACGGCAGCGGGACCGAAATCCTGGCTGGCCCAGGCCGACCAGCCGGAGGCCGCGTCGGTCGCGGTGGTGGCCACATTCTTCCAGTTGTCGGCGCGGAACCATTCGGCGCCCAGGCGCAGGCCGCCCCGCTTCCAGCCGACCATCGCGTCGTAGCGGCGCGCGGTGTGCAGGGCGGGCTGGGCTTCGCTGTCCTTGCCGAGGCGCCCGGAGTAGCCGCCGGCGGCGAGGATCAGGCCGTCGATCGGCTGCACGCCGATGCGGGCTTCGATGTCGACGCTCCCGGACGGCGAGGGATTCTTGTAGCCCGCGCCGTTCACCACCGAGGCCTGGTAGTTGATGAGGCCACTGTCGCCGCCAAGGTGCAGGCCCCAATCGGTGGAGGTGCCGAACTTCAGCCGGTCCACCAGCACGTTCTCGACGAAACGGTAGCCGTACCAGTCCTCGACCAGCGGCACCCACGGCATGTTGGCGGCGCCGGCGCGGAAGGTGGCGAGGGGGCCGAAGCGGCCTTCGAGGTAGGCCTTCTTGACGAAGACCTGCGTGGTGCCGTCGTTGGCCACGTAGCTGAAATCGGTGGTCAGGTTCGCCGCCCAGGTGTCGTTCAGGCGGTGGTCGACAGTCAGGTAGAAGCGCTTGACGTCGAGGCCGAAGCCGGACGGATCGACGCGCTCGCCATGGTCGGTCGTCTGGCGGTGGCTCAAGGTGGCGAACATCGTGCCGCCGATCCTGGTGCGTTCGGTCCAGCTGTCCGCGGCAAGTGCGGAGGCCGTGCTGGTGGCCTTCGCCTCGGCCTTCTGCTTCTGCTCGGCTTCGAGGGCGGCAACCTTGGCCTGCAGGCTGGCGAGTTCGGCCCGAATCACGGCGAGTGCCGCGTCGTCGTCGGCGCGTGCGGCGGAGGAAAGGCCGGTGAGCGTCGCCACGACGGTGGCGGCGAGCATCCGCTTGTGCATGTGCATGGATCCTTGGGGTGGGGTGGATGCGGCGCATCATGCAATGGCGTAGTGACAGTCCGGCGGCTGCACGATGACGCCTGCATGACAGCGGCGTTGTCACCGTTTCGCAACATTTCCCTCATCGAACTGCAATACGCGGCGCCGAGAATGCGCGCCGTCACCGCTGGCCGTTTCCGCAGGAGCGGTTTCGGCCGCAATGCCTCCGGCGCAGCGCCACCCGCAGCGGACTTCCTCCCATCGTCAAGGACATCCCATGAAAGCCAAGCAGCTCCGATCCTTCATCGCCGCCGCCATGATGCTGGCCAGCGGCCAGGCCGCCGCCGTCGACATCACCGGCGCCGGCGCGAGCTTCGTCCATCCGATCATCTCGCGCTGGTCGGCGACCTTCGCCGAGGAGACCGGCCATCGCGTCAACTACCAGTCGATCGGTTCGGGCGGCGGCATCGCCCAGATCAAGGCCGGCACCGTCGATTTCGGCGCCAGCGACATGCCGCTCGACACCGCGGCGCTGGACGAGCATGGCCTGGTGCAGTTCCCCGAGGTGATCGGCGGCATCGTGCCGGCCCTCAACGTGGCCGGCATCGAGCCGGGCACGCTGGTGCTGGATGGCCCCACGCTGGCGAGGGTGTTCATGGGCGAGATCACGCGCTGGAACGATCCGGCGCTGGTGGCGCTGAACCGGGACGTGGCGCTTCCCGACGCCGCCATCACCGTGGTGCATCGGTCGGACGGCTCGGGGACCACCTTCAACTTCTCGGACTATCTCGGCAAGGTGAGTCCGGAGTGGAAGGAGAAGGTCGGTCGCGGCACGGTGGTGAAGTGGCCGGTTGGCATCGGCGGCAAGGGCAACGAGGGCGTTTCGGCCTACGTGCGCCAGATGCCGAACTCCATCGGCTACGTCGAATACGCCTTCGCGGTGCAGAACAAGCTCGGCTACGCACGCATGAAGAACGCGGCCGGCAAGGTGGTCGCGCCAGACACCGCCAGCTTCCAGGCCGCCGCGGCCACCGCCGACTGGGCGCACGCCGAGCACTTCAACCTGCTGATGACCAACGCGCCGGGCGCCGAAGCCTGGCCGATCACCGCCACCTCGTGGGTGATCCTGCATCGTCAGCCCAAGAACCCCGCCAACGGCAAGGTCGTTCTCGACTTCTTCCGCTGGGCCTTCGAGCACGGCCGCGAGCAGGCGATCGAGCTGGACTACGTGCCGCTGCCGCCCGCGCTGGTGACACAGATCGAGGCCTACTGGAAGGCCGAGATCAGGCAGTAAGCGCCCTGGCCCGACCCGGTCGTCCGCCACTCGGCGGGCGGCCGGCGCACAGTGCCGCGGCGGGGCACCCGGGATCCGGGCCCCGCCGCAAATCTTTCCCGAACCCTTCTGGTCCCGCACATCCATGTCGTCCCCAATCGCCATCGCGACCCGCGCCATCGACCTGCGCAGCCGCGCCGACGCGCGCCACGACGCGTGGTTCCGCTGGCTGCTCGCCAGCTGCGGGCTGCTGGTGCTGGCCGCCCTGCTCGGTGCCGCGCTGGCGACCCTGTGGGGCGGGCGCGAGGTGCTGTTCGGCCACGGTTTCGCCTTCCTGACCAGCGCCGAGTGGAACCCGGTCAGCGGCGAGTACGGCGCGCTGGCGCCGGTCTACGGCACCCTGGTCACCTCGCTGGTCGCGCTGCTGCTGGCGGTGCCGGTGGCGTTCGGCATCGCCATGTTCCTGACCGAGATCGCGCCGGCATGGATGCGCGCCCCGGTGGCTTCGGCGATCGAACTCCTGGCCAGCATTCCCTCGATCATCTACGGCATGTGGGGCCTGTTCGTGTTCGTGCCCTTCATGGCCCGCGTGGAACCGGCGATCAGCGCCACGCTGGGCCGCCTGCCGCTGGTCGGCGGCCTGTTCCAGGGACCACCGATCGGGCTCGGCCTGCTGACCGCGGGCATCGTGCTGGCGGTGATGATCCTGCCCTTCATCTGCGCGGTGATGCGCGAGGTGTTCCAGGCCGTGCCCGTGCGCCTGCGCGAATCGGCCTATGCGCTCGGCGCGACCACCTGGGAAGTGGTGTGGCACATCGTGCTGCCCTACACGCGCGGCGCGGTGGTCGGCGGCATCTTCCTCGGCCTTGGCCGCGCGCTCGGCGAAACGATGGCGGTGACCTTCGTGCTCGGCAATTCCTACGCCATCACCGGCTCGCTGCTGATGCCGGGCACCTCGATCTCCTCGGCCATCGCCAACGAGTTCAACGAGGCGGTGGGGACGCACCGCTCGGCGCTGATCGCGCTCGGTTTCCTGCTCTTCGTGGTCACCTTCGTGGTGCTGCTGGTGGCGCGTCTGATGCTGCGCCGGCTGGCCCGGCGCGAGGGCGCGTGATGGCCGCCTCGCCCTACCTCCGGCGCCGCCTGGCGAACCTCGCGGCGCTCGCCGCGAGCGCGGCCGCCACCGCCATCGGCCTCGCCTTCCTCGGCTGGATCCTCTGGGTCACGGTGCAGCGTGGCCTGGGCGCGCTCGGCCCGGCGCTGTTCACCGGCATCACCGCCTACGGTGCCGAGGGCGGCCTCGCCAACGCCATCGTCGGCAGCCTGATGATGGACGTGATGGCCCTCCTGATCGCCACGCCCATCGGCGTGCTGGCCGGCACCTGGCTCGCCGAGTACGCCCGGCGCAGCCGCCTCGGCGCGGTGGTCCGCTTCCTCAATGACATCCTGCTGTCGGCCCCCTCGATCGTGCTGGGACTGTTCGTGTACATGATCGTGGTGCTGCCGATGTCGAACTGGACCGGCGGCAGGGTGTCGTTCTCGGGCGTCGCCGGCGCGATCGCGCTGGCGCTGATCGCGCTGCCGGTGATCGTGCGCACCACCGACGAGATGCTGCAGCTGGTGCCGGGCACGCTGCGCGAGGCCGCGCTGTCGCTCGGCATCCCGTCCTGGAAGGTGACCGTGCAGGTGCTGATGCGCGCGGCGTCATCGGGCATCGTCACCGGCGTGTTGCTGGCGCTGGCACGCCTGGCCGGCGAGACCGCGCCGCTCCTGTTCACCGCCTTCGGCAACAACTTCATGGCCATCGACCCGCTCGACAAGATGGCCAGCCTGCCGGTGGCGATCTACCAGTACACCAACGACCCCGCGCCGGCGCTGCACGCCATCGCCTGGGCCGGCGCGCTGCTGATCACCGGTTTCGTGCTGCTGCTCGGCCTCGCCGCGCGCGGCCTCCTCGCCCGTCACAAGGTAGCCCATGACTGAGATCGCCATGCCCCTCGCCCATTCCCCGCCCGGCGCTGCCGCCGCGCCCGCCGGCGCCGCCGGCGCCGCCGCCGCGAGGCTCGCCGTGCGCAAGCTCGACTTCTTCTATGGCACGCACCGTGCGCTGAAGGGCATCAACCTCGATATTCCCGCGCGCCAGGTGACCGCGATCATCGGCCCGTCCGGTTGCGGCAAGTCCACCCTGCTGCGCGTGTTCAACCGGATCTACGCGCTGCATCCGGGCCTGCGCGCGACCGGTTCCGTGCTGCTCGATGGCGAGGACATCCTCGACCCTCACTATTCGATGAACCGCCTGCGCAGCCGGGTCGGCATGGTGTTCCAGAAGCCGGTGCCATTCCCGATGACCATCTTCGAGAACGTCGCCTGGGGCATCCGCCACCACGAGCGCCTCGGCAGGGCGGACCTTGCCGATCGCGTCGAGCAGGCGCTGCGCCGCGCCGCGCTCTGGGACGAGGTCAAGGACACGCTCGGCAAGAGCGCGCTGGCGCTGTCCGGTGGCCAGCAGCAGCGCCTGTGCATCGCACGCAGCATCGCGCTGCGTCCCGAGGTGCTGCTGCTCGACGAGCCGACCTCGGCGCTCGATCCCATTGCCACCGGCCGCATCGAGCAGCTGATCGAGGAACTCAAGAGCGACTACACGCTGGTCATGGTCACCCACAACATGCAGCAGGCGGCGCGCGTCTCGGACCGCACCGCCTTCATGTACCTCGGCGAACTGGTCGAGGTGGACGCGACCGAAACCCTCTTCACCCGCCCTGGCAAGCGCCAGACCGAAGACTACATTTCCGGCCGCTTCGGCTGAGCCGCGAGGACCCCTCATGGACCCCCGACCCCACGAGCACATCGTCAAGAGCTTCGATGCAGAACTCGCCCGCCTCACCGCCGAGATCGCCGCCATGGGCCGCGACGCCGGCGCGCAGCTGGCCGCCGCCTTTGCCGCGCTGGAGCAGGGCGACACCGTCGCCGCGCGCGCCGTGATCGAGCACGACGACCGCATCGACGATCGCGAACGCGGCATCAGCCAGGACGTGGTACGCCTGCTCGCGCTGCGCCAGCCGATGGCCAGCGACCTCCGCGAAGTCCTCGCCGCGCTGCGCATCGCCTCCGACATCGAGCGCATTGGCGACCACGCCGTCAACGTCGCCCGCCGCGTGCTCGACCTCGCCGGCACCGCGCCACGGCCGCCGGTCGCCGGCCTCGCCGCCATGGCCGCCGCGGCCGCGGCGATGGTCGAGGACGTGCTGCGCGCCTGGGAGCAGCGCGACGAAGCCCTCGCCCGCGCGGTCTGGCAGCGCGACAGCGCGCTCGACACCCAGTACTCGGGCCTGGTCCGCGAACTCCTCACCTGGATGATGGAAGACCCGCGCTGGATCACCGCCGGCACGCACCTCCTGGGGGTCGCGCGCAACCTGGAGCGGATCGGGGATTACGCGACGAACATCGCCGAGAGCGTGTGGTTCGCGGTGGGCCGTGGCGACCTCAAGGCAGGGCGGTGAAGTGGTCCCGCGGGCGTGGCAGGTCCGCCGGATCCTGACGGGCAGTCCAGGGCAGTCGTATGCGCCGAGGCGATTGTCCGTTGGCGCGCGCACCCGGGTTACGAGCTGCCCTCACTCCCCGCGCGCCATCAGCCGCCCCTGCCCGAACACCGCCGTGAACGTCGAGCCCTTGCCGGGCTCGCTCTCGATCCGGAGTTCCGCCTTGTGCAGGTTCAGCGCGTGCTTGACGATGGAAAGCCCAAGGCCGGTGCCGCCACTGGCGCGGGAGCGGCTGGAAGAGACGCGGTAGAAGCGCTCGGTGAGGCGGGACAGGTGCTCGGCGGGGATGCCCTGGCCGGTGTCGGTGACCGAGTATTCGGCGCCGGCCGGCGTGCGGCGCCAGGCGATGGTGATGCGGCCGCCGGGCGGCGTATGACGCACGGCGTTGCTGACGAGGTTGGAAAAGGCGCTGTGGAGGTCGTGCGCGGAGCCGGAGAGGTCGAGCCCGGCGCTGTCCTCGAGCAGGACCTCGTGGCGACCCTTGCTGAGCGCTTCGGCTTCGCGGCGGACGGTGGCGAGGAGCGCGGCCATGTCCACGCGCTCGCCGATGGCGCGCTGCTGCATCTCCAGGCGCGAGAGGGTGAGGAGGTCTTCGACGATCTGGCCCATGCGGCGTGACTGCGCGCGCAGTTCCTTCAACACCGGCGCCAGCGCCGGCACGTCGTCGGGGTCGAGAAGCTCCAGATAACCGTGGATCACCGTCAATGGCGTGCGCAGTTCGTGCGAGACGTTGGCGACGAAGTCGCGGCGGACCTGCTCCAGCCGGGTCAGGCGGCTGATGTCGCGGGCGAGCAGCAGCTTCTGGCGATCGCCGAAGGGCACCAGGCTCGCGTGCAGGCGCACGCCGGCGCGCGCCGGCGAGGCGATGTCGGTGGCGGCTTCGCGCGGGTTCGCGGCGAGCCATTCGCCGAGTTCGCTGCCAGCCAGGTGTGCCGACAGCAGCGCGCCGCGATCGCGCGGCCAGGCCAGGCCGAGGAGGCGCCGTGCCGGACGGTTCACCCAGGCGACCCGGTCCTGCGCGTCCAGCAGCACCACCGCGTCCGGCAGCGCGCCGGCCGCCTGGCGCACGTTGGCGAGCTGGGCCAGCAGGCGCCGGCTGCGCGCGCGGTCGGGGTTCATGGCGTAATCGAAAGCCGGTAGCCGGCGCCGCGCACGGTCTGCACCAGGCCATCCAGCGCGAACGGCTCCAGCGCCTTGCGCAGGCGCCGGATGTGCACGTCGACGGTGCGCTCCTCGACGTACACGCTGCCGCCCCACACCTGGTCGAGCAGCTGCGTGCGCGAGTAGACGCGCTCGGGGCGGCTCATCAGGAAATGCAGCAGGCGATACTCGGTGGGACTGATCGAGACTTCCTCGCCATGGGCGTACACGCGGTGGGCGGGGCCGTCGATGCGCAGTCCGCCGAGTTCCAGCATGCCGCTGCCGTCGTCGCCCTGCGCGCGGCGCAGCACGGCGCGGATGCGCGCAATCAGTTCGCGCGTCGAGAAGGGCTTCACCACGTAATCGTCGACGCCGGCGTCGAGGCCGCTGACGCGGTCCATCTCCTCGCCGCGCGCGGTCAGCATGATGATCGGCACCTCGGCGGTGGTGGCCTCGCGGCGCAGCCGCCGCGCCAGCTCCAGCCCGCTCATGCCGGGCAGCATCCAGTCGAGCAGGATGAGGTCCGGCGGCGCATCGGCGATCGCCTCCAGCGCCGCGCGCGCATCGGCGGCGTGCACCGCCTGCATGCCGGCCTTGCCGAGCGCGAAGGCCACCATGTCGCGGATAGAACCCTCGTCCTCGACCACCAGGATGCGCTTTTGCATTGTGCGGACACCGGAATCCGGGAAGGCGATTATTACAGCGCAGCAATGTGACAGTGCGGCGACAGCGTGGGTGGGGCACCACGCCCGGGCGAGGCGCTCGCCTGCGGATCTGTCAAGCTGGGCGGTGTCGACGCCCCGATGCACAATGGTGGCAGCCCTCAGCCCTCAGCCCTCAGCCCTTCGCTCCATGCTCAATCCCCAACAACGCCTCGCGGTCGAATACTGCGACGGGCCCCTGCTGGTGCTGGCTGGCGCGGGCTCGGGCAAGACCCGCGTCATCACCGAGAAGATCGCGCACCTGGTGCGCCAGCGCGGGGTGCCGGCGGCGAAGATCGCCGCCATCACCTTCACCAACAAGGCCGCGCGCGAGATGCGCGAGCGCGCCGGGCGCCTGCTCGCCGGTGCGTCGGCGGATGGGTTGACGGTGTGCACCTTCCACGCGCTGGGACTGAAGTTCCTGCAGATCGAGCATGCCCGCGCGAAGCTGCGCCGCGGCTTCTCGGTGCTGGATGCCGACGACAGCCATGGCCTGATCAAGGAACTCGCGCCCAGGGGCATCAAGCCCGATGCGCTGTTCGCGCTGACCTCGCTGGTGTCGCGGGCCAAGAATGAAGGGCTCGACCCCGAACAGGCGGCGCAGCGTGCCCGCTCGCCGCGCGAGCGCGAGGCAGCCGGCATCTATGCCGCCTACCAGAAGCGCCTCGCCGCCTTCAACGCGGTCGATTTCGACGACCTCATCCGCCTGCCGCTGGCGATCCTGGAAAGGGAAGCGGATGCGCGCGCCGGCTGGCAGGAGCGCCTGCGCCATCTCCTCATCGACGAATACCAGGACAGCAATGGCGCGCAGTACCGGCTGGTGAAGGCGCTGGCCGGTGAGCGCGGCCTGTTCACCGCGGTCGGCGACGACGACCAGTCGATCTACGCCTGGCGCGGCGCCAACCCGGAGAACCTCGCCGAGCTCGCCCGCGACTATCCGACGCTGAAGGTGGTCAAGCTGGAGCAGAACTACCGCTGCGCGCGACGCATCCTGCGCGCCGCCAACGCGGTGATCGCGCACAACGCGCACCTGTTCGAGAAGACGTTGTGGAGCCAGCAGGCCGAAGGTCCGCCGATCCGTGTGCTGGAATGCCGCGACGACGGGCACGAGGCCGAATGCGTGGCCGGCGCGATCGCCCACCTGGCGCAGAAGCACCAGGCCCCCTGGCACGAGTTCGCGATCCTCTACCGCGGCAACCACCAGTCGCGCGCACTGGAAAAGGCGCTGCGGGTGGCGCGCGTGCCCTACCACGTCAGCGGCGGCACCGCCTTCCTCGACCGCGCCGAGGTGAAGGACCTGCTGGCCTATCTGCGTCTCATCAACAACCCCGACGACGACGCCGCCTTCCTGCGCGTGGTCAACCTGCCACGGCGCGACATCGGCGCGACCACGCTGGAGAAGCTCGGCCAGCTTGCCGGAGCGCGCCACACCTCGCTGTTGCGCGCGGCCGGCAGCGAGGCCGTGCTTGGCCAGCTCGGCGGGCGGGCGGCCTCCGCCCTGGTCAGCTTCAACCGCCTGATCGCCGAACTTTCCGCGCGTGCCGCGCGCCTGCCGGCGGCGGAACTGGTCGAGGCACTGGTGCAACGCATCGACTATGCCGGCCACATCGCGGGCCAGGTGAAGGAGCCGGCGCTGCGCGAGCGGCGCCTCGCCAACCTCGGTGAACTGTGCGACTGGTTCCGGGCCATGCAAAAGGGTGCCGGGGCCGGTGATCTTGCCGCGCAACTCGCCCTGCTCAGCCATGGCGATCGCGACGACCCCGGCAACGCGGTGCGCCTGATGACCCTGCACTCGGCGAAGGGACTCGAATTCCGCTTCGTTTTCCTGGTCGGCGTCGATGACGCGACGCTGCCGCATGAGGGCAGCCTCGCCGAGGGGCGCGTCGAAGAGGAGCGGCGCCTGATGTACGTCGGCATCACCCGCGCCAAGGAAGCCCTCTCGATTTCCTACGCCAAGCGCAGGAAGCGCTTCGGCGAGATCCTCTCCAATTCACCCAGCCGCTTCCTCAAGGAACTGCCGGCCGAAGACCTCCACTGGGCGGGACGCGACGCCGAGCAGGATGCCGCGCACAGGCAGGATATGGCTGCCGCCCACCTCGCCCGCATTGCCAGCCTGCTGGCCGACTGAAGCCGCCGCGCGCGCCCGGGCGGCGCGCCGGGCCGCCGGTCAGACCAGACCCGCCATGTTCAGTTCACGCTTGAGCCAGGCGTAATAGATCGGCGCGGCGACCACCCCGGCCATGCCGAAGGCCGCTTCCATGAACAGCATCGCCACCAGCAGCTCCCAGGCGCGCGCGCGGATCTGGCCGCCGACGATGCGCGCGTTGAGGAAGTACTCCAGCTTGTGGATGAGGATGAGGAAGACC
>JALOBC010000016.1 GCA_023228465.1 Dokdonella sp. | reverse complement strand
GCCTCGTTGCTGGATCGATTACGACAGCCTGCCCCCGAACTGCTCGCCGAAATGGAGAGCCCGGCGTGAAAAACGTGGGGAAACCTCAGCCTCCGTCCCCTTTTCCGCTATTTGTATTGCGCGACTCGATTAACGTATTGACTTTGTGTGATGCGAAGGTTGCAAACTTGGATACACCAAACAGAAAGAACGCTGTGAAGGTAATGAACGACAGAAGGTTCAACGCACCCTTGAGTTTGTAGTAATTCCAGCTATAGAAGACGACTCCCGCCAGGTAGATGAAGAGCTCGATCAGTTTTCTCATGGTCCAGAACGTTCCGCAACACCCTCACTCAAACCCGTCGGCGAACACCGGATCAGGCCCGAAGCGCTGCAGTGTCACCAGCACGTCGGAGCCCGCCGTCACCTCGAGCCCCTGCCCGCCGGGCAGGATGCGGACGTCCCCCGCGTTGTCGCGTGCCAACCCGGGGCCGAGGGCGCCGGAAAGCTGCGTGGCCACGCCGTCAGCGCCAAGTTCATGGAAATGCTCGCCGGCGGCGATGAGAAACCGTGTGCCTTCGCTGTCCAGTTCGTGCAGGAACACCGTGCCGGCAGGTGCCTGCAGGTCGCCTTGCACGGCCAGGGTGGCGCAGTCGCGCAGGGTGATCCGGGCAGCGGCGTCGAGCACGGCCAGGCGGCAATCGGCACCCGTTCCCCATTGTCGCAGCGCGATGATGTCAGTGACGTCGACGGACTGCTGCAGGACATCCATCGTGGAAAGATCGACCAGTCGCAGTTGGCGGCGCTCGTCCGCAGTCACGACGGCGCGTGCGCCGCCCTGGCCATCTGGAAACACGACCATGTCCGCCTGGTAGCCGTATGCGTCGCCGACAGATTCACGCAGGCGCTCGCCGGTTTCGCCATCGAGCACGAGCAGCTGGCTGCGCGCCGTCGCGACGATGACTTCGTCGGCGCCATCACCGTCGAGGTCGATGCTCGACACCGCGGCGACGCCGCCCAGATCAGAGTCCGCGGCGCGCCAGCGCACCTGCAGGCTCACGGAATCGACGGCCATGACCGGCAAGCCGGGCATCGGCAACTGCGCGGCCAGAATCAGCGAAGGCATCCCCCCGATGCGTCGGGCCAGCGCAATGCGGGGGGGACGAGACAAGGGTCTGCTCAAGGTCTCGAACAGATCGCTGCGAAACCGGCGCAGCTTGCCGGTCGTCGCATCGATCACGCTCAGGACATCGCCGCGGCTGAATGTGGCCACTTCGTCGGTGCCCGGTCCGCCCAGCGGGCCGCGGACCACGGCGGCATGGGTTCCCGAATCGGCGAGCCACAGGCGACAGTGCCCGCCATCGAGATTGATCATGCGCAAGGTGGCGGCGAAGGGATCAAGCTGGCCAGGCGCTGCGCCATCAGGGAACTCGCAGCCATCCATCGCACCCGCGGATGGCCCATAGAGCACCTCGCGGCGCGCATCGCCGGTGATATCCTCGATCAGGAAGTTCCCTGCGCCGCCCGGCAGCGGATCGTGCACGCTGTTGCCGGTGAGCGCATCGAAGAACTGCATGGCTTGCCGACCCATGACGGCGATGCGCTCCGGGCCGACAGGGTCCAGGCGAACGCTGAGCCGCTTGACGTCCCAATCCTGGCCCGGGATCTCGTTCACCGGCGCATACGGATAGCCACCGAACACCTGCAGGAGTCCGCCCTCGGCCCAGGCGGCAAACGCGTCGCGGCCGCCACTGCCGAAGGCTCCTGCGAGCAGACCCCCGCCGAATCCGCCCGCCCAACTCCAGTCCTGCCAGCCGGTGGCACCATCGATGACCAAGCCTGGCGTACCTGCCACCACCAGCTCCAGCGCCGGATCGCCATCGAGCTGCGCCACCACGACCTGGCCCGTCGGCATGTCGCCGATCCATTTTGCGGCCCCCGTCTCCAGGTCGAGTATGGCCGGCACGAACACATAGTCCGGCCGCTTCAGGATCACCACGGCCTCCTGCGCCCCGTCGCCATCGACGTCGGCGACGGCCGTTACCCGGATCAACTCGTGCGGCGCCGGGGGTGCGATCAAACGTTCGGCGTGCAGCGGTATGCCGGTGAGGATGGCCAGCCAGCTCTGGTAGTGCTCCGTCATCCATACGGTGGTGACCACGCGATCACGCCCATCCTTGCCATCTGCCCGCCACAGCGCATCATCCGCCACCAGGAACGCGCCCTTGGCGACCGCGCGGACGCGTGCCTGCGCACCAGTGCCATCGAGCACGGCGAAGACGGCTGCGCCGTCTGCACGGTCGGGCAGCGACTCGACGCCCGCAACGGCCACCTCGTGCACGCCATCACCATCGAAGTCGCCGACCACCATGCCGTGCCCGCCCGGTTCGCCAGGCATCGGCTGATATTCCCAGGCGAACAGCAGGCTGCCGGGAACCAGGGCACAGGCCAGGGCGACGATGAGCCGCCCGAGCAAGCCCGCGCGCGCTTCGTGCCGGAGCGAGGCGCAGCCTGCGGTGGATGATGCGCGCGTCATGGCTGCACCTCGAAATTGCCGGTGAACAGGTCATCCAGCCCAAGCCGGAGCCGCGCCACCAGGTAGTCGGAGCCGATCAATGCGTCCACCTGCGAACCATCGGCCAGCAGGCGCACGCTGCCCTGGTTGCCTTCGGCCAATTGATTGCCAAGCACGCGCGGCATGGTTGCAAGCACGCCATCCGGGCGCAGCTCATGCAGCTTGCCTTCGCCAGCCAGCAGGAAATGCCCATCCGTATTGCCCAGCGGCCAGAAGGCGGTCGGCATCAGAGGAAGGGGATATTCCGCCAATGGCGCGAGCGTGTCGCACGCATGCACCGACAGGCGTGGCGCAGCGGTGATCACGCCGATCCGGCAACCACCGGGGCCCTGCCACTTGCGCACGCCGATTACCGCACCATCGACGGCAAGATTGGCGGTGAACGTGCGCGCCGCAAGATCGATGAGATACACCCCCTGGGCCACACCGACGGCAACCTGCGGCGTACCCGCCCTGTCGAAGCTGGCCAGGCCGCCGGCAGGCGAAGCCGGCAGCGCAATGGAGCGCCACAGCTCTGTGCCATCACGGCCATCGAGGACAACCAATCGCGCTCGATCGCTCAACACGAGCACGTCCGTGACGCCATCAGCGTTCACGTCGGCCGTGGAAAGTGCGGTCGGAAATCCCTGGTCGATGCGTGTCCGCTCCCATTCCTGCTGCAGGGTCAGGCCGTCGCGAACCTCGATCCACCATTCGCCCATGGCGCTCCCGCCCTGGGCGACGATCACCTCGAGCTGCGAATCCGCATCGAGCTGCGCCAGGGCAATGAAGGGTAGGGTGTAGCTCCCGGAGCCATAGTCGCTGCGGACACTGCGCAACACCTCGCCGGTGGCGCCGTCGAGCACGCGCAGGGTCGGGCCATAGGACGATTCAACACTGGTTCGCCCTACCGCCACCACTTCTTCGTTGCCGGCGCCGCCAACATCACCGCGCGCGACAGCCGCAAACGGCCCATTCTCGCCGATGCTTTCATACAGCGGGGTACCGGTGGTCAGGTCGGCCACGCACAGGCGCGGGCCGCGACTACCCGCGTAGACCAGGCGCGGCTCGCCGCTGGCATCGATGGCGCCGACGGCCAGCGCTACGGGCGTGCCACAACCGAGCGATAACGTGCGCGCAAGCTGGCCGGTGGCGGGCAGGTAACTCGACAGCTCACCGCGGTCAGGCTCGCCTGGCACGCGCTCGGCCAGGCCGATGAAATCACCCACCGCCCCCGGTTGTGGCACCGTGACGATGCGCTCCAGGGTATCGGGTCGTTCCAACGAACGGATGCGTGCGTAGGGCTGGCCGCGGAAAATATCCACGCGCGATCGGAAGTCTTCGTAGTTGTTGCGGATCGCAAAACCGGGTGTGCCGCCAGGGCCGAAATCACCCACCACGATCTCGCTGCCGAAACCGGGCGCCCAGGTCCACTCGAGCGCGCGCGTCGAGGCATCGAGAACCAGGCCGGGCGTACCGCCAATGACGAGCTTGGGCGCACCATCCGAGCCGAGGGCGGCGACCGCCACGGTGACGGCGGGCGCCGTGCCCATCCACTCCACCGCCCCGCTGGCAAGATCGATGACGGCCGGATAGGTCGCCAGAGGAGGATCGGATTCCCGCATCAAGCCGACGATCTTGTGCACGCCATCCAGGGTCGCGACCGCTTCCACGCGGGTCAGGCCCGGCACCTCGACGGTGTGCACCCGATGCAGCGGGACGCCGGCGAAAACCTCGACGTGGCCGGTGTCGAATGCACTGAGCGTAACGACGAAGCTGGTGCCGTCCGCTGCCTGGCCGCGCGCGGCGGAACCGTGCCGGAACGCCTCGGCCAGGGGCGTGACCGAACGCAGGCGCAGCGCATCCGCCTGCCCACCGAGCACCCCGAGCAGGGTGGTCTCCGGATCGCCCTGCCGCGCGCTGGCCAGTCCCGACAACACCGCTTCGTGCCGGCCGTCGCCGTCGAAATCACCCACGACCATGGCGGCCCGGGCCGGCGCCGAAAGGGACGGGTAATGCACCCAGTCCGCCGCGTTTACGCTGGCTGCGCAGGCAATCAGCAAGACACCAAGCGTCATTCTGAAAGCACGCCGCATACACATTTCCCCATGTATCCGCAGCGGCCGACCACACTGCGTTCCCGTTCGAGCATACCGGTTGATGTCCGGTGGCACCACGACGCGGTTCGCACTAGGTGCCTTGCCGGTGTCGTTAGAATCAGCATTTGCCCTACTTGTGCGAACGCATCGAGAGATGCAACACCCACCTTCAGAGCATCTGCAACGAATCCCATGGACGCTTCCCAACGTGAATTCCTCGACCTCGCCCTCGCGCGCAACGCATTGCGCTTTGGCGAGTTCACCCTCAAATCCGGGCGCGTCAGCCCGTATTTCTTCAATGCCGGGCGCTTCGATACGGGCGCGGCACTGGCCACGCTCGCGCGCGCCTACGCGGCCACGGCGGTGGCCAGCGGGTTGGGCTTCGACATGTTGTTCGGTCCGGCCTACAAGGGCATCGTGCTGGCCGCACTGACCGCGGCGGCGCTGGCCGAGCGGCATGGCCGCGACCTTCCCTTCGCCTACAACCGCAAGGAGGCCAAGGATCACGGCGAGGGTGGCGTGCTGGTCGGCGCGCCGCTGGCGGGGCGGGTGTTGATCGTCGATGACGTGATCACCGCGGGCACCGCGATCCGTCAGTCGCTGGCATTGATCCGCGCCGCCGGCGCCACGCCCGCCGGCGTGCTGATCGCGCTCGACCGCGAAGAGCGCGGCCAGGGCGCGCGTTCGGCCACCCAGGAACTGGCCGCCGACGAGGGCGTGCCGGTGGTGGCGATCGCGCGCCTGGGGGACCTGCTGGCCTACGCCGCGCAGCGTCCGGAGCTGGCCAGTCACGCCGAGCGCCTGGCGGCCTACCGCGCGCGCTACGGCGTTTGAGCGCAACGCCCGAGGCTCGCCTATACTCGGTAGCGGAGGATTTGCCCATGTGTCACGCATCGACGATCCGCTCGGGCATCGCGCTGGCCGCACTGCTGGCCGCCGGCGTCTGCCTGGCCGCCGGCCAGGCGGATCACAACCGCTACAAGTGGCGCGATGCCGCCGGCAACCTGCACTACGCCGACACCTTGCCGGCGGATGCAGCCAGGCTGGGCTATGAAATCGTCAATCCGCAGGGCATCGTGATCAAGCGCGTCGAACGCGCCAAGACGCCCGAGGAGGTGGCTGCCGACAAGGCCAGCGCGGCGACCGAGAAGGCCGCGCGCAGCGCCCAGGAACAGCGCCAGCGTGCCGATACGCAGTTGCTCGCGGGCTACCCGGAGGAACGCGACCTGGAGCGCGCGCAGAAGCAGAAGCTCGAGTTGCTGGACCAGCAGGTGGTGGCGGCCCAGATCAGCCTGCGCAGCCAGGAGCAGACGCTGGCCGACGCGCTGGCGCAGGCCGCCGAAGCCGAGCGCACCGAGCGTGGCCTGCCTGCGGCGCAGGCCAAACAGCTGTCCGACCTGCGGCTCCAGGTGGATGCCCAGCGGCAGGTCGTCAGCCGCCGCATCGCCGAGCGCGAGGCCGCTCGCAGCGCCTTCGCGCAGGAACTGGCCCGCTACCGCGAGCTCAAGTCGGCCAACTGACCGGCCCGGTCGAGCGCACGCGGGGCTCGGCGCGGGCTCTCGGCCGTCAGAACGGCAATTCCAGCGCCGGATCGAGGGCCAGCAACTGGCTGCGGAACACATCCTGGATGCGTGCCAGCGCGGTCGCATCATCGGCATCGAAGCGCAGCACCAGCACCGGCGTGGTGTTGGAGGCACGCACCAATCCCCAGCCATCGGGCCAGTCGGCGCGTACCCCGTCGATGGTGGTCAGGCGTGCGCCCTCGAACACCGCCTGCGCACGGAATGCCTCGATGAAACCGTGATTCTGGCCCTCGGCCATCGACACCTTGAGCTCGGGGGTGGAAACGCCTTTGGGCAGGGTATCGAAGATTTCCTGCGGGCTGCGCTCTTCCGGATCGGCGGCGAGGATTTCCATCAGGCGCGCAGCGGCGTACAGGCCATCGTCGAAACCGTACCAGCGCTCGCTGAAGAAGAAGTGCCCGCTCATCTCGCCGGCCAGTGCGGCGTCGGTCTCGCGCATCTTCGCCTTGATCAGCGAATGGCCGGTGCGCCACATCAGGGGGCTGCCGCCATGCTGCAGGATGAGCGGCTGCAGGTGACCCGTACACTTCACATCGTAGATGATGGTCGCGCCCGGATTGCGCGTGAGGATGTCCATGGCGAACAGCATCAGCAGGCGGTCGGGGAAGATCATCTCGCCGCCGGGCGTGACCACGCCCAGGCGGTCGCCATCGCCGTCGAAGGCCAGGCCGATGTCCGCGCCGGTCTTCTGCACGGCCAGGATCAGGTCCTTCAGGTTCTCCGGCTCGGACGGATCGGGATGGTGGTTGGGGAACGTCCCGTCCACCTCGCAGTAGAGCGGTTCGACCTCGCAGCCGATGGCTTCCAGCAGGGCCGGCGCGAAGGCGCCGGCGATGCCGTTGCCAGAGTCGGCGACGACCTTCAGGGGACGCTCGATCTGGATGTCCTCGCTGACCCGGCGCAGGTAGTCCGCACCGATGTCGATGGCCTGCAGGCCACCCATGCCATCGACGAAGCGATGCTCGGCGATGCGCCGGTACAGCGCGTGGATGGCATCCTCGGACAGGGTCTCGCCGCCGAGCACGATCTTGAAGCCGTTGTAGTCGGGCGGGTTGTGGCTGCCCGTCACCGAAATGCCCGATCCGGTGCGCAGGTGGTAGCAGGCGAAATAGGTGAGCGGCGTCGGCACCGCGCCGATATCGATGACGTCGATGCCGGTGGAGCGCAGGCCGGCGATCAGGGCCGCCACCATGTCCGGCCCGGACAGGCGGCCGTCGCGGCCGACCACGATTTCCCGCAGATCGCGCGCGCGCGCCTCGCTGCCGACGGCGCGACCGATCAGGCGCGCCACCGCCGGAGTCAGGCTCTTGCCGACCACGCCGCGGATGTCGTACATGCGGAAGATCGAGGGATCGACCTCGACCGCGGGTTCGAGAGCGGCGGGCGCCGGGCGCTGCGCGGCTTGCGCCGGGGCCGGTGCGGACGTAGCCGCGGACGGTTGATTCAGGGCTTCGGACAAGGTCATCTCCGGTTCGGGTTCGGTACGCCGCTGCAGCCGCTCGATGGCGCCAGCCAGGCCGACGCGGCGCAGCCACAGGGCAAGCACCGCGCCCAGCAGGCAGAGCAGCGACAGCGCGCCGACCAGCACGGGATTGTTCGGCACGACGATGAAGTAGTCGGGCGCGGCCTTGCCGATGCGCAGGCGCGTGCCCGGCACCGGCACGCCAAGGTCGGTCAGGGTGCTCGCGCTGCCGCTGCCGACGCCGGCAATGACCAGGTCACCACGCCCGGTTCCCTGGCGCAACTCCAGCCGCACATCCTCGACGGTGGCACGCGAGAAGGTCTCCAGGATCGGCGCGAACGGCCATTCCACCACCACGAAGCCGCCCAGCGCGCCATCCACCTCGACCGGCAGGGCAAGCATGAGCTGGCGACCGACGCCCGGTTGCGTGCGCATCTCGGCCAGCGGCTGCTTGGGCGCGACCTTGGCCTGCAGCAGCGCCGCGGCCTTGGCATAGCCGATGCCGTCGAGGCTGCCGGACAACACCTCGCCCAGGTCGGCGCTGTAGAACTCGACCGCACTCGCTTCGGGCAGGTGGGTCTTGAGGACGAGCGCGGCCGACTCGCGTTGCGTCGGCCCCTGGCGGAGCAGCGCCTGCACGTCCGGCTCGGCCAGGGCCTGGGTCACCTGGTTCTCCATCCGGCGCACGCGCGCGGCCAGCGTTTCCACTGCCGTCGCGCGAACGCGGTCGGCTGCTTCCGCGCCGCGCTCGACACGCCAGGTGAGCCAGGCCTGCCAGGCCAGGAACAGGCCGAACGCCAGCAACAGGGTGGCCAGCACCAGCGGCACGAATCGCAACGCCTGCCGGCCGGCCTGCTGCAAGGCGGGCCACAGGCGCGCCTGCACGAACGCCCGTAGCGCTGCGGCGTTCTTCGCCGTGCCGGTATCCGCGCTGTTGCGCTCCTCGCCCATACGGCTCCCCAGAATCAATGCCGGCCGGAACTGCCGAACCCACCCTCGCCCCGCGTGCTGGGCGCGAAGGTTTCGACGCGTTCGAAAGCGGCGCGCACGACCGGCACGATCACCAGCTGCGCGATGCGCTCGCCCGGGGCGATGGTATAGGGCGCGCCGGAGCGGTTCCAGCACGACACCATCAGCGGCCCCTGGTAGTCGGCGTCGATCAGACCCACCAGGTTGCCGAGCACGATGCCGTGCCTGTGGCCCAGACCCGAACGCGGCAACACCAGCGCGCACAGGCCGGGGTCGGCGATGTGAATGGCGATGCCGCTCGGGATCAGCGCGTCCGCGCCGGCTGGCAGGTGCAGTGGCGCATCGAGCATGGCACGCAGGTCCACGCCGGCCGAACCGGCGGTGGCCGGCGCGGGCAACGGAAACTCGTTGCCCAGGCGCGCATCGAGCACCTTGAACTGGATCGCGGCCACCGGTTGGCCGGTAGAACGTGTGAGCGCGCTCATGGTGTCTGCCCATCCAGGCGGGTTTCGCGCAGGCGCGCGATGCGGTCGAGCAGTGCATGGGCAAGGCGATCCTTGCCCGCTTGCGGCAATGCCTCGCGCCCGCCCGGCCAGAGCAGCAGCAGCGCATTGTCGTCGACCTCGAAGCCGCGCCCGCCGCCCACTTGGTTGGCCGCGATCAGGTCGAGCTGCTTGCCTTCGAGCTTGGCCCGCGCGTAGGCCTCCACCTGCTCGGTTTCGGCGGCGAAACCGACCACGAAGGGGCGTCCGGGCAGCGCGGCGACTTCCGCCAGGATGTCCGGGTTCTGCACCAGGCGCAGCTCCAGCGCAGCCTGGCCCTGCTTCTTGAGCTTGCTGGCGGCCACCACATCGGGGCGGAAGTCGCCGACCGCGGCGGTGGCGATGAAGATGTCGCTGGTCGCCACCTGCGCCAGCACCGCATCGCGCATCTGGCGCGCGCTGCGCACGTCCTCGCGCTGGACCCCGGCGGGCGTGGCGAGCGCCACCGGGCCGGCCACCAGGCGCACCTGCGCGCCGCGCGCGGCGGCCGCGGCGGCAATCGCGAAACCCATGCGGCCGGAACTGCGGTTGCCGATGAAACGTACCGGATCGATGTCCTCGAAGGTCGGGCCGGCGCTGACCAGGATGCGCAACCCGACCAGATCGCGCGGCGCGCGCGCCGCCGCCAGCTCGGCCACCAGTTGCGCGGGTTCCAGCAGACGCCCGGCGCCGTACTCGCCGCAGGCCTGGTCCCCCGAATCCGGCCCGAACACGCGTATGCCGCGCTCGCGCAAGGTGGCCAGGTTGGCCTGCGTGGCGGCGTGTGCCCACATCTGCTGGTTCATGGCCGGCGCCACCGACAGCGGGGCGGTGGTGGCCAGGCACAAGGTGGTCAGCAGATCGTCCGCCTGCCCCTGCGCCAGGCGCGCGAGCAACCCCGCGGTGGCGGGCGCGATCAGCACTTCGTCGGCCCAGCGTGCCAGTTCGATGTGGCCCATGGCCGCCTCGGCCGATTCATCCCACAGGCTGTCACGCACCGGATGGCCGGACAGCGCCTGGAAGGTCGCGGCGTTGACGAAATGCGCGGCGTTGGCGGTCAGCACCACGCGCACCTCGGCGCCGGCGTCGCGCAAGCGGCGCACGAGATCGGCCGCCTTGTAGGCGGCGATGCCGGCGCCCACGCCCAGCAGCACGCGCACGCCGGCCAGATGCTTGTCGCTCATGTAGGAAACCACGCACAGGCAGCAGGATGCCTAGCTTACTGAAAATCGCGGCGTTCGCCCCTCGCACGGGACGCCGGCCCAGCCGACACTGCGGGCAGCCCGGCGTCCACGGCGCCGCCGGCCACACCCGACCCCCTGCCTGGAACCCGCATGAGCATCCGTGACTGGCCTGACCAAGAACGACCCCGCGAGAAGCTGCTGGCGCGCGGCGCCGGCGCCCTTTCCGACGCCGAGCTGCTGGCCGTGTTCCTCGGTTCGGGCCGGCGCGGCCGCAATGCGGTGGAGCTGGGACGCGACCTGTTGCAGCAGGCCGGCGGCCTCAAGGCCCTCCTGGATGCCCCGCAAGGCGAGCCGGGCATCGGCGCGGTCGCCTGGTGCCGGCTGTGCGCGGCGCTGGAGCTTGGCAAGCGCTACCTCGAAGCCGAGCTCGCGACCGGCGAGGCACTCACCGACCCGAGCGCCAGCGCGCGCTTCCTGAAGGCGCGCCTGGCCGGCTATCCCTATGAGGTCTTCGGCTGCCTGTTTCTCGACAACCGCCATCGCGTGCTCGGCTTCGAGGAACTGTTTCGCGGCTCCATCGACGGCGCGGCCGTGCATCCGCGCGAGGTGGTCAGGCGCTGCCTGCGCCACAATGCGGCGGCCGTGATCATCGCCCACAACCACCCCTCCGGCGTGGCCGAACCGAGCGCCGCCGATCGCGCCATCACGGTGCGCCTGCGCGAGGCCCTGGCCCTGATCGACGTGCGCCTGCTCGACCACTTCGTCATCGGCAGCGGAGTGCCGACCTCGCTCGCCCAACGCGGCTGGATCTGACCGCGGCGTGGCCGGACCGCGACCCTCCGGCGGTGCCGGACAGGGCACATTCCGGGCGCGCGGCTGTGGCTATACTCGGTGCCGGTCCCGAGGGGCGGTCCGTGCATGCTGCAGTTCATCCCGCCGATATACGCCAGTGATGCCATCGAGCAGGCCGTGCCGGATGTGGCGTCGGCACGCCGCGCGCTGGGCGACACGGCCGGCACCATCGACGCCCTGTGCGCCCTGCAACGCGAACGCTTTGCCGCGCTTGCCGCGGACCCGGCGGGAGCGGCGCTGCTGGAGCGCACGCTGGCCGCGCTGCTGCTGTGCCATGTGCGCCTGGCGCTGCGCCATGGCTCGCTCGGCGAGGATTTCCACGCCTATCACAACGAAGGCCACGTGGCGGAAATCTGCGACGCGCGCATCGGGCGGCTGCTCACCGCGCCGGGAGCCGAGGCGCTGACCCTGCGCGACTGGTGTGCCCTGCTGCTGTTCGGCGGCGGCCACGACCTGCAGCAGCGCCGCAGCGAGGCGGCATGGTCCGGGATCGGCGCCAACGAGTGTGCCAGCGCCCTGGAAACCTTGCGCATCCTCGATGCCTGCGGCTTCTCGCGCAGCCAGGATGCCGATCTGTATCTCGCGCTGGAACTGATGATCGCCGGCAGCACCTTCGATGCCCGGCCGCTGCCCGGCGCCCAGCACCTGAATGCTGCCGACCTGGTGCAAAGCGGCGGGGCGCTGGCGGCGCGCCTGGACCAGCGCCTGGACGCCAGCGCACCGGCCTGGCGGCACTGCGCCGGCGCCGTGCATGGCCTGCAGCTGGCCCTGCTCGCGGCCGACCTGGACACGGCCAACGTGGCCGAACCGTTCGCGGACTTTGCCGCCAGCGGCGAGCGGCTGTGCCGTGAACGCGAAATGCTGGCCGGCCGCGCGCTGGATTCGCCGGCCAGCGCGGCGCCGGTGCTGGGCTTCCTGACGCACGGCCAGCATCGCTTCTTCTTCGAGCTGCACGCATTCCATTCGCTACTCGGACGCGCGGCCTTCGAGGCTGCCAAGCGCGCCAATGCGCCCTGCCTCAAGGCGCTGACACTTGGCGTGCGCGCACGCGTCGCGCTGGCCGGCGAACCGGCCAGTGGCGCAGCGGTGCTGGCCGCCTACCGTGCCAGCGTGGCGAGCGTGGCGGCGGACTGTGCCGCCGCCGCCTGAGGCCGCGGCGGTTATCATGTGCCGATGACGCACAGCCCTCCTGCCCCGTTGCCGCCGGTCCGGCTCAAGACCGAACGCCATTCGCTGCACCCGTGGATCTTCCAGAAGATGGTGGAGCGGCCCGATCCGCGGCCCAGGCCCGGCAGCGTGGTGGACGTGCTGGACCGCGCAGGCGACTTCGTCGGGCGCGGCTTCTACAACGGCCATTCGCGCATTGCCCTGCGCATGCTGACCCGCGACCCGGCGGAGGCAGTTGACGAGGACTTTTTCGCCCGCCGGATTGCTGCCGCGATCGGCCTGCGGCGCGAAGTGCTGGGCCTGGATGCGGTCACCGACGCCTATCGCCTCGTGCATTCGGAGGGCGACGGGCTGTCGGGCCTGATCGTGGATCGCTTCGCCGACACCCTGGTGATGGAGTATTTCGCCGCCGGCATGTTCCGCCAGCGCGAACTGATCCGGCGTTGCCTGCTCGAGCACTTCCCCGGTGCGAACGTGTATGCGTTCGCCGAAGCGCATGTGCAGAAGCAGGAAAGCTTCGATTTCTCGCCCCCGCCGGCGCCGCCGCCGATCGTGATCCACGAGCACGGCGTGGCCTTCCATGCCGCGCCCGGCAGCAAGCACAAGACCGGCTTCTTCGCCGACCAGCGGGACAACCGCAAGGCGCTGGCCAAACTGTGCGCGGGCAAGCGGGTGCTCGATCTTTGCTGCAACTCGGGCGGCTTCGCCATCCACGCGGCGACGGTCGGCGCGGCAGCTGAAGTCACCGGGGTCGATCTGGACGAGGACATCCTGGCGGTCGCGGCACAGAATGCGCGCCTGAACCGCGTGCGGGTACGCTTCGTGCAGGCCGACATCTTCCACTGGCTGCGCGATACCCCGCATGGCGACGGTTACGACGTGGTGGTGCTCGATCCGGCCAAGATGACGCGCGATCGCGAGCAGGTCATCCCGGCGCTGAAGAAGTACCTGGACATGAACAAGCTGGCCATGGGTGCCGTCAAGCCGGGCGGCGTACTGCTGAGCTGTTCATGCACTGGCCTGGTGAGCGAGGAGCAGTTCCTCGACATGTTGCGTCGCGCCGCGTTCTACGCCGGACGCACGGTGCAGGTGCTGAAGGTCGCTGGCGCCGGGGCCGACCATCCCTGGCTGGCGCACGTGCCCGAATCGCGCTATCTCAAGGCGGTGTTCTGCCGCGTCCTTTGACACTTCCACGCCGCAGCGCACGATGCGCCTGCCGCCGGCCTGCTGCACAATCGAAGCCGTCGCAGTTCGCGACGTCGGCAGGATGACAACGTGACCATCGAATCGATCCTCATCTTCCTCGTCATTGGTGCGGTAGCCGGCTGGCTGGCCGGCCAGATCGTCAAGGGCCGCGGCTTCGGCCTGGTCGGGAACATCGTCGTGGGCATCGTCGGCGCGTTCATCGCCGGATGGCTGCTGCCGATGCTGAATCTGGGCCTGACGGGAATCATCGGAAGCATCATCTACGCCACGATTGGCGCGATCATTCTGCTGGTGGTGATCAGCTTGATCAGGCGCGCCGCCTGAAGCCGGACCGGCGTCGGCCGCGCGTGCGTCCATGCGCCCGAGCCGGCGCCGCCCACCCGCGCCGCGTGTGGCGGCGCGTCGCGCGTATCGAATCGGGAGAAGTGTCATGTCCGCCAATCCGACTCCGGAAGCCCACCAGACCATCGACCGGGAGACCTATGCCCGCGATTACGCCGAATCCCTGCGCGATCCGGCGGGCTTCTGGGGGCGGATCGGCCAGCGTCTGACCTGGAGCCGCGCGTACCGCGAAGTGCGCGATGTCTCCTTCGATCCGGCCGACCTGCACATCCGCTGGTATGCCGACGGCGAACTCAACGTGGCTTTCAACTGCCTGGACCGGCACCTGGCCACGCGTGGCGACAAGACCGCGTTGATCTGGGAAGGCGACGCTCCTGGCGAATCACGCCGGATCAGCTACCGGGAACTGCACGCCGAGGTCTGCAAGGCCGCCAACCTGCTGACGAACCTCGGTATCGACAAGGGCGATCGCGTCGCCATCTACATGCCGATGATCCCGGAGGCAGCCGTGGCGATGCTGGCCTGTTCGCGCATCGGCGCCATCCACACGGTGGTGTTCGGCGGCTTCTCGCCGGATGCATTGGCCGGGCGCATCGCCGACTGCGAATGCAAGCTGGTCATCACCGCCGATGAAGGCCGGCGCGCGGGCAAGTGTGTACCGCTCAAGGTGAACGTGGACGCGGCCCTGCGCCGACCCGGCACGAGCAGCGTCCAGACCGTGCTGGTGGTGCGCCACACCGGCGGCGCAGTGGACATGCAGCCGCCGCGCGACCGCTGGTGGCATGCGCTGATGGCGGGCCAGTCGAGCGCGCACGTGGCCGTGCCGGTGAACGCCGAGCACCCGCTGTTCGTGCTCTACACCTCCGGTTCGACCGGCAAGCCCAAGGGCGTGCTGCATACCACCGGTGGCTACCTGGTGTTCGTCAGCTACACGCACGAGTGCGTGTTCGATCTGCGCGAGGACGATGTGTACTGGTGCACCGCCGACATCGGCTGGGTGACCGGGCACAGTTACCTGCTCTACGGCCCGCTCGCCAACGGCGCCACCACGCTGATGTTCGAAGGCGTACCGAACTACCCGGATTGCTCGCGCTTCTGGCAGGTCATCGACAAGCACCAGGTGACGATCTTCTATACGGCACCGACCGCCATCCGCGCCCTGATGCGCGAGGGAACCGGGCCGGTGCAGGCCAGCTCGCGCAAGAGCCTGCGCATCCTGGGTACGGTGGGCGAGCCGATCAACCCGGAAGCCTGGCGCTGGTACCACGAGGTGGTCGGCGAGGAACGCTGCCCGATCGTGGATACCTGGTGGCAGACCGAAACCGGCGGCATCCTCATCTCGCCGCTGCCCTACGCCATCGAGCAGAAGCCGGGTTCGGCGACCCTGCCGTTCTTCGGCGTGCGGCCGGGCCTGGTCGATGCGACCGGCGCGCTGGTCGAGGGCGCCGGTGAGGGCAACCTCGTCATCCTCGATTCCTGGCCGGGCCAGATGCGCACCGTGTATGGCGACCACCAGCGCTTCATCGACACCTATTTCAAGGCCTATCCGGGCATGTACTTCAGCGGCGACGGTGCGCGCCGCGACGAGGCGGGCTACTACTGGATCACCGGGCGCGTCGATGATGTCATCAACGTGTCGGGCCATCGCCTGGGCACCGCCGAGATCGAAAGCGCCCTGGTTGCCCACACCAAGGTCGCCGAAGCCGCCGTGGTGGGCTGCCCGCACGACATCAAGGGCCAGGGCATCTACGCCTACGTCACCCTGCGTGCCGGCATCAGCGCGGACGAGGGACTGCGCAAGGAACTGATCGCCGAGGTGCGTCGCGACATCGGCCCGATTGCCACGATCGACTATCTGCAGTGGGCCGCCCAGCTGCCCAAGACCCGCTCGGGCAAGATCATGCGCCGCATCCTGCGCAAGATCGCCGAGAACCAGCCCGAGGCGCTGGGCGACACCTCGACCCTGGCCGACCCTTCGGTGGTGGATGTGCTGGTCGAGGAGCGCCTGCTGCGGTGAGGCGCATCGCGGATGGACCGCGCGCATCCGCGAGGTTCCTTCCCTTGCGTGCTGCTCCCGATCGCCGCCGTTGGCGCGCGCGGCGCCCGGGCGGCACCCCGGCCTGCCGGGCGGACGGACCACGGCAGGCGCGGGGCGGACCCCTGGGGGGCGCTGGCCGGCATGGCTGAAGAGCGGGCGGCGAGCGACAGGGGTGCGGCCTGGCAGGAAGGCGCCGGCATGCCGCCCTGCCCGCTGCCGCCCGCGCTCGCCGGGGACGAGATCCACTTGTGTCATCTCGCGTTGCAAGGCGCCCTGGCACCGCACGAGGTGCGCGCGCGCGCGCACGCCGTGCTGATGGCGCTGCTCGGGCATTACACCGGCGCGGCCTCACCGCTGCGCCTGGCGCACGGACCGCACGGCAAGCCGTATGCGCCGCAGGCGCCGGATCTGCACTTCAACCTGAGCCATGCCGGCTGTCACGTGCTGCTCGGTTTCGCGCGGGGCCAACCGCTGGGGGTGGACATCGAGTGGCGCGAGCGGCGCGTGCAGGTCCGGGAGCTGGCGCGACGCTTCTTTGCCGCCGGCGAGGCGGAGGCGCTCGAGGGGCTCGCTGCGCATCGGCAGCGCAGCGCGTTCCTGCACCTGTGGACGCACAAGGAAGCGGTGCTGAAGGCGCTCGGTGTCGGGCTCTCCTTCGGCCTCGATCGTCTCGAGTTCGCACTCGACGATTGCGGTGCGGTGACGGCGCTCACGGCCATCGACCCCGACTGCGGCGCGGTGGCGGAATGGCAGTTGCATGCCGTGCGCCCGGCGCCGGGCGTCGAGGGCGCGCTGGCCTGGCGCGGGCCACCGCGCAGGGTGCGGCTGTTCGCGCTGGCCAGCCGCTGACGCTTCGCGCACCGCGCGGTGGCAGGCCGCGGCGGTTCCTGTATCCGTTCAAAACAGGCGTGGCGTCGGGGCTTGAATCGGGTCGCTGGCGGTGACAAGGTGGATCAAGGTGTATCGCCACGGCGACAGGAGTACCCAGCCATGAACCCTATCAACGCACGCAGGTTGGCGGCCTGCGTTTTGCTCGGCCTGCTGATGGGCGGGTCGGCCCTTGCCGCGGCGGCCGAGCCGGCCGCGGGTACGGCCTGTGGGCGCATCAGCACCTTCGATGTCGCGCCACGCCAGCAGGACCTGCATGCGGCGGTGATCATCAGTGTGGATGGTGAGCTGCCCGGGCCACGCAATGCCGACGCCTGGCGCGTGACGCCGGGCAAGCATGTGCTCAAGGTGGCCGAGCGCATCGACAGCAAGTATCTTTCGTTCAACAACCGCCAGCGCAACGCCGGCGATCCGTACCGCACGCTGGACGTGGACGTGCCGGCCGACACCACGGTGCTGGTGGCGGCACGCCTGCTGTCGAGCACGGATGCGGCAAGCGGCGCATGGTGGGAGCCGGTGGCGTGGAAGGAAGTGCACGAACCCTGCCGCTGAGCGCAGGCGGCCGGGGTCGGGCAGCCGATGCCGGCGCTCGCACCACCGAACCGGGAGGTCACGGGGCGCGAGTGGGGGGCAGGACGTGCCGCCAAGCGGCGCGCCATTGGCAGTTCTCTTGGCCCTGGGGGGTGGCGCCATGACCGCGCTCAGCGTGAATATCAACAAGATCGCCGTGCTGCGCAACTCGCGCGGCGGCAGGCTGCCCGATCCGGTGGTAGCGGCACGGGTGGCCATCGAGGCCGGCTGCCAGGGCATCACGGTGCATCCGCGCCCGGACCAGCGCCACATCCGCGCCGATGACGTGGCGCGTGTCGGGGCCGTGCTGGGTCATATCGAGTACAACATCGAGGGCAATCCGTTTGCACCGGCGCGCGGCAGCTACCCGGGCTACCTCGCCCTGGTCGCGGCGGCGCAACCGCGCCAGGCCACCCTGGTGCCGGATGGCGATGCGCAACTGACCTCTGACCACGGCTTCGATCTGGCCCGCGATGCCGCCCGGCTGGTCCCGCTGGTGCGCGAACTGCAGGGCCTGGGCTGTCGTGTCAGCCTGTTCGTCGATGCCGGGGTGACGGACGTCGAGCGCGCCGCCGAGATCGGGGCGGATCGCGTCGAGCTCTATACCGGGCCCTATGCGCAGGCATTTGCCGCAGGCGATCCGGCGCGGGCGCTGGCGGACTGCGTGCACACCGCCGAACGGGCGCGCGCCGCCGGACTGGGCGTCAATGCGGGCCATGACCTCGACCAGCGCAACCTGGCGCCGCTGCTGGAAGCCATTCCGTTCCTGGCCGAAGTGTCGATCGGCCACGCATTGATCGGCGAGGCGATCTACGCCGGTCTCGGGCCGACGGTGGCGCGGTATCTGGCCATCCTCGGGCATGCGCGCACGCCTGCCGGGGCCGACACCTGATTCTCTTGCGGCGTCGGCACCGGCCACGCAGTGCATGAACGGCGAGGGGCGCCGTGTTGCCACAGCGCCCCTCGCCGATTGCTGCGGTCCCGCGCGAACGGGGCTACTGGTCGCCGCTCCCGGTCGTGATGAAGCCGATCTTCACCATGCCGGCGGCCTTGGCATCGGCCATCACGCTGGCGATCTTCTGGTACTCGGTGGTCTTGTCGGCGCGAATCTGCAGCTCGGGCTGCGGATTCTTCTGGGCTGCCACGCGCAGCTGGGCCTGCAGGATCGCCTGGGTCACCGGTTCATCGTTCCAGTACAGGTCACCCGAGGCCTTTACCGCCAGATCGATCGGTTCGGGTGGGTTGGTTTCCTGGACGTTCGGATTGGCCTGTGGCAGGTCGATGCGAATCCTGTGGGTCATCAGCGGCGCCGTGAGCATGAAAATGATCAGCAGCACCAGCATCACGTCGACCAGCGGCGTGACGTTGATTTCCGACATCGGCCCGCCGCCACCACCTGTGCTCATGGCCATGACTTACTTCCTCGCCGCGACGTTGGCGACACCGTTGTCCACGCGCGAACCGGTGGCGAAGAAATCGTGCAGGTCGTGCGCGAACTCGTCGAAGCGCGCGAAGATGACGCGGTTCTGGCGCACGTAGAAGTTGAAGCCGAGCACCGCCGGAATGGCCACGAACAGACCGAAGGCGGTCATGATCAGGGCCTCGCCAACCGGGCCGGCCACCGCTTCCATCGAGGCATTGCCCGACGCCGCGATCTTGATCAGCGCGTGGTAGATGCCCCACACCGTGCCGAGCAGACCGACGAACGGTGCCGCCGAGCCGACCGTGGCAAGCAGCGTCATGCCGCCCTCAAGGCGCAGGCTTTCGTGCGCCACCGACTGGCGCAGCGCGCGGTCGATGAACTCGGAGCGGTTGAGGGCCTCGACCAGGCGACTGCCTTCGTTGCGCTGATGGTGGGCGGCCGCCGAAGCCGCGGCCAGGGCAATCTTCGAGAACGGCTCGTTCTTCGGCTGCTCTTCCAGGAAGCGCACGGCATCCTGCGCCGAAGGCGTTTCCCAGAAGGTATGAATGACGCGCTCCATGCGCCGGCGCACCATCGAGTTGCGCAGGAAATTGAACACGATGTAGTAGGCGGACATCACCGACATGATGATGAGGGTAACGAACACGATCCAGCCGAGAGCATCGAAGTTCTGGATCAGGTCCTGGAAGCCCATCGCCTGCATGGCAGCGGCATTGCCACCAGTACCGGGTACGGGAGCAACCGGCGGAGCGGCTGCGGGAGACAGTGACGGATCTTGCTGCATGGCGCTACCTTCTCACTCGTTCAAGTCGAATCTGATGGGAACCAAGGCATATCCCGTAGAGGGTCTGCCGTCTTTTTGTCCTGGATTGAACATCCAGGTCTTCACTGCGTCGATCGCGGCCTTGTCCAGGAGCTTGGAACCGCTGGACTTCTCGATCGTGATCTCCTGCGGCGAGCCATCCACGCCCACCAGCACCTTCAGTATCACCTCGCCGGTGATGTGCTGGCGCACGGCCTGCGGCGGATACTTCGGCGGGCGCAACCGACGATAACTGATGTCTTCGCTCGGCGCGATGTCGACCGGCGGTGCCGGCGGTGCCGGCGGCGCAGGTGGCGGAGCCGCCACGGCCATGGGCGAGGCTTCCTCGACCACCACCGGGGGTGCCGGCGGCGGTGGCGGGGCCTTCGGCGGTGGCTTGATCTTCTCGATCACCTTCGGCGGCGGCTTCTTCGGTGGCTCGGGCGGCGGCGGCGGCGGCGGCGGCGGCGGCGGCGGCGGTTCGATGAACTCGACCGTCACCTTCCGGTCAACCGTCTTGTCGGCCGGCGCGGGCGGTGCGATCGGCGCCATGACCATGGCGAATGCGAACGCATGCATCGCAAATGCACACGAGAAGGACGTGACACGCCGCCAGCTGAAGTGGTCGCGCTCGGGTTGGTAGGTAGATGCCATCAGTGTGACCAACGAAAAGGGTTGCTGTGCGCGCTGGGCGACGCTGTCCTGACGCTCATTGTGAAATCCCCCGGAGCGTCGGCGCAAGGGCTGGGCACGGTACAACACCCGATACCCTCACGACAAGCGATTACGTTTCTGCATGCAGCGCGGTGGTAGGAGCCTGGCCGTCGGTCGCGGGAACCGACAGGCCCCGAAACCGGACGCAAGCCGGATCGGCGCGACGTGGCCACCGGCCGCGTCGCACGCGAGGCGGCCGACATCACTTCTTCGGACGCGAAATCCTTGCTCCTCCCTTCACGGTCCTGATGCGCTGTTCGGCCATGGCTTTGGTGCTGGGATAGCCGGCGGCCTTCTGCCAGTCCGCCACGGCAGCAGACATGCGATCGAGATCGTTCTCGGCGTCGCCGCGCAACAGGTAGGCCTCGCCTTCCTGGCGCAGCTTGCCCTTCGTGATGGCGCGATTGAGGGCGTCGATCGCCTCCTGCGAGCGATCGGCATAGTACAGGGCATAGCCGAGCTGGTAGTCCACGTTGCCGTCCGGCGCCGTGGGCGAGGCCTTGGTGTAGGCCTCGATCGCGCAGGCGTCGTTGTCGGCCTGCATGCAGATATCGCCGTAGAGCTTGTAGTTGTCGTAGTTGCCCTCGATCAGCCCCTTGGCAAAGCCTTCCTGCATCACCGCCGCCGCCTCCTTGTTCTTGTCGGCCGAGGCATACAGCTTGGCGAGCTGGACGTAGTCGGCACCGCTGGTGATGAGCCCCTCGTCCTTGGCCTTGGTCATGATGGCGGCGGCCTTGTCCATCTGGTCGGCCTGGATGTAGACCGTTGCCAGCTGGTTGATGAGCTTCATGTTCTTCGGATCCTTGGCCAGTTGCTGCTGCACCAGCGCGGCGGCCTGATCGTACTGGCCCAGCTCGAAGTAGCTGGCCATCAGGATCTGCGACCAGGAATCGCTCGGCTTGTCGGACATCGAGATGGCCTTGGACATCGCATCGATGGCGGCCTGGTACTGGTCGAGGCGGTAGTAGGCATTGGCCTTGAGCGCCAGTTCGTCGGCGGTCTGGGTGCCGGTGAGCTTCTCCCACTCCGCGACCGTGGCCAGCGCCCCTTCGTAGTCCTCTTCCTGCAGCTCCAGCTGGGCGATGATGTAGAGCACCTGGAAGTGCTGTGCGTTGGGCAGGCCATTGATCTCGATCGCCTTGCGGTACTCGGCGATGGCCTCCGGCATCTTGTCCTGATCGTAGTAGATCTGACCTTGCAACTGGTGCGCGAACGACTGGGCGTAGGGGCTGCTGCGCTTGCGCGAGAGCGCCTTGGTCACGTACTCCTGCGCCTTGTCGTCCTTGCCCTCGTTGACGTAGTCGGCCGCCTTGCCGAGGTCGCGCTGATCGGCACTGGACATCTCCGCACGCGGTTCGCTGCGCGTGGCGTTCGGATACTCGTTCTGTGTCTTCCTGGCGGCAAGCGCATTGCCCGCCGCGACCAGGCCGAAGGCGCACACGAGCGCCGCAAACCAGCTTGATAGTTTCATGACATCCCCAACAGGTCCTGATATGCGAAATAGGTCGCAGCTGACGCGATGATCGTGAGGGTAGCGCCGTCCTGTTGGCCAGTACAAGCCGCCTGTGCAACCCGCTCATGTTGCGGCGCAGCATGAAATGTGCCCGCAAGTCGACACGGCGCGTGCTCAGACGTCCAGGTTGCTGACGCGCAGCGCGTTTTTCTCGATGAACTCGCGGCGTGGCTCGACCACATCCCCCATCAGGGTGGAGAAGATGCGGTCGGCAGCGACGGCATCCTCGATGCTGACCTGCAGCAGACGGCGGGTATCGGGATTGATCGTCGTGTCCCACAGTTGCTCGGGATTCATCTCGCCCAGGCCCTTGAAGCGCTGGATGGTTCGGCCACGCTTGGCTTCTTCCATCAGCCACGCATAGGCTTCGGCGAAGCGCGTGATGCGGCGGCTCCTGCCACCACGGCGAATTTCCGCGCCCGGCTGCACCAGCCCGGCGATCGCCGCGGCCGCCTGCGCGATCGGCTTGAGCTCGGGTGCGCTCAGCAGGGCCGCCGGCAGGATCTGCGTGTGGCTCAGGCCATGCTGGTCGCGATCGACGACCAGGGCGGGGCCATGTTCGGCGCTGGCAGGCTGGATGCGCAGGGCATAGCGTGGCTTGCCCAGGCCCGAGGCGGCAAGCTCGCTGCGCAGGCGTTCCAGCCAGACATCCAGGCGTGCGGGCTCCTGCCAGTCCTGTGCCGCCAACGGGGCGTGCAGCAGGGCATTGAGCAGGGCGGGATCGAAGCGGAAGGCCAGCCGGTCGATCTGATCGAGGGCGAGGCGCCACGTGGTCATCAGGTTTTCCAGCGCCACGCCCGTGATGGGCGGCGTTTCGGGTGCCGCCATCAGTTCGGCCCCATCGACGGCGTCGGAAATGAGATAGGTATTCAGTGCGGCATCGTCCTTGAGGTAGAGCTCCTGCTTGCCCTGCTTGAGCTTGTAGAGCGGCGGCAGGCCGATGTACACGTGGCCGCGCTCGATCAGCTCGGGCATCTGCCGATAGAAGAAGGTGAGCAGCAGGGTGCGGATGTGCGAGCCGTCCACGTCCGCATCGGTCATGATGATGATGCGGTGGTAGCGCAGCTTGTCGATGTTGAACTCGTCCTTGCCGATGCCGGTGCCAAGCGCGGTGATGAGGGTGCCGACTTCGGCCGACCCGAGCATGCGGTCGAAACGGGCCCGTTCGACATTGAGGATCTTGCCCTTCAGCGGCAGGATCGCCTGGTTCTTGCGGTTGCGGCCCTGCTTGGCCGATCCGCCCGCGGAATCACCCTCGACGAGGAACAGTTCCGACAGCGCGGGATCCTTTTCCTGGCAGTCGGCGAGCTTGCCGGGCAAGCCGGCAATGTCCAGGGCGCCCTTGCGGCGCGTCAGTTCGCGCGCCTTGCGGGCCGCTTCGCGGGCACGCGCCGCATCCACGACCTTGGCCGCGATGGCGCGCGCATCATTGGGATTTTCCAGCAGAAACTCATCCAGCTTCGCCCCGACGATGGATTCGACGAGGCCCTTGACCTCACTGGAAACCAGCTTGTCCTTGGTCTGCGAGGAGAACTTGGGATCGGGCACCTTGACCGAGAGCACCGCGATCAGGCCCTCGCGCATGTCGTCTCCGGAAAGTCCCACCTTGGCATTCTTCTGCAGCCCGGCCTTGTCGATGTAGTTGGACAGCGTGCGCGTCAAGGCCGCGCGAAAGCCGGACAGATGCGAACCGCCGTCCTTCTGCGGGATGTTGTTGGTGAAGCAGAAGACCGCCTCCTGGTAGGCATCGGTCCATTGCATGGCCACTTCGACCGTGCTGCCCTCGTGTTCCGCGCCGAAGCTCACGACCCTGGGATGCAGCGGCGTCTTGAGCTCGGCAAGGTGTTCGACGAAGGAACGGATGCCGCCCTCGTACTCGAACACGTCATGCTTGTCGGTGCGCTCGTCGCGCAGTTCGATCTTGACGCCGGAGTTGAGGAAGGAAAGCTCGCGCAGGCGCTTGGCCAGGACCTCGTAATGGAACTCGATGTTCGAGAAGGTGGCCGTGCTCGGGTGGAAGCGCACCGTGGTGCCGCGCCTTTCGGAAGGCCCGACGCGCTTGAGCGGGTACAGGGGCTCACCGAGCGCATATTCCTGCTGGTGCTCGTAGCCGTTGCGGTAGATGGTCAGCCACAGGTGGTCGGACAGCGCGTTGACGACCGACACGCCGACGCCATGCAGGCCCCCGGAGACCTTGTAGCTGTTGTCGTCGAACTTGCCGCCAGCGTGGAGGACGGTCATCACGACCTCTGCCGCGGAGCGGCCTTCTTCGACCTGGATTTCGACCGGGATGCCGCGACCATTGTCGGACACGCTCACCGAGCCGTCGTCGTGAATGGTCACTGCGACGTGGTTGCAGTAGCCGGCCAGGGCTTCGTCGATCGAGTTGTCCACCACCTCGAACACCATGTGGTGCAGGCCGGTCCCGTCATCGGTGTCGCCGATGTACATGCCCGGGCGCTTGCGCACGGCTTCGAGGCCCTTGAGGACCTTGATCTTGCTGGAATCGTAGCTGTCGTTCATGCGGGCTCCACCAGTGGCGTCCCGCGCGGCATGTCGGGAAACGCAATCACACGATTATATCAGCCGCCCTGACCTGACCCTGTTCCACGTGGAACAGGGTGGTTTCGCCCGGCATCCTGCCCAGCTCTGCCGGCGCCTCGACGAAGCTGGCCAACACCTGCAGCTCGATCCCCGCCAGCAGCTCGAACAACCTGCCGCGGTGCGCCCGATCGAGCTCCGAGGCCACATCATCCAGGCACAGCACCGGCCATTCGCCCTTCACCTCCGCGAACAGGCGCGCCTGTGCCAGCAGGCAGGCCAGCGCGCAGAGCTTTTCCTGGCCCCGCGAAAGATGTTCGCGGCGCAAGCTCTCCCTGAAGGACAAGCGCCAATCGGCCCGATGCGGGCCCACGCTTCCATAACCGCGCGCCAGGTCGCGGGCACGCCGTTCCGCCACGCGGTCGGCAAGCGGGCGGCTTGCGTCGTGGCCGGGATAGAGCGCGATGGCCGGTGCCCCGAGCGCTGGCACGATCGCCGCCAGGTAATGTGCCACCCACGGCAGCCAGCGCTCGAACCAGCGTTCCCGCGCCGCGCTGAGGGGCGCCGCGGCTGCGACCAGCTCGTGATCCCACGCGTCCAGCTCACCGCCCGCCGCGCCTGTGCGCAACACCGCATTGCGCTGCCGCCAGGCGCGCTGATAGCGCCGCCAGTCGTCAAGAAACGCATGTTCCACGTGGAACACGCCCCAATCCATGAAGCGTCGCCGCAACTCCGCCGGCCCGGAAATGAAATCCTGAGAACCTGGGCCAAAGCACAGGACCGCCACGCGCCGCACCAGTTCGGCCGCAGTCGCCGCGGCCCCGTCCAGGCGTACGAGCAGATTGCCCCCCTCACGCATCAGCCCGGCGCGCGTCACCCGGCCCGCGCTTGCCACCTCGCCATACACGGACCATGAGCCACAGCCCTGGCGCACCAGCGCCTCGCGCGCGCCGCTGCGGAAGCTGTGTCCATGCGCCAGCAGGTAGGCCGCTTCAAGCACCGTCGTCTTGCCCGCGCCGTTGCCGCCAATCAGCAGATTCCAGCCAGGCGCAAGCAGCAGTTCGGCCGCCGCAATACTGCGCAGGTCACGCACCTCGAGCCGCTGCAGCCACATCAATGCAGCCCATGCGCGAACCGGCCCGCGCTCCGGTGTCCATGCGGGATGCCCGGATCAGGCAATGACCGGGGCGGCTGCCTGCGGATCGGTGCGTGGGTCCGGCGCGGGTCACGCGCCCCGACCGGCACCCCGCTCAGCTGCGGGACTGACTGCGCGCCAGGTCGACATTCGCTGGCGGTTGCAGGAAACGGCCTGCCCGGCCCGCGCCTACAGCCGCAGGGGCATGATGACGTGTCGGGTGTCATCGCCATCCGGCTTGCGGATCAGGCAGCTCGACTGCCCATCGCGCAGGCACAGCAGGACTTCCTCCGTTCCCACCGCGCCCAGCGCATCGAGCAGGTAATTGACATTGAAACCCACGGCCAGATCGCTGACCGTGGTTTGCGCCTCGATCTCTTCCACCGCTTCTTCCTGCTCGGGGTTGTGCGCCACCATGCGCAGCCGTCCCGGCATCACTTCCAGCTTCACGCCGCGATACTTCTCGTTGCTGAGAATCGCCGCCCGCTGCAGTGCGGCGCGCATTTCCTCGCGCACGACGCGCACCTGCTTGTCCGCGCCCAGCGGGATCACCGCTTCGTAATCGGGAAACTTGCCGTCGATCAGCTTCGAGGTGAAGGTGATCTCGCCGCGCCGCACGCGCAGATGGTTGCGCGCAAACTCGAACTCGATTTCTGCTTCCCCGCCTTCCAGCAGTCCCTGCAGCTCCAGCACGCCCTTGCGCGGCACAATCACCTGGCGCGGCTCTTCCACCCGTGTTTCCAGTGCACCTTCGGCCAGTGCCAGGCGATGTCCGTCCGTGGCCACGCAGCGCAGCGACTGCTCGCGCAGGTCGAACAGCAAGCCGTTCAGGTAGAAGCGCACATCCTGCTGCGCCATCGCAAACGCGGTGCGCTCGATCAGGCCCTTCACGGTGGCCTCGGCCATGCGCACGCGCTCCACCAGTTCGACCTGCTCGACCGCCGGAAACTCTGCCGCCGGCAGGGTGGCCAGGGTAAAGCGGCTGCGCCCGGCGCTCAGCGTGACCCGCTCGCCCTTGAGTTCGAAGCGGATCTGGCAGCCATCCGGCAGTGCCCTACAGATATCGAAGAACTTCTTCCCCGGAATGGTCGTTTCACCCGTTTCCACCTCGGCGCCCCCGACCTGCGCCACCATTTCCACTTCCAGATCCGTACCCGACAGGCGGACGCCGTCGTCACCGGCAACCACCAGCACGTTGCCCAGCACCGGCAGCGTGTGCCTGCGCTCGATCACGCCCACGACATGCTGCAGACCCCTGAGCAGGCTTTCCCTCTGAATGGTGAATCGCATGGCCTTGATCCTGTCTTTGATCTTCTTTGTTTGTGGAAGCTTGGTTGTTGTTGGTACTGTGGATAAGCCGAATCTTCCGGTTTATTCCTTTATATTCAGTTTGTTACAAGATTTTCTTAGGCGGTATGGCAAGTTTTTCCGCTTGTGGGCCAACTGTGGATAACATGAACGCCGCGAGTTTTCCACATGCCACCCACAAGCTCGCACCACGGTTCCCCACCGGCTGCCCCCTGCCTATTCGCTCAAGATCCGCAACAGCTTGTCCCAGTCCTGGCGCAGCTTGCCGTCGCTCTCGCGCAGATCACGGATCGTGCGGCAGGCGTGCAGGACCGTGGTGTGGTCGCGGCCCCCAAAGGCATCGCCGATTTCCGGCAGGCTGTGTTCGGTGAGTTCCTTGGCCAATCCCATCGCCATCTGCCGCGGTCGCGCGATCGATCGACTGCGCTTCTTGGACAGCAGGTCGGACAGGCGCAACTGGTAATAGTCGGCCACTACCTTCTGGATGTTGGGGATGGTCACGGCCTGCGCATGCACGGTCAGCAGGTCGCGCAAGGTTTCCTGCGCAAATTCCAGGCTGATCCGCCGACCCTCGAAGTGCGCGCGTGCCACCAGCGTGTTCAGTGCACCTTCCAGGTCGCGCACGTTCGAACGCATGCGCTTGGCCATCAATACGGCCACTTCTTCGGGCAGTTCCACGCCCTTGTGCTGCGCCTTGGCCAGCACGATGGCGGCGCGCGTTTCGAAGTCGGGCGGCTCGATCGCCACGCTCAGGCCCCAACCCAGGCGCGACTTCAGGCGCGGCTCCAGATTGTCCACTTCCTTGGGGTAGCGGTCGCAGGTCAGGATGATCTGCTGCTTGCCCTCGAACAGCGCGTTGAAGGTGTGGAAGAATTCTTCCTGGGTCGTGTTCTTGCCGGCGAACAGCTGGATGTCGTCGATGAGCAGGGCGTCGGCAGAACGCAGGCGCCGCTTGAAGTCGTCCATGCTCTTTTGCTGCAGGGCGCGCACCATGCCGCTCACGAACAGCTCGGAACGCAGGTACAGCACCCTGAAACCCTGGCGGCTGCTGCGCATCAGGTTGCCGGCTGCATGCATGAGATGCGTCTTGCCCAGGCCGGTGCCGCCATACAGCAGCAGCGGGTTGTAGGCCTGTCCGGGGTTCATCGCCACCTGCATGGCCGCGGCCTTGCCGAGCTGGTTGGACTTGCCTTCGACGAAACTCTCGAAGGTGTAGAGCGGATCGAGCATGGATGCCGCCGCGTCCCGCCGCGGCTCGGACGCCGGCGCTGCGCTGCGCGTGCCACGTGGTGCCCTGCGGCGCGCCCCAATCTGCACGGCCACGCTGTGCACCGTCCCGCCCAGTTGCGTCAGGACGGCGAGAATGGGCGCCTCGAAACGTTCGCGCACCGTTTCCATGGTGTACTCGTTGGGCGCGAACAGGACCAGCGTCGTGCCTTCCTCGCTGGCCTGCAGCGGGGCGAGATACGTATGTATGTCGTCTGCACTGAACTCCGCCTCCAGGCGGGACAGGCAGCGTCGCCAAAGCTCGCTCATGCGCGGGTGTGGTTCCAGGCTGACGGCACGGCCGGTCACCTGCGTGGCCGAACCGGGAAAGCGGCAGTCTAGCAGCAAGCCTCCCTGGGCCAGCGCGGGGGTGCACGCGTCGCGGCCCTTCGCCGTGCCCGTCAGCCTCCCTGCCAGCCCCAGCCGAAAATTGACAGCGTCGCCCTTGCGCCATATCATCCGCAGTCTTTTTCCCCTCGTTGGCGTAACTCCCATGGCCACCAAGCGCACCTATCAACCCAGCAACATCAAGCGCGCGCGCGATCACGGCTTCCGTGCCCGCATGAAGACCCGTGGCGGCCGCGCCATCATCAACGCGCGCCGCGCCAAGGGCCGCAAGCGTCTCGCCGTCTGACCGGTTGGCATTGCCGCGATGTGCTCGGCGCGCTTCCCGCGTGAGGCGCGACTACTGCACCCGCGTGACTTTGCTCGCCTGCGCGAGACCTCGCGCCGGGTGTCCAGTACCAACTTCGGCGTCCAGGTCGGGGCCAACGACGCGTCCGGCGCACGTCTCGGCCTGGCCGTGTCGCGGCGGGTTTCCAAGCGCGCGGTACGCCGCAATCGCATCAAGCGCATCGTGCGTGACAGCTTCCGTCGGCACCGCCAGCTGCTGCCCGCCTGCGATATCCTGCTGATTGCGCGCGCCGGGGCCGATTTCGCAGACAATGCCAGCCTGCATTCCGAACTTGAGCTCCTATGGCAGCGCATCGTCGCGTTGAACGCGACACGTCGCGTCGGCACAATGCGCGCCTGATCGCTACGCAACCCGTCCGCCTCGGGATCACCGCGCGCCCACGCCGCCGTCCGTCCTTGGCGTGCCCGGCCCAGCGCTCCCTCCAGCCCCACGCCGGCGGCCGCTCCTGTCCGGTGGCGAAGAACTCCTGCGCCCCAACACCGTCGCCATGAACAGCCCACGCAATCTGCTTCTCCTCGCCCTGCTCTTCATCAGCTATCTGTTGTGGATGGAATGGCAGCGCGACTATGGGCAACTGACCCCCGCGCCCTCGTCGGCGCCGACCAGCCAGGCCGCCAATGGCGCCCCGGTGGACGACGTGCCGGCCGCGCCCGCCATTCCTGCCGAACCGTCGACCAGTGCGAGCACACCCGAGCCCGCCCTGCCCGCGCCGCCCGGTGTGGAGGCGCCGCCCGGCGGTCCGGCGCATGTCGTCGTCACCACCGATGTGCTGCGCGTGGAGATCGATCCGCGCGGCGGCAACGTGGTGGTCGCCGATCTGACCGACTATCCGGCAGACACCGGTGATTCCGTCCCGGTGCGCCTGTTCGACGACCGGCCGGCAACCTTCTTCGAAGCGCAGAGCGGCCTGGTCAGCGCCACCGGCGCGGCCCCCGACCACCAGGCGACATTCACCGCGGCACACACCTCCTATCAGCTCGGCAGCGGCGCCGATACGCTCGAAGTACCGCTCACCTGGACCGATCCTTCCGGCATCAGCGTGCGCAAGGTGTTCGTCTTCACGCGCGGCAGCTACGTCATCGAGCAGCACCAGGAGATCAGCAACCACAGCGGCCAGGCATGGGTCGGCAATGCCTACCGCCAGCTGCAGCGCGTGCCGCCGGTCCTCGACACCGCCGGCATCAAGGGCTACGCCAACACCGCGCGCTACAGCTTCACCGGCGCGGCCATCTACAGCCCGCAGGACAAGTTCGAGAAGCTCAAGTTCGACAACTTCGCCAGCGAGCCGCTCGACAAGTCCTTCGCCGGCGGCTGGGCCGCCATGCTGCAGCATTACTTCGTCGCTGCGTGGATTCCCCCGGCCGCGGAAGTCGATCAATACGTGACCAAGGCGCTCAGCGTCGATGGCGCGTACCGCTACCTGATCCGCACCCTGTCGCCTCCGATCCAGGTGGCCGCCGGCGAGAGCGGGACTGCCAGCGCGCGCCTGTATGTCGGGCCGAAGCTGCAGAGCGCGCTTGCCGCGACCGCACCGGGCCTGCAGCTCACCGTCGATTACGGCATGCTGACGGTCATTTCCGAACCGCTGCACTGGGTCCTGTCCCAGTTCCACAAGCTCACCGGCAACTGGGGCTTCGCCATCATCCTGCTGGTGCTGCTGATCAAGGCGCTGTTCTTCAAGCTCTCCGAAGCGCAATACCGCTCGATGGCGAAGATGCGCAAGCTGCAGCCGCGCATCGCCGCGCTCAAGGAGCGCTACGGCGACGATCGCCAGAAGATGAACACGGCGATGATGGAGCTGTACAAGAAGGAGAAGGCCAACCCGTTGGCCGGCTGCCTGCCGATGCTGATCCAGATTCCGGTGTTCTTCGCCCTCTACTGGGTGCTGCTGGAAAGCGTGGAACTGCGCCAGGCGCCCTTCATCGGCTGGATCCACAACCTCACCGCGCCCGATCCCTACTACGTGCTGCCGGTGCTGAACGGCCTGATCATGGTGGCGACCCAGTTCCTCACGCCGATGGCCGGCATGGACCCCATGCAGGCGCGCATGATGAAGGTCATGCCGGTGATCTTTGCCGTGGTGTTCGCGTTCTTCCCGGCGGGACTGGTGCTTTACTACACCGTCAACGGCGGCCTCTCGCTGGCCCAGCAGTGGATCATCACCCGGCGCATCGAGCGCGGCGACAAGGCGCGCGCCTGACGCAGGCGGTCGTGGCTTGAACGCGCCCGCCGCGACCATCGCCGCCATCGCCACCCCGCCCGGCGCCGGTGGCATTGGCGTGCTGCGTGTTTCCGGACCGGCCGCGGCGACGCTCGCGCGTGCCTTCCTCGGGCGCGCTCCACGGCCGCGGCACGCCCACTACGCGGCCTTTCGCGACGCCGCCGGCGAACTGCTCGACCGCGGCATCCTGCTCTGGTTTCCGGCACCCCATTCCTTCACCGGCGAAGACGTGCTGGAACTGCAGGCGCATGGCAGTCCGGTCGTGCTGCGCCTGCTGCTCGCCCGGGCGATCGAACTCGGCGCGCGGCACGCCCGCCCCGGGGAGTTCTCCGAGCGCGCGTTCCTGAATGGCAAGCTCGACCTGGCCCAGGCCGAAGCGGTTGCCGATCTCATCGCCAGCGGTTCCGAAGCGTCAGCGCGGGCGGCGCAGCGCAGCCTGGAAGGCGCGTTCTCGCGCCGCGTGGCGGCGCAGGCGCACCAGCTGGTGGCGCTGCGCAGCTACGTGGAAGCCGCCCTCGACTTTCCGGACGAAGAGATCGACTTCCTTGCCGCGCCGGAACTGCTGGGTCGACTTGCCGACGCCCGGCGCGGCCTCGACGAACTGCTGGCCGCCTCGCGCCGCGGCGTGCGCCTGGCCGATGGCCTGCATGTCGTCATCGTGGGCCGCCCGAACGTCGGCAAGTCGAGCCTGCTCAATGCCCTGGCAGCCAGCGAGCGCGCCATCGTCACCGACATTGCCGGCACCACCCGCGATGTGCTGCGCGAGACCATCGACCTGGACGGCATCGCCCTGACCCTCGCCGACACCGCAGGCCTGCGCGAGGCCGGCGATCCCGTCGAAGCCGAAGGCATGCGCCGTGCGCGTGCCGAGCTCGCCCGCGCCGACCTGGCGCTGCTGGTGACGGACGACGCGCCGTCCGCGGGCGCCGATCAGGCGTTGCTCGACGAGCTGCCGGCCGGCGTGCCCCACCTCGTCATTCACAACAAGATCGACCGCGACGGTCGCACGCCGGCGCTGGACAAGCGGGACAGCGTCGTCCACGTGCTGCTCTCCGCGCGCAGCGGCGCAGGGCTTGACCTGCTGGTCGGCGAACTCAAGCGCCGCGCGGGGCAGGGCGAAGCGGGCGAAGACGCCTTCACCGCGCGCGCGCGGCATGTCGCCGCGCTGGAGCGCGCCCGCGACCACCTGGAAGTCGCCGCCCACCTGCTGCAAGCCCACGCCGGCGCCGAACTGGCGGCCGAGGAGTTGCGCCAGGCCCACCAGGCACTCGGCGAAATCACCGGCACATTCACCCCCGACGACCTGCTCGGCGCCATCTTCAGCACCTTCTGCATCGGCAAGTGACGTCAGGATGGCATCACCCCGGGCAGCACGGCGATGTGCGCTGATCCGGGGTGACGCTGCGTACGCTCAGGTTTCCGTTGACGGGTGGGCGTGCTGGTTCATCGTGTCGATCGCCAGCGCAGAGTGCGCGTAGGCGCCGCCCGCCCGCATTTCGGCGGCGACCCAGATCGCCTCCATGATTTCCTGTTCGCTGGCGCCGGCCTTCAGCGCGCCCTCGGTGTGACCGCGAATGCAGTAGGGGCACTGGGTGGTGTGCGCCACCGCGACGGCGATCAGCTGCTTGATCTTCCTGGGCAGCGCGCCGTCGGCGAACACCTGGCGGCTGAAGGCCTGAAAGGCGGACAGCGTTTCGGGCGCCAGTTCGCGGCGCTTGTGCGAAATCTCTCGGTCCGCGTGCGGGAACATCGGGGTCGTGTCCATGAAGCCTCCAGTTGAACTCAGGATTTGCGGCCCAGCGTCCAGCAGGGCGGATCGCTGGCCGGGAAACTGTCGCTGAGCAGGGCGTCGAGCCGACGCTCGCGTTCCAGTGTTTCGCGGCTACCCGGCGCGGCCGCGGCAGGCGGCCGCGGGGGCTGGCGCACGGCCACATGGGGCCGGTGCTGCTTCAGCGGCTGGTGAATCGCGTGTTTCATGTCGACACCTCCGATTTCGCCGACCTTGCCCGCTACCGGTGAAAACCTTGCCGCGCCAGGCAGGCCCGCAAGCGCGGCACGTGCCGACCTGCGTGCAGCCGGCTTCAGCGCCCGGTTTCGGGCGCGATGCGCCACTCGCCCACCGTCAGCGTTCGAGCAGCGGCAACTTGTCCGGCTTGCCGTTCCACTCGTCGGCATCGGCGGGCGGATCGGCACGTTCGGCGATCACCGGCCACTGCGGGGCCAGCTCGGCATTGAGGGCAAGGAAATGCTCCATGCCGGCCGGCACGTCGTCCTCGGGGAAGATCGCTTCGGCCGGACATTCCGGCACGCACAAGGTGCAGTCGATGCATTCCTCAGGATCGATGGCGAGGAAGTTCGGGCCTTCGTGGAAGCAGTCCACGGGACACACTTCCACGCAGTCGGTGTACTTGCACTTGATGCAGTTGTCGGTGACCACATGGGTCATTGCCCGCTCCGATGCTGACGGGTTGCCGTACCCGGGATTGTGAACCCACCATCCTGCATCGATCCTGATCCACGTCAAGCCCTTCCTGCAACGGTTTGAGAACCGTGTGCCGGCCCCAACATTGCAGGATTCCCCTTCACGGAGCGCGCCATGATCGACTTCTACTACTGGCCCACGCCAAACGGCCACAAGATCACCCTGTTCCTCGAAGAGACCGGGATCGACTATCGCATCCAGCCGGTCGATATCGGCAAGGGCGACCAGTTCCGGGAAGACTTCCTGGCCATCTCGCCAAACAACAAGATGCCCGCGATCGTCGACCAGGCCCCCGCCGATGGCGGCGCGCCGATCAGCGTGTTCGAATCGGGAGCGATCCTGCAGTACCTGGCGGGCAAGACCGGCCGCTTCTGCCCGACCGACCTGCGCGGGCGCATCGAGGTCGACGAGTGGCTGTTCTGGCAGGTTGGCGGCCTCGGCCCGATGACCGGGCAATATGGCCATTTCCACGTCTATGCGCCCGAACCGATCCCGTATGCGCAGGAGCGCTACCGCAAGGAGGTGGAGCGCCTGCTCGGCGTGCTGGATCGCCAGCTTGCCGGACGCGAGTTCATCACCGGCCCCCACTACACCATCGCCGACATGGCCGCCTATCCCTGGATCGACGCCTACGACAAGGCGCCCATCGGCCTTTCGGCGTTTCCGGAAGTTCGCCGCTGGCGCGAGGCGATCGCTGCCCGCCCCGCCACGCAGCGCGCCTACGCGCGTGCCGCTGAAGTCGACCCGGACGCCGGCGAGCCGATGAGCGAGGAAGAAAGGAAGATCCTGTTCGGACAGGGCGCGCGGCGCTGACACCGGCACAGCGTGCGTGATCGCCTCGTCGCTCGAGGACCTTTGCTGAGCGCGCAAGCGGTGCTCCGCTCGCCAGGCGGTGAAGTGCGCTCGCGGGAAGTCCTCTGCTGGCCGTCGGCGATCAGGGTTCGGGCACCGGCTCGGCGAGCAGGCGGTTGAGCGCGTCGAGCAGCTTGTCGAGCTCGTCCTCGCTGTAACCCGTGCGGATGGTGTCGATGCGTCCCGCGCGGTCGATCAGGACCATCATCGGCAGGGCCTTGAGGCCGAACCGCTTTGCAAGCGTGCCATTCGCATCGCGCGTGAACGTCATCTGCGCGTCGCCCATCTTGCCGACCAGCCTTCGTACCAGGCGCTCCTCCTCCTTGTAGTTCACGGCGACGACCAGCAACTGCTCCTTTCCCGCGGCGCGCTGGATGTTTTCGAGAACCGGCAGCTCCTTGCGGCAGGGCGGGCACCACGAAGCCCAGAAGCTGAGCACGATGACCTTGCCGCGTGCATCGGCAAGTGAGATTGGCTCCACGCCGCGGCCCTCTCCCACGCGCTCTGGCGCGATGTTTCCCTCGGCGAGGGCAGGCGCTTTGGCGATGCACGGCGTCGCGGCCAGCAACAGGCCCAGGGCCAGCAGACAGGCAACCACTCGCACGTGAAGGGTCTCGAAGGGCGCAGGTCGCCACCCTAGCGCGAGGCGAGTGTCCTGCGAAACCCCTGGCGGCCGGGAGGCCTTGCGCGTTCCCGATCCGGACGTAACGCTGCCCAGCCCAGCCCAGCCCCACGTCCGCCTGGTCTCGCTAACGTTTCCGGCAAGGCTTCACCCGGCCTCGGCTGCGTCACCCCAGGCGTCGGGCGGGAACGGCAGACGCAGACTCCGGGAGCCTGGAGTGGGCTGCGGATATTCGTTGCCGGCGCAGCCATCGCGTTCCAGCTCCTTTCCGGCAGCGAGCACGGCTTCCATGAATGCCTCTGCCGACTCGAGCTGGTCCGGATCGATGGTCACGGTCACGTCGCCGCACGCCCCTTTGCTCAAGGCCTGCGAGTGCGAGAAGAGGTCCCGGGCGAGCACATCACCCTGCGTATCGAGCTTCGCAGCCAGGGCAGGCGGGGCGGTGATGCGCAGCTTGAACCAGTAGTTCTGCTTGTAGGCGATCCATGCGCGCGAGAGGAGCGCACCGCCCTCGTCGCTCATCTCGAGCGTGAGCTTGCGCGCCGGGATCGGCGTGCCATCGGCCCACGCGACTGCGAACGGCGCCGGCGGCCGGATGACCGCATCATGGTAGGAGCCCTGCCTTTCGGCATAGGCCACCGACGCGCGAAAGGCCTCGACGCCAAGCTGCAGTGCCCGATCCGCCGGCATGCGTCCGGCCGGATAGATGAACAGGTCGATCGGAACATCGGGGAGTTCGGGCACCAGGTAGCGCGCCTGGACCCCCGCACCCGCGGTACCCGCACGGTTGAACCAGAGCAGGCGCCCGGTCCGGGCCTGCTCGGGCACCTCGATCATCGTTTCCGTGATGAACGGTGTCTTCGAGCCGTCGTTGCGCGTCACCGGTTGTGTCGCACTGCATCCGAGCAGCGCGAGCGCGAGGAGTGCCGGTATCCACGGGCGCATGGCGCCTCCTTTCCGGATGGGTCCAGGGGTCGATGGTCCGCGTTCTCCGAAAGGGGGTCAACGCCCGCCGCAAGGAAATTCGGGCGCATGCCGACCGGGACGCTTCCCGGCCCCACCGGAACGTTCGCGTGGCAATGGTCGATAATCCCGTTCCGTTCGAGGAAGAACCCATGCGAGTCCTGCTGCTGCCGATCCTGATGCTTTCCCTCTCACACACCGCCCTGGCCGAACGTCTCACCATCGAACGCATCTTCGCCGACCCGGGTCTTGACGGGCCGACGCCGCGCGGGCTCGAGGTCGCGCCCGATGGTCAGCGCGTGACATTCCTGCGCGGGCGCGAGGACGACCAGAACCAGCTCGACCTGTGGCAGTACGAGATCGCCACGGGCCGCAGTGCGCGCCTGGTGGATTCCACCGCGCTGGGCGAGGCAAGGCCGGTTTCCGAGCTCGAGCAGGCGCGCCGCGAACGCGCCCGCACGGCCCAACTCAAGGGCATCGTGTCCTACCGCTGGGCGCCGGACGGCACGAAGCTGCTGTTCGGCCTGGACGAGCGCTTGTGGCTGTATGACTTCAGCGCCCGGGAAGACGCGCGCCTGCGCGCCCTGACCGCGCCTGGAACGCAGGTGATCGACGCCAAGGTGTCGCCGCGCGGGCGCTATGTCTCCTGGGTCGCCGACCAGAACCTCATCGTGCTCGACCTGCGCACTGGCCGGCGTCGCGCCCTCACCCGCGATGGCCGGGGCCCGCTGCACAATGCCGAGGCCGAATTCGTCGCCCAGGAGGAAATGGATCGCAGCACCGGCTACTGGTGGGCGCCGGACGATTCGATGCTCGCTTTCGAGCAGTTCGACGAAGCGGGCGTGGACGAGGTCGAGCGCAGCGAGGTCCACGCCGCGCGCACCGTGGTGGTCCGGCAGCGCTATCCCTCCGCCGGACGGCCAAACGTGAAGGTGCGCCTCGGGCTGGTCAAGCCCACCGGCGGACGCGTGCGCTGGATCGACCTGGGCGCCGAGCCGGACATCTATCTCGCCCGCGTGGACTGGCTGCCTGATGGCAGGCGCGTGGCCTTCCAGCGCCAGAGCCGCGACCAGCGGCGGCTCGACCTGGTCGCCGTCGATGTGCACACGCTGCAGCACGCGCCCCTGCTGACCGAGACGAGCGACACCTGGATCAACCTGCACCACGACCTGCGTTTCCTGCATGACGAAGATGCCTTCGTGTGGGCCTCCGAGCGCAGCGGCTACCGCCAGCTCCAGGTGGTCGGGCTGGATGGCCAGCCGCGTCGCCGCCTGACCCACGGCGATTACGACGTGGACGCACTGCTGGCGCTGGACGAGAAGGCCGGCCTGGCCTACTTCGCCGCCAATCGCGACGACGTGCTGGAGGCGCAGGTGTATGCCGTGCGGCTGGACGGCAGCAACGCCGCTGCGCCGCTGCGCATCAGCGAAGGGGCGGGCTGGCACGCGGCCGTGTTCGCCGATGACGCGAGCGTGTGGATCGACACCTTCTCCAATCCGGGCACGCCGCCGCAGGTGTCGCTGCGCCGCAATGACGGGCGCCGCATTGCCTGGATCGAGGCCAACGAGCTCAGGCCCGGGCACCCCTACTGGCCGTATCGTGATGCCCTGATCGCCCCCGAATTCGGCACCCTCGCCAGCGAAGACGGCCAGGCGCTGCACTACCGCCTGCTCAAGCCGGCCGGCTTCGAACCGACCCGGCGCTACCCGGTGTTCATGACCTGGTACGGCGGCCCTGGCCGCCAGTACGTCACCCGCGCCTGGGGCAATCATTTCGAGCAGTACATGGCCCAGCAGGGCTACGTGGTGTTCGCGCTGGACAACCGCGGCACGCCACGGCGCGGGCGCCGCTTCTCCGACGCCATCTTCGGCCAGCTCGGCAAGGCCGAAGTCGCCGACCAGCTCGCCGGCGTCGCCTGGCTCAAGGCCCGGCCCTGGGTGGACGGCGCGCGCATCGGCGCGTTCGGCTGGAGTTACGGCGGCTATCAGACCCTGATGCTGCTGGCCAGGAGCGATGCCTTCGCCGCCGGCGCGGCAGTGGCACCGGTCACCGACTGGGCGCTCTACGACACCCACTACACCGAACGCTTCCTCGGAATGCCAGGTGCCAACCCGGACGGCTATGCGGCTTCAGGGGTGTTGAAGTGGGTCGCGGCCATCCCTTCGGACAAGCTGTTGCTGATCCATGGCATGGCCGATGACAACGTGCTGTTCGCCCACTCCACCGAACTCATGGTCAGGCTGCAGGAGCAAGGCACGCAGTTTCGCCTGATGGCCTATCCAGGCGCCCGTCATGGCCTGTCCACGCCGGCGCTCAAGACCCATGTGCATACCCTGGTGGCAGAGTTCTTCGCCGGCAGGTTCGCACCCGCCGCACCCGCCAGCGCACTGGGGCAGCCGTGAAGCGGCGCAAAAGCGCCGGCGCGCCGTTCCATCGCGGCTCCAATGTGATGCCGGATCCCGACCCAGGGCAGGATCCGGCAATTGCTGACGGTCAGGCCGGACTGCCGGTCCGCCCGCAGCCGTGATTCCCCGGCATCAGAACCTGCCGCTGCGGAAATCCTCCACCGCCTGCACGATTTCCGCCTGCGTGTTCATGACGAACGGGCCGTAACGCGCGACCGGTTCGCCCAGCGGCTGGCCGGCGACCAGGATCAGGCGCGCGCCCTCATCGCCGCCGCGCATCGCCACGACCTCGCCTTCCCCCAGCACTGCGAGTTCGCCACGCGCAACCCGCCGGCGCGCCTCGCGCCCGCCGAGTTCCGCTTCTCCGGCAAAGACATAGGCGAACGCGTTGTGGCTGTCCGGCAGCGGCACCGACAGTGCGGCCCCGGCCGCCAGTTCGATGTCGAGGTAGACCGGATCGACCGCGATGCCCGACACCGGCCCGGTCGCATCAGCGAAGCGGCCGGCGATCACGCGCACGCGCGCGCCCTCGCCCCGGTCCACCACGGGGATGCGTTCCGGGGCGATGTCCTGATAGCGCGGCGCGCTCATCTTGTCGGCTGCCGGCAGGTTGACCCACAGCTGGAAGCCCCACATCAGGCCATCTTCCTGCTCGGGCATCTCCGAATGCACGATGCCGCGGCCGGCGGTCATCCATTGCACGCTGCCGGGCGTAAGCAGCCCGGAGTTGCCCTGGTTGTCGCCGTGGCGCATGCGCCCGGCCAGCATGTAGGTGACCGTTTCGAATCCGCGATGCGGATGGCTGGGGAAGCCGGCGATGTAGTCGTCGGCACTTTCGGAGCGGAATTCGTCCAGCAGCAGGAACGGATCGAGCATGTCGAGCGCGCGCTGGCCGATCACGCGGCTGAGCTTGACGCCGGCGCCATCCGAAGTCGGCTGGCCGCGCACGATGGTGCGCACGTCGCGTTCGCGAAGCAGGGTGGTCATGGACATGCAGCAACCTCCGTCTGGGATGCCCACAAGATGCGCCCGCCGGCCGGGCCGGACAAGCGCGCGCGGGTGAACGCTGTGATCGGTCAGGGTGAACGCTGGAGCTTCCCACGGCCGGTCCGCCGCCCGGCGGCGAACGCGCTGGCGCAGCGTCGGCTCTCGGCCGCCCGGGCCCCGCTCAGTGCACCCAGTGGCCGCCACGCCGGCGCGGCGGCCGCTGCGCCTTGCCGGCCTTGTCCGCGGCCTCGCGCTCGTCGGGGTCGAGCGGATGGGCGTGCCAGTAATCGGCCACCGCCGCCACGGCGTGCGGAATCCGCGCCAGGCAGTCTTCGTAGTCCTCATCGCCCAGCGGTTCGAATTCGCCGCTGGCCTCGAACACGCCATCGTCGATGGCCAGCGCGATGATCGGCCCGAGCAGTTGCATCAGGTCGGAGTCCTCGCCCAGGCGAGCCTCCCAGGCCGGCGCGCGCAGGTCGATGCCGCGGGTGAAGCCTTCGCACCAGCCACGCGCACTGAACACCGTCGATCCGTCGTCCGTATCGAGCTCGCCGAGGATCGGCTCATAGGCGCCGGTTTCCAGTTCCGGCCGGATGGCATCGTTCAGGCGCGCCAGCAGGCCGAGCACGCGCTCGCCCTCGACCGGATCAGTGAAGGGCTCGTGCAGCACCTCGGGCAACCACTCCTCGGGCGCGGCCGCCTGCGGTCCGATGGCCAGCGCCGTCAGCAGGCCGTGCACGCCATCGAGCAGGAGGTCGTCATCGCCGGCCCGCGCGCGCAGGAACTGGTCGAGTTCCTCGAGTTCGCTGTCGCTGGGTGATTCGGTCCAGTCAATGGCCATCATGCAGCTCCAGTATCACGGGGGTGTGATCCGAGGCGCGCTCCCAGCCGCGCGGCTCGCGATCGATCGAGGCGGCGCGGCAGTGCGCCTGCAGCGCGGTGCTGGCGAGTACCAGGTCGATGCGCAGGCCGAGGTTGCGACGGAACGCGGCCTGGCGGTAGTCCCACCAGCTGTAGTGTCCGGGGTCGGCGTTGAACAGGCGGAAACTGTCGACCAGGCCCAGGTCGAGCATCCGCGCCAGCGCCTCGCGCTCGGGCGTGGAGCACAGGATCTGCTCGCGCCAGGCTTCCGGGTCGTGCACGTCGCGGTCCTCGGGCGCGATGTTGAAGTCCCCGAGCACCACCATCCGCGCGTGGCGGGCGAGCTCGGCGGCCAGCCAGTCGGTTACGCGCGCCAGCCAGTCCAGCTTGTAGGCGAACTTCTCCGAGCCGACCGCCTGGCCATTGACCACGTACAGGTTCACCACCCGCACGCCGCCCACCGTGGCGGCCAGCACGCGCCGCTGCGGATCCGCGTAACCGGGCACGTCAGCGACGACGTCGGCGGGCGGTTCGCGCGCCAGGATGGCCACGCCGTTGTAGGTCTTCTGGCCGGAGAAGACCGCGTGATAGCCGGCCTGCGCCAGTGCCTCGACAGGGAACCTCGCATCCTCCAGCTTGGTTTCCTGCAGCGCCAGCACGTCCGGCGCCGCCTGCGCGCACCAGCGCTGCACATGCGGCAGGCGCACGTTGAGCGAATTGACGTTCCAGCTGGCGATCTTCATGGGCTCATTGTAGTGGGGTAGTGCCAGGATGAACTCAAGCGCGCCCGCCCGGCACGGCCCTTTCGGCACTGTGGCCAGGCGGGGCCGGTGGCATACTCGGTCCTTTCCGTGGTTCCGGAGCAACCCATGCACTTCCTGCCCCTGCTTGCCATCGCCATCGTCGCCGTTCCGCTCACGACGCGCGCCGCCGATCCCCTGTCCTATGCCGAACCCGACAAGGTCGTGGTGAAGCACCTGGACCTGGACCTGGTGATGGATTTCGCCAGGAAGGAGCTGCGCGGCGACGCCACGCTCAGCCTGCAGTGGAAGGACGCGGCAGCCAGGACCCTGGTGCTCGATACGCGCGACCTGGCGATCGACAAGATCAGCGCGCTTGACGCCGACGGCAAGGCGCGCGCGCTCGAGTTCGCCCTGGCCACGCGCGACGACCAGCTCGGCAGCAAGCTCACCATCCAGGCGCCGCAGCGCCCGGCGAAGGTGCGCATTTCCTACACCACGTCGCCCAAGGCTTCAGGCCTGCAATGGCTCACGGCCGCGCAGACCGCCGATCGCAAGCAGCCGTTCATGTTCTCCCAGTCGCAGTCCATCCACGCGCGCTCCTGGGTGCCGCTGCAGGACAGCCCGGCGATCCGCTTCACCTACAAGGCCCACGTCAGCGCGCCCAAGGGCCTGCGCGTGGTGATGAGCGCGCTGAATGATGCCAGGCACCCGCTGGACGGGGATTTCAGCTTCGACCAGCCCCATCCGATCCCGTCCTACCTGATGGCGGTGGCCGCCGGTGAGCTGGCGGTAAAGGAGACCGGCCCGCGCACGGCCGTCTATGCCGAGCCGAGTGTGGTCGCCCGCGCCGCCAGCGAGTTCGCCGACACGGAAAAGATGATCGATGCCGCCGAGAAGCTCTACGGCCCCTATCGCTGGGGCCGCTACGACATCCTCGTGCTGCCGCCGTCGTTCCCCTACGGCGGCATGGAAAACCCCAACATGACCTTCGCCACGCCCACCGTGCTGGTCGGCGACAAGAGCCTGGTGTCGCTGATCGCCCATGAGCTGGCCCATTCCTGGTCCGGCAACCTGGTCACCAACGCCAGCTGGCGCGACATCTGGCTCAACGAAGGCTTCACCACCTACGTGCAGGGCCGCATCACCGAAGCCCTGTACGGCAAGGCGCTGGCCAACGAGGAAGCCCTGCTGGCGGCGCGGGCGCTGCAGAAGGAAATCGGCAGCATGCCGGAGAACGGCCAGCGCCTGGCGCCCGAGCCGCGCGCGGTCGGCGCCGACGACAACCTCTCGGACGTCGCCTACGACAAGGGTTCCTGGTTCCTGCGCTTCCTCGAACAGCGTTTCGGACGCGCGGTGTTCGATCCCTACCTGCGTGCCTATTTCGACCATTTCGCCTTCCAGAGCATCACCACCGAGGAGATGCTGGCCTATCTCAAGGCCCAGCTCATCGACAAGCACCCCGGCAAGGTGAGCATGGAAGAGGTGAAGACATGGGTGTACGGCACCGGCATTCCCAAGGATGCGCCGCTGCCGGATTCGCCGCAGTTCGACCAGATCGACCAGCAGCGCACCGCCTTCCTCGAAGGCAAGTTGCCGGCCGCCGACATCGACACGCGCTTCCCTGCGCATGACGCAGCCGGCAAGCCCGACACGCGCGCGTGGAACACGCAGGAATGGATGTACTTCCTCGACGGCCTGCCGGAGGTGACGCCGCTGGACAAGCTCAAGGCCCTGGATGCGGCCTTCAAGCTCACCGGCACGCCGAACGCGGAAATCGGCATGCGCTGGTACAGCCACGCCATCACCGGCGGCGACAAGGACGTGTGGAAGGCCGCCGCCGAGCACATGATCCGCATCGGGCGGCTCTACCTCACCATCCCGCTCTACAAGGCCTTCGTGAAGGTCCCGGGCGGGCTGGAATACGCCGAGGCCGTGTATGCCAAGGCCAAGGCCGGCTACCACCCGATGACCCAGGCGGCCGTCGAGCGCGTGTTCGACAAGGCCAGGAAGGAGGCTGCGCCCCCGGCCAAGTGAGGCGCTTGCGAGGCAGCGGCGCGCGCCGCTGCCGGCCTGCCGGCATCCCTGCCCGGCGCCCCGCGGCAGTTCAGAAAGACGCGCCCGGCTGCTTCAGGAACTCGAGCTCGGCCGCCGTGGAGGGGCGCCCCAGGATCGCGTTGCGGTGCGGAAAGCGGCCGAAGCGGGCGACGATGTCGCGGTGACGCACGGCGTAGTCGAGAAAACCCTCGAAGCGTTCGCGCACGCCGGCATCGACCGCGTCGCGCAGCGCAGTGAACAGCGCGACCGCGCGTTCCTGGTCGGCCAGTTCCTCGGAGTGCTCCAGCGGCAGGTACAGGAACACCCGTTCGATCGGCCGCAGCGCGCGGTCGGCGCCGCTTGCCAGCGCCTGCCTGCACCACGCCAGCGCCAGCGCGTCGTGTTCGAAGGCGCGCGGATCGTCGCGGAACAGGTTGCGTGAGAACTGGTCGATCAGCAATACCAGCGCAAGGCGTCCCCGCGGCGCCGGCAGCCAATCATCGAGCTTGCCCGCCACCGCGGCCGCATGCGTGTCGGCAAACCGGTCGCGGATCGCCGCATCGACCTGCGCGCCGCCGCGAAACCATTGCGCGCCCTTGTCGGCAATCACCGCGGCGTCGTCGCGCGCATCGCCGAACCAGAACTCCAGCACGGCCCGGCAACGCGGGTCGGCAGGCAGCGTGCCCATCAGCGCAGCGCCGGACGGCCGCCAAGCACGCGGGCCGGCAGCAGGATCAGCGCGCGCAACAGCTCGAACACGCCATCAAGCGCCATGCCGAGCAGTCGAAACGGCAGCAGCAACAGCCACACCAGGGGATAGAGGATGAGGGCCAGCAACGCCAGCGGCCAGCACACCACCAGCAGGAGCAACCACAGGAGGAAGGTCAGCATCGGTCGATCTCCGGTTGACGTTCAGCGAATCGGGCGCATGGTGCCCGACATGGGGATGCCGACGCGCCGACAAAAGAGTCCATGGCCCAGGCGCCGCCCGCGCGGTGGCAATGCAGGCTCGCCGGTCGTGCGTCGGCGCAGGGGTGGAGCAGCGTGACCGAAGCCGCAGCCGCGCGCATCTGGACCATCGGCCACTCGACCCATCCGATCGGCGAGTTCATCGCCCTGCTCGCCGAGAATCGCATCGGCCTCCTCGCGGACGTGCGCCGTTTTCCGGGTTCGCGGCACAATCCCCAGTACCACAGCGAAGCGCTGGCGGCCGCGCTCGGCACGGCGGGCATCGCCTATCATCATTTCCCCGCCCTTGGCGGCCGGCGCCGCGCGCGGCCCGATTCGCGCAACGCGGTGTGGCGCAATGCCGCCTTCCGTGGCTATGCCGATCACATGGCCAGCGCGGAATTTCGCGAGGCCTTTGCCAGGCTCGAGCAGCTCGCCGCCGCGGCGCGCACGGCGCTGATGTGCGCCGAGCTGCTCTGGTGGCGCTGTCACCGCTCGATGCTCGCCGACGACTTCAGCCTGCGCGGTTGGGACGTGCGACACATCCTCGGCCCCGGCAAGGTCGTCGACCATGCCTTCCGCGAACCCGCGCACCTGGTCGATGGCGTGCCGGTCTATGATGGCGGCCAGCCGCAGCTCCTGTAAGTCGGGGCTACCGCCCCGACGACTTTTCGCCCGCGGCTCGGCATGGCGTCGGCCCGGTTGGGCCGACCGACGGAGGTTCCGAGATCCCCGCGGCTCGAGGTGTCATCGGTCTGGCAGGGTCTCCGTAGGTCGGGGCGACTGCCCCGACGGCTTTTCCGGCCCGCCGCTTCGCGATCCATCCGTTAAGCATCGCTCGCCTAGCATCGATCCTCCGTGCCTGCGGAGCGCAAAGCCATGCCGAGAGCCATCTGGAGCGGAACCCTTTCCTTCGGCCTCCTCAACGTGCCGATCCAGCTGATGTCGGGCGAGCGGCGCACCGACCTCCACTTCCGCATGCTCGACAGCCGCAACCAGAAGCCGATCCGCTACGAGCGGGTCAACGCCGAGACCGGCGAGGAAGTGCCGTGGAAGGACATCGTCAAGGCGTTCGAATACGACAAGGGCAGCTACGTCGTGCTCGACGAGAAGGACATCAAGGCGGCGGCACCGGAAAGCCACGAGGCGGTGGAGATCGAGGCCTTCGTCGATGCCGGTTCGATCAGCCCGGTGTACTACGAGAAGCCCTACATCCTGGTGCCGGGCAAGAAGGCGGAGAAGGGTTATGTGCTGCTGCGCGAGACGCTCGCCCGCACCGGCAAGGTCGGCATTGCGCGGGTGGTCATCCGCACCCGCGAGTACCTTGCCGCGGTGATGCCGCAGGAAAGCGCGCTGGTGATGCTGCTGCTGCGCTACCAGCAGGAGGTGGTCGACCCGGCCGATTTCAAGCTGCCCGACCAGGACCTCGACGCCTACCGCATCGCCCCGCGCGAGCTCGAGATGGCCGAGCAGCTGATCGAGTCGATGGCCGGCGAGTGGAAGCCCGACGCGTACCGCGACGAGTTCCGCGATCGTCTGCACAAGGTGATCGAGCAGCGCCTGCAGCAGCACGGCGTGGTGTCGGCGCCGGTCGAGGAGGCCCACCTGCCGGAGAACGCCACCACCAACGTGGTCGATTTCATGGCGCTCCTCAAGCAGAGCATCGACAAGCGCCAGCGCACGCCGGCCAAGGCGGCGACGAAGGATGTGCCGGTGGAACCGGCTGGCAAGGCGAAACCCAAGGCGTCGGCAAAGAAGGCGTCCGCGCGCAAGGCGGCGGCGAAGAAGGCGCCCGCCAGGAAGCCCGCGGACATGCCCGCCGCGAAGAAGACGGCCGCCAAGAAGCGCGCCTGAGGAGGGCCCGTGACCCTGCGCGAGTACGTCCGGAAACGTCGCTTCAACGAAACCCCGGAACCGGACGCCGGCGAAGCCAGGCGGCGCGGCAAGGCACCGCTCTTCGTCGTCCAGCTGCACCACGCGCGCCGCCGCCATTACGACTTCCGCCTCGAGATCGATGGCGCGCTGAAGAGCTGGGCCGTCCCCAAGGGGCCCTCGCTGCGCCCGGGCGACAAGCGCCTGGCGGTCGAGGTCGAGGACCACCCGCTCGCCTACGCCAGCTTTTCGGGCGACATCCCGGCCGGGCAGTACGGCGCCGGCCATGTCGACATCTTCGACGCGGGCACCTGGCAGCCGGAGACCGAGCCGCTCCCGGCACTGGCCAAGGGGCATCTGGATTTCGAGCTCTTCGGCGACAAGCTGCGCGGACGCTGGACGCTGGTGCGCACGCACCTCAAGGGCGACAAGCCGCAGTGGCTGCTCCTGAAACGCAGCGACGCCGAGGCCCGCGACGCCGAAGCAGACGATCTGGTCGGCTCAACGCCCCGCCCGCCCGCCTCCGCACCCAACGCGCCCAGGGCGCGTGCCACCCCCTCCGCCGCCGCGGCCTCGAAGGGCGCAAAACGCCGCGCGGCGTCCGCGCGCAGGCCGCGCAAGGCGGACGCCACCTGGCGCCGGCGCGCGCTGGCGCTGGCGGGCGCGCGCCAGGGCGACTTCCCGGGCAACTTCCTGCCCCAGCTCTGCCAGTCGCGGGAGGCCCCGCCGGCCGGCGAGGGCTGGCTGCACGAGAGCAAGTGGGATGGCTACCGCCTGCTCGCCAGCCTCGACCAGGGCACGGCGACGCTGCGCTCGCGCAACGACCTCGACTGGACCGCGCGGGTGCCGGAAATCATTGCCGCCCTGGAGGCGCTGCCGGTCGCCAGTGCGCGCCTGGACGGCGAGCTGATCGCCGTCGACGCGGCTGGCCGCAGCGATTTCGGCGGCCTGCAGGCGGCGCTGAAGGCGGGCCGCACCGGCACGCTCCGCTATGCGCTGTTCGATCTGCCGGGGCTGGCCGGCGTCAACCTTGCCGACGTGCCGCTGCACCAGCGCAAGGACCTGCTGGAAGGCCTGCTCGCCGCTGCCGGCGACCCGCACCTGGTCTACAGCAGCCACGTCATCGGCCACGGCGCGGAGGTCTTCGAGGCCGCGCGTCGGCAGCATCTGGAAGGCATCGTCAGCAAGGCTGTCGAGTCGGGCTACCGGGCCGGCGAACGCGCCGCCACCTGGTACAAGGTCAAGAACGCCCACACCGACGAGTTCATCGTCGTCGGCTGGACTCCTCCCGGCGGCTCGCGGCACGGCTTCGGCGCGCTGGTGGTGGCCGACGTCGAGGACGGCGCGCTCCGCTACGCCGGGCGCGTCGGCAGTGGCTTCGATGACGCGCAGCTGCGCGGACTCACCGGAAAGTTGCAGCGCCTGGCGACCGACGAGCCGATCGTCGCGCTGCCGACCGACGCGCGCGTGCGAGCCGCGGACGTGCACTGGGTGCGCCCCGAGCTCGTGATCGAAATCGCCTTCCGCGGCTGGACGCGCGAACGGCTGCTGCGCCAGCCGAGCTTCCAGCGCATCCGCGAGGACAAGAATCCGGAGGACCTTGGCATGCGTCACCCGTCCACCACCCGCCGCCGGGCCGATGCCGCGCGCGAGCATGGAAAAAAATCCGGCCGTGTCGCCGTCGCGATCAGCCATCCCGAGCGGGTGGTCTTCCCCGGCACCGGCATCACCAAGCAGGACGTCGCCGATTATTACCGCGCCATTGCCGACTGGCTCGTGCCCGAGATCGCGCGCCGCCCGCTGTCGCTGATCCGCTGCCCCGGCGGCGCCGGTGGCCAGTGCTTCTTCCAGAAGCACCACGCCGATGCGCTGGGCCCTACGGTCGGCTCGGTCCCGCTCAAGGAGACCGGCGGCGCCAGCGCCCACTATGTCTTCATCGAAGACGCGCAGGGCCTGCTGGAGCTGGTGCAGATGAATACCCTCGAGTTCCATCCGTGGGGCGCGCACATCGACGCCCCGGACCGGCCGGACCTCCTGGTGTTCGACCTGGACCCGGCCCCGGGCATCGACTGGAAGACCATGATTGCGGCGGCACGCGAGGTGCGCGACCGTCTCGCGCAGGCCGGTCTCGAGAGCTTCGTGCGCCTTACCGGCGGCAAGGGGCTGCACGTGGTGGCGCCGATCCGCCCCGGCCCGGACTGGGACGAGGCCAAGGCCTTCTGCGCCGCCTTCGCCGAGGCCATGGCGCTTGAGCAGCCGCTGCGCTACCTCGCCACCGCGAGCAAGGCCAGGCGCGAAGGCCGCATCTTCATCGACTGGCTGCGCAATGCGCGTGGCGCCACCAGCGTCGCCAGCTGGTCGCTGCGCGCGCGCGCGGGGGCTCCGGTGGCCGTGCCGCTGCGCTGGGAGGAACTTGGTCGCACCAGGGCTTCGACCGATTACGATCTGGCCAGGACACTGCGCCGCGCGCGCAGCCTGAAAACGCATCCGTGGGGCGATTTCGCCGCGCTCGAGCAGCACCTGCCCGGGTTCGAACCCGGGCCAGGCAGGCGCGGCCCTTGAGCGCTGACTGAAGCCGCAGGCTCGATCGCCGCCTACTCCGGGGCGCGATTGCCGGTCTCGGCCAGCGGCACCACCACCTCGCCGCCCAGCGTGGCATCCGGCATCAACGCGGGTGCCTTGGCGGGACGGGCATGCGCCGGAAGCCCTGCCGTCACCCGCCACGCCAGCCACGCGCCCAAGGCGAGCAGCACCGCGGCGATCAGGAAGGCGATGCCCGGGACTGCGGCGGGCGCGTGGTCGCTGATGAACAGGGCAAACAGGTTGGCGAAGAGTGCCGGGCCGAAGATCCCGGCGAGGCTGGCCAGGCTGCTCAGCGCCCCCTGCAGGCGGCCCTGTTCGCGCGGATCGACCTGCTGGCTCATCAGCGCCTGCGCCGGTGGGGCGGCGAGGCCGCCCAGGCACAGCAGCGGGATGCCGGCGATGAACAGCATCGCGGTCGGCGCGAGTCCGAATACCAGATAGCCGCCGGTGGCGAGCAGCAGGCCGGCGATGATGACGCGCCGTTCGCCGAAGCGGGGCACCATCTTGCGCACCAGCACCGCCTGTACCAGGCCGCCGCACAGGCCGACCAGCGCCAGCGTGTAGCCGACCGCCTGCGGGCCCCAGCCATAGCGGTAGTCGGTGTAGAGCACGTAGGTGGAATTGAGCGAGTACTGGGCCAGGCCGATCAGGAAGTACACCGCGGCGAGGCCGAACACCTGCGGGTAGCGGCGCAGCAGCACCAGCGCGCCGAGCGGATTGGCCTCCCGCCAGATGATGCGCGGCGTGCGCCGTTCCCTGGGCAGGGATTCGGGCAGCACAAACCAGCCGTAGCAGAAGTTGGCCAGGGAGAGCCCGGCGGCGACCCAGAACGGCAGGCGGATATCGTGGTGGCCAAGCGCGCCGCCGAGTGCCGGGCCGACGATGAAGCCGATGCCGAAGGCGGCGCCGAGCATGCCGTAGGCGCCGGCGCGCCTTTCCTTCGGCGTCACATCGGCGATGTAGGCATTGGCGGTGGAGAAGCTCGCCGCGCAGATGCCCGACGCGATGCGACCGACGAACAGCAGCCACAGCACCGGCGCCAGCGCCATGACCAGGAAATCGAGCCCGAGGCCAAAGCTCGAGATCAGGATCACCGTGCGCCGGCCGAAGCGGTCCGAGAGGGCACCCTGCACCGGCGAGAACACGAATTGCATGAGCATGAACACGGTGCCGAACGCACTCACCCACACCGCCGCCGCGGCGATGCTGCCGCCGACCAGCTCGATGATCAGGTGCGGCAGCACCGGGATGATGATGCCGAACGAGAGCATGTCCAGCAGCACGGTGACGAAGATGAAGACCAGCGCAGCGCGGCGCGGCGGATGCGGTACGTGCACGGGCGTTCCGGTGGGGCAGCCGGCGCGCACGATAGCGCATCGCGCGCGGCAGTGTGGCAGCGGCGTCGCCTGCGGGCGACGTCCGGCGCTCAGTGGTGGTTGTCGATATCGATGAAGCGCAGGAATTCGGCGCGCGTGCGCGCATCCTTGCGGAAGCTGCCGAGCATCTGGCTGGTCACCATCGACACGCCGCGCTTGTGTACGCCGCGCGTGGTCATGCACTGGTGGCTGGCGTCCACCACCACGCCCACGCCGCGGGGCTTGAGCACCTCGTCGATGCAGTGGGCGATCTGCGCGGTGAACTTTTCCTGCACCTGGAAGCGGCGCGCGAAGCTGTCCACCACGCGCGCCAGCTTGGAGATGCCAACCACCTTGTCGCTTGGCAGGTAGCCGACGTGCGCGCGGCCGATGATCGGCGCCATGTGGTGCTCGCAATGCGACTCGAACGGGATCCCGCGCAGCACGATCAGCTCGTCGTAGCCGCACACTTCCTCGAAGGTGCGCGCGAGGTAATCCTTGGGGTCCGTGGCATAGCCGGAAAACCAGTCGCGATAGGCGCGCACCACGCGCGCCGGCGTGTCGCGCAGGCCCTCGCGGGCCGGGTCGTCGCCGGCCCAGCGCAACAGCGTGCGCACGGCCGCTTCGGCCTCCTGCTGGCTCACTTCGCGATCATCGGTTGGATCCATGGCATTCTCCCGGGGGTCTGCACAGTGTAGCGACTGAGCCCGCGACTTCGCCGGCGCGTGTTCAGCGCCCGGTCGGCCGCCGCGCGCGACGCCGGACGGGCTGCGCGTCCGGCGCCAGCACCCAGCTCAATGCCACATGCCGCCCGCCGCGTTCGCCTGCGCATCGATTTCCAGCGCGATGGCCAGCCGCTCCAGGCCGAGCTTGTGTTGGCTGAGCGCATCCCCGGGCGCTGGACGCCGCCGGCACGTTGAGGCGCGCTGGTAACGCACCATCGCCGCGTTGGCTCGCCTTCCGGTGCGGATGCGCAGCGCGCGGCACATCCGCCCATGCCGTGTTCAGTGGCTGCCGGGCGTCCGCTCTTCGCGCGTCGCCGGGGTGCCCGGCGGTCCGCTGTGCCCGGCCTGGCCACGCGCCCGCCGGCCAAGCTGCACGAGTTCCTCGGGCGTGGCCATCGCCGAGTCGGGCCGCGCGCCGGCTTCGATGCGCGCCGCGGCAAGCGCCAGCACGAAGCCGACCAGGCCGACCAGGCCGAGCAGCAGACCGATTCCGACCCAGGTTCCGGTCGGGCCGGCGAACACCAGCACCAGGCCGGCCAGGCCGACCAGCAACAGGATCCAGCGTGTCATCTTGAGACCTCCGGCTCGCGAACCATCACGCTCGCCACGCTACCAGAATCACCCGTTTCGCGGCGACCATTGCCGGGCCGCCAGCGTTCAGAATCCACTCACGCCGGCCATGCGCAGGCGTTGCGCCACGGCCTGAACCTCGGGATGCGCGGCGAAGCGGCGTGCGGCTGCCTGGCTGCTGGTGCGATAGCTGTCCCAGTCGCTCGCCGCTGCACCCGGCGCGCCGAGCGCGCGCAGCCAGGTCGGGAACGACTCCCGGCCTGCCGCAGCAAAGCCGGCGGCCAGCTGTCCGGCGCGCTCCGCTGACAGGTCGGCGCGTATCAGCGTGTCGGCATCCAGGGCCAGCCAATCCACCAGGCCATCCAGCAGGCCGGCATCGATCAGGCGCTGCCAGGTGGCGTGGCCGACGCCTTCCAGCGCCAGCCCGTGCTTTCCGCCCAGCCATTCCAGTCGCGCCAGGAATTGTGCCCGGCAATTCGCCTGCGGATGCCAGCAGGACAGGGCGTCGTGGTGATCCGGATCCGGCGGCTGCACGGCTACGCGCTGCGGCGCACGCAGCGCCACGCCCTCGAAGCGCGGAATCGCCAGACCGGCGAGCGCCAGCACGATGTCATCCCCCGGACGCACGTCGTGTTCGGCCCAGCGCGCCAGCGAACCAAGGCTGACGCGGCGCACGCGCCGATCATCCAGGCGCACCGGATCGAGTTCCAGCACCGGCGTCACGCGTCCGGTGCGCCCGATCCTGAACTCGACCGCGGCGACCCGCGCCAGCGTGCGGATCGGCGCGTACTTCCACGCCGCCGCCCAATCCGGCGGTCGCGCGCTCCAGTCTTGCGCTGGCGGGCGTCGCCCCTGGCGCAGCACCACGCCGTCGGTGGCGAAGGGCATCGGCGAGCGGTACCAGTGGTCGCGCCACTCGGCCACCTCGGCGACGTCGTTGACCGGCACGCTCCACGCCGCCGCGTCGGCAAGGCCAAACGCGCGCAGTCCGGCCAGTCGCGCCGGCATCTGCGCCGGCCCGTCCGGCCAGTCCCAGACGAACAGGCCGATGCGCCCGGCAGTGTCCTCATCGAGTGACGTACGCGCGAGTGCGCCGGCCACCGCGGCCCGCGCCCCGGCCCCGCCCGCACTGACCTGCACGTGACCAGGCAGCTGCCACACCAGCTCGCCCTGCAATACGACGCGAGCCGGCGCGCCCGGCAGCTGCCTGGGTACCGCGCGGACGTGGGCCAGGCGCGCGGTCCAGTCACTGCCGCGTTCACCATCGCCGCGACTGACTGCCTGGCGCAACGCACCGTCGACATACAGCAAGGTCACGGCGACCCCGTCGGCCTTGGGTTGCAGCCACAGGTCGGTGTTGTCCCGCGCGGCCATCCACGCGGCCACCGCGTCCGCGTCCGCCAGCTTGGCCAGTCCCGTCTGTACGACGGGCGCAGGCGTGCTTCCGCGCGCTCCGCGCAAGGCATCCGCGGCGCGCGTTGGCGGGACGGAGAAGCACGCGCGCCAGCGTGCCTGTCGCGCTCGCGCCGCGTCATAGATCGCGTCGTCCACCAGCGACCGGCCGTCGCGGTGATAGGCCAGGTCCCAGCGCTGCAGCTGGCGCTCCAGGGCAGCCAGTTCCCGACCCGCGCGCCCGGCGTCCCAGTCCGGGCAGGCAGGCGTGGCCGCGAGCGCTGTGGCAAGCAGCCAGGCTCCGCCGAGGATCACTGGTGCGTCCGTGCCGTGTTCATGGCCGCAGTGTGCAGCCGCCCGCCCGGCGGGTCTGCCGTACTTTGCTGCGCCGGCCTGTAGGAAATCCGCGCATGTCGGGGTGGCGGAAGCCGCCGGCGAGCCCTGGCGCGCCGGTGAAGTCACCGGGCTGGATCGGAAGGACGGCGCTGGCGTCAGGCGAAGAACCAGTAGCACACCGCAATCGAGGCCAGCACGCCGGCCAGGTCCGCCAGCAAGGCGCAGCCGACCGCGTGGCGCGCACGCTGTACGCCCACCGCACCGAAATACACCGCCAGCACGTAGAAGGTCGTCTCCGTGCTGCCCTGCATGGTCGCCGCCAGCAGCGCCGGGAAGCTGTCCGCGCCGTGGGTCTGCATGGTCTCGATCAGCATGGCGCGCGCGGCGCTGCCGGAAAAGGGCTTCACCAGGGCGGTCGGCAGGGCATCGACGAAACGCGTGTCCCAGCCGAACGCCTCGACGCTCCAGCGGATGCCATCCAGCGCCAGGTCGAGCACGCCGGAGGCGCGCAGCACGCCCACCGCGCACAGCATGGCCACCAGGTACGGCAGCAGGTCGCGGGCCACGACAAATCCCTGCTTGGCGCCTTCGATGAAGGCTTCGTACACCGGCACCCGCCGCCACGCGCCGGCCAGCAGGAAGAGGAGGATGATGGCAAACAGCACCAGGTTGCCGAGCAGCGAGGACAGCGCCGCCAGGGCGACCGCGGAGAGGCTGGAAAGCACGGCGATGAAGCCGCCCAGCAGCAGCGCGGCCGTGCCGAGCCAGGCCAGTACCACCGGGTCGTGCAGGCGCAGCTTCTGCATGAAGGCCACGCTCAGCAGTCCGGTCAGCGTCGAGGCGCTGGTGGCGAGCAGGATCGGTACGAACACCAGGGTCGGATCGCTCGCGCCCTGTTGCACGCGGTACATGAAGATCGACACCGGCAGCAAGGTGAGCGAGGACGCGTTCAACACCAGGAACAGGATCTGCGCATTGCTGGCGGTGTTGCCGTGCGGATTGAGGGTCTGCAGCTCGCGCATCGCGCGCAGGCCGATCGGCGTGGCGGCATTGTCCAGGCCCAGCCCGTTGGCCGCGAAGTTGAGCGTGATCAGGCCGATGGCCGGATGCCCGCGGGGCACTTCCGGCATCAGCCGCGCGAACAGCGGCCCGAGCGCGCGGGCGAGCAGCGCCACCAGTCCGGCGCGCTCGGCAATGCGCAGGAAGCCCAGCCACAACGCCAACGTGCCGAACAGCACGATCATCACCTCGACCGACAGCCTGGCCATGTCGAACAGGCTCGCCACCATGGCCGCAAACACGCCGGCATTGCCGGCCACCAGCCATTGCGCCAGCGCGGCCACGGCGGCGGTGAGGAAAAAGCCAAGCCAGAGGCGGTTGAGCATCGGGGCGCGGTACGCCGGCAGCGGCAACCGCTGCAGGATCGCACGATGCGTGCCGTTGCGGCAGACTGGGCGCATGCAGGAAAAGCCCTTTGCCCCCGCGTGCGAACGCAATCGCGGTCCCATCCTCGAGGTACTGCAGGTGTTCCTTGCCGATCGCCGGCACGTGCTCGAGATCGGCAGCGGTACCGGCCAGCACGCCGTGCACTTTGCCGCCGCGCTGCCCGCGCTCACCTGGCAGGCCAGCGACCGCGCGCCCAGCCTGCCCGGCATCCGTGCCTGGCTGGACGCGGCCGGCCTTGCCAACACGCCGCCGCCGCTCGCCCTCGACGTGGCCGGCCCCTGGCCGAGCGGCCCCTTCGATGCCGTATTCAGCGCCAACACCCTGCACATCATGTCCTGGGCGCAGGTCGAGGCGCTGTTCGCCGCCCTGCCGGCAGTGACCACAGGCGACGCGAAGCTGGCGATCTACGGCCCGTTCAACCGGTCCGGGCGCTTCACCAGCGACAGCAACGCCGCCTTCGATGCGCAGCTCAGGGCGCGCGCGCCGCACATGGGCATCCGCGACGACCGCGCGGTCGATGCGCTGGCGCAGGCGGCCGGCTTCGTGTTGAGCGAGGACTGCGCGCTGCCGGCCAACAATCGCCTGCGGCTCTGGCAGCGCCGGTGAGCACGCCGGTGCTGGTGTCCTGGAGCGGCGGCAAGGATGCGGCCATGGCGCTCGCGCGGGTGCGCAGCGATCCGCGCTGGCACGTGGTGGGCCTGCTCACCACCTTGACACCTGCAGGGCGCGTCAGCGCGCATGGACTGGCGCGCGCAGTCATCGTGGCCCAGGCACAGGCGCTCGGCCTGCCGCTGTTCGAAGTGAGCCTGCCGGACGCCGCGCCCAACGCGCTTTATGAAGCACGCCTGGGCGCGGCGCTGGCCGCCGCCGCCGCGCGGTACCAGGGCCTGGCCACGCTCGTGTTCGGCGACCTGTTCCTGGCCGATGTGCGCGCCTGGCGCGAGGCGTTGCTGGCGCGCTGCGGCTGGCAGGGCCTGTTTCCCCTGTGGGGCGAAGACACCGGCGCGCTGGCGCGCCGTTTCATTTCCGACGGCTGGCGCGCCGTGCTGTGCGCTGTCGATACCACGAGGCTGGATGCCCGCTTCTGCGGACGCGAGTTCGATGCCGCGTTGCTGCAGGCCCTGCCGGCTTCGTGCGATCCTTGCGGTGAACGCGGTGAGTTTCACACCTGCGTGTACGCCGGACCCTTGTGGCGCGGGTCCCTGGCGTTGCGACGCGGCCGCGCGCTGTCCGGCGACGGGCGCTTCCGGTACCTGGCCCTGGCCGGCGTGGACAGGGTCGAGCATTGATGAACAGGGGGGGAAACATGATGCATGGATTCGCGCTGCTGCTGGCACTCGCCGGCGCACTCGCCGCAGGCCTGCCGGCCCGGGTCGCGGCTGCCACGGCGACCGAAGCCCTGGGCACCTGTCTTGCCGATGAAACCAGCGGCAGGGACCGCAAGATGCTGGCGCGCTGGGTGTTCGTGGCGATGTCCACGCACCCCACGCTGAAGGATGTGGCAAGCGTCAGCGCCGCCGCGCGCGACGCCGCCGACCGCGAGATGGCGACCCTGGTCACGCGCCTGCTGAGCGAGGATTGCCCGGCGCAGACGGCGCGCGCGATGCGTGAAGACGGCGCCAGCGCACTGGAGGGCGCGTTCGGTTCGCTGGGCGAGCTGGCCATGGTCGAGCTCATGTCGCATCCCGCGGTGGCCGCTTCGATCGCGACCTACACGAAATACCTGGACGATGAAAAGCTGAAGGCCGTGATGCAGGAGCCGGCGCAACCGTAGCCGGCGCGGCCTGCCGCATGGCCGATCGCGGGCCGGCCCTTGCGCCGCAGGGTGCTGGCGCGGCGCCGTGATGGGCGCCGGGCACCGGGCGCGGCTCAGGCCAGCGGTGCGAACAGTTCGGCGAGGTCGCCTTCCTCGAAGCGTGCCGACTGGCTGCTGCCGCCGTCCAGCACCGCCTCGGCCAGTTCCGCCTTGCGCAATTGCAGGGCCTGGATCTTTTCCTCCACGGTGCCGGCGCAAATCAGCTTGTACACGAACACCGGCTTGTCCTGGCCGATGCGATGCGCACGGTCGGTGGCCTGGGCCTCCACCGCCGGGTTCCACCACGGGTCGTAGTGCACCACGGTGTCGGCGGCGGTGAGGTTCAGGCCCACGCCCCCGGCCTTGAGGCTGATCAGGAACAGCGGTACCTCGCCGGCCTGGAAACGCTCGACCAGGGCGCTGCGCTGCGTGCCTGGTGTGTCGCCGGTCAGGCGCTGCCAGGCCAGGCCGCGCTCATCCAGTGCCGTGGCGATCAGCGCGAGCATCTCGGTGAACTGGCTGAAGACCAGCACCCGCCGGCCTTCCTCGACCAGGCTGTCGAGCAGTTCCATGAGATAGTCGAGCTTGGCCGATTCCTGCACCTGCCGCGCGCCGGCCAGCTTCACCAGGCGCGGATCGCAGCAGGCCTGGCGGAGCTTCAGCAGGGCATCGAGTACGATGATGCCGCTCTGCGCGAGACCACGCTTCTTCACCTCGGCCAGCACGCGCTCGTGCTGGGCCAGGCGCAGGGTTTCATACAGCGCGCGCTGATCGCCTTCCAGCTCGATGTGGCGGATGATTTCGGTCTTGGGCGGAAGCTCGGCGAGCACGTCTTCCTTGCGTCGGCGCAGGATCAGCGGCGCGATGCGGCGCTTGAGCCGTTCGCGCTGGCTCGCGCTGTTGCGCTTCTCGATCGGCGTGCGGAAGAAGCGGTTGAAGTGGCGCTCGTCGCCGAGCAGCCCCGGCTCGACCGCGTCCAGCTCGGCCCACAGTTCGCCGAGGTGGTTCTCCAGCGGCGTGCCGGTCATGGCCAGGCGTTGGCGCGCGTCCAGCTCGCGCACGATCTTCGCCACCTTGGCGCGCGCGTTCTTGATCGCCTGGGCCTCGTCCAGCACCAGTACCGAATAGCGGTGCGCCACCAGTGCCGCGCGATCGCGCAGCAGCAGCGGGTAGGTGGTGATGACCAGGTCGTACTGTGGAATCTCCGCGTGCAGGCCACCACGCTCGGGGCCGTGCACCACCAGTGACTTGAGCATGGGCGCGAAGCGCGCCGTTTCGGCCTGCCAGTTGCCGACCAGGCTGGTCGGGGCGATCACCAGGGCCGGCCGATCGAGCCGCCCAAGCTGCTGTTCCGCCACCAGGTGGGCCAGCACCTGGACGGTCTTGCCCAGGCCCATGTCGTCGGCCAGGATGCCGCCCAGCCCGGCATCGGCCAGGAAGCCGAGCCAGGCCAGGCCATCGCGCTGGTAGCCGCGCAGGGTGGTGCCGAATCCCGGCGGTTCGTGGGCCGGCTCACGGGGTGCGCACAGGCGCTGGTACTCGGCACGCAGGCGCTCGCCGCCGCGCCAGGGCATGGCCACGCCGCTGGCCAGTTGTTCGACCACGTCGGCCTGCGCACGGCGCAGCCGCAGCGCGCCCTGATGCAACCGGGGCGGCGTCTGCAGCCACTCGACCAGTGGCGCGATCAGCGCGCGCAGCTTCGCCAGCGGCAAGGGGATGCGCCGGCGTTCATCGAGCGCCACCAGCCAGGTCGCGTCTTGCGCCTCGCCCTTGCGCGGGTGCAGGGGGAAGGATTCGTCGGCGAACGCCTGATGCAGCAGGGGCAGCAGGTCGATGCGCTCGCCATCCAGGTCGATCCCCAGGCGCAGGTCGAACCATGGGCTGCCGGATTCCTCCGCCACTTCGGCATGCCAGGCGTCCTCGCCGGGCGCGGCAAGCAGGTCGAAGGGGAAACCATCGGCCGATTCGAGGCGAAAGCCCAGGTCGCGCAGGCGGGGCGCCAGCGCAAACACTGGGCCGACCCCGGCAAGCTGGCCGCGGCCGCGTTCGAGCACATAGTCATCCTCGCCCAGCGCACCGGATTCCACCACGCTCAGGTCGAACAGTTCCGCCGGTTCCAGTCCGAGTTCCTCCAGGCGCTCGAACGCTGCCTGTTCACCGCCGCGCTGGCGCATCACCTCGATGATGCGTTCGCCGCTGCGCCGCCGCTCGACCGGGGCGGTGGCGGTGGCCGGCAGGCGCACGTCGCCGTAATCGAAGGCCAGGCGCACCGCGCCGATCTCCGCTTCGGCGCTGCGCCACTCGCGCGTGGGCACCGCGCGCAGCGACACCACCGGCACGGGCGCCACCTCGCGTCGCTCGATCTGGCCCGTGCCGACCGGTGCCGGCAGCGCCGCCAGCAGGGGCGTGTCCTGCCAGCGCGCCTGCAGCAGCGGCACCTGCTCGGGCAGCAGGCGCGGCGCGCGCAGGACGGCTTCGGCCAGGCGCACCTCGCCATCCACCCGGCCCAGCTCGGGCACGCCCGGGTCCAGGTACCAGAGTCCATCCACGCGCAACAGCCAGGCTTCGCGTGACGCGCCATCGACACTGAGAGTCAGTTGCTGGCTGCCGTCCTCGTGCTGTTGCCAGCCGATGCGCAAGGCCCGCGTGGGGCCGATGCCGAGGCGGCCGGTGGCGGGCTTGTCATGGAAGCACGGCAGGCCTTCGACGAGCCGCTCCAGCAAGGCGCCCCCACCCGCGTCGCGCAGCGCGAACCACTCTCCAGGCACCTCGCCCGGGGTCGGCGCGCACATGCGCACACTCGCCACCAGCTGGAACGCAGCGGCCTCCAGGTCGAACCAGGGTGCCGGGTCGGTAGCGCTGCGCTGCATGGCCTGCGGTGCGACCAGACCACCGCGCTTGCCGGGGCGGAACCAGGTGGGTTGAGCGCGCAGGCCCGGCAGTACGCCCTCATCCGTGCGGCGCAGCACGATGCCGCAGATCCGCTCGGGCCGGCTCGGTGCAGGTGCCGGTGCCTGCGACTTCAGGCCCTCCAGCCAGGCTCTCCAGGCCGCCAGGCGGGCGTCGGCCGAGGGGGCCGCAGCCTCGCTCGGCCCGCCGCGCAGTTCGGCCAGCAGCAATGCGGCCACATGCTTGCACTGGTACTGGACCGGGCAGGTGCAGAAGCTGTCCAGCTGCACGTCGGCCTTGCCGGCGGTGAGCACGCGGATGCCGGTTTCATAGGGCGTCCGCGCCTGGCCCTTGACCTCACCGATGAGGTAGCCGGCCTGCGTGTCAGTGGAGAAACGCCGCTGCAGCACGCGTCCCTGCGCGTGGTAGCCGGCGCCCTTGAGAAGCGTGTGCTGATCCAGCAGCGAGCCGATATGGCGTGAAAGCAGCTGGCGAAAAGTCGAGCGATCCATCACGACGGGAAATGCAGGGGAACCTTACATCTTGCCCGCGCGGCCCGCGCCGCGTCCAGCGGGAATCCTGTCCAACGAGGTTTGAGCCTGGAGGAAGGCTCGCGATTCCAGCGAGGATTGAGCCTGGCGTGCCGAAAGGAGCGGCGGCTGGGCGGCTGATGGGCAGCCTGCCGGCGAGGCTGCGCCGGCCGTGGGCTACAGGTCGAAAAACATCCGCGCGTTGGCAGTCGTGACGGCCGCCACCTCGGCGAGGTCCTCCCCGCGCGCCGCGGCGACCGCGGCACAGACATGGGCGAGGTACATCGGCTCGTTGCGCCGGTGCGCAGGCTTGGGGACCAGGTCGCGCGGCAGCAGGTAGGGGGAATCGGTCTCGATCATCAGGCGCCCGGCCGGAATCGCCGCCACCAGGTCGCGCAGGTGGTGGCCGCGGCGTTCGTCGCAGATCCAGCCGGTGATGCCGATGAACCAGTCGCGCGCCAGGTAGGCTTCCAGCTCGGCGCGCGAGCCGGTGAAGCAGTGCACCACCGCCCGGCCGATGCGTCCGGCCAGATTGTCCATGCAGGCGATGAAGTCGGCATGGGCGTCACGCTGGTGCAGGAACAGCGGCTTGCCGGTATCGACGGCGATGGCAAGCTGGCGCTCGAAGGCGGCGATCTGCGCCGCATGCGACGCATAGTTGCGGTAGTAGTCGAGCCCGGTTTCGCCGACCGCCTTCACCTCGGGCGTGGCGATGAGCTCGCGCAGCAGCGCATCGGTGGCGTCATCGTAATCATGCGCATGGTGCGGATGCACGCCGGCGGTGGCATGCAGGAAGCCCGGATGGGCCTGCGCCAGGGCCCGGGCGGCGCGACTTCCCGCCGCACTGGCGCCGGTGACCACCAGCTCGGCCACGCCACTGGCGCGCGCGCGCGCCAGCACGGCGTCGAAATCCGCACGGAAGGATTCATGGGTGAGGTTGGCACCGATGTCGATGAGTTGCATGCCTGCGTCCTGCTCCCGTTTGCACTGAAGGCATCGGAACCGCGATCATGCGAAGCTTGGACTTCGCCGTGCGGCCGTGTGTTCACAAGGAATTCACGCCGCGCCGGCGATGCTCGCCCGCACTTGCCGATGGGGACCCCCTGATGAAACTGTCCGTGTATTTTACCGCCGCGCTGCTCGCGGGTGCTGCGTTCGCCTTGCCCGCGCTGGCGGCCGTGCCCAATGAACTCTCGCCCGCCGAGACGACCTGGCATGAACAGGCTTCGGCCAAGCGCCTGCAGCTCACGCCCCTGCGCGCTGCCGCGCCGGGCAGCGTCGGCGTGCTCGCGCCGAAGGTGATGGGGAACGCGACCTATCCCGGCACCCCGATGGCCAATGGCTTCCGCGCCTACCCGCCCAGCTGCGCTGCCGATCCGTTGCCGGACAAGGCCAGCGGCACGATCTGGTCGGGCAACGTGCCGCTGTTCGCGCGGACCAGCAGCGGCCAGGCCTACACGGAAACCGCGACCATCACGGTCTGGCGCCTGGCCTGCAGCAGCAGCGGCGCGGCCCTGCCCTACAACCCGACGGGTGCCTTCAACGCGCTGACCCTGATGCGCATCGACCGCAGCCAGGCTGCCGAAGGCGATCACAGCAAGTGGCCCTACCTGCCGCTGATCCAGGCCGCCCAGGGCAGCATCACGGATTTTGGCACCGATCCCAAGACGCTGATCCGCGTCGCCACGGAGCCGAACACGGTGATCGCCGAGATGCCCTATGGCACGCCGATGTACGACAGCACCACCTTCGTGCTCGAGAACTATCCCTACGTGGATGCGGGCTACTTCACCTACAGCGACGCCTTCACCCTGCGCATCAACCCGCTGCTGAACAACGTGGCGCCGCTGGATCTGGCCATCCCTGCCTACAATCCGAGCGAAAGCACCTACCCGGACGCCTTTGCCGCCCTGCCCCTGGATGGCTATGCCGCGGCCCAGTGGCAGAACTTCGAGTTCGACGAAGGTCTGCTGGTGCAGGTGGCCGAAGGCTACGACTCGGCGAATCCCAACCGGCGCATGCTGATCTTCGACCTGCTCACCCAGGACGCCGGCGGCGCACCGATCTGGCTGATCGGCTCGGCCGCGTTCGATTCGCCGGCCAGCGGCACCACCAGCCTGACGCCGGATGTCTATTATCTGGGCAACCACCAGGCGGGTGGCGGCTTCCAGATGTTCCACTGGGGCAAGGCGAAGTTCGTGATGGCAAGCTGCGGCGAGCTGCAGGTGACCTACACGCCCGATGCCAACCTGCCGGGCGACGTGCCGAGCTTCAGCGGCCTGACGTCCTACGAGCGCATCTTCAGCGCCAACGGCATGGTCTGCGAGTAGCGCGCATGTAGATCGGCAGCGCGGCCTGAGTGCGTGTTGCCACCGGAAGCCCCGGCCCGCCTGGCGTGTCGGGGCTTTTCATTTGCTGGTGAGCGGATCACCGGGCGGGTGCGCCGGGGCGTCCGGCTGTGGCAGGATGGCTGCAGCTGCGCACCCCCGGGACGACCATGGCCGACACCGCTCATTGCTGGCAGACCGATGGCTTGCAGCCGCGCTGCGCCATGGGGTGCCCCTGCCGCAATGGTGCGAGGTGACCACTGCCTGGCTCATGGCGGCGCTGGCGCTGGCGCTGGCGGCGCTGGCCTGGGCCTGGCGCCTGCGCCGCCTGCTGCGTGAGGAACGTGCGCTGGCGGTGCGGCGCCTGGCCGCGGGTGCGAAGCTTGCGGCGGCGCAGGCCGCCGCCGAGGAGCGCGAGCGCATCCATGCCGACCTGCATGATGACCTGGGGGCACGCCTGCTCGGTCTCGTGCACGCGGCCGAAAATCCCCGCCAGGCCGAGCTCGCGCGGGCCCTGCTGCGCGACCTGCGCCGGGTGGTCACGCGCGCGCGCGGCACGCCCGGACGGCTGGGCGATGTCCTGGTGGACATCCGGGCCGAAATCGGCGAGCGCCTCGCGGATGCCGGGATCGCGCTGGACTGGCAGGTTGGCGAGGACCTGCCCGACCCGATGCTCGACAGCGGCCACGCCCTGCACCTGCAGCGCATCGTGCGCGAGGCGGTCAGCAACGTCATCCGCCACGCCCGCGCGCGCCGCCTGCGCATTCGCGCGCGGGCCAGTCAGGGACGCCTGTGCCTGGAGCTCACCGATGATGGCAGTGGTGCCGGCGCCGATGCCCCGGCCAGCGGCCAGGGCCTGCGCGGCATGCGCGCGCGCGCCGCGGAACTGGAAGGCGTCATCGACTGGAAGACCGGTACCGCGGGCGGCACCAAGGTGCTGTTGACGATGCCCTTGCAGGCGCCTGCGTGAGCACTGCCGGAGCGGTGCTCATCGTCGATGACCTGGCCTCCAGCCGCGATTGGCTGGCCCGCGCAGTCACTCTCGCCTTTCCCGGCAGCGAGCTGGTGCTGGCTGCGGACCTGCGCAGCGCGCGCGCCGCCAGTGATCCCCCGCCTGCGCTGGCGCTGATCGACCTTGGCCTGCCGGATGGCTCGGGCGAAGAACTGATCGAGTTCCTGCAGCCGCGCGGCACCCTGTGCATTGTCGCCACGGTGTTCGACGACGACGCCCACCTGTTCCCGGCCCTGCGCGCCGGCGCCCAGGGCTATGTGCTCAAGGACCAGTCGCCCGAAGCGCTGGCCGAGCTCCTGACCGGCATCGCCAATGGCCAGCCACCCCTGTCCCCCTCGATCGCACGTCGCCTGCTGCGCCACTTCCAGCCGGAGCCGGCCGGCGCAGCGCCCCTCACCCCGCGCGAAACCGAAGTGCTGGGGCTGATCGCCAAGGGCCTGAGCGTGGCCGAGGTGGCCGGCCTGCTCGGGCTGTCGCGCCACACCGTGGCCGGGTATCTCAAGGATGTGTATCGCAAGCTTGCCGTGGGTTCGCGCGCCGAGGCGGCGCTGGAGGCGATGCGGCGTGGCTTGATCGCCAGATAGTCCCGAGCCGGCCTGCGGCCTTGCCCGAACCACGCGCCCGCGGGCGCGCGCCCGCGCTAGGATGGGGCGGATGACGAACCTTCCCCCTGCGCCGGTCGATGCGGTGCTGCCCGAGCTGCTGGCGAGCCTGCGCGCGCATCCACGCGCCGTGCTCGAGGCGCCGCCCGGCGCCGGCAAGACGACCCGCGTGCCGCTTGCCCTGCTCGATGCCCCGTGGCTGGCCGGGCGCAAGCTGCTGGTGCTGGAACCGCGGCGCATCGCGGCACGCTCCGCAGCCGGCTTCATGGCGGCGCAGTTGGGCGAAGCGCTGGGTGCCACGGTCGGCTACCGGATCCGCTTCGAGGCCAGGGTATCGGCCGCCACGCGCATCGAGATCATCACCGAGGGCATCCTCACCCGCCTGTTGCAGGACGATCCGGAACTGCCGGCGGTCGGCGCGATCCTGTTCGACGAATTCCACGAACGCCATCTGCACGCCGACCTCGGCGCGGCGTTGGCGCTCGACGTGCAGGCCAGCCTGCGTCCGGACCTGCGCCTGCTGGTGATGTCGGCCACGCTCGATGGCGCGCGCATTGCGCGCTGGCTGGATGCGCCGCGCATCAGCAGTGCCGGGCGCAGCTTCCCGGTGGCTATCGTGCACCCGCCGGCACGCGCGGGCGAAGTCTTTCCCGAACGCGGCTGGCCGTTCCACCTGCGCCGCGCGGTCGAGGCCGCACTCGCCGAAACGACCGGTGACGTGCTCGCGTTCCTGCCCGGCAAGCGCGAGATCGCACGCGCCGCCGCCGCGCTCGAGGCCCTGCGCACGCCGGACGCCACGCTGCAGGTGCTGCCCCTGCATGGCGAACTCACGCTGGCCGGCCAGCAGGCTGCGCTCAGCCCGCCGCCGGTCGGCGTGCGCCGCATCGTGCTGGCCACCAACGTTGCCGAATCCAGCCTGACCCTGCCTGCCGTCACCGCCGTGGTGGACCTTGGCCATGCCCGCGAGCCGCGCTTCGATCCGAATTCCGGCTTCACCCGTCTCGATGCGGTCAGGGTGTCCCAGGCCTCGGCCGACCAGCGCGCCGGCCGCGCCGGGCGCACCGGTCCGGGAACCTGCTGGCGCCTGTGGCCAGCCAGTCTTCGACTGGAAGCGGCGCGTCGGCCCGAGATCGCCCAGGTGGAACTGTCCGGGCTGGCGCTCGAACTCGCCGCCTGGGGCTCGGATGCCCTGCCCTGGCTGGATGCGCCGCCACGCGGCGCGTTGGCACAGGCGCGCGAATTGCTGCTTGCGCTCGGCGCGCTGGAGGATGACGGCCGCATCAGCGCCATCGGTCGGCGCATGCTCGCCCTGGGCGCCGCGCCGCGTCTCGCCAATGCCGTGCTGCGCGCGCCGCCCGGCCAGCGCCACCTTGCCTGCGATCTTGCCGCCCTCCTCGAAGCGCGCAATCCGCTGCACGGCGACGCCGGCCGCAGCGACGATTTCCGCCTGCGCCTGCAGGCGCTGCATGCCTGGCGCCAGGCAGGCGGCAGGCCGGGTCAGGCGCGGGCCACCAACGCCGCGACATTGGCAGCCATCGACCAGGCCGCTCGCGCCTGGTATCGGCGCGCGGGCGCCGCAAACGGCGCAACTGCGGCGCAGGTCTCGCCCACGGCCGCCGGTGATCTGCTGGTTCACGCCTTTCCTGATCGGATCGCCCGCCAGGATGCCGGTGATCCGCACCGCTACACCCTCGCCAACGGCCGTGGCGCACGTCTGGCCGAGGACAGTGGCCTGTATGGCGAGCCGTGGCTGGTCATCACCGATCTGCGCGCGCAGGACCGCGACAGCCGGGTGCTGGCGGGCGTGCCGTTCGACCCGGCGGTACTGGAAACGGCGTTCCCCGCGCGCTTCCGAGGTGAGCGCCGCGTGCGTTGGGACCCCGACAAGCGCGCCGTGGAAGCCGTGGAGTTGCAGGCCTTCGACGCCATCGTGCTCGATCAACGCAGCGTGCCGGTGCGCTTCGATGAAGCGCTGCCCTTGCTGCTTGCCGGCGTGCGTGCGCTGGGTCTTGACGCCTTGCCCTGGAGCGAGGCCGCGCGCGCCTTGCGTGCGCGCATCGCCCTGTTGGGCCGTAGTTGCCCCGAGCTTGGCCTGCCCGACATGTCCGATGCAGCGCTGCTGGCCAGCCTGGAAGACTGGCTGGCGCCCCAGCTGGCCGGCAAGCGTCGCCTGGATGCCTTGCAGCCAGGCGAACTTTCCGGCGCCCTGGCGGCACGTCTCGATCCAGCGGCGCGCCGCGCCCTGGAACAGGAGGCGCCGCTCGCCGTGCGCGTGCCGAGCGGCCTGGAGCGGCGCATCGATTATGCCGGCGAGGCGCCGGTGCTGGCGGTCAAGTTGCAGGAACTGTTCGGCCTGGCCGAAACCCCGCGCATTGCCCGCGGCCGCATCGCCCTGACCCTGCACCTGCTCTCGCCCGGCGGCAAGCCGGTGCAGGTGACCCGGGACCTGCGCAGTTTCTGGGAACGCACCTATCCGGAGGTGAAGAAGCAGCTCAAGGGGAGATATCCGAAGCATCCCTGGCCCGATGACCCCTGGTCGGCCACGCCGACGCATCGCGCCAAGCCGCGGCGCTGAAGCGGCCGGTGGGGATGCAGGCAACATCGGCTCGGCTCCTGCCTCGCCGTGTTGCCCCGGCCCTGCGCAGTCCCTGCTGCGGGCGCTCGCGCGCAAGTGCGCACCCGCAGGGGTGCGCACCCGCTTGCGCCCTCGCCCCTGGCCCGATGACCCCTGGTCGGCCACGCCGACGCATCGCGCCAAGCCGCGGCGCTGAAGCGGCCGGTGGGGATGCAGGCAACATCGGCTCGGCTCCTGCCTCGCCGTGTTGCCCCGGCCCTGCCGGCCCTCCGGCTCGCGCGGGTGCGGAACCCTGCCGCCAGCGCAGGGTCACACGTCAATCAGGCCCCGTGCCGGCGCCATCGCAAGCCCACGCGTCTGTCCAGACCCAGTCCGACTTCCTTCTGCCATCCACGAGGTTCCCCCGCATGAGCAATCCCCGCCGCGTACTGCCCTGGATGGGCGCCTTCCTGCTGGCGGTTGGCGCACTGGCGGTGTTCCTCGGGCCGCGCCTGGCCGCGGTGTTCGCGGCCAATCCGCTGTTCAACGGCGTGATCCTCGCCGTGTTGACGGCGGGCATCCTGGTCAACCTGCGCCAGGTGTTGATGCTCGGGCGCGAGGCGGACTGGATCGAGTCGTTGCGGCGCTCCAACCCGGAGCGGCGCGCCGAGGGACGGGTCCGGCTGCTGGCGCCGATGGCGCGCCTGCTCGATGGCCGCGAGCGTGGGCGCGCGGCCCTGTCGGCGGCGTCGATGCGCACCCTGCTCGACAGCGTGCAGCTGCGCCTGGAGGAGTCGCGCGACCTGTCCCGCTACCTGATCGGCCTGGCCATCTTCCTTGGCCTGCTCGGGACGTTCTGGGGCCTGCTCGTCACCATCCGCTCGGTATCGGACATCATCGGCACGCTGGACGTCGGCAATGATGCGGTAAGCATGTTCAGTGCCCTCAAGACCCAGCTCAAGGAGCCGCTCGGCGGCATGTCCACCAGCTTTTCCACCTCCTTGTTCGGCCTGGCGAGTTCCCTGGTGATCGGTTTCCTCGACCTGCAGGCCGGGCACGCACAGAACCGCTTCTACAACCAGCTCGAGGAATGGCTGTCGGGCATGACCCGGCTCGCCTCGGGCACGGCGCTGGAAGCGGATGCCTCGGCGCCCGCCTATGTGCAGGCGCTCCTCGAGCAGACCGCCGATGGCCTCGATCGCATGCAGCGGGTGATCGTCGAATCCGAGCGCGAGCGGCATGGCACCAACCAGCAGCTGGGCGAGCTCGGCAGCCAGCTCGGACGGCTTGCCGACCTGCTCGGGCGCGATGCGCGCGAGCGCCAGACGGCCGCTGAAGTGCAGGACGAGCTGCGCAACGTGCTGCGCCTGATCGCCAGCCAGAATCCGCCGAGCACGCAATTGTCGGACGAATTGCGCGCGGAACTGCGCCTGCTCTCGCGCACCATCGCCGCGGCGATGGATGGCCGGCGGGCGCCGCCCGGGCCGCCGCCGATGGTCGCCGAACGCGAGCCGCGACGATGAGCGTGCCCGCATGCGCTGACCGCAGGTCGCGCGGATGAGCGCCCTGCGCCGGCGGCGCGCTGCCTTCGACATCTGGCCGGGATTCGTCGATGCGCTGACCTCGCTCATCATGGTGATGATCTTCGTCTTGCTGATCTTCGCCATCGGCCAGTTCGTGCTCTCCGACACGCTGTCGGGGAAGAATCGTGCGCTGGATGCGCTGAATGCGCGCGTGGCCGAGCTCGCCCATACCCTGTCGCTGTCCGAGGCGCAGAACAAGACGCTGGACGCCCGCGTCGCGGAACTGGCCGCCTCGCTCGGCGAAGCGTCGAGCGCGCGCGATGCGGCCAGCCAGGAAGCGGCCAGGCTGGGCACGGACGTCGCCGCGCTCAGCACCCTCAAGCAGCAGCTGGAGGCTGAAATCGCGCGCATGGCGGCGGAACTGGACACCTCGCATGCGGCCCTGGTCAGGCAGACCGATCTCAATGCCAGCCAGGCGGCCCAGGTGGAACTGCTGAACCGCCAGCTGGTGGCCCTCAACGAGCAGCTGGCGCGCATCCAGCAGGCGCTGGATCTCGCCGACACCGAGGCGCGGGCCAAGGATGCGCAGATCGCCGACCTCGGGCGCCAGCTGAACGTGGCGCTGGCCAAGCGGGTCAGCGAGCTGGAACGCTATCGCTCCGAGTTCTTCGGCAGGTTGCGCGCCGCGCTGGGCGAGCGCAGCGACCTGCGGATCGTGGGCGACCGTTTCGTGCTGCCGACCGATATCCTGTTCCCGAGCGCATCGGCGGAGCTCGATCCGGCGGCGCAGCAAAGCCTCGAGGTGCTGGCGACCACGGTGCGCGAAATCGCCGCGGACATTCCCTCCAGCATCGACTGGGTGCTGCGCATCGACGGCCATACCGACCGCCGTCCCATCCACACGGCGCAGTTTCCCTCCAACTGGGAGCTCTCCACCGCGCGCGCCCTGGCCATCGTCAAGTACCTGGTGGTGCAGGGCATTCCCGCCAATCGCCTGTCGGCCAACGGCTTCGGCGAGTTTCAGCCGCTGGACGAGGCGGGCACGCCGGACGCCTGGGCGAGGAACCGGCGCATCGAAATCCAGCTGACGAATCGCTAGCGGTCCGCAAGCGCGCAAGTGCCCGACGCCGAGGGCGGGATGGCCGGCCAGCGCCGCAGTGCGCCGCGCGCGCGGCCGTGACGCCCGGTCTCGGGCATGCCGCGTGCATCAGCTGACCTGGCGCCATTGTCCGGGCGGCAGGCCATCCAGCGCATGGCCGCCGACGCGCTCGCGCACCAGGCGCAGGGTGGGCAGGCCGACGGCGGCGGTCATGCGCCGCACCTGGCGGTTGCGGCCCTCGCGTATGGTCAGCCGCAACCAGGCATCCGGCACGGACTTGCGATAGCGCACCGGAGGATCGCGCGGCCACAGCCAGGCCGGTGCGCCCTCCAGCAGCGCCACCGTGGCCGGCAGGGTCGGCCCGTCGCGCAAGGCCACGCCATGGCGCAGCGCATCGAGCGCCGCGGCCGGCGGCACGCCCTCCACCTGCACCAGGTAGCACTTGGCCTGCCGGTGGCGCGGATCGGTCAGCCGGTGCGCCAGCGCGCCGTCGTCGGTAAGCAGCAACAGGCCTTCCGAATCCAGATCCAGCCGTCCCGCCGGATAGACGTGCGCGTGGGGAATGAACTGCGCCAGGGTGGGGCGCGGCGGCGTGCTGCGGTCGCTGAACTGGCACAGCACGCCATACGGCTTGTTGAACGCGATCAGCATCGCGGCGCGCGCCCGGCGTGAACGGGGCAGGTGGCCGCGACGGACTCAGGGTTGCGCGGGCGTGTCGTCCCTGGGCGCGCTCTCGTTGCCCTGGCGGAAGATCCTGTCGCCTTGCGGCTTCTGGAACTTCAGCGTCATGCGATCCGATTCGCCGATGGCCAGGTACTTGTCCTTGTCGGTGTCGCCCTGCGAGAGGGTGGGTGGCAGCGTCCACACGCCCTTCTCGTAATCCTTGGTGTCCTTGGGATTGGCGTTGACCTCGCTTTCGGCCACGAGGGTGAAACCGGCATCCGTGGCCAGCCCGACGACGTAGTCCGTGGGCAGATAACCCGTGCCCCTGGCCTGCTCGAGGGTGGTCCCGGGCTTGGCGCGATGGTCCACCACGCCCAGCGTGCCGCCTGGCTTGAGCACATCGAAGAAGGCCTTGAACATGGCCGGCGCGTTGTCACCCCAGTTGTGCACGTTGCGGAAGGTCAGCACCACGTCGGCCGAATCGGCGGGCCCGAGCACCGGCGCCTTCGGGTCGTATTCGACGAACTCCACGTCGCCGAACTCGGCCGCATCCTTCTTCAGCAATGCGCGGTAGGCTTCGTTGGTCTTGCGCGCATAATCGGAACTGGCGTCGGTCGCATTGGCCGCGATGAAGTGGCCGGAATCCTTCAGCATGGGTGCCAGGATTTCCGTGTACCAGCCGGCCCCCGGAGCGATTTCGATCACCGTATCGCTGGGTTGCACGCCAAAGAACTCCAGCGTCTGGCGCGGATGACGGTACACGTCGCGCGCCTTGTTGGCATCCGAGCGCCAGGCGCCGGCCAGCGCCTCGTCCAGGCGTGCGGTGGCGAACTCTCCGGCGGTTTGCGGCGGCGTCGGCTCGGCCGGCTGGTCGGCGTCCGCAGGCATCGATTCGGCGGCCGGGACGGGCGGCGGAGCGGTATCGGCCGGCGGTGGCTCGGGGGCGCCGCAGGCAGCCAGGGCAAAGGCGAGGGGCAACAGGCAGGCGAGCTTGTTCATGGTCGGCAGACTTCCAGATGGATGGCGGGCCAGGAGCATTCCTTGGGCGCGCGAGCTTAACACACGCGCCCGCCGGCCCTGGACCGGCCGGTCCTCAACCGGGCAGGCGCGCCGACGCGGGATAGGGCGGCACGTCGCCGTATTCGCCGCGCAGGAAGCGCGCGCGCAATGCCTGCCACCAGTCCGGATCGAAGATCTGCGGATGTGTCGCAACCAGCGCCTCGCGCAGTGCCGGGGCGAGGCCGAGGAAGCGTGGGAACAGTTCCGGAAAGACATCGTTGACGCCCACGCTCAGCCATTCCTCGAGCGGGCGCAATTCGTCCTCGACACGTGCCGGCGGGATGCGCCGAAAGCGGCAGTCCTCCACCAGGCACAGCTCGTCGTAGTCGTAGAATACCGCGCGGCCGATGCGCGAGGCGCCGAAGTTCTTCAGCAGCAGGTCGCCCGGGAAGATGCCGCTGCGGGCCAGGTCCTCGATCGCCTGGCCGTAGTCGAGGACCGCGCGCAGCGCGTCGTCGAACGGCATCTCGCGCGTGTAGAGATCGAGCGGACGCAGGCGCCGCTGCACGTAGCAGTGCCTGATCAGCAGCTGCTCGCCTTCGAGCGCGATGGTGGCGCTGCAGTCGGCCTGCAGGGCGGCCAGCAGTTGCGCATCGACCTGGACCAGCGGGAAGCGCAGGTCGCGGAACTCCTGGGTATCGACCAGCCGGCCCACGCGGTCATAGCGCAGCACCAGGCGGTACTTGGCTTCGATGGCGCGGCGCGAGGTGTCCTTGGGCCAGGCGAAGCGATCGCGGATCAGCTTGAAGACCACCTGGTCGTGGCGCGGCGTGAACACCAGCATGACCATGCCGCGCTGGCCCGGCGCCAGCACCAGGCGTTCCTCGGGGTGCTCGGCCAGGTGGCGGAAACTGCGCCGGTAGCGTTCGGTCTTGCCCTGCTTGATGCGCCCGAGCACGGTAAAGATCTCGCCCACCGGCTTGTGCGGCATCAGCCGGGCGAGGAAGGCCACCACCGCGGTGACGCCGGCCAGGTCGGCGTGGAAGGCATTGCGCGCGTAGCCGAACAGCAGGGAGACCTGGTTGAGGTTGGTAAGCACCGCATCGACACGCAGGCCCGCTTCCTCGCTGACCAGCGCGATGACCAGCGGGCTTGCCTGGCCGCCGGCGGTGACCGCGCGGCCGACGCGGTAGGCGCGCCGCTCGCGGTAGAACAGGGGGTCGAGGAACTCCAGCGCCACCAGGGCGCGACCATCCTCCATGCCGCGTTCGGCCAGTTCGCCGGCCATCGCGTGCGCGCTGCGCTCGGGTTCGAGCAGTCGCCGCGTGAAGGGCAGATCGGCGAGGATCTGCCGACAGGCGGCCTCCAGTCCGTCGCCGAGCGCGTAGCGCCTGAGACTTGCAGGTTCCCCCTGGCCGGCCAGCGGATCGGCCCCCAGGGCCACGAACTCGATCAGCGGATCGACGCCGCGGGTCTGGAAATACCGCCGCGACAGGGTGTTGAACCAGGTCTTGGCCAGTTCGCGGTCGGGTTGCGGCGCGACCCGCTCGGCGTACGCCTCGCGCATCGCCGCCCACAGGGGCCGCGAGCGCACGCGCTCGTCGAGCAGGCCTTCCAGGCGGCCCAGCGTCTCGCGGATGCAGTCGTCATACAGGTCGATGCGCGCGCCGGTATCGAGCTGCGCCTGGCGCCAGTTGCGTCGCTCGAAATGCCGTTGCGCGCGTCGCGTGATGTCGGCGAAGCGGCCGTCGTAGTCCAGGAATGCATCCAGGATCAGCGCCGCCGAGCGTGCGGCGGCTTCGCTGAGGCTGGCGGCGGAGGCGGCGGGCGCGCGCGACATGCAGCGAGTCTCCCACAAACCCCGCGCCGCACGTGAGTTCGCGCGGCCGCCCTCGCGTCGCCGTGCGGGCGATCGGCGCCGCCCTGGGCGGCAAGCCGCCCGCGCCTGCCGGCTACGCCCGCGGCGCATGCAGGGCGCCAGCGACGGGCGCGGACGCGCATCGGCGGCCCGCACCCTGCGCCGCGCTACATCGCCGCGATCAGCGCGTCGCCGAACTCCGAGCACTTGACCTCGGTGGCGCCATCCATCAGGCGGGCGAAGTCGTAGGTGACACGCCGCGCCGCGATGGCCTTGTCCATGGCCTGGATGATGGCGTCGGCGGCTTCCGTCCAGCCCATGTAGCGCAGCATCATCTCGCCGGAGAGGATCAGGGAACCCGGATTCACCTTGTCCAGGTTCGCGTACTTGGGCGCGGTGCCGTGGGTTGCTTCGAACACCGCATGGCCGGTGACGTAGTTGATGTTGCCGCCCGGCGCGATGCCGATGCCGCCGACCTGCGCGGCGAGCGCATCGGAAAGATAGTCGCCGTTGAGGTTGAGCGTGGCGACCACGTCATACTCGCCCGGGCGCAGCAGGATCTGCTGCAGGAAGGCATCGGCGATGGCGTCCTTGACCGTGATGGTCTTGCCGGACCTGGGATTCCTGAAGGTCATCCAGGGGCCGCCGTCGAGCTCGGTCGCGCCGAATTCGCGCTCGGCCAGGGCGTAGCCCCAGTCGCGGAACGCGCCTTCGGTGAACTTCATGATGTTGCCCTTGTGCACCAGGGTGAGGGAACTGCGATCGTTGTCGATGGCGTATTTGAGCGCCGCGCGCACCAGGCGCTCGGTGCCCTCGCGGGACACCGGCTTGATGCCGAAACCGGAGCTGGCCGGGAAGCGGATCTTGCGGTGGCGCTCGGGGAAATGTTCCTTCATCAGCGCCTCGAACTTCTTCGCATCGTCCGTGCCTTCCTGGAACTCGATGCCGGCATAGATGTCCTCGGTGTTCTCGCGGAAGATGGTCATGTCCACCTTCGAGGGATCCTTGACCGGTGAGGGCACGCCTTCGAACCAGCGCACCGGCCGCAGGCAGGTATAGAGGTCGAGCATCTGGCGCAGGGCGACGTTGAGCGAGCGGATGCCGCCGCCAACCGGCGTGGTCAGGGGGCCCTTGATCGACACCAGGTACTCGCGGCAGGCGGCGACGGTTTCGTCCGGCAGCCAGTTGCCGGTCTGGTTGAAGGCCTTTTCGCCGGCCAGCACCTCCATCCAGTGGATGCGCCGCTGGCCGGCGTAGGCCCTGGCGACGGCCGCATCCAGCACGCGCACCGCGGCGCGCCAGATGTCCGGGCCGGTGCCATCGCCCTCGATGAAGGGCACGATGGGCTGGTCGGGAACGTTGAGCACGCCATTGGCGATGCTGATCTTGGCGCCGCCTGCGGGCGGCGTGGGGGTCGCTTGCGTCATTGCATTCTCCGGGTGGGGCGATCTGCGGCCGCACGAGGGACGCGCGCGGCAGTCGCCCATTGTCGCAAATGGCGGGCATTCACGCTGCAGCGCAAGAACCAATGTGGGGCGTGCAGTGCTATCGTTCCCGGACAGGGCGCAGCCCAAGGGGGCCTGCGCGTCGGCGACCCGACGGCGGAGACAGCATGCGCATCGGCATCGTGGTTGACTCGGCTTGCGACCTTCCGGTCGAGTACTACCGGGAGCACGCCTTGACGGTGCTGCCGATCAGCATCCACGTGAACGGCGACACCCTGGTCGATGACCGCGATCCGGTTGCCTGGCAGCGCTTCTTCGACGAAGGCTTCGGCAAGCATGGCCATAGCGCCGAGACCGAACCGTATTCGGTCGAGCAGGTGAAGGCGCTCTTCCTCGGCCGCCTCGTCATCGATTACGACTGCGTCTTCTGCCTGACCATCGCCTCCAGCCGCAGCCTGATCCATGCCCACACCAGCCAGGCATCGTTCTCGATCCTCACCGATTACCGGCCGATCCGCCAGGCGGCGAATGTGCCCGGCCCGTTCCTGATGCGGGTCATCGACACCGAGAACATGTTTGCGGCCCAGGGCGTGACCGCGGTCGAGGCCGTGCGCCTGCGCGCCGCGGGCGAGCACCCCGGGCAGATGCGCGAGCGGCTGGAACTGCTTTCGCGCCACACCTATGGCTACGTGGTGCCGCGCGATCTGTTCTACCTGCGCGCGCGCACACGCTGGCGCGGGGATCGCAGCGTGGGCTGGATGACCGCAGCGCTGGGCACCGCGCTCGACATCAAGCCGATCCTGCGCGGCTTCCGCGGCGAAACCGGCCCGGTGGGCAAGGCGCGCAGCTTCGAAGCGGCCACCAAGGTGCTGTTCGAGTACGCCGGGCGGCGCATCCGCGCGGGCCTGCTGACGCCCACGCTCTGCGTGAGCTATGGCGGGGAGCTGGCCGAACTGGCCGAATTGCCGGGTTACGCGGACTTGCGCGCGACCTGCGATGCCGAGCGCGTGGAGCTGTTCGAAAGTCCGATGAGCGTGACCGGCATGATCAACCTGGGCGCGGGTGCGGTCACGCTGGGATTCGCTGCCGAAGACCATGCCTTCGACGGCTGAGCCGCCGGGAAGCCGGCGGGTCGGCAGTGCCAGGTTGCGGGCGTGCGCGCCTGATTGCGCGCCTGGTCCGGTCGGGGTGGACGCCCGGATGCGCCACGTCCTTGCCAGGTATCGGGCGGCCCAGGCATGTCCTGGACCGCCCGAGCGGATGGCTGCCCGAGCCTACTTGGCGACGCTGAAATCCTTGCTCATCGCCGGCTGCTCGTCGAGCAGGATCTCGACCTTGTAGTGGCCTTCCGGCCAGCCGTCCGGCTTGCTGATATGGAAACTGGTGACCGCCGGGCCTTGTGGCGCGATGGTCTGCGTCGATTCGTTGACCGTCTGGCCGTCCTCATACGTCCACCTGGCCTGCAGCACGGCGTGATCGGAGGTGCCCGTGGTGGAGACCGCGGCGTAGATGGTGTCGTCCGGCTTGAACGTGGTGGCCGGCGTGGTGATCTTCTGATCGGGGCCGACCGCGCTGCCGAGCTCGACCGAGGTGACGGTGACCGGTTCGGGTGCCGGTGCGGGAGCAACCGGCGCCGGGGCCGGGGCGGTCTGTGCGGGCGCCTCGGGTGCGGGTGCCGGTTCTTCCTTCTTGCCGCAGGCCGTGAGCGCGACGGCGGCAGCCAGCGCGAAGGCGATGGTCAGGAACTTGCTGCGTGGCATTTGCATGATCTTGCCCTCCATTGGATCAATCGTTGGAATCGGTCGTGTCTGCGGGAATCCGCAGCACCTGGCCCGGTCGGATGAGATCGGGATTGTCGAGCTGGTCACGGTTGGCCTCGAAGATGGCATGCCAGCGGCTGGCCTTGCCATAGAAATGCTTGGCGATCCTGGACAGGTTGTCGCCGGAGACGACCGTATAGGTGCGCTCCGTTGCGGCTTCGGGTGTCGCCGCCGTGGAGTCCACACCCGCCTGCACATTGCCGAAATCGGCCTTCGGTGCGGCTTTGGGTGCCGTGCTGGTGGCGCCGGAACCGACGTTCGAGAAGTCCGCCTTGCGCGGGTCGTTGCCCATGTCACACCCTCCTCGCGATGGGGAACGCACAATACGCATGCCGGTGCTTAACCGCGTATGAGCATGCATGCGCGCGCTGTTGCAAATTGCCTCGCCTCATTGGCGCGGCAGGCGCGGATTGGCCGGTGTGAGGCCGGCGGCGCTACAGCGGAAGGGGTTGATGTCCAGGCCGCCGCGCCGCGTGTAGCGTGCGTACACGGCAAGACTGCGCGGCGCGCAGCGGTCGAGGAGATCGACGAAAATTCGCTCGACGCAGTGCTCGTGGAATTCGGCATGTGCGCGGAACGACACCAGGTAGCGCAGCAGTCCGGCGCGATCGATGCGCGGCCCGCGGTAGACGATCTGCACGCTGGCCCAGTCCGGTTGTCCGGTCACCGGGCAGTTGGATTTCAGCAGGTTGGACACCAGCCCTTCGCCGTCGTCGTCATCTGCGCCATCCGCGCGCAGATGGGCGGGATTGGGCGGCCCGTAATCATCGATGTCGAGGCATTGATCGTCGATGGATTCGCCATGCCAGGCGCCGGCAGCTGCGCCAGTCACGTCCGCGGGCGGGCGCAGTGCGACGCCCACCGCCGCACCGGCCGCGGCGGACAGGTCGTTCGCGAGCAGCGTCGCAACTGCCTCGAAGTCGCCCAGACGTTCCTGGTTGAGGCTGTTGAGGTAGAGCTTGAGCGATTTGGATTCGATCAGGTTCGGCGAGAGGGCCGGCACGCGGAACTCGCCCAGCGCGACCACCGGCTTGCCGCGCCCGTCGAGCCAGGAAAGTTCGTAGGCATTCCAGATGTCCACGCCATGGAAGGGCAGCGTCGCACCGAGCCCGAGGCGGACGCGGTTGGGCGCGCGCGCGATCGGGAACAGCAGCTTCGAATCGTAGCCGCGCCCGTAGGCGACCGGCTTGCCGAGCGGGCTCTGGGCGGCGTCAGTCATGTCGTACAGCATAGCCCCACGGCGCCATGTCGCCGCTCACGCCGGCCGCGCGAGGGGTTGCGGACCGGGCTCGGTCACTTCCGCCGCTTCGCCGTGGTGGTCCTCGGCCAGCAGCATGTAGAAGGCCGGCACCACGAACAGGGTGAACAGCGTGCCGATGGTGAGGCCGGTGGTGATGACCAGGCCCATGTTGTAGCGCCCGGCAGCGCCGGCGCCACTGGCCAGCACCAGCGGCAGCACACCGAGCACCATCGCTGCGGTGGTCATCAGGATGGGCCGCAGGCGCACGGCGGCCGCGTGTTCGATCGCTTCGCGCTTGCCCATGCCCGCGCGCTGCATTTCGTTGGCGAACTGGACGATCAGGATGCCGTGCTTGGAAATGAGGCCCATCAGCGTCACCAGGCCCACCTGGGTATAGATGTTGAGCGAGGTGGACCAGCCAAAGCCGATCGCGCCCATGCCGACCAGCCCCGGCAGGATGTTGATGAAGACCAGTGCGCCGAACAGCGCCATCGGCACCGAGACGAGGATCACGATCGGGTCGCGCAGGCTGTTGAATTGTGCCGCCAGCGCCAGGAAGACGATGATCACGGCAAACAGCAGGGTGAGGGCGAAGCCGCCACTTTCCTGCATGAACTGGCGGGCCTGCCCCGAATAGTCCACGTCATAGCCGGTGGGCGCGGTGTCGCGGATGGTGTCGCGCAGGAAGCCGATCGCCTCGCCCTGCGAGGCCATGGGCACGCCCTGGAAGGTCACGGAATTGAGCTGCTGGAAGCGCAGCAGGCCCTGCGGCACCACCTGGTCGTCGATGCTGGCCAGGGTCGCGGCTGACAGCATCGCCCCGGTGGGTGTGCGGATCTGATAGTCCAGCACCTGGTCCGGATTGAGACGGTCCACCTGCAGAACCTGCGGGATCACCTTGTAGGACCGTCCGGCGATGGAGAAGTAGTTGACGTAGCCGCCGCCCAGCGCGGCGCCGAGCGCGGTGCCGACGTCCCGTTGGCTGAGGCCCAGCGAGGTCGCCAGGTCGCGGTCCACCACCACCGTGCTCTGCGGTTTGTCGATCTTCAGGTTCATGTCGACGAACCAGAACATGCCGCTCCTCTGCGCCTTCTCGAGCACCGCCTGGGCGACCGGATAGAGATTCTCGAACGGCTCGGTGGTGATCATCACCACCTCCACCGGCATGCCCGAGGCGCCCGGCAGGGACGGGAACTGGAAGGCCACCGATTGCACGCCCGCGATGGTGTTCCAGTCCTGCTGCAGCGCCGCCTGCACCTGGTGGGCATTGCGCTCGCGCCTGGCCCAGTCCACCAGCTTGACGCCGGTGAACAGCGAGTTCGGTCCGGAAAA
>JALOBC010000056.1 GCA_023228465.1 Dokdonella sp. | reverse complement strand
GGTGGATTCAATTCTGAAGTGCACCACTCACGCTGTGAGGTGGCGCAGGTGCGGTAGCCTGTGCAGCTTCACCGCCAAGTGGAACCACACATGGGCTACGCGCACCTGAGCCAGGACGAACGCTACCAGATTCAGTGCCTCCATGACGGAGGTTTCGCCGCTCGGCAGATTGCTCGCGAGCTGCAGCGAGCCGCGAGCACGATCAGCCGCGAGCTGGCGCGCAACGCGAGCCAGAAGAACGCCTACCGAGCGCGCCAGGCGCAGCGACAGAGCGTGCTGAGGCGGCACGCGGCCAGCAGCCAGCCGCACATTGACCCGGCGCGCTGGGTGGCCGTTGAAGCGCGCCTCAGGGAGGATTGGAGCCCCGAGCAGATCGCCGCCGAGGTGGGCATCAGCCATGAACGCATCTACCAGCACGTTGCCAAGGATCGTCGCCGGGGAGGCGCGCTGTGGAAGCACCTGCGCCAGCGCAAGCGACGGCGACGCCACCGCTGCGGAACCCCGCGCGAGCGCCAGCGTTTCCGTGGCAAACGCATCGCCGTTCGTCCTGCCATCGTGGCGCGACGCGAGCGGGTCGGCGACTGGGAAGGGGATACGATCGTCGGCAAAGGACGCGCACGAGTGGTGACGTTGGTGGACCGGAAATCGGGGCTCGTGCGCCTGCGTCGCGCTGCGGACGGCACCGCCGACACGGTTGCTGGCGCGGTCATCCATGCGCTGTACCCTCTGCGCCGCCGGGTGCATACCGTCACCTGGGACAACGGCAGCGAGTTCGCCGAACACGAACTGATCGACATCGCTGTGGAGACCCACAGCTACTTTGCAGACCCCTACTCGTCCTGGCAGCGCGGCTGCAACGAGAACCTCAACGGGCTCCTGCGCCAGTACCTGCCCAAGGGCAGCGACCTCGGCACCATCACCGATGTCGAACTGCAGGTTATCGAAGACAAGCTCAACCAACGACCTCGAAAGCGGTTAGGCTTCCGCACCCCGGAGGAAGTCTTCGCAAAATCCTTCAACCGCGGTGCACTTCGAACTTGAATCCGCCCCCGGCAGATCTGCCGCCGGCCATTTCCGCGTTCATGCTCATCGCCACCGGCACGCGCGATGGACAGCCGGTCGAGTTGACGTACGTCCTCAGTGGCCGGATGGGACCCTTGACCGGCGTTCCTGCCTCGGTCGTCGCGCAGATGGTCGGCAGCGGGCAGATTTCCGGCACGGGCGTATTTGCACCCGAGGGCTGCGTGGATGCGGACATCTTTCTCGCCGAGCTCGCCAAACGGGATATCGAGGTGAAGCGCAGCGAAAAAGTCGGCTGAAAACCGCCGCAGTCCGAAGGTTTCCCGTTCGTTTTCGAGGATTTGCCCATGGAAACCGCAACTGATGACCGGGCACGCTGAGCCTTCCCTGCAGGAAATGGCACACGAGGTGAATACGGTCATCCGGGCCGAGGAAAAGCGTGGCCGGTTCAGGACGGTCGGCTGGCTGGTGCTGGTTGTGGCTGTGGTCGCTGCATTGTCATGGTGGTTTTGGCCAACGCACTCGACCGTGCAGTGGCAAACGCACCCGGTGGATCGCGCCGACATGCAGCTCGAGGCGACCGCCACCGGGAATCTCCAGCCCAAGAGCGAAGTTTCCGTGGGTGCCGAGATATCCGGGGTGATCAGCGAAGTACTGGTCGCGGAAAACGACCACGTAAGCACGGGCCAGGTGCTGGCGAAAATCAATACCGACGAGCTCACCGTGGCCCTGCAACAGGCAACCGCCGGGCTTGCACTGGCCAGGGCGTCGGTTTCCGAAGCGGCGGCCACGCTGGAAGAAGCCGTGATCGACGAGCGCAGAACGCGGAGCATGACCGAGCGCAAGCTGATGCCGATGGCGATGCTCGATACCGCCGTGGCCAGCGTCCAGCGCGCACAGGCCAGGCTCGCCCATTCCAGGGCCGCAGTCGAGCAGGCGCAGGCGAGCGTATCCCAGGCGCGCACCCGCCTCGGAAAAGCGATCATCACCTCACCGATCGATGGCGTGGTGCTCAAGCGCAGTGTGGAACCGGGAACCACTGTCGCGGCAAGCTTCCAGACCCCACAGCTCTTTCTGCTGGCCGAAGATCTGGCCCACATGGAACTGCACGTGTCCATGGACGAAGCCGATGTGGGCATGGTGAAGGCCGGCCAGGGCGCAAGCTTCACGGTGGATGCCTGGCCCGGCCGGGTGTTCGAGGCACACGTATTGAAGGTCTATCTCTATCCGACGGTCGAGAACAACGTGGTGACCTACACCACGGTGCTGTCGGTCGACAATCCCGAACACCTGCTGCAACCTGGCATGACGGCGACGGCCACGATCACCACCGGCGAGCGCAAGCAGGCCTTGCGGGTGCCCAACATGGCCTTCCGTTTCCGGCCTCCGGGGACTGAAGAGGCCGGCGGTGGAGGCCTGTTCGGGGCTCCGGGAAGCCGCGGCAGGGGTTCGTCGCCGGTGTCCTCCAATGCCATCTGGTTGCTCGAGGGCGATCAACCCCGGCGGGTGCTCGTGCGTACCGGCTACAGCGATGGTCAATACACCGAAGTTTTCAGCGATGCATTGTCCCCGGGCGACAAGGTACTGATCGGCGGAGGTTCCGCTGAATAGTCGCGCCAATAACCGGGATGAAGACCTGCCGCAGCCCGCGTTGCCTGCCGCCATCATCCGCATGCGTGGCATCTACAAGATCTACGGCACGGGCGCCGCCGAGGTGCGCGCGCTGGATGGCGTGGACTTGACGATCCGGGATGGCGAGTTCGTGGCCATCATGGGGCCCAGCGGCTCGGGCAAATCCACCTGCATGAACATCATCGGTTGCCTGGATGTGCCAACGGCCGGTGAATACCTGTTCCGCGGGGTGGACGTGGCCGGGCTCGACCGGGATGAACTGGCGCTGTTGCGCCGGCATTTCATGGGCTTCATCTTCCAGAGCTTCAACCTGCTGCCGCGCGTCACTGCGGTGGCCAACGTGGAACTGCCGCTCATCTACGACGGTGTCAAACGCGCCACGCGCCGCGCGCGCGCGACCGAGGCGCTGCGCACGGTCGGCCTGGCCGGTCGCGAGTCCGCCACGCCCAACCAGCTTTCCGGCGGACAACAGCAACGCGTCGCCATCGCCCGGGCGCTGGTGACCGAGCCGCCCCTGTTGCTGGCCGACGAGCCTACCGGCAACCTCGACACCGCGATGTCCGACGGCATCATGGTGCAACTGGACCGGATCCGCGTCGAGCGGGGCATCACCATCATCATGGTGACGCATGAACCTTCGGTGGCGCGCTATGCCGAGCGGATCCTGCATTTTGTCGACGGCAGGCTGGTGAAGGACGGTCCACCGGCGGCGATCCTGCCATGAACTGGCTGGACATCTTTCTCATGGCCTTCCAGGCCATCGTTCGCAACAAGCTGCGTTCGTTCCTGACTGCGCTGGGCATCATCATCGGTGTCGGCAGCGTCGTGGTCATGGTGCATCTCGGCCAGTCCGCCACCCAGAGTGTCACCGATGAAATTGCCAGCATCGGCTCGAACCTGTTGTTCGTGATGCCCGGCACCGCCCAGCGCGGCCCCGGCGGGGTACGCTCGATCGCCAGGCCTTTCGAGCTGGATGACGCGGAGGCCATCGAGCGCGAAGTGCCCGGCATCCTTGTCGCACCGGCACTGACGAGCAACGCGACCGTGGTGTTCGGCAATGCCAATGAAACGATTGCGGTGATCGGAACGAACAACAATTATTTCATCGTGCGCAACCATGCGCTCGCCCACGGCCGTGAGTTCGAGGACTCGGAGCTGGGTGCCGGATCGGCCGTTTGCATCATCGGCACCACCCTGGTCGAGGAGATGTACGCGGGCCAGCAACCGCTGGGCACGACCCTGCGGGTGGGGCGCACCGCCTGCCGGGTGATCGGCGTGCTGGAGAAGAAGGGCCAGTCCATGGGGCAGGACCGCGACAAGACCATCGTCATGCCGATCAAGGCGGTGCAGCGACGGCTCGTGGGCAAGCTGGATGTGCAGACCATTTACGTATCGGCATTGGTCGACGGAACCACGCGCACGGTCCAGCGTGACATCGAGTCCCTGCTGCGACAGCGCCGGCGTGTTGCATCCGCCGCCGACGACGACTTCTACGTTCGTGACACCCAGGACATCGCCGAGGCGCTGGCCAGCACCACCAATACCCTGACCATCCTGCTGGGCGCCATTGCGGCCGTGAGTCTGCTGGTGGGCGGGATCGGGATCATGAACATCATGCTGGTATCGGTCACCGAACGCATCCGCGAAATCGGCATCCGGCTGGCGATCGGTGCGCGGACGCGTGACGTGCTGATGCAATTCCTGGTCGAGTCGGTGGCCTTGTCGACGCTCGGCGGCCTCATCGGGCTGATCCTCGGTGTGGCGGGTACCTGGTTGATCACGACCCGCATGAACATGCCGTTCCTGCTCTCGCCCGCGGTCATGCTGATGGGCTTTTCCTTTGCGGTGGTGATCGGCATCGTTTTCGGGTTTTTCCCGGCACGCAAGGCCGCCCATCTGAATCCGGTCGACGCACTTCGTCATGAGTAACGAAGCAGTCGAGAAATCGCCTCCCTATCGGGGTCGGATGCGCCCGATCACGTGCATGCCATCCTGATGCGCGCGCCTGGTTGACGGCGGTCAGCGCCCGGGAAACGTGTGTTTCAATACGCTCGCCAGCGGCGACCGGGGGAGGCCGGCGTCGGGTTTGGTCAGGGCCCGATCAGCCGGGTCATGACACGTGGTCCGTCGAGCGCGGTGCGCGTTTGCGCTTTTCCCGGTCCTTCAGCGCCTCGAAACCGATGATGACATCCAGCAATTCCGTGGTGATCTCGTCCTGGCGCACCGCGCGGGTCTGTGCCGTCAGTTCCTCCAGCCGGTCGGCGACCGACTGTTCGGCCTGCTGCATGCGCGCCAGGCGCGCGGCGTTCTCGGTAACCAGCGCCTCGGCGGCGGCGCCGAACAGGCTGGCGAACAAGTAACCGCGAATCAGCGCCGCCAGCAAGGTGGACGCCGGCAGGGTGGATCGCGGCAGGCTGCGCGATTGCCAGGGTCGGGTGGCCAGGTCGCGCGCCAGTTGTGGATCGAGCGGCAGCAGAGGCTGGATCATCGGTACCTGCTGGCCGTGGGCGCCGCGCCGGGAATAGGCCAGGTAGACGGCGAGCGATTGCGGATCCCCGTCGCGCCGCAGCCCATCCAGCTGCCCCACCAATGCGCCGGCGAGGCGGCCCAGCCCATCGGGCGTGGTGGGGGACAGCAGCGTCGTCTCGACCGCCAACTCCAGGCCGGCCAGCGCGTCCTCCATCTGCGCCCCGACGCAGAGGATGCGCATCCGGCCCGGATCACTGGTAGCGGCCTTGTGGCGTGCGACCTCGGCGGCGATCACCTCGTTGTAGTTGCCGCATAGCCCGTGATCGGAGCCGAACACCACGATCACGCGATCCGTGGCGAGGCGTGGCGCGGACGCCAGCGATCCGTGCTGCTGCACGAAGGCATGCAGGCCGTCCAGCACGGTGGCGCGGTAGGCCTCGATGGCGCGGGCGGCCTGCTCGTAAGGGTTGGCATTGATCACCGACAAGGTCTTCATCGTGCGCACGATGCCGCCGATGGAGCGCAGCGTTTCGCTGCGGCGGGTCAGGACCTCAAGCGTGTCGGCCATGGCCGCCCTCCGCCTCGTCCGCTGCAGCCAACGCCGCGCGCGCCATGTCGAGGAGCCGTTCCCGGGCGTCATCATCCAGCGCCTGATCGGAAGCAATGCGCTCACCGAGGCCGCCATCCGCAGCGCGCAGCGCGGCACGGATCGTATCCATCGCCGCGATGCCAGCGCCCTCGTCCATGCCGTCCAGCAGTCCCTGCATGGCGCACACCAGCACCGCGAGCTGCTCGATCTCGGGAATCGGGTCGCGTTCGCGCTGGCGCAGCGCCAGCCGTACCGCGGCGCCACGCGCCAGTCTCGACCGCGTGGCGGCATCGAGCCGGGTGCCGAAGCGGGCGAACTCTTCCAGTTCCTCGAATTGCGACAGCGTTACGCGCAGGTTGCCCGCCACCTCGCGAAACGCGCGCTTCTGCGCCTTGCCACCGACACGCGACACCGAGATGCCCAGATCCACGGCGGGAAACTGGTTGCGGCGCACCAGGCGCGGCGACAGGTAGATCTGCCCGTCGGTGATCGAGATCAGGTTGGTGGGGATATAGGCCGACAGGTTTTCGGCCTGGGTTTCGACCACCGGCAGGGCCGTGATCGAACCGCCGCCGATGGCTTCGGTGAACTGGCCCGCGCGCTCCAGCAGCCGGGCGTGCACGTAGAAGATGTCGCCGGGAAACGCCTCGCGCCCGGGCGGCCGGCGCAGCAGCAGCGACAACTCGCGGTAGGCGTGTGCGTGCCGGGTCAGGTCGTCGATGACGAGCAGCACGTCGCGTCCGTCCGCGGCCAGGCTCTCGGCAATCGACATCGCCGCGTAGGGCGTGATGTGGGCGAGCCCAGGCGCCTCCTCGTCGCCAGCGAACAGCACCACCGAGCGCGCCATCATGCCGCCCTCGCGCAACGCCCCGATCACCTTGGCCACCGCGTCGCCACGCTGGCCGACGGCGCAGTACACGCACAGCACGCCACTATCCTTCTGGTTGAGGATGGCGTCGACCGCGATCGAGGTCTTGCCGGTCTGGCGGTCGCCGATGATCAGCTGGCGTTGGCCACGCCCCACCGGCACGGCGGCGTCCACCGCCTTCAGTCCCGTCGCCAGCGGCCGCGACACTGCCGCGCGCTCGAGGATCCCGGGAGCCTCGGCCTCGACCGGACGCAGTGGCGCGTCCTGCAGCGGCTCCCCGCCGTCACGCGGACGGCCCAGGGCATCGACCACCCGGCCCAGCAGGGCCATGCCCGTGGGTACGCTGACCACGCGGCCGGTACGGCGCACGTGTTCGCCCAGGGTGACGTTTTCGGAGGGTCCCAGCAACACCACGCCGAGGTTTCCCGGTTCCAGGTCGAAGACGATGCCGCGTTCGCCGCCGGCGAACTCCAGGACTTCGTCCGAAAGCGCACGGGCGAGCCCGGTGACGATCGCCACGCCGTCGCCCACCTGGGTGACCTTGCCGATTTCGCTCAGTTGCGGGCCGGGGCCGGGGCTGTCCAGCAGGGACTGCACGAGATCCGCCGTGCTCGGCACCGGCACGTCAGGTGACATCGCCCTACCCCCGCGGCCTGGCGCGCTGGTGATCGGCAGCGGCCAGCAGCGCGTCGAGACCGTCGATGTAGCTGTCCACGGTCCATTCCACCTGCGCGCCACCGAGGCGCAGGACCAGACCCGGCGCCTGCGCAGGCTCGCTGCGGAACGTCACGGTGATGCCGGGAATCAGCTGCGCAAGCTCGTTGCCCAGGCGCTCGCGCGCTGCCTGTGACAGCGGTTCGTGGGTCAGCGCGATGGCCTGCAGGGAGTCACCGGCCGCCTTGCGCAGGTCATCGGCCATCGCCGCCAGACGGTCGCTGGCATGGGCCACGATGCGCGCCTCCAGCGTCTCGTCGGCAAGATCCTTCAGCGCCTTGCGGGTGAGCGAGAGCAGCGCCGCGGCGCCGTCCCGCTGCAGCTCCGCACGGTAGCGCCGCGCTTCTTCCACCCGCTGCACGGCGCGCTCGGCCTGCTCGCGCGCGAGGCGCTCGCGAGCCTCGGCCAGCAGCGCATCCCGCTCGGCTTCGGCCGCCTTGCGGGCCGCTTCGAGCGTGCCTTCACGTCCTGCCCGGAGGCTGGCGACCTGCGCCTGGTAATCCGCCTCGGCGGCTTCCGCAACCGCACGGATCCGCGCCGCCTCGCCCATGCGCTCGGCAATCTCCTTTTCCCGCGCGTCGATGCCATCGAGGATGGGGCGATACAGGAAGCGCTTCAGCAGCCACACCAGCACCAGGAAGTTGAGGATCTGCGCGGCAACGGTGATCCAGTCGATCGACATCGTCTAGCCACCGGTGGCGTGGGCCGCCGCCTCCAGCGCCGCGTTCCAGAACGGATTGGCGAACAGCAGGATCATGGCGACCACGAAACAGTAGATCGCCGTGGATTCGATCATGGCCAGGCTGACGAACAGCGTGCGCGACAGCGTCGCTGCCGCATCGGGCTGTTGCGCGATGGCATTGAGTGCGGTGGCCGCCGCGCGCCCCTCTCCAAGCGCGGGGCCCAGCGCGCCGAAGGACACGGTCAGGCCGGCGGTGAAGATGGAAACAATGGCAATGAGGGCAAGATCGCTCATGACGCGTCCTTCTTGGTTTGCGGGATGTCGGACGGCGGGGCTGTGGCCGACGAGATGTAGACCGTGGCGAGGATGGCGAAGATGTAGGCCTGGATCAGCCCGGTAAGCAGACCCAGCATGTCCATCACCACGGGGAAGAAGAACGGCGCGACACCCAGCAGGATGCCGGCGATCACTGCGCCGCTCATGATGTTGCCGTACAGGCGGATCGCCAGCGAGATGCCGCGCGAAAATTCACCGATGATGTTGAAGGGCAACATGATGACCGATGGCTGGATCCAGGTTCTGAGGTATCCGCCAAGGCCCTGGTTGCCGATCCCGAAGATCGGCACCGCCACCAGCACCGACAGCGCCAGTGCTGCGGTGGTCGACAGCGATGCCGTGGGCGGACGGAAACCCGGCACCACCATCAGCAGGTTCGAGGTGACGATGAACAGGAACAGCGTGCCGGTGAAATAGAGCAGGCGGCGATCACGGCGCACGGATATCTCGTCGATCTGTCCCTGGATGCCCTGCACGATCACCTCCAGCGTGGTGCGCCAGCGACTGGGCGGCACATCGGGACGCAACGAGCGGGTCAACAGCATCGAGGTGCCGGTCAGCAGCGCCATGACGATCCAGGTATAGCCGATCGTGGCGTTGATCGGGATGCCGCCCAGGGTGAACAGGATGGCCTGGTCGGGGCTCAGCTGCATTTCGTGTCCCTCCGCGGCGGCGCCGGCCTGGCCAGCGCGACGGCTGCAAGGCGCGTCGCCAGGAATGCCAGCGCGTAGCCCGCCAGGGCCGCCGCTCCGCCAGCCAACGACACCAGCCAGCCGACCGCCAGCAGCGCGGCGATGCGCAGCAGCGCGCTCAATGCCAGTACCGGCATCGGCCTCGGGCGGCCCAGCGCCAGGCGCAGGCCAAAGGCCAGGCCGGCGAAAAACAGTCCCCCGGCGACCAGGCCGGCCAGTGCCCCCAGCCCGAATGCGCTCCAGGCGATGGCGTTCATGGTCCGCGGTCCTCCTTGCCGATCCAGGCCCAGGCCAGCAGCGCGCCCAGTGCCACCCCGCCGAGGATCAGGGCGATCGTCCACGAAAATTGCTGCGGCGCCACGCGATCCAGCCACAGGCCGAGGAAGGCGCCGCCCACGGTCGGCACCGCGACCGACCAGCCGATCATGCCGAAGGTGCCGATGCCGCGCAGGGGGCTGGGCCCCGGATCGTCGCGCGCCGCCTGCATGCGCCGCGCGCGCTGGCCGATCTGGTCAACCGGCTCGCGGCGCTTATCGCTCATGAATGGGGCCTCCTCAAGCTGGCAAAGCCGCGCACCATGTCGGCTTCCAGCCGCGCCAGGGCCGCGCGCGCGACGCGTTCCTCATCCTCCATCTGGTGAAACGTCTCCTGCACCGTGGCACGCAGGCTGTCCAGGTCGGCGCTTTCCACGCCGCGGCGCACGGCGATGTCGACCTGGTGGCCCTTCTTGACCAGCAGGCCCTCGTCGATGCCGAAGATCCGCTCGCCTCCTTCCGGTGTGGTCACCAGCAGGATCGAGGGCACCAGCACGGTCACGAAGTCCACGTGGTTGGGCAGGATGCCGAACCCGCCATCGACCGCGACCGCATTCAGCCGGGTGGCCGCGCCTTCGAACAGCATGCGTGCCGGCAGGCGTACATGCACCTGCATTTGCGTGGCCATGCTCATGCCCGCTCTCTGACTTCGTCCAGTTCACCGATCATGTAATAGGCGCTTTCGGGCAGGTCGAAGGTGGCTTGTCCAAGGATGCGCTCGCAGCCCTCCAGCGTCTTCTCGATCGGCACCAGCTTGCCGGTGGTTCCGGTCGCGCCCGCAACGGTGGCGAACGGCTGGGTCAGGAACCGTTCCAGCCGCCTGGCCTGCGCCACGGTCGCGCGGTCATGCGCCGAGAGCTCCTCGATCCCCAGCATGGCGATGATGTCGCGCAATTCCTCGTATTCGGCCAGCGTACGACGCACCGCGCGCGCCACGTCGTAGTGGCGTTGGCCGACCACCGCGGGCGTGAGCATGACCGACGCCGAGGCCAGCGGATCCACCGCCGGATACAGCCCTTCGCTGGCGCGCTTGCGCGAGAGCACGACCGAGGCCGAAAGGTGCGAGAAGATCTGCGCGGCGGCCGGATCGGTGAAATCGTCGGCCGGCACATACACCGCCTGGATCGAGGTGATCGCGCCCTTGCGGGTCGAGGCGATGCGTTCCTGCAGCGCGGCAAGCTCGGTGGCCAGCGTCGGCTGGTAGCCCACGCGCGAAGGCATCCGCCCGAGCAGGCCCGAGACTTCGGAACCGGCCTGGACATAGCGAAAGATGTTGTCGATCAGCAGCAGCACGTCCTGGCCGCGATCGTCGCGGAAATATTCGGCCATGGTCAGGGCCGAGGCGCCGACCAGGAGGCGCACGCCGGGCGGCTCGTTCATCTGCCCGAACAACATCACCATGCGCGCGCGCACACCCGCCTCGCCCATCTCGCGCCACAGTTCCTCGGCCTCGCGCGAGCGCTCGCCAATCCCGCAGAACAGGCTGACGCCGTGATGGTGTTCCACGGTGTTGTGGATGAGTTCGCTCAACAGCACGGTCTTGCCGACCCCGGCGCCGCCGAACAGGCCGGTCTTGCCGCCGCGCTCGATCGGCGACAGCAGGTCGATGGCCTTGATGCCCGTCTCCAGCACCTCGGCGCGCAGCACCCGCTCTTCCAGGGGCGGCGGCGCGCGATGGATCGGGCGACGTGCCCTGGTGCTGACCGCCGGCAGGCCGTCGAGCGGCGCACCGAACACGTTCAGCATGCGACCCAGGACCGCGTCGCCCACGGGCACCTCGATCGGACCCCCGGTGGCGTGCACCGGGGCGCCCAGTCCCAACCCGCGCACGGCGCCGAGCGCGATGCAGCGCACCACGCCGTTGTCAGCCAGCGAGGCCACCTCCAGCGCCACATCGCCCACGCGCAAGAGGTCTTGAATGCGTGGTACCTTCCCGGCAAAAGCCGCATCCACGACGCTGCCGCGGATGGCGACGATGCGCCCGTCGACCGCATCCGGCGCCGCCGAGTGATCTGGCCTGCTGGTCATGCGAATGGTCCATTGCCGCGGAGGCACGCCAGGAACCTTGCCATGGCTCCGCACGCGCGTCCTGATTCGATGGTACTTGATTGGCATCGAGTCCGCGGCGCGCGCCACCTGGGCGGACACCGGCCACCGCGGCAAGACCGCTGCGCGCGCTTCACCCTTCCCACCCGGCGAGCCGCTCCTGCGCAGCGGTTGACAGCGGCACGCACCATAGTAAGCTAGTAACTGATTACTTATTATGAACGTTTCCATGAACCAGCCCCGCAAGCGCCTGTCCGCCGATGACCGCCGTACGACCACGATCGAATCGGTGATCGAACTGGCCGCCGAACAAAACCCCAGCGACATCACCACCGCGGCGATCGCCACGCGCATGCACCTGACCCAGGGCGCGCTGTTTCGGCACTTCCCCAACAAGGCCTCGATCTGGCAAGCGGTCATGGAGTGGGTGGCCGACCGCCTGCTTGCCCGGATCGAGCGAGCAGCCAGTGGCGCAACATCTCCGCTGGCCGCACTGGAAGCGATGTACCTGGCACATATCGGCTTCGTCGTCGAGCACCCAGGCGTGCCGCGCATGATGTTTGGCGAACTGCAACGGGCCGATGACACGGCGGCCAAGCGCATGGTGCAAACGCTGATCGGCCGCTATGGCCAACGGCTGCGTGCATTGATCGAAGAGGGCAAGGCCTGCGGCGAAATGGACCCGCAGCTCGATGCCGCGGCCGCCGCCACGTTGTTCATCGGCAGTATCCAGGGCCTGGTCATGCAGGCACTCCTGTCGGGCGACAGCCAACAGATGCACCAGAGCGCCCCTGCGGCGTTCGCCATCTACCGGCGGGGCATCGCAAGGACCCGCTGATGAAGCGCCCGCCGATCCCGCGCGAAGCGGCGCAGCACGGAATGCTCCGGCGCGGAAACGGCCGCATCATGATGTTCCGGACTCGCTCATGCCTTCGTATCGGCATCTTTCGGCAAGATGCGCTCGCCGTGCGCGCTGGGCCAGCCGATTGGCCGCCTCGGGCGCGCGCTCAACGCCAGAATGCGATGACGTCGGCGTCCGCGTCGCCTGCCGCATCAGTGGTCGGCGCGCGTGCGATCCGCAACAGATGGCGGCCGGTCGCCAGCGAGCGCACGTCGATCATGACCTGCAGTGCCGGGCGCCCGGTGCGCGCGTCGCTGCCAACGTCATAGTGCAGCGCGGTCAATGGCTGGCCATCCAGCGATACCGCGTGCAGGCTTGCGAGGCAATCGAGCATGGCAACGCCACGCGCTTTGCCCGCAGCCGCGCCCAGCGCGTTGGGGCAGCGACGCTGCTCGGCGGGTGCGTCGCGCTGCGGCTGGTACGGCACGGTCAGGCGAAGATAGGCGCCGGCGATCACGGCGCTCTGCACGAACGGTGTCGCCGGATCATGCAGCGGGTCGCGCTGGTCGTCGTAATGGGCGCTGCGCAGTGTGCGTGCCTCGTCGATGCCGTGCGGAAACAGCGCGTAGCTGCCGACGTGGGCCGGATCCTTCATCGCATGCATGCCGAATGTCACGGCCATGAACAGTGCGGTGAAAGTGATGACGGTCAACAGGTTGATGCGCCGTTCGCTGCCATGGCTGGCCAGCAATGCCATCACTTCGGAGCGTCGGCCGAAACCACCGCGCACGATCGCGCGGAAAGTTGTCGCCAGCATGCGGCGCGGCAGGCCGTGCTGGCGCAGGCGCGGACCGATCAGCTGGTCGATCCGGCGCGCGAGCAGTATCACCAGGATGATGGCGGCGAAGCAGATGCTGAACACCAGGAACAGGTTGGCCTGCACACCCGCCAGCGATGCGCCGGCCAGGATGATGGCGAACAGCACCGTGACCAGCAGACTGATCTGCAGCAGCCGCGAAGCCAGCATCACGCCGATCGCGAACACCACGGTGGCACGATTGTCGGCACGTTCGATGGAGTCGCCAGCCGAGCCGTGCTGACGCTGTTCGAGTTCACGCTGCACCGGGCCCATCCGCAGCCTTTCCCAGCGCACGCCGTCGGGGTAGACCGAGTGCATGCCGACCAGCGCAATCCAGTGCGCACGCAACAGCAGGTGCAGGGCGAACGTCACGGCCAGGATCAGCGCGGCACTCTTGAGATAGAGATACAGCGACAGCCCGGCCCCGGCCAGGTCCGCGTCCAGCCGCGGCATCAGGGCGAACATCTGATTGTCCAGCCAACCCGGCAACTGCAGCATGGCGAATACGGCCACGCCGGAGATCAGCAGTTCCACCTCCCAGGTCGGCGTGGTGTGCCTGGGCAACGGGTCGGGGCTCCGGGCCGCCGCAGCGGGCGTGTCGGTGTCGTTCATGCCGGTGTGCTCCGGTCGCTGGCGCCGATGTCAGGCGGCCTCATCATCATGGCAGGTGAAATCATGGCAGGAGAACCGGGCTCGGCAACACTCGATGCGCGCAACTGCTCAGGAGTGCCATCAGCGGCCCGGCGAAGCGTACGGTTGCCGGCGGTTCGCCCTGGAGAAACTGCGAACGTTCGATCAGCTCCAACTGCGTGGTCAGGAACCGGCCTGAGCAGCTCACCCCGTCCACCCGCGCAGCCTGCGGCGCTGCGGGATTGCTCCCCAGGATGCGACACGGCGTCGCCGACGGTTGTTGAACCGTCGGCGACGCCGCTGCTACTGCCGTAACACCTCCGAGTCCGCGGCAACCGCGTGAGCTAGCCGATGCCGGGTACCGGCTGCATCATGCCTGCTTCACGCATGTGCATGGTCGATCGTTGCGCTGTCCCTGTGGTCGCCAGGCTCATGCTCGCCGGTGGGCAGCACCACGCGTTCGAAGCTGGTGTTGATGATGTCTGCCGCCGAGATGTAGCCGCCGATCAGCGCGGTGATCAGACCCAGGTAGCCGCCGAGGACGGTAAACGCCGGCGCATCGATCCAGTCCGCAATCGCCAGCGCCAGGAAGCTCAACCAAAGGCCCAGCGTGAACAGTACGCGGGCGCTGCCATCACGGAACGAGGCGATCCAGACATAGAACGCGACCACCGCCCAAAGCAGGAAGAACCAGCCTTCATAACCTCCGGCCGTGGCCGGCATGGACGCCGAGGCGGCGCTGTGCGCATGCAGCGCCCACGCCCACCAGAAGGCGCCAAAGGCGAGGAACAGAAACATGTCCAGCGTGCGCCCGCGAAAGTATTCCATCAGACCGGCAATGCCCATTGCGGTGCCGCCGAACGCAAATGCGAGCATCAGATCAATGTTCTGCGTCGCATTGGCGCCGAACCATCCGGCGTTGATCATGCTCACCATCCATAAGGTGATGGCGAAGCCCGCAAAGCCCAGTGCCGAGGGGTTGGCAAGTCTTTTGTTCATGGCGACCTCCATTCATTGACAAGTGACAGTCGCCCAGAAGGGAGTAGGCATGGAACGACAGGTCATCGGCGAGAAGCGATGCTGCTGATCGACCCAGTGTGCCTCGCTCCTCTCGGATGGCACTCGTTGGACTTTTGCCAGCGCAAAAAAATCCGTGCTTCCTGGCATGACTCCACAGGGCATTTCCAGAGGGTTCATGCTGTACACCCGTCGGCATAGTGGCGGCGGAAAGCCGGCGGGGTGCCTGGAACCCGACGCAAGACGCATGAGCACCGTCTTTACGGCCAGGCAACGGATCACTCGTCGCACTTCGACCCGGAGCGCTTCGCGCCCTTCGCGTGTTTCGTTCGAGTGAATGGGCCTGCGATCCGGGTTCGGATCGCGGTTTCACTCGCAACAGGCATGACTGCCCCGTGCCGGCGCCGCGTGGCGTCAGCCAGGCAGTGCAGCGTTGCGTGAAGTCGATCGCGGTGACCCCAGGTCGCTGGGCTATACTCGGTCACGCAAGCGACAGGGTGTGTCCACCGGGGGGCCGGGGATGAAATCGGCAGCACTGGTCGAATCGATTTACGAGGCGGCCTTCGTTCCGGAGCGCTGGCCTGGCGTGCTGGATCGGCTGTGTGAATCGTCCGGCTCGGCAAGCAGCACCCTCCTTTTTCTGACGGTGTCACTGCGCCGCGCTGGACGACCACCGGGCGCACCCGTGGCCTGCTCGAATCGCTCTCGCGCACCGATGTGTGGAAACGACATGAACGCAGCCCTGAACGGTTGATCGAAGCCAGCGCCGGCGACCGGTATTTCCATTGCGTCGACGACCTGATGACCCGCCAGCAGCTTGAAATGGACGCGGTGTATCGTTCATTTCGCGAGCAAGGCCTGGGCTGGCAGATCGGCACCGCCATCCCGATGCCGACCGGTGAGATCCTGCTGCTGTCCTTCGAACGCACGATCGAGCAGGGACGCCACGGCGTCGAGCAACTCTGCGGCTTGACCCGATTCCGTGCGCACTTCGCACGCGCCGGCTGGATCGCCAGTCGCCTTCGCCTCGAGCGTGCGCGCAGCGCGCTGGAGGCCATGAGCGCCCTCGGCATCCCCGCCGCACTGCTCGATCGCGCCGCCCGCCTGCGCGAAGTCAATTCGTGGATGACCCCGGAACTGATCAACACACGCGCCAACGATCGCGTCGGGCTGGGTGATCCGGCTGCCGATGCCTTGTTGGCCGCCATCCTGCAGGGTGAATCCGAAGTCCGCTCGATTCCGATGCCGCCACGTCTGCACTCGCCAGGGCGCATCGCCCATGTCATTCCGCTTGTCGGCGCGGCACTCGACATCTTTTCCGGCAGCCTCTGGCTCATCGTCATGAGCGTCTCGGGTGGATCGCGGCGCCGCCCCGACCCGGCCATCCTGCGCACCCTGTTCGACCTGTCGCCGGCCGAGAGCCGACTGGTTGCCGAATTGGCCAGCGGCGCGACCCTGAATGCGGCGGGACGCCGGTGCAATATCCGACCAAGCACCGCACGCGCCTACCTCGAGCAGGTCTTCCGCAAGACGGGCTGCCACCGCCAGGCCGAACTGATCGGACTGCTGGCCGGGCTCACGCGGATCTCGCCCTGCACGCCCGACGAGCACACCGCGCCCCGCTGACCGCAGACGATTACCGGCATTTGCCAGTATCGGGCGCCGGCATGAGCGACGTAGGCTCAAGCTGGCGACCGCGACTTCGGCGGTCGCAGCGACCCACGGGAGAACGTCATGCGTCGCCGAATATTGCTCGCAATGGCTTTGGCGGGGTTTACCTGCACCAGCATGGCCGCGCCATGGACGGAAGCGGTGGACGCCACCTGGCATGCACCACAACTTGCTGCGCTCGACAGCCCATGGCCGGCGTCGGGAATGAACGAGCCGCTGGGCAGCGTGGCGAGCGATCTTGATTTCGACCCGGATTTTGGCACTGACGGCGAAGCACTCTTCTACCTGGATTATCCGAATGCCCCGATCGGGCAAGGCCTGCGCGTGTACTCCAACGGCGCGGGCTGGTATGCGCTGGCCGCGCACAAGCGCCAGGATGGCTACTGGGATGCGGCGGTGATCAAGGTGCGCCCGAACGGGCTCCAGGACAAGGTGTATCTCGTCCCGACGCCGCTGACACGAATCAGCGACGCCGTGTGGGATCCCACCACGCGCAAGTTCTATTTTGCCGGCCAGGGCCACACGCCGGCGCTGCCGGGCAGCGACGCAGACTTTGCCGTCACCTGCGTGGATATCGACAGTACTGCCGATGGCGACACCTGCTCAGGCTTTGGCAACGGCGCCAGCGGAACCGCCTATGTCGCCTTCAACCTCGGTGCTTCCAATCACGACTACGCCACCCGCGTCCTGGTGCGGCCGAACATCGGCTTGCTGCTCGTCGGCACAGCCGAATTGACCGACCATCAGGGGCGGATTCAAGTTCGAAGTGCACCGCGGTTGAAGGATTTTGCGAAGACTTCCTCCGGGGTGCGGAAGCCTAACCGCTTTCGAGGTCGTTGGTTGAG
>JALOBC010000055.1 GCA_023228465.1 Dokdonella sp. | reverse complement strand
CGTCCGTACCGCCGACGGCGGCCCGCCCGCGACGCTACCGCAAGCTGCCACGGCGCTTCTATGCGCGCGACACCCGGCAGGTCGCACGTGAGCTGCTGGGCAAGCTGCTGGTCCACCAGGTCGGCGATCTGCAGCGCGTGGGGCGAATCGTCGAGGTGGAAGCCTACCTGGGTCCGGACGACCTCGCCGCACATACCTCGCGTGGCCGCACCGCCCGCACGCGCGCGATGTTCGGCCCACCCGGGCACGTCTATGTCTATCTGATCTACGGCATGCACCACTGCATGAACGTGGTGACCGAGCCCGAGGGCACCGGCACCGCCGTGCTGCTGCGCGCGCTCGAACCGGTGGCCAACCTGAGCCTGAGCGCGAGCGGGCCGGGCCGCCTGTGCAAGGCCATGGATATCGATCTGTCGCTGTATGGCCACGACCTGCTGAGCGACACGCTCTACATCGCCCGCCCGCCGACGCAAGTCCCCTTCTCCATCGTCGCGCGGCCACGCATCGGCGTGGACTATGCCGGCGAATGGGCCACCCGGCCGCTGCGCTTCTACATCGAGGGCAACCGCTTCATTTCAAAGAAGTAGCCGCTGCGCGTGGCCGGGCAGCATCCGGCAACCAGGACGCCAGCGCCGCCTCGGCCATCTGCGGCCAGTTGCGGTTGGCTGCCGGGCTGGCGGGGCTGGGGTGCGGCAGGTAGGTGACACTGCACGTGTCGCCCGCCAGACGCTGCAACTGCTGTTCGGCATAGCGGCCGATGCCCACCAGGGCGACCGGATCGAGCACCTCGATGACCCGCCGCAGCGCCGCGTCGCAGGCCAGGCCAAGCGCCTGGCGCTCGCTCGCGCCAAGCGCGGCCGGAATCAGGTTGCGATTGCGCGCCAGGAACAGCAGGGGGCAGTAGTTCCAGACGAAGAAGCGCCCGAAGAACGCCTGCGGCGTGCCGAAGCGCGCCTGGGCCCAGCTCCACAGCCGCTCGCCGCTGCCCTCGCGACGATGGCAGGCCATGCCGAGGATCGGATACTTCGGGTGCTGTTCGGGCAGATGCGCCGCCAACTGGGTTTCTATGTGGAACCAGTCGCGCACCACCGGCACGGTGCCAAACGGCACGCCGGTCTGCGCCATGCCCCAGGGGCCCGGGTTCATCCCGAGCAGCAGCACCCGGCCAGTGCCGTCGCCATGCCGGCGCAGGTAGGTGGCATGGCCGTTCCAGGCGTACTGCAACGGGTTGTAGACATGGCTCGGCGTAGTCCACGCCAAGCGGTCGAGCTCGCGACCGAGTCTTTTCGCGATGCGGGCAAGGGATGCGGATTCAGCCACGCGGGTCGTCCAGAGCGAAAACCATCCTTCAGCCTAGCGCACCTGTCCAGTCATCCGGGCGCCAGGTCGCCCCATGAAGGCGGCCGAGCTGCGGATCGACCGCGCCCGGGAGAAGCCTGGCAAGGCCTCGCGACCGGCGTGGATGGGGCCGAGCCGGAGTCCGGCCGTTCCCGCGCAGGGCGGTGGCTCCGCCGATGCAGGCGCCTGCGCTTGCACGTCCCCAATCCAGAACCCCGGATCCGCGCTCTTGATCGGCATCAAGGCATTGATCGGCAGGGCAATCCACGATCACACCATGGACACTACCCTCGCCCAGTTCGACCGCGCGCTCGTCGCCAAGTACGACGTCAACGGCCCGCGCTACACCTCCTATCCCACCGCACCGCATTTTCGCCCGGACTTCGGCGAAGCGGAACTGCGCCGCACCATCGATGCCTCGAACCAGGACCCGATCCCGCGCGACCTGTCGGTGTACGTGCACATCCCGTTCTGCCTGTCGCCCTGCTTCTACTGCGGCTGCGCGCGCATCATCACGCGCGACAAGGCCAAGGCGGGCAGCTATCTCGCCCGGCTGTACCGCGAGATCGAATCGGTCTCGGCCCTGTTCGACCGCGACCGGGTGCTGGCACAACTGCACTTCGGCGGCGGCACGCCGAACTTCCTCGACGCCGACCAGCTGGTCGAGCTGATCGAGACCCTGGGGCGGCACTTCTCGTTCAGCCGCGACCCGGCGCGCGAGTTCGGCGCGGAGCTCGACCCGCGCTTCTGCGATGGCGACTACGTGCGGCAGATTGCCGCGGCCGGCATCAACCGCATCTCGCTCGGCGTGCAGGATTTCGATCCCGAAGTGCAGCGGGCGGTCAACCGCATCCAGAGCGTCGAGGAAACCCGTGCCGTGATGGACGGCGCGCGCGCGGCCGGCATCCGCTCGATCAACCTCGATCTCATCTACGGCCTGCCGCGCCAGAACGAGACGACCTTCGCGCACACGCTGGACCAGGTGCTGGAACTGCGCCCCGACCGGGTCGCCGCCTACGGCTATGCCCATCTGCCAGAGCGCTTCAAGGCGCAGCGCCAGATCGACAAGTACGATCTGCCGGACGCGCGCACGCGGCTCGGGCTGTTGCAGCTCGCGGTGGAAAAGCTCACTGCCGCCGGCTACCGCTACATCGGCGTGGACCACTTCGCCCTGCCCCACGACGATCTCGTGCTCAGCGCCCAGGCGGGCACCCTGCAGCGCAACTTCCAGGGCTATTCGACCCACGCGGCCTGCGACCTCATCGGCCTGGGCATGAGCGCAATCAGCCACGTCGGCGCCACCTTCAGCCAGAATGCCAAGGACCTGACCGGCTACTACGCACCGCTCGACAATGCACGCCTGCCGATCGCGCGCGGCTTGCGCCTGGACAGCGACGACCTGCTGCGCGCCGACCTCATCCAGCGCCTGATGTGCGACGGTTTCCTCGACATCCCTGCCTTCGAGGCCCGACATCTAGTAGAATTCGAGCGTTATTTCCAGCATTCACTGGACCGCCTGCGCCCGCTTGAAGGGGACGGGCTGGTCACGTGCTCGCCGGAGCGGATCACGGTCACCGCGCGTGGGCAGTTCCTGCTGCGCAACATCGCGATGTGCTTCGACGCCTACGTTGACGAGCCCGGCCTCCGATACTCGCGCGCGGTCTGAACCGTGATACGGAGGCAGGCCCCGCATGGGCTACGCGACAACGCACGGGCGCATCGTGCCGAACCCGATCGCCGACGACGGCGACGATCAGACCTTCTGCACCACCTGCGCGTTTGGTTCGGTATGCACGGCGCGGGGGGTTGACAAGATCGCGCTGCGCGACCTGCACTGCCTGGTCGAGCACGTCGGCAACTACCGTTCGGGCGAGGCCATCTTCCGCACCGGCGAGCGCTTCTCGGCGATCTATGCGGTGCGCCAGGGCACGGTCAAGACGCGCCTGGTGGACATCGAGGGCCGCGAGCTGGTGCTGGGCTTCTACCTGCCCGGCGAACTGGTCGGCCTCAACGCCATCCACCCGGAATCCTACCCCTGCGACGCGATCGCGCTGGATACGGTGGAAGTGTGCCGCTTCTCCTTCCCTGCGCTGTCCACGCTGGCGGCACGCGTCCCGGGCATCCAGCAGGAACTCTTCCGCCGGCTCAGCAAGGACATCGGCAACGCGGCCCTGCTCGCCGGCGACTATTCCGCCGACGAGCGCCTGGCGGCATTCCTGGTCAGCCTGGGTCGACGCTATGTGGAACGCGGCTTCCCGGCCGACTTCCTGCACCTGGCCATGTCGCGCGGCGACATCGCCAACTACCTGCGCCTGGCCGCGGAAACCGTCAGCCGCGTGCTGCGCCGTTTCCAGGATCACGGCCTGATCCGCGTGGACGGCCGCGACGTGAGCGTGACCAGGCCCGCGGAACTGTTCGCCCTGGCCAAGCCGATCCTGCAGCGCTGAAGCGCGGGCGCCTCGGTACGGGCGCTGTCCTGCGCCGGTCGCTCGGGATGGCCAGGGCGCCAAGCACGATCAATTGCCGATCGGGAACACCTCGGTGGCGGGGCCGACGTCGCCGACCACATCGACGCCATCAGGTGGCGTGAAGGTGAAGGTCGCGGGCGGCAGCTGCGGGTTGCGTTGCCAGTCGCTGAAGCGGATCTCGGTGACATTGCCGAGCTGGTCCTTGAAGCGCATGCGGCGCAGGCTGTGCGCGTCGAAACCCAGCTCGGCATACTCGAACGCAGGCTCCGGCGCGCGCGAAACCAGCTTCAGCCACACCAGTCCATCGCGCGTTCCTGCCTCGCTGACGCGATAGTCCTGCTCCAGCCTGGCCAGGTCGGTCAGCACGGTGAGCGGGCTGTGCGCTTCTGCGGTGCTCTGGCTGCGCACCGACACCTGCTCCAGATCCGGTTCGTACACCCACACCCGCGTGCCATCGGCCACGATGAGCTGCTCGTAGGGCGCGCGGGTTTCCCAGCGGAACTGGCGCGGCGCCTGCAGTGCCAGCGTGCCGCGCGATTCCTCGCTGCGCCTGCCGTTGGCATCGGTGACGGACTGGGTGAAGTCCGCGCGCACCGAATGCAGACCCTGGGCAAAGGCCTCCATCCGCTCACGCGCGGATTCGGCGGCAAGCACGCCGGGCGCCAGCAAGACGGACAACAGCAAGATCGCAACACGCATGGCACTGATCCGGAAAGGCACTGGCAGGGGATTATCTTGCATGCAGCTGAACCAGGCGGCACCTGCGCGCGCCGCATGACGATCTCCGCCGGCAGCGCGCGGCCGACCTGCGCGGCAGTCGATGCCGCGCCGATCCGCAACTTCAGTCTTCGGGCGGCGGCGGCGCCAGCACGCTGCGGTTGCCGTTGTGCTCGGGCGCGCTGACCACGCCGTCGCGTTCCATCTGCTCGATCAGGCGCGCGGCGCGGTTGTAGCCGATGCGCAGGTGGCGCTGCACGCCGGAGATCGAAGCACGGCGGGTGCGCGTGACGATGGCCACTGCCCGGTCGTAGAGCTGGGCATCTTCGCCCCCTTCGGCATCGGCGACGTCCTGCGGCAGGCCGGTTTCGCTGATGACCTGGCCGTTGCCGAGCGGCTGCACTTCTTCCAGCACGCCCTCGATGTAATCCGGCGGTCCCTGCGCCTTCAACCAGTCGACCACCCGGTGTACCTCGTGGTCGTCGACGAAGGCGCCGTGCACGCGCTCCGGCATCGCCGTGCCCGGCGGCAGGTACAGCATGTCGCCGTGGCCGAGCAGGGTTTCCGCGCCGGACTGGTCGAGAATGGTGCGCGAATCGATCTTGGACGAGACCTGGAAGGCGATGCGGGTCGGGATGTTGGCCTTGATCAGGCCGGTGATGACGTCCACCGAAGGGCGCTGGGTGGCCAGGATGAGGTGCACGCCGGCGGCGCGTGCCTTCTGCGCCAGGCGGGCGATGAGTTCCTCCACCTTCTTGCCGACGATCATCATCATGTCGGCGAACTCGTCGATGATGACCACGATGTAGGGCAGCGCCTGCAGGGGCTCGGGGCCGGTCGCCGGGCCGGCGTCGATGCGGAACAACGGGTCGAGCAGCGGCTGGCCGGCCTCCTCGGCTTCCCTCACCTTCTTGTTGAAGCCGGCAAGGTTGCGCACGCCGACCGCGGCCATCAGCTTGTAGCGGCGCTCCATCTCGGCCACGCACCAGCGCAGCGCGTTGGCCGCTTCCTTCATGTCGGTGACGACCGGCGCGAGCAGGTGCGGAATGCCCTGGTAGACCGAAAGCTCGAGCATCTTCGGGTCGATCATGATCATGCGCACGTCCCCGGCACCGGCCTTGTAGAGCAGGCTCAGCACCATGGCATTGAGCGCCACCGACTTGCCCGAGCCGGTGGTGCCGGCGACCAGCAGGTGCGGCATCTTCTGCAGGTCCACCACCACCGGCGCGCCGCCGATGTCCTTGCCCAGGGCCAGTGCCAGCGGCGATTTCTGCGCGTCGTACTTGCCCGAACTCAGGATTTCCGACAGATACACCATTTCCCGGTTCGAGTTGGGAATCTCCATGCCGATCACGGACTTGCCGGGGATCACATCGACCACGCGCACGCTCACCACCGACAGCCCGCGGGCGATGTCCTTGTCCAGGCTGGAAATCTGGCTGCCCTTGACGCCGGGCGCGGGCTGCAGCTCGAAACGCGTGATGACCGGGCCGGGATGGGCGCTGACGACCTGCGCCTCGATGCGGAAATCCTTGAGCTTGAACTCCACCTGGCGGGACAGCGCTTCCAGCGTCTCGGCCGAATAGCCCCCCGCCTGCGGCCTGGGCTCATCCAGCAGCGACAGGGGAGGCACCCCGCCTTCGCCCGACGCGCCGGGGAACAGCGGGATCTGGGTTTCACGCTGTGCGCGTTCGCTGCGCGCGATGGGCGCCAGCACCGGCTCGATGCGCACCGGTTCGCGCCTGGCCAGCTTCACCGTTTCCGCCTTGCGCACGGTTTCACGCTCGGCGCGGGCGCCGCGCGCCGCGCTCCATTCCCCGCTCCTGCGCCAGCGCCGGACCACGCTCCCGCCCAGGCCGAGCAGGAAGCGCCCGATCGCATCCATGACGCGGAACCAGGACAGGCTCGTCGCCAGCGTGATGCCGACCAGCAGCAGGGCGAGCAGGAACAGGCTCGCGCCCAAGGGCCCGAAGGCGTGCACGAGGTTGTCGCCCACCGCCTGGCCGAGGATGCCGCCCTGGCCCGCCGGCAGCTGCGTCGGCCCGCCATCATGCAGGCGCGCCAGCCCCGGCGCAGCCACGATGATGGCCACGAAGCCCAGCAGTCGCAGGGTGGGCTCCAGGGGCGAACGCTCTTCGCGGGTGACGCCGCGCAACACCAGCCAGCCGAATGCCAGCAGCAGCAAGGGGCCGAGGTAGGCGACCAGCCCGCACAGGTACAGGGCGAGGTCGGCAATCCAGGCACCGAAGGCGCCACCGAAGTTTTCGATGCCGGCGGCCGGGTTGCCGGCATGCGACCAGCCCGGATCGGCCGGGCTGTAGCTCAGCAGGCAGGCGAACAGATACACGGCCAGTGGCAACAGCAGCAGGAACGCCGCTTCACGCAGGCGCTTGTGCCACTGCTCGTCGAGCCTCGGGGATGCCGCTTTCTGGACGACGCGCGCCACCTGGATGAGTTACCTGAAGTTCTGCATGCAAGCCATTGTTTGCGAATAACGGCGCGTCGGCAAGCACCGACGCACCGCGGCTCGGATTCAGGCCTTCAGGGCGGGGTGCACGATCTCGCCACCCGCGACATTGATACCCGCCTTGAGCGGCGCGTACTGCTTCCAGTCGGCATCCGAGGCCAGGCGGCTGACGTAGGGCAGGATGGCCGCGCAGATCGCCTGCGAAGAGGTCTGCGGCACGGCGCCAGGCATGTTGGTGACACAGAAATGCGTCACGCCGTCGACCAGGTAGGTCGGATCGGCCCAGGTGGTCGGGCGCGAAGTCTCGAAGCAGCCGCCCTGGTCGATGGCGATGTCCACCAGCACGGTGCCCGGCTCCATCGATTCGACCATGCTCCGGGTGATCACGTGCGGCGCCCGCGCGCTTGGCACCAGAACGGCGCCGATGACCAGGTCCGCGTCGCGCACTTCGCGCGCCACCGTTTCCTGGTACGGATAGAGCGCGGTCACGTTGTGGTTGACTTCCATCATGTGCGCGAGGCGGTCCTGGCGCATGTCGAAGACCACCACGTTGGCACCGCCGGCGGCCGCCAGGATCGCGGCATTGCCACCGGCGGCACCGGCACCCAGCACCACCACCTTGCCACGCTCGGTCGAAGGCAGGCCGCCCAGCAGCTTGCCCTTGCCGCCCATTGGCTGGTGCAGCAGGTGCGTGCCGACCTGCGTGGCGATGCGGCCGGCAATGACCGACATCGGCGCCAGCAACGGCAGGTTGCCGGCGGCATCGGTGACGCTCTCGAAGGCGATGCCGGTGAGGCCGATCCCGAGCAGCCGCTCGGTCAGCTTCGGCTCGGCGGCCAGATGCAGGTAGCAGAACAGCAGGTGATCCTTGCGCAGGTGCTCCAGGTCGCCGGCGATCGGTTCCTTGACCTTCACGATCATCTCGCTGACGTCGTACAGCGCCTTGGCGTCCGGCGCGAGCTTCACGCCGACCTGGGCGTAATCCTCGTCGCGAAAGCCGCTCTTGATGCCGGCGCCGGCCTGCACATGGACCTCATGGCCATGGCGCACGAGGTCACCGCAAGCGGCGGGAATCAGGGCGACACGCCCTTCCAGGGTCTTGGTTTCCGACGGCACACCGATGCGCATTGCTGGATCCTCGCGTAAAGCAATCTGTGGAGTGAACGGCCTGGCGCCTTGAATCATGTTCCCTTCCGCCCCATCCTCCGGGCTCCCGCGCGATCGCGCACCGTGCTGCGACACGGCGGATCGAGGGACGGGGAACGGGGCGCCGGCGGCACGGGCGTCGGCCAACAACGTACGGGACGGCCGCCTTGAAGGCGGCCCGGATTATACATGAGCACAGCCAAGCACTCGCGCGTCATCATCCTCGGATCAGGCCCCGCCGGCTACACGGCAGCCGTCTATGCGGCCCGCGCCAACCTCAAGCCCACGCTCATCACCGGCCTCGCCCAGGGCGGCCAGCTGATGACCACCACCGACGTGGACAACTGGCCGGGTGACGTGAAGGGGTTGCAGGGGCCGGACCTGATGCGGCGCATGGCCGAGCACGCCGAGCGCTTCAACACCGAAATGGTCTTCGACCACATCCACAGCACCGACCTTTCGCAGCGGCCGTTCCGCCTCAAGGGGGACAGCGGCGAATACACCTGCGATGCGCTGATCATCGCCACCGGCGCCACCGCCAAGTACCTCGGCATCGCATCGGAGGAGCACTTCAAGGGCAAGGGCGTTTCCGCCTGTGCCACCTGCGATGGCTTCTTCTTCCGCGACCAGGACGTGGTGGTGATCGGCGGCGGCAACACTGCCGTGGAAGAGGCGCTTTACCTCTCCAACCTGTGCCGCAAGGTCACCCTGGTACACCGCCGCGACCGCCTGCGCGCCGAAAAGATCATGCAGGACAAGCTGTTCGAGAAGGCCCAGGCCGGCAAGGTGGACCTCATCTGGAACCACACCGTCGAAGAAGTGCTGGGTGACGACAGCGGTGTCACCGGCGTGCGCCTGCGCAGCACCCAGGATGATTCGATCCGCGAACTGGCCGTCACCGGTTTCTTCGTCGCCATCGGCCACACGCCCAACACCTCCATCTTCGAAGGCCAGCTCGACATGGACAATGGCTATATCCGGATCCGTGCCGGCCTGGCCGGCGGCGCCACCGCCACCAGCGTGCCCGGTGTCTTCGCGGCCGGTGACGTCGCCGACCAGGTCTATCGCCAGGCCGTCACCTCGGCCGGTTTCGGCTGCATGGCGGCGCTGGATGCCGAGAAGTTTCTGGACAAGGGCTGAGGGCCGCACGGGCATGCTGCAAGGCCGCCTGCTGCCTCGCTCCGGCCCGGGCCCGGGCCCGGACGCGGTACCTGGCAACCCGACGCCAGGCCACGCGGCCTGATTGCCAGGTCGCGCGGCATGCGGCTTCGACCCTGACCGGCCCCGGACATGGACGCTCGCTTCCACGCCGCGCTCGACCAGATCCCGGCCGCAGCCTGGAACGCGCTGCTGTCCGACGACAACCCATTCCTCGACCACGCCTTCCTGGCCGGGCTGGAACGGCATGGCTGCATCGATGCGCAGGCCGGCTGGCAGCCGCACCACCTGGGCTTGTACGAGGGCGGGCAGTTGGTCGCGGCGGCGCCGCTCTACCTCAAGGGCAACTCGCACGGCGAATTCGTGTTCGACTGGCGCTGGGCGGAGGCCTACCTGCGGCATGGGCTGGATTACTATCCCAAGCTCCTGTGCGGCGTGCCCTATTCGCCCGTCACCGGGCCACGGCTGTTGGCCGGAACGCACGCACGTGCCCCGGCACTGCGCGCGGCGCTGGTGCGTGCCATGGAAGCGGAAGCCGCGCGGCTGGGCCTGTCCTCGGCGCATCTCAACTTCGCCACACCCATTGACGCAGCGGCGTTCGATGGCAGCGACTGGCTGGCGCGCTTCGACTGGCAGTTCCACTGGCACCACCGGGGCTGGCGCGACTTCGATGATTTCCTGGCTGCGCTCAGCCACCGCAAGCGCAACAACATCCGCCACGAACGCCGCCGCGTCGCCGCGGCGGGAGTGCGCTGCGTGATCCGTCACGGGGACGAACTCGGCGCCGCCGACTGGCGCGCGCTGCATGGCTTCTATCTGGCCACCTTTGGCGATCACGGCAACTACCCGGCGCTCACCCTGGAATTCTTCCGCCACCTCGGCCAGGCGCTGCCGCGGCGCGTGCTGGCAGTGCTGTGCCTGCGCGGCGATGATTGCATCGCCGGCGCCCTGTTCCTGCGCAGCGCGCACACCCTGTACGGGCGCTACTGGGGCGCGAGCGAACACGTGCCGGGCCTGCATTTCGAAGCCTGCTACTACCAGGGCATCGAGTACTGCCTGCACGAAGGCCTGGCCCACTTCGAGCCGGGCGCGCAGGGCGAGCACAAGCTGGCACGTGGCTTTATCCCCGTGCGTACCCGATCGTTCCACTGGATTGCCGACCCACGCTTCCGCGCCGCGATCGGCCAGGCCCTGGAGCACGAGGCGCTGGCCCTGGACGACTACCATGAGGAACTCCTCGCCCGCTCGCCCTACGCCAGACGCGCATGATCCACCTGCCCTTCCTCGACCCGGCGCAGCCCGCGGCCTTCCCGCCGGTCGCGACGGCGCTGGATGCGCCCGACGGGCTGCTCGCCGCCGGCGGGGACCTGTCGCCCGAACGCCTGCTGGCGGCCTACCGGCGCGGCATCTTTCCCTGGTATTCGGACGGCCAGCCGATCCTGTGGTGGTCGCCGGCCACGCGCGCGGTGTTCGACACCGCCACCCCGCACGTACCGCGCCGGCTCGCACGCTGGCTGCGCGGTTGCGACTGGACCATCGGGGTGGACACCGCCTTCGCGGACGTGGTGCGCGCCTGCGCCGCGGCACGCAGTACCGGGCATGGCACCTGGATCACCGCCCGAATGCAGGCCGCCTACGGCGAACTGCACCGGCTTGGCCATGCCCACTCGGTGGAAGTATTTTCCGGCGCGCAGCTGGTCGGCGGCATCTACGGCGTTGCCGTGGGCCGCATGTTCTCCGGTGAATCCATGTTCAGCGCGGCGACGAATGCATCCAAGCTTGCACTGCTGGCGCTTTGCCGCCTGCTGCATGAATGGGGCTATCCGCTGCTCGACGCGCAGATTCCGTCCCCCCACCTGGCCAGCCTGGGGGCTCGCGAAATGCCGCGTGCACGGTTCTGCGCCCGGGTGGCCGAGCTGGCCGCGCAAGGCGGCATCGAGGGCAGCTGGCAAGGGCGCTGTCCGCAGCTGGCGCCGGCGGTGCTCGTCACCTGAATCGATGTCGGCTTTCCGCCGCGCACCCATTCGTGGCAGAATCCGTCGGCTTTGCTGCCCCGAAATCCGCCCAACCGAAGGGACCAATGTCCAAAGACGATGTCATCGAAATGGAAGGCTCGATCCTCGAGACCCTTCCCAACACCATGTTCCGGGTCAAGCTGGAAAACGGACACGTGATCACCGCGCACATTTCCGGACGGATGCGCAAGCATTACATCCGTATCCTCACCGGCGACAAGGTGAAGGTGGAAATGACGCCCTACGACCTGACCAAGGGACGCATCACCTACCGCATGAAGTGATCCGGCCTGCATTGCCGGCGCTGCGCTGCTGCCCCGTTGCGGGAGCAGCGTCGGCGTCGAAACGCGGCTCAAGCGGATCAGACCGTGCTGCCTGTGGCCGCTGCGCCCGGCAGCGTACGCCGGATGCGTCCGGCGCCGGCATCGGCCGCGACGCGGCGTGACCACAGCCGCGCATCGTCCAGCAGCGAATAGATGCATGGCAGGACCAGCAGGGTGAGCAGGGTCGAGAAGGCCAGGCCACCGGCAATGGCGCGCGCCATCGGCGCGTAGGGCGGGCCATCGCTCCACGCCGCAGCGCCGCCGATGGCCAGCGGCAACATGCCGAGGATCGCGGTAGCCATGGTCATCAGCACCGGACGCAGGCGTTCGCTGGCGCCCAGGATCAGCGCTGCGCTGCGCGAATGGCCATCCAGGCGCAGCTGGTTGACGTGCACGATCATGACGATGCCGTTGTTCACCACCACGCCCATCAGGATCAGGATGCCGATCGCGGCCATGATGGAAAAGGTGGTTCCGGTCAGCCAGAACAGCCAGTACACGCCGAAGATCGAGAAGACGAAGGTGAACAGGATCGCGGCCGGGAAGATGAGCGATTCGAACATCGCGCACATCACCACGTAGACCAGCAACAGCGCGATCAACGTGTTGAACAGCATCTGCTGTCCGGCCTGGTTGTCACGCTCGAAACCCTGGCCGAAGCTCCAGCGCGTGCCGGGCGGGAAGGTCACCGCCGCCATGGCCCGTTCGATGTCCATGCGCGCCTCGGGCAGGGTCTTGCCGTCGGCGAGATTGGCCTTGATCTTGAGCGCGGTCTGGCGATCGACGCGCCGGATCGCCGAGGGTGCCTCGCGCATGTCGGTGCGCAGCATGGCGAGCAGCGGCACCTGGGTGCCATCCTGCGCGCGCAACTTGAGGTCGGACAGCCCCGCGACACTCTGCGTGTCGGCACCCTGGAAGCGCAGCCACACCGGCAGCGTGCGGTCGCCGGCCTCGAAATCGGCCAGCGGCACGCCACGCAGCGCGACCTGGATGTAGCTCGCCACGCTGTCCGCGTCGAAGCCGTACTGGCGGGCGCGATCGCGATCGACGTGGGCGGCCACCTCGTGGTTGGCGCCGGCCTTGTCGATGCGCACGTCGCGCAGGCTCGGCAGGCGCGAGAGCAGTGGCAGCACGCTGCTGGCCAGGTCGTCCAACCCATCCATCGAATCGCCGACCAGGGCCAGATCCACGCCACTGCTCATGGCGCTGTCGTCAGTGTCGAAGCCGACCTTGCCGACCGCGAGCGCAGGCAGGCCTTCGCGGATGGCCTCCTGGATCTCGCGCGCACTGCGTCGCGCCTTGTCGGGATCGGTCAGCAGGATGCGCGTCTGCGCATCGCCATGCTCGCTGTACCAGGTATACACCGACTTGATCTCGAAGCGCTCGCGGTTGTCCTGCAGGTACTTCTCCACGCGCAGCACGGCCGGCTTGAGGTCCTGCAGGCGGTAGTTGGCATTGAGTTCCCAGGACAGGCGCAGCTGGCGCCCCTCGCCGCCGTCGAACATGCTGGTCTTCGTCTGCGTCACCGGCACGATGCTGAGTGCGAGCACGCCGAGCAGCCCCAGCGTGGTGCGGCGGCGGTGCGCGAGCGTCCAGGCGACCACGCGGCCGTAGCGGTCGCGCAGGCGCGTGATCGCCGACTCGCGACCCAGGTATTTCGGCGCCGGCAGGCGCGCGGCCAGCATCGGCACCAGGCTCACCGCCACCAGCCACGACGCAAGGTGGGCGATCGACATGGCGATCGCCACCTGGGCGAGGAAGATCGAGATGTCGTTGGTCTCGCCGAAGATGTTGGGCAGGAACACGACCACGCTGGACAGGGTGCCGGCGGCAATCGCGATACCGACCACCTGGGTGCCCTGCACCGCCGCGTACCAGGGCCGACCCGGGTCCTTCTCGCGGTACTGATAGATGCTCTCGACCACCACCACCGCGTTGTCCACCAGCATGCCGACGGCCAGCAGCAGGCCCATCATCGACAGCACGTTGAGGCTGATGCCGAGGAAGTGCATGCAGCCCAGCGTCATCACGAAGCAGATCGGGATGGACAGCGACACCATGAGCGTCGAAGGCCAGTCGCGCAGGAAGAAGAACAGCACCAGGATCGACAGCAGCGTGCCTTCGAGCCCGGCCCTGCCGAGCTCGCGCAGGCTGCCGGTCACGTTGTCGGCCTGGTTCTCCATGGCATACACGCTGATCCCGGCGAGCTCGGGCGAGGCCTGGATGCGCCTGACCTCGTCCATCACCGCACGGCCGACTTCGACCAGGTTGGCATTGCGCTCGCGATAGATGTCCACGCCCACGGCCGGCCGGCCATCCAGCCGGCGAGCGAAGTCGAGCCGGGCCGGGCGCAGGCTGACGCTGGCGATGTCGCCGAGCTTGAGGCCACGCGCATCGACGGGAATCGCGCGGATGTCGTCCAGGCTGCGCCATTGGCCCTGCGGCTGCACGCGCAAGCGCTGCCCGGCGGCCGTGACCTGCCCGGCCGAGAGGGCGAAGTTCGCCTGCCTGAGCCTGGCATGGATGTCGTTCACCCCGATGCCGTGCGCGGAAAGGCGATCCGCCGAGAGTTCGATCTGGACTTCCGGGCGGCCGATGCCGGAAATGTCCACCCGCGCCACGCCGTTGATGCGTTCGAGCGGCCGCTTCACGGCCCGCTCGATCAGGTCCCAGGCGTTGGAAAGGTCACCGCCCTCGTTGGCGATGCGCAGTTGCAGCACCGGCTGGTCGGCGGTAGAGAACTTCTGCACGAAATAGCGCTGCACGTCGGAAGGCAGCTCGTCGCGGATGGCATCGATCTTCTCGCGCGCCTGCACCGCCTTGATCGCCACGCTCTGGCCCCACTTGAACTCGAGGAATACCTGCGCCGCCTCGGCATCGGAGGTCGAGTTCATGCGCTGAATGCCAGGCAGGGTCGCCAGCGCCTCTTCCACCGGCCGGGTGATGTTGCGCTCGATCTCGGCCGGCGTGGAACCCGGATAGGGAATCTGCACGAACAGGAAGGGCGCATCGATCGCGGGAAACTGCTCCAGCGGCAGGCGGAACGCGGCAATCAGCCCGACCGCCACCATCGACACGAAGAACATGATGGTGGTCACCGGCCGCTTCAGGCTGAGCTCGGCGAGGGTCATTGGCTGGCTCCGCCGGCCGGGACCGGAGATTCGCGGCCGTGTGATTCGGCCACGGCCCGCGTCCCGCCTTCCGCAGCGTGGCCACGCGCCGCGTACCAGGCATCCCCGCGCCGGTCGAGCAGGTCATACACCACCGGCACGACCACCAGGGTCAGCAGGGTCGAGACGGCCAGCCCGCCGATCACGGTCAGGGCCATCGGCGCGCGCACCTCGGCGCCGTCGCCGATGCCGATCGCCAGCGGGGCGAAGCCGATCAGGGTGCACAGGGTCGTCATCACGATCGGCCGCAGGCGCGATTCCGCGGCCTGCATGATCGCCGCGTGCTTGGGCGTACCCGCCTCGCGCAACTGATTGACGCGGTCGATCAGCACGATGGCGTTCTTGACCACGATGCCCACCAGCATGATGAGGCCGATGAAGACCACCACCGAGATCGGCGAACCGGACAGCTTGAGGGCGAGAATCGCGCCCACCGCCGCCAGCGGGATCGAGAACATGATGACGAAGGGATGCAGCAGCGATTCGAACTGCGAGGCCATCACCAGGTAGACGAGAAAGATGGCCAGCCCCAGCGCGAACAGCAGCGAGTTGACCGAATCGTGCAGTTCCTCGCTCTGGCCGCCGACGTGCACTTTCACACCGGCGGCGAGCGGGTGGCGGGCAACGATGCCTTCGACCTCGGCGATGGCGCTGGCAAGGTCGCCGTGGGCCAGGTTGGCCGAGACGATGGCCACGCGCTCCTGGCTGATACGGTGGATCTCGCCCGGCCCTTCCCCGGCGATGACGTCGGCGACCGCCGAGAGCCGCACGGGGATGTCGCTGGCCGACTCGGCGCTGTCGCGCAGGCGTCCAGCAGACGCGCCGCCCGTTCCCGGCCGGGCGCTGCCGTCCACCGCCGCGCCGGCACCGGCGACGTAGCCGACGATGAGGTTGCGCAGGTCATCCACGCTGCCGCGGTCGGCGGCGCGCGCGCGCACCAGCACGTCGATCTTGCGGTCACGGAAGTCATAGCGCGTGGCCACCTCGCCCTTGACCTTGCGCACCAGGCGATCGGCGACATCGCGCGTGGTAAGGCCGAGCGCGGCGGCGCGGTCCTGGTCGAAGTGCACGCGCACTTCCGGATAGCCGCTTTCCACGGTCGATTTGACGTCGGCAAAGCGGCGCGAGGCCTTCATCAACGCGGCCAGGCGCTGGCCGCCGGCCGCCAGCGCGTCGAGGTCGTAGCCACGCACTTCGATCTCCAGCGGCGCCGAGAAGCTGAACAGCGCCGGGCGGGCAAACTTCACGCCGGCGTCGGGGCGATCCAGGTCCTCACGCAGGCGCGCGATCACCGTCGCTTCGGTGGACTTGCCGGCGCCCTCGGCCAGCGCGATCGACAGGCGCGCAATGTTCTCGCCCGAATCGGTCGGACTGGCATCGAGTCGTGTCCCGGTGCCGGCCACGCCATAGATCGAGGCGATGCCCGGATCAACGGCGTGGCGCCTGGCGATGCTTTCGGCCAGACGATCGGTTTCTGCCAGCGGCGTACCGGGCGGCAGGGTCACCGTCATGTCGAAGCGGCCCTGGGCGAGCTGCGGGATGAGATCCAGCCCGAGGGTCGGTACCAGGGCCAGCGCGCCGGCGAAGGCGGCCGCGGCAAACCCGAGCACACGCCAGGGATGGGCCAGCAGGCGCGGCAAGGATCGGTGGTAGAACGCCGCCGCCCGCTCGTAGGGCGCGGTCACGCCGCGGCCGCCAAAGCGCAGCCCGCGGCCAAGCGCTTTTCCGAACGTGCGCGCGCCAAGTGCCAGCAGCCAGCCGATCGCGCGCGGGCAGACCTGGAACAGTCCTTCGGCCAGCGCGCGCCCGCCACGCACGAGGAACCGCGCGACGCGGTTGCGCGGCAGCGGCCGCGGGGCGCGGGCCGGCGCCTCCTGCCAGGCCCGCGGCGCCTGGCCCTTGAGCGAGGCGAGCATGGGAATGAGGGTCATGGCGACCGCCAGTGACACCAGCATGGCGAAGGTGATGGTCAGCGCCTGGTCGCGGAACAGCTGCCCGGCCACGCCCTGCACGAAGACCAGCGGGAAGAACACGGCAACGGTGGTCAGGGTTGAAGCGGTCACCGCCATGCCGACCTCGGCCGTGCCGCGCACCGCCGCCGCGTGGATGCCGACGCCCTTCTCGCGCAGGCGCGCGATGTTCTCCAGCACCACGATGGAGTCGTCCACCACCATGCCGGTGGCAAGCGCCAGCCCGCCCAGCGACATCACGTTGAGCGACAGGTGCAGCTGGTCCATGAAGAAGAACGTGGCGATCAGCGACACCGGCAGCGACAGCGAGATGATGAAGGTGCTCCACGCATCGCCCAGGAAGAAGAAGATGACCAGGATCGCCAGCAGCCCGCCGATCAGCGCGTCGACCTTCACCTCGTGCAAGGCATTTTCGATGAACACCGACTGGTCCTCGATGGTGCTCAGCCGCGTGTCGACAGGCAGTCCCGGGCGCAGCTTG
>JALOBC010000015.1 GCA_023228465.1 Dokdonella sp. | reverse complement strand
GCCTGGTTGCTGCCGCTGCCCGGATAGGCGGCATCGCTGCGGCCGGTGCATTGGGCGGGCGTGCCGCCATCGGCGCGCACGTACCAGGTGGTGGCCGCCATGGCCGGCAGGGCGCCGACGCACAGGAAGGCGAGCAGGGTCGAGCTGAGCCAGCGTGTCCAGCGCGAGGCTGGGCTGGTGGGTCTGTATTGCGTGGACATCGAGCGAGATACCTCTGGCCCCACGAGGGGCAAATTGCGAACAGAATGGCCGCTCCCGGAAACGGGATGGCAATGGATATCAGGGGGGATGGGCACCGGCGGCCAACTTCCAGGACGGCGCCGGGCAGGACTGGGCCGGCGACGTACCGTCGGCCGGGTTCGAGGAGCCCATCAGGCCGGAGGATCGATCGGCGCAGGAATTCCTGCGCGATCCAGGCCTTCGCTGGCATCGAACCGACAGGTGCACTGCCGACCGACGTTCAGGCGAAGACGCTTCACGCGTGGCAGATGCCGCGCCTTTGGTCCCACCAATCCGACAGGCCCCTGCAACGTCGATTCTGGACGAATCGCCGTTGGCGAACCGGAACGGCGGTCACAGTATGAGCAAATGACCTCACCATCCGGAGCCAAGTCACGGAACGGCAAAGGTTTTCAGCTGGGGGCGCTATTCGTGACCCGGGTCACGGCGCAGCCAGACGCGCCCTGGCAGGGTGCGCTCGGCAAGCGGGAAGCGAGCTGGCGCAATGGCGTGGGCCGGCTCTGCAGCTTCGGTCTCGGTGGCTGCCGCGGCGCCCGCCACCGCCGTGCCTCGCAGCAGGTGCATGTAGCGTTCCAGCAGGCCGCACAGCATCCAGTAGCTGCCCATGACCCGGCCTTCGAGGAACGGGCTGCCATACAGGTTGCCCAGCGCCATGCACAGGGTCGCCACGGTGAATCCCAGCGCAAGTGCGCGTGCCTCGGCATTGTCCTGCGGCGCGCTTCGTCGCAGGTGTCCGGCGAGACGGAACAATGCGAACAACAGCCACAGCAGCGCGACCAGCCCCTGCAGGCCGGCCTCGGCCAGGGTCAGCACGTAGAAGTTGTGCGCGTCCATGTGCTTCCACTTGGAATACTTGCCGATCTCGTCGGGGAAGCGGTGCAGGCCGACCCCGGCCGGATGTCGCTCCCACATTTCCATTGCGCCGGCCCAGATCTCCCAGCGGCTGACCGTGGAGACGTCGAACTGTTCGCCGCCGTGGGGCCCGCGCTGTTCGGTCTTGTCCACGCGCTGCTCGACGCTGCTGGGCAGGTAGCCACCGAGGAAGATCAAGACGCCGGAAAGGATCGCGGCGAAGACGATGTTGCGACGCAGGCTGAGCACCGCCACGGCCACCAGGGCGATGAAATAGGACTGCCGCGAGTAGGTGAACAGGATACCCAGGCCCAGCACCACCACGCCGAACACCGCGGCGCTGCGCCAGGCGCGCTGGCCGCGCAGGAACAAGGCCAGCGCCAGGAACATCGGCAGGTACATGGCAAAGTACACGCCGGCGCGGTTCGCGGCGGAGATTTCCGGGCCGAACGGCCCCGTGGAGCGGTGCGTCTCCTGGAAATGGGTGATGCCGAAGTCCAGCGCCTGGCGGATCGCCTGCACGCCGCCGACCACGGCCACCACCAGGGTGAGGATGATCAGCAGGCGCACATGTCGGAACTCCAGCCGCGAGCGCAGCATCACGAAGTACAGCAAGGGCGAGAAGATCGCCGTCTTCAGGTAGGTGATGTCGTCCATGGTGTTGCCGGGGGCACGGGTCATGGCGATGACCAGCCCCAGGCCAAGGGCCAGGAACCACAGCAACAAGGGCGTGCGCAGGCGTGCCGGCGAAGGCGGCGGATCCGGGTCGTGGTGCAGCATCATCATCACCACGGTGGCCAGCATCAGCAGGTTGGCCAGGTTGAGCCCGGTGATGCCGGTGTCGATCGCCAGGCGCGCCTCGTACACCATGTAGACGACCAGCACACCGAGCAGCAGGCGCAGGATCATGGCGGGTTCTCGCGCGCCCCCTCATCGAGGAATCGCCGCGCCCACAGTTCGAGACTGAGGATCAGCCACAGGGCCTCGCTGCAATCGTCCGCGCCGGACAGGTGCTGCTGCAGGCACTGCTCGGCTGCGTGCGGGTCGATCAGGCCGCGTTCGCGGAAGGCGCGGCTGGCGAGCAGGTCACTGGCCAGTTCGCGCAACGGCCCGCGGAACCACCTGGCCAGGGGCAGGCCAAAGCCCTGCTTGCGCTTCTCCAGCACGTCCGGCGGCAGCCAGCGCGCTGCGACCTGGCGCAGCAGGTATTTGCCGCGCCCGCCGCGGATGCGCAGGTTGGCCGGCAGGCTGGCGGCAAACTCCACCAGGCGATGGTCGAGCAGCGGCGCGCGGCTTTCCAGCGAATTGGCCATGCTCATGCGGTCGACCTTGACCAGGATGTCGTCGGCCAGGTAGCTGGCGAAGTCGATGGCCACGATGCGGTCGAGCGGGTCGCGTGGCAGATCCTGCGCCCAGGCCGCGGCCAGCGTCTCGTAATGGCTGCCCCTTTCGCCCAGCAGGGCCTGCGCGCGCTCGACGCGGGTCAGGGCGACGACACTCAGGTAGTTGTCGGGAAACGGCAGGCGCAGGCTCTCGGCAATGCGCAGCAGGCGACGGCGGTTGCTCCCCCCCAGCAGATGGCCGCCCAGCGTCGCGACGGCGGCGGCGAGCGGCTTGAGCGCGCCCAACTGATGCAGGCGCAGGTAGCGCAGGTAGCGTGTGTAGCCGGCAAACGTTTCATCGCCCGCGTCCCCGCTGAGGGCCATCTTCACGTGCGAGCTGGCCAGTTGCGCGACCAGGTAGGTGGGCAGGGCGGAGGCGTCGGCAAAGGGTTCGTCCAGGTGCCATACCAGGGTGTGCAGCAGGGCTACCGCATCCGGGTCCACCATCAGTTCATGGTGTTCGGTGCCGAGCAGGTTGGCGACGCGGCGCGCGTCGTCCAGTTCATTGAACTCCGCTTCGCGAAATCCGATCGAGAAGGTCTTGACCGGTTGGGTCAGGTGCCGCGACATCAGGGCGACCACCACCGAGGAATCGAGCCCGCCGCTGAGGAAGGCGCCAAACGGCACGTCCGACACCAGGCGCGAGGACACCGCCTGCTCCAGCAGGTGGGCCAGCTCCTCGCCCGCCTGGGCTTCGCTGGCGCGCGTCTTGGGCTCGAAGCGCAGTTGGTAGTAGCGCTGGATGCTGGCCTTGCCGTCCGCATAGCGCAGGTAATGGCCGGGCGCCAGCTTGCGCACGCCGGCGAGGATGCTGCGTGGCGATGGTACGTAGCCGAACGCGACGTAGCCGCGCAGGGCCTCGCGATCCAGTCCTGCCGCGAAACCCGGGACCTGCAGCAGGGATTTCAGCTCACTGGCGAACAGCAGGCGGCTGGCCTGCTCGGCGACGTACAGCGGCTTCTCGCCGAAGCGGTCGCGCGCCAGCAGCAGCACCTGCCTGCGCGCATCCCACAGCGCGATCGCGAACATGCCGTGCAGGTGGGCGAAGCAGCCTTCGCCCCAGGCGATGTAGGCCTCGACGATGACCTCCGCTTCGCTGCGTGTGCGGAAGCTGTGGCCCAGTCCGGCCAGTTCCTCGCGCAGTTCGCGGAAGTTGTAGATTTCACCGTTGAATACCACGTGCACCTGGCCATCGCTGCTGGTCAGTGGCTGGTGGCCGGAGGCCAGGTCGATGATCGCCAGTCGGCGCATGCCGAGCAGCGCGCGCGCGTCGCAGAACACGCCTTCGTCGTCCGGGCCACGATGGCGGATCACCTGGTTCATGGCGTGCGCGTCGCGCACGTCGGGTGGCGCGGCGCCAGGGGCAACGACGTAGCCGGCGATTCCACACATGTCAGCGCGCTCCGGTGGGGTGGCGGGCGACGCCTGCAGGGTCGCGCGGTGGGGCCGCCGGCGGTAGCGGCGCGGATGGCGCGGGTGCACCCGGCTCGGCAGGCGCGGGCGGTGGCGTGGCCGGGTCGCCATCCACGCTGCCAGTGTAGGCGGCCAGCAGACGATCGATCACCTGCTCGCGTGAAGCGCACCGGGCGACCACGCTGCGGGCGTTGTGCCCCAGCGTTGCCAGCTGCGCGTCGCTGGCGCCATCCATGGCGCGCAGCGCCGTGGCAAGGCCGTCCAGGTCACCGGGTGCGTGCAGCCAGCCGGTCACGCCCGGTTCGATCAGATCCTCGCTGCCGCTGACGCGCGAGGCCAGCACCGGCAGGCCGCAGGCCATGAACTCGAGCAGGGTATTGGACAGGCCCTCGACCAGCGAGGGCAGGACGCCGGCATCGGCCTGCGCGAGCACGTCGGCAACATCGTCGCGATGGCCAAGGAAGGTGATACTGGCGGTGCAGCCCAGTTCGCCGGCGAGCCGTTCGAGCGCTTCCTGCTGCACGCCGGAGCCGACCAGCCACAGACGCCGGTCCGTGCGCCCGGCAAACACCCGTGCCCAGGCGCGCAGGAGGGTGGGCAGATCCTTCTCGGGCGCCAGCCGCCCCACATACAGCAGGGTGCGCGGCGTGCCGGCGGCGCGCGGCTCGCGCTGCGCGGAGAAATGTGTGAGGTCCACCGCGTTCGGGATGGCATGGATGCGCTCGCGCGCGATCCCCAGGCCAGCCAGGTGGCCGGCAATGCGCGAGCTCACCGCCTGCCAGCCGTCGGCGCGCCGCCATAGCGGGCGCAGCGCGCGCGTCAGCGGGTTGCCTGGACTGCGCAGCAGGCCGTCGCGCAGCTCCCACACGCCGGCGACCTTGACGAGCGTGCGCAATCCCAGCACCGGCGCGACCAGGCAGCACACCGCGGCCAGGTGGTGGGCGATGTGCACGTGCGCCACGTCGTAATGGCGTGCATGCCGGCGCAGGAACAGGGCCATGCGCGCCATCATCACCAGCCCGCCAAGAACGCGCAGGTGGGGGTAGGCCAGGCGCGCCACGGCCAGGCCGCGATAACGCTCGACCGATGCCTGCGCCCCGTCGATCAGACGCGGCGTGAGCACGCTGACGCGGTGGCCGCGCTGGTGCAGCGCCTCACCCAGGGTGCGCACCTGATATTCCGACCCGCCGCCACGGCGTGGCGGGAACTCGCTTTCCAGCACCATCAGGATGCGCAGCCGGTGCGGGGGCGCGGCTGCAGGCCGCGTCGGACGGCGGATGGGGCTGGCCTGGCTCACGCGGCCTCCAGGCAGTGCCGGTAGACGGCCAGGGTCTCGCGCGCCAGCCGCTCCGGCGAGTAGCGGTCGGCCACCCGCGCGCGCGCAGCCTCGCCCATCGCCTGGCGGCGCGGCGCATCCGCGCACAGTTCGGCCAGCGCGGCGCCCAGGGCAACACCGTCGCCGCTGTCGAACAGGATGCCGGACACCTGGTCTTCGATCAGCTCCGGGTTGCCGCCCACGCGCGTGGCCAGCACCGGGCAGCCGGCGGCCATGGCTTCGATGACGACGTTGGACAGGCCCTCGTCGCGCGAGGGCAGCACCAGCAGGTCCGCGGCCTGCATCAGGGCCGGCGCGTCGCGGCGCTCGCCGAGGAAACGCACCACCCGCTCCAGGCCCAGCTCGCGTGACTGCGCTTCCAGGTCCGCGCGCAGTGGGCCGCTGCCGGCCAGCGCGACCTGGGGTCGTTGCGCTGGCGCCAGGGCAGCCAGCGCGCCGAGCAGCAGTTCGACGTTCTTCTGATGCGCCAGGCGGCCCACGAACAGGGCCAGCGGGCGGTCGGCCTGCGCGCCCAACGCCAGGCGCAGCGCTTCCCGTTCGGCGGCGGCGAGCGGGGCGGGCGGATCGACCGCGTTGGCGATCACGAATTGTGGCGGGTGCGCGCCGATCTGCGCGCGCAGGTAGTCGGCCACGCCGCGCGAGTTGGAGATCACCGCGCGGGCCTGGCGGCAGACGCGGCGCTTGAGCCGCCACTGCAGGGGGGTCAGCCCGTGGCCCATGTCGCGCATCGAGGCGATCATCCGTGCGCCCGGCGCCAGGCGTAGCGCGAGCGCCGTCCACAGCTCGGCGGTCAGCGAAAAGCAGTGGATCACGTCAAAGCGGCCGCGGCGCAGGAAGCCCACCAGCTCGTGCAGGAAGCGCAGGTCGATGGGGCGGCGCTTGGCCACCAGGTGCACGGTCGTACCGGCCTGTTCGATGTCGTCCACAAGGAAGGAAGGGTTGCGGAAATAGGCCAGCTCCACATGACACTGCGCACGCGGCAGGGCGCGCAGCAATCCGGCGATCTGCCGCTGGCTGCCGCCGACTTCCATTTCGTCGCTGACGATGAGCACGCGCAGCAGCTCAGCCATGGGCCGCCTCCAGCAGGTGCCCGAACAGGCGTCCCGATTCGATGCGCACGTCGAATTCCAGTTCCACCTTGCGCCGTCCGGCGGCGGCAAACGCGTCGCGCAGTACCGGGTCGTCCAGCAGGCCGACGATGGCGTCGGCCAGGGCATGCGGGTCACGCGGTGCCACCAGGCGTCCGCTGATGCCGTCGTCGATCAACTCGGGGATGCCGGAAACGCGCGTGCTGACCACCGGCAGGCCGGCGGCGAGCGCTTCGGTCAGCACGTTCGGGATGCCGTCGGCGTTGCCTTCCGGGGTCACCACGCAGGGCATCACCATGAGGGTCGCGGCATGCATCGCTTCGCGCACCTGGGTGGACGAGCGGGTACCGGCAAAGGTGACCCGGTCACGCAGGCCCAGGGCGTCGCGCTGCGCCTCCAGGCGCGCGCGTTCCGCGCCGTCGCCGATGATGAGACTGTCGAAGGCAACCCCGCGCTGCGCCAGTTTGGCCAGCGCCGCAAGCAGCACGTCGAAGCCCTTGATGGGATCGAGCCGGCCGACCGACAGCAGCTGGTGCGGCCGGCGCCCATCGCGGCGGTAGGCGATCTGCGTGGGGTCGAGCGCGGAATGCACGACCTGGATCGGAATCGCCCCGGGGGTGGCCATCCAGCGTGCCATGTGGCGCACGTTGTTGCGCGTGATGGTCACGGCCAGGGCCGTGCTGGCGAGCTTTTCCGTCATCATCTGGTCTTCGACGAAGATGTCGTGGGCGCGGCTGGTGAAGGAAAACGGCCGTCCGCTCAGGCGCGAGATGAACCACGCGGCGGTGGCCGGGTAGGTGGCCCAGGGCGCATGGATGATGTGCGGGTCGAACTGGCGTATCCAGCGCCATTGCCCGGCGACGCGGCACAGCGTGCCCAGGCTGAGGATCAGCGCGCGCGGCTGGCGCCACATTCCGGTCAGCAGGGTGGCCAGGAAGCCGCCTACCACGCGCGGATGGCGCGCCGACAGGGCGAGCATGGCGAGCATCGAGCGCACGGCGCCGGCCGGGTGCCGGGTGCGCTCGAGCAGCTCGGCGGCACCGGGCTGGACCATCGTTTCGCTGGGCGGCTTGAGCGAGAGGATGCCGAGTTCGGCGCCATGGCCGGCCAGCGCATGCAACTCGCGCAGGATGAAGGTTTCCGACCAGCACGGGAACAGCGAAACCACGTAGAGCACGCGCAGCGGCGGGCTGGCCCGGACATCATTCATGCGGCGGCGCCGGGTTGGTGGTCGGCTGCCAGGTCGTGGCCGCCGCGCCGCGCAGGAAATCGAGCAGGCCGAGCGCGGCATAGCCGTTCATGCGCACGAAGGTGGCGGCGATCTGTGCAGGCCGCCAGCGCGCCAGCGTCGGCACCCGCCACGCCAGCGCGGCCAGGGCGTAGAAGGCCAGCTGTGCCAGGGCCAGCAGCAGGTAGTGGCGGCTGTCCACGGCCAGCACGAGATTGGCCAGCAGGGCCAGCGCCATCAGCCAGGGTGCCGCCAGGCGCAGCCACTTGTGACCCCACAGGCGCCAGGCCAATGGGTGACGCCACGGCAGCAGCAGGCCCGGGTCGCGCGCGATCAGCTGGAAGTTGCCGGCCAGGGTGCGCCGCTTGCGCGCCGCTTCGATGGCAGGATCGGCGCTGGCGTGATCGAAGGCCAGGGCATCGCTGGCGAAGCCCACGCGCGCACCGCCGGCCGCAACCGCCAGCGGGATCCACAGGTCATCGAGGATCAGCCCCGGCGGTATGGGTGGAATCAGGGCGCGCCGCGCCGCGTACAGGGCGCCGCTGGCGCCGGTCACCGAGCCGCTGATGGCCTCCTGCTCGCGCACGAAGCGCTCGTAGCGCCAGTAGGCATCGACGCTGCGGGCGAAGCCGCGATCGTCGGCCGGCTCGAACACCAGCGCACCGCTGACCGCGCCCACCCGCACATCGACCAGGATGCGCAACAGCGCGCGCAGCGCACCGGCGTCGATACGCTGGCGCAGGTCGCAGAACAGCACCACCTCGGCGTCGAGGTGCGCCAGCACGTCGCCGAGGCAGGCCGACTTGCCGCGCCTTGCGGCGAAGGCGTGTACCTGGATGCGTGGATCGCCGTGGGCGCGGGCCAGCGACACGCTGTTGTCATCGCAGCCATCGCAGGCGACGTGGATGCGCAGCAGTTCCGGCGGGTAGTCCAGCGCCAGCAGGTTGTCCAGCTTGCGCCGCAGCATGGCTGCGCCGTTGTGCACCACCAGCAGCACGTCCACGCGCGGTTCCCAGTGGGCTTCCAGATAGCCCGGGGGGCGCGGCGCGAGGCGCGCGCGCAGCCAGATCACCAGCGGGTAGCCGACATAGGTGAAGGCCAGCAGGGTCAGGCAGATCCACAGCAGCAGGGCCAGCATGCGATCAGCCCTGGGCCGGTCCGAGCAGACGCCCGCGCAGGCGCTCGTAGCGCCGGTTGCCGAGCACGTGCTTGGCCGCGCCGAGCAGATCGTGGCGCAGCTGTGCACGCAGGTCCACGAGGCGGGATCCATCCAGCCAGGCGGCCAGGCGGGCCTCGTCCAGGTCGGCCGTGACCGCCACGCGCGGCAGGATGCGGCTGCCGGCGTCGGCACGCAGATGGCCCGGGCGCGAGCCGAGCACGTGCCGGTAACCCAGATCGCGCGCGCGCGGGAGCAGGCCCGGCGGCGCGCGTCCGCCGGGCGGCGCCAGCAGGGTGACCGGCTGGCCGATGTGCTCCTCGATCTCGCCGCGTGAACGCGCCAGCTGGACGTCCAGCGCGATTGAATCGAGGTCGTCGAAATAGCGATGCTCGTAACCGTGCGACTGGATCGACATGCCGCTTTGCGCCATCTCGCGCAACTGTGCCCAGCTGGCGAAATCGCGTCGACCCACACTGGCGGGATTGATGAAGAAGTCGGCGCGCAGCCCGCGTGCCAGCAGCTCCGGCCAGGCGACCGTGTAGTTGCTGAGGTGGCCGTCGTCGAAGGTGAGGGCCACGCTCTGCCCGTCCGCGCCGGCGAGCAGGTCACGGGCGCAGCCGACCCCGCGGCCACCGGCCTGGGCCAGATCCAGCTGGGCGAGGAACGCGTCGCGCTCGACCGTGTAGTGCGGATCCTCGCCAGCCACGCTCACGCCCGGCGCGCGTACCGCGTGGTACATCAGGATGGTGCGGCGCGGTGGCGGCAGGACGGGCGGCATGGCTTTGCTCAGCGATGCCAGGCCAGGGCGAGGCCGAGAATGTTGTCGGTGTAGCTTTGCCCGGGGGTGTCGCTGTCACGCCGCAGCCGTGCGTAGCTCGCGATCCACTCCCAGTGCCGGGTGCTGCGCCAGGACAGGCGCGCGCCGTAGCTGCGGTCGTCGTCATTGCGGTCGAGCGACAGATAGGTGCGGTTCTCGCCGCCGCAGTACACGGTCAGGGTCGTGAGCGGGGTGAACGACCAGGCGAAATCGGCGTACAGCCCGCGCGAACGCTGGTCGGACTCGGTGTCGTCGAGATAGCTCAGCTTGCGCAGGAACGGGGCGACGGAAAGGCGATAGCGTGCGGTGCTGCGGCCGTAGCCCAGGCGCAGTTCGCGCGCCCGGTACACATCCGGGGAAATGACCACGCCGTTGAGGCCGCTGCCGATGCCCAGTTCGCCCGGTTGGCCGATGCGGCTGGGGTCGATCGCCAGTTCGCTGGCCGCATCGACGAGGCTGTCGGCGACGTGGATCGACAGCGCGTCGGTAGCGCTGGGGTTCCAGGTCAGGGTGGCATTGGCGAGCACGCCGTCGTGCACGCCGCTGCCGCGCGTGAAGTCGATCCGGCTGTAGCCGAGATTGCCGACCAGGTCGATGCTGCTGCCATCGTGGCTGTAACCGGCGTACAGGTCGGTGCGGTCGTAATCGGATGTGTCCGGATCGAGGTCGAAGCGCGCGCGCTCGAAGCGCAGGTTGCCGGTGACCAGGTCACCCTGGCCGAGCAGGTAGAGCAGGCGACCGGCGCCGCTGATGCGATCGCCGTTGAAATCCTTGCTGACCTCGGCGTAGTTGCGCGTGTAGCGCAGATCCAGCTGGCCGCGCAGCGCGTCGGAGAAGTGCGCGCGCAGGGTCGGCCCGGTACTGAACACGTTGGTCTGCTGCTGGTTGTCCGGATCGTTGTTGGCCAGCACGTTGATCGGTTGCCGGCCGACATAGTCCTCCACCACCCAGTCCAGCCGGTCGGGGCTGATGTGCCAGGCTGCCGAGCCGGAAACCACCGCCGCAAACTGGCTGTTGAAGGTGCCGGACAGGTACTTGCGGTATTCGATCGTGCCGGCGGCCAGGGCCGAGAGGCTCGCACCCTGCTGGTCCAGCGAGAAGGCGAGCCGGGGCGCGAGGATGTTGTCGCTGCGCGCGTCGGTCTCGCTCTGGGTCACGTTGTCATCGTGCAGCCAGCCGATGCCGACGGTGTAATCGAGCACCGGTTTCGGATTGCCGGCACACGGGAGCAGTGCGCAGGTCAGGCCCAGCAGCGCAGGCAGGGTGCGGTTGGCGGCCGGCACGATACGGCGTGTCGCTGGTTCATGGGCGCTCATTGAATACCACCCCCGCGAACTTGTTGGGATCGAAGACCGACGCTGCGTGCGTGATGGCGGCGGGCGTGTCGCGGCCATAGCCGGCCACCAGGACGACGAAATCGGCCAGGTCCGCAGCGATGCGCGCGTCCGGCGAACCCTTGACCGCCGGACCATCGAGCACGAGGTAGCGGTCCGGATAGCGGCAACGCAGGGAATCGATCACCGCGCGCATGCGGAACGAGGACAGGTATTCGCCACGCATTTCACGCGCACGGCCGGTCGGGATCAGGCGCAGGCGTGGCACGCCCGTGCGGTAGAGGATGTTCTCGATGCCGAGCGCGGGGTGGTCGAGATAGTCGGCAAGGCCGCCGTTGCTGGTGTCCACGCCCATGGCCGTGTGCTGGGCGGGGTGGCGGAAGTGGCAATCGACCAGCAACGCCGTCATGGCCTCGTCGAAGGCGAAGGCCGCAGCCAGGTTGCGCGCCACGAAGCTGCCGCCGGAGCCGGGGCTGACCGAGACCACCAGGGTGACGAAGTTCTGTCCGCCGCCCAGGGCCAGCAGGCGCGTGCGGATCTCGCGGAAGGCATCGGCCTGGTGACGACCGGAACCGTCGCGGTGGATGATCTGGCGTTCCTGCAACTGCCGCGGTGCCAGTTCGGTGGTTTCCGCCATGCGCGCGATCGAGCGGCTGGTGATGGCGCGCTGTGCCAGGCCCTCGAGCTGGGTTCCCGTTGCCGGATCCCTGGCGCTGTCGGGGGGCGCCTGACGTGGTGCCGGGCTGCCCTCGGGTGTGCTCATGGGTGCATCCTCGTGCGCAGCAGGTACAACGACACGTAGGCGGCCGCGGTGGCGAGGACGATGAGCGCCACCAGCAGGTACTGGCGCCGTTCGCGCCGGCGTTCACGCGGCGTATCGTAAACGGGAATGGATGCGAGCACCGGCACCCCGGCCATGCGCTCGATCTGTGCCGCCGAGTGCACGCGCGGATCGAACCTCGCGTAGCCGAACAGCAGGCTGAACGGCACCGCCAGGCCGAGCAGCAGCCCGGCGGCGACGAAGTGCACCATGCGCAGGCCCGAGGGTTGCAGCGGCATGATGGCCGGTTCCTGGATGCGGAACGTGAGGCCACGCTGTTCCTGGTCCAGGTTCATCGACACGCGCGCGTTCTCGCGGCGCTTGAGCAGATCCTGGTAGATGTCGCGGTTCACTTCATAGTCGCGCGTCAGCTCGGCCTCGGCGTTCGCCGTGTTCGCCACCCGCTTGCTGCGTTCCAGCTCCTGATTGAGCTGGTTCTCGCTGAACTTCATGCGCGCGGCGGCGGCGGCGGCATTGCGGCGCGCTTCGCCCAGCTTGAGCTTGAGCTCCTGGTACACCGGGCTGTACTGCACGGTCGCTCCCAGCGCGGTGGAAGTGCCGGTGCTGCGCTCCTGGGCGCTGTCCGCCTTGGCCAGCGCCTGCTTCAGTTCCTGGATCTGGTGGCGGATGCGCACCACATCCGGATACTGGTCGGTATAGGTCAGCAGCAGGCGGTCGAGCTCGCTCTGCAGGGTCGCCAGTTGTGCCTCGATCTGGCCCGAGCGTGTCTGCACCACGTTGATCTCCGATTCGCCGCCCAGTTGCGAGCGGATCGCCGCTTCCTTGGACTGCTGCTCCATCATCTCCATGCGCGATTGCTCGATCTGCACACGCAACTGGCTGATGCGCGTGTTGGTGTCGGTCTCGCTGCCCGGGCGCGCGTCCGGGTTCTGGTCGCGGTAGGCCTTGAGCTTGTTTTCCGCATCCTCCAGTTTCTTGTGGTAGGCAGCGACCTGGCTGCTGATGAACTCGAAGGCATCACGGCTTTCGCGTTCCTTGGCAGCCAGGCTCTCCTGGATGAACATCCGCGCGAAGTGTTCCGTCACGTGGTAGGCCCGCTCGGGGGAGCTGTCGGAGTAGGCGATCTGGATCAGGTTGTCGCGCGGGCTTTCGATGCGCGTGCGGCTCTCGATACGCTCGATGATCTGATCCTGCTGCAGCGGCGTGGGCGGTGGCTGGGCACTCATCCAGCCACCGGCCGCGAGGATGTCGTCCATGACCTTGCGGCTGAAGATCACCTCGCGTGCAATGGCCGCGCGGTTGGCAACCCCGGTCGCCACCGCCCGGCCTTCCATCAGGCCGGTGACGATGTTGCTTTCCTGCACGAGGATGGTCGTGGAGGCGTTGTATTTCTCCGGCCACAGCATGCCGGCCGCCAGCGCCGCGAGCGCGATCGCCGCAAACAGGAAGCTCAGCAGCAGCTTGCGCCGGCGCGCCTCCGTCGCCAGGGTCGGAAGCAGTTCGTTCAGCGGAATGATCGCGGTACTCATCGACCCATCCTGTCGTGTCAGAAGACGCGTTCGGGCACCGTGATGACATCGCCCGGCTGTGCCGGATAGTTGGACTTGAGGTTGCCCTTCTTGAGGATGTCATCCAGGTGGATCGCGTAGGCCTTGGTGGTGTCGCCGACCTTGCGGTACAGCTCGGTGCGGTTGGGGGCGGCGAATTCGTTGGTGCCGCCGGCGGCGAGGATCGCGTCGAGCACGGTCATGCCCTGCCGGTAGGGTACGGATATCGGTTGCCGCACCGCGCCGGTGACGCGCACCCGCGAAAGGTACTCGTGGCTGCGCAGTTCGGTCAGGATCACCGCCACCTGCGGATCGCGGATGAAGGCCTTGAGCCGTTCCTGGATTTCCGCGGCGACTTCCTCGGGGGTGCGGCCACCAGCCTTCACGTCGCCGATCAGCGGCACCGAGATCATGCCGTCGGGACGCACCGGCACCTTGGTATTGAGGTCGGGGTTCTGCCACACCGAGACATCCAGGATGTCATCCACGCCGATGTGATAGACCTTGACGGCCTGGGCCTGCGGATCGATCGGCGGCGGCCCGTTGGAAGACAGGCTGCCGGTGGCACAGGCGCCCAGCAGGAGCAGGCACGCGCAGGCAAGAAGACGCACGAGGACTTTCATCGAAACCTCCCGGGTAGTTGATTGGTCCGTTGGATCGCTTCCCCTTGCCCCGCTGCAGCCAGGCGATGCGCGCGGCATCGAACGCAACGCGGCGTGCGACAAAGTATAGAACCGCCATTTGCGCGTCCGCGCGGGTTTGACGCCGGATTGGCCGGCATGCGCGCCTGGCGTCAGGACAGGTTCAGGCGCCACGCCACGACCGGCGGATGACCGGGCAGACCTCATGCGCGCAGCCCGAGCAGTTTGCGCATGCGCCCACCGAGGGTTGCCGGCGGCGCGGCTGGCAGTTCCCGTGGCAGTTCCGCCGCCAGCCCGGCCAGCGTCGTGCTGGCGATCCGCAGCAGGTTCAGGCGCACCCCGGTGCGCCGCTCCACGCGGGAAGCCATCTCCACGGCCAGCAGGGAATGGCCGCCCAGATCGAAGAAATTGTCGCGCAAGCCGACCCGTGGCACGCCGATGAGTTCGGCCCACAGGTCGGCGAGGAAGCACTCGGCCGCGCTGGCCGGTGCGTCGGCAGGCGCCGGCGCCGCCGGCGTGGCGCCACCCTGTGCGGCCGGTGCGGGCGCTGGCGCGGCCGGCTCGGGCATGCGTTGCTGCCCGGCGCCGGGCGCGGCCAGTGCGGCGATGGATTGCTCGGGATGGGCCAGCACGCGATCGAGCAGGTCGAGGTAGTCGGCGCACAGGCGTTGCACGGTGGTGGCGTCGAGCGTGTCGGCGTTGTAGATGGCACCGCCGAGCATGCCGTTGTTGTGCTCGAGGAGCCACAGCGACAGATCCTCGCTGGTGCCACGCTGGAAGATCGGGATCTGCGTCTGTGCCAGACCGCCCCAGTCGACGATGCGCTGCCGCGCATCCTGATAGGAGAACTGCGCCTGGTAGAGCTGGGTGGTGCCGACCGCCGCGCGCAGGTCGCGCTCGCGCAGCAGGTCGTCCAGCTGCACGTCCGGGTGGGCAAAGCCATCCAGCACGACCTGTCGCACCGCGCCGACCAGGTCGAGGAAGCGGCTGGCGGGATCGAGATCGAGCGGCAGCGGCAGCAGGTTGGTGAACAGGCCCATGAGCTTTTCGACCTCGGCGGCACTGCGCACGCGCGCGGGCGTGCCAACCACCAGTTGCGTGGCGCCGATGTAGCGGTACAGCAGTGTGTAGAACACCGCCAGCAGGGTCATGAACAGGGTGGCGTCGGCGCGCTGGCCGAGCGCGCGCAAGGCCTCGGTCTGCGCCCTGGATACCTGCAGCCATTCGGTGGCGCCGGTCGCGGCCAGCGACAGGGCCGGCGGCCGCGGCCGGTCGGTCGGCAAGGGTGGCGGTGGCCCGTGCCTGGCCAGGCGTGCATGCCAGGCCGCCAGCTGCGCCTGCAACTGCGTGGCGTATTCGGGCCCTGCCAGCCAGCGTTGCTGCCAGGCGGCAAAGTCGCCATAGGACACCGGCAGGGGCGGCAGCTGCGCTGCAAGACCTGCCTGGCAGGCGGCATACAGCGCGGCGAATTCGGCGTAGAACAGGTCGAAGGACCAGCCGTCCCAGATGATGTGGTGCGGCATGAAGAACAGCACGTGTTCATCGTCCGCCAGGCGGAACAGGTGTACGCGGAACAGCGGCGCGCTGGCCAGGTCGAAGGGCTGGTTGGTGAGTTCGTCGAGGCGTCGCATCAGCGTGGCCTCGCGCACGTCCGCCGCCAGCGACGCCAGGTCTTCGGCGGGGAACAGTGCCAGCGGAATGTCCTCGTGGATCACCTGTACCGGCTCGCCATCGAGGTGGCCGATCGAGGTGCGCAGGCTGGACTGGCGCGCGAGCAGGGCGCGGAAGGCCTGGGCGAAGGCTGGCTCGTCGAGCGCGCCGCGCAAACGGTGCGCCGATGGCGTGTTGTACACGAGGTTGCCGGGGTGCAACTGGTCGAACAGCCACAGCCGCGTCTGCTGGCGCGACAGCGGCGCGAGATGCTGGTCCGCGCGAGGTTCGATGCGCGGGGCCTGCGGCGTGCCTTGCCGCGCCGCCAGCAAGTCGGCCAGGCCGGCAATGGTCGGTGCGTCGAACAGGGTGCGCAGGGACAGCGGCACGCCAAATTCCTTTGCCAGGCGCGCGGTGAGCTGCGCGGCCAGCAGCGAGTGGCCGCCCAGGCGGAAGAAGTCGTCGTGGCGGCCCAGGCCCGGCAGGGCGAGGACTTCTTCCATGGCCGCGCCGATGCGGCGCTCCAGTGTGTTGCGCGGCGGCGCGGCGGCCGCCGCTTCCAGCTTGGCCATGGTGGGCGCCGGCAGGGCCTTGCGGTCGATCTTGCCGTTGGGCAACTGCGGGATCGTGGCGAGCACCAGATAGTGCTGCGGCAGCATGTAGTCCGGCAGCGTCTGGCGCAGGTGCCGGCGCAGCTCCTGCGCCTGCGGCGTGGCCCCCGGTGCCGGCGTGAGGTAGGCCACCAGGCGCTGGTCGCCGGGGCGATCCTCGCGCACCAGGGCCACGGCGCGGGCCACCGACGGGTGGCTCACCAGGTTCGCCTCGACCTCGCCCAGTTCGATGCGGAAACCGCGCAGCTTGACCTGGAAGTCGAGCCGGCCGAAGTGTTCGAGCAGGCCGTCGTTGCGCCAGCGCCCGCGATCGCCCGTGCGGTAGAGGCGCGCGCCGGGCGTTTGCGAGAATGGGTCGGCAATGAAACGCTCGGCCGTGAGCTCGGGCCGGCCAAGGTAGCCCAGCGCGACGCCGCGACCACCGATCGCGATCTCGCCGGCCACGCCGATCGGACAGGGCTGATCCAGCGCATCGAGGACCCACACCGTGGTGTTGTCGATCGGCCGGCCGATGCGGATGCCGCGTTGTGGCGCCTCCACCCGCCAGGCGGTCGACCAGACCGTGGTCTCGGTGGGGCCGTACAGGTTCCACAGGGCAGCGCAGCGCTGCAGCAGGGCCTCGGCCAGGTCGCGCGGCAGGGGTTCGCCGCCGCACACGGCGCGCAGGCCCGCGCGTCCCGGCCAGCCCGCTTCCAGCAGCAGGCGCCAGCTGGCCGGCGTGGCCTGCATGAGGGTCACCGCGTGGCGTTCGATCAGCGCGCCGAGCGCATGCCCGTCCAGCGCTTCGCCGTGGCTGGCCAGCACCACGGTGGCCCCGCAGGTGAGCGGCAGGAAGAGTTCCAGCACCGCGATGTCGAAGGACAGCGTGGTCACCGCCAGCAGGCGGTCGTCCGGCTGGATGCCGGGCGCGCTCTGCATGGCAAGGAGGAAGTTGACGACCGCTGCCTGCGGCACGCACACGCCCTTGGGCTTGCCGGTCGAACCGGACGTGTAGATGACGTAGGCGATGGCGTCGTCGCCCTGGGCCGGTGGCAGGTCGGGCGCGTCCGCCGGGATGGCCGGGTCATCGAGCAGCAGGGTGCGTGCGGCCGGCCAGTCGAAGCGGCCAGCGGTCGGCGGCCCGGCCAGCAGCAGCGCGAGCTGCGCATCCGTGGCCATGTAGGCGAGCCGGTCGGCGGGGAAGGCCGGATCGAGCGGCACGTAGCCGGCACCGGCTGCGAGCACGCCGAGCGTGGCGGCGACGAGGTCGGGATCGCGCTCCAGGGCAATGCCGACCAGGGCGCCGGCGCCGATGCCGCGGGCGCCAAGCGCCGCGGCGATGCCGCGGGCGCGCGCGGCGAGCTGGGCATAGGTCCAGGTCTGCCCGCCGCAGCGCAGGGCAACGCGTTCGGGCGTGCGGCGTGCCTGGGCAAACACCAGCGCCTCCACGCGCCGGCCCGCCGCGCGCGGGGCCGGTGCCGGTTGCAGCGCGGCCAGCGCGGCACGCTCGCGGGGCGACAGGATGGGCAGGGCGGCCAGGGTCTGCCGGGGGTTCGCCACCAGTGCGTCGAGCAGGGTGGCGTAGGCATCCAGCCAGCGCTCGATGGTGGCGGCATCGAAAAGATCGGTGTTGTACTGGCATTCCAGGCGCAGGCCACCGCCGGCCTGCACCGCGTTGATGAACAGTTCGAAGTTCTCGTGGCTGCGCGGCACGCCGGCGAACTCGAAGTCGAGGCCGCCAAAGTCGATGCTGCCCGGTTCGAGGGCCTGATCCAGGTTGAACAGCACGCCGACCAGGGGCAGGCGCGTGGGGTCGCGCGGCAGGGCCAGCCGTTGCAGCAGGGTGCCGAAGGTGTACTGCGGGTGGTCGAAGGCATCCAGCAGATCCGCGCGCACCTCGCGCAGCAGGGCCTCGAAGGGCATCGCCGCTTGCGCTCGCATGCGCAGCGGCAGCACGTTGACGGCATGGCCGACCAGTGCGCGCGCGCCGCTGGTCGCCTGTCCGGCGGCCGGCACGCCGACCACCAGGTCGTCCTGGCCGCTCAGGCGCTGCAGCAAGGTGCCGAAGGCGGTCAGCAGGACCGCATACAGGCTGGCGCCCTGACTGGCACCGGCGGCGCGCAGGCGGGTCACCAGGGGCGCATCCAGGTGGTGATCGATGCGCCGCGAGGCGAAATTGCGCTGCCGCGGGCGGGGTCGATCCAGGGGCAGCTCCAGGGGCGCAGGCGGGGGGCTGAAGCGGGCCAGCCAGTAGTCTTCGTGCGCCTGCGTCGTGGCGGATGCGGCGCTGGCGGCCAGCGCGAAGCCGGCAAAGGAATCGGCAGGTGGCAGCGCTGCGGCGCGCCGTTCGTGCGCTGCGGCATACAGTGCCGCCAGTTCGCGCACGATCACACCGAAGGACCAGCCATCGCAGATGATGTGATGGGCATTGAGCAGCAGGATGTGTTCATCGGCGCCCAGGCGCAGCAGTTCGGCAGCGAACAGCGGGCCGCGTTCGAGGTCGAACGGGGTCGCGACCGCGCGCTGCAGGGTGTCGGCGATGGCGTCTTCGCGCGCGTCGGGCGCGAGCGCGGCAAGATCGTGCATGGTCAGGGTGCAGGCCGCAGGTTCGGCGATGCACAGGTGTTGGCCATCCGCGCTGACGGTGGCACGCAGGGCCTCGTGGCGTTCCACCAGCGTGGTGAGCGCAGCCTGCAGCGCAGCCGCATCGAGTGCGCCGTGCAGGTGCAGAGTGGCCGACTCGTTGTAGGCCAGCGACGCCTCCGCTGCGAGGCTGGCGGCAAGCCAGATTTCCCGCTGCGCCTCGGTGGAGGGCACCACCCGCGCCAGCGGCGCCTGGGCAAACGGGTCGTAGTCGACTTCGACCAGGTGATCTTCCGTGCGTACATTCATGCCCCGATCCTCTGGAACTTGCCGGGCTGGTCGGGATTGGGCACGAACCAGGCCGGGTTGCCGTCGGCGTCACGGCCGATCCGGGCGCCCGGCATCGGTGGCCTGCTGGCGTCCAGTTCGGGCGCGGCCACCACCCGGCGCGGCAGGAAGTCCGAGGCCTGCAATTCCGCCAGCGAATCGCGGAACGCGTTGACGATGGCGACGTAGTCCTGTTCCGCGTGCGCGGTAGTAAAGAAGCAGGGGAAATGGTCGAGGATGTGGATGCCACGGCTGCGCATCATGGCGAACAGCAGGTCCTGCAGCGGGTGGTCTTCGCTGAAGCCGATGCGCCAGAGCGAGGCGAAGTGCGTGATGGCCACCGGCGCACCGGCCGCGCGGCACACGCCATTGAGTTCGTCGGCGAAGGCGCTGGTACGGGCGTTCAGCCGTTCCTGCAGCGCCGGCCCGGCCTGCTTGAGATGTTCCAGCACGGCGCGGGCGGCGGCCAGCGCGAGCGGATGGCGCACGAAGGTGCCGGCGAAGTAGGTGACGCCGACCGTGGGCACCGAATCATCGCCATAGGACCACTGGCCGCCGTCGAGCGCGTCCATGTACGCGTGCTTGCCGGCGATCACGCCGATCGGCATGCCGCCGCCGACGACCTTGCCATAGCAGGCGAGGTCTGCATCCACGCCGAACACGTGCTGCGCGCCGCGCGGGTGCGAGCGGAAGCCGGTGACCACCTCGTCGAAGATCAGCAGGCTGCCGGAGGCGGCCGTGATGCGGCGCAGTTCCTGCAGGAACTCGCGCGGTTGCAGGTCCGGGCGCCGGCTCTGCACCGGCTCGACCAGCACCGCGGCGATCTCGCCGGCGCGCTGGCGGATGATGTCCAGCGACGCCGGGTCGCCGTAGTCCAGCACCAGCACGTGCTCGGCGGTATTGCGCAGGATGCCGGGCGCGGCCGGCACCGAATGTAGTTTGCGCGTGCCGCGCACGATCACCTCGTCGAAGATGCCGTGATAGGCGCCGCTGAAGATCACCAGGGTCTCGCGGCCGGTCACGGTGCGCGCGATGCGTACCGTGCCCATCACCGCTTCCGAGCCGGTGTTGCACAGCGCCGCGCGCTCGAAGCCGGTGAGCTCGCACACCAGCCGCGCCACCTCGCCGGCCAGCGGATGCTGCGGGCCGATCTCGTAGCCCAGGTCGAGCTGGCGGCGCACCGCGTCCAGCACGAAATCGGGTTGCCAGCCGAACAGGTTCATGCCGAATCCGTTCAGGGCATCGACATACCGGTTGCCGTCCAGGTCCCACAGGTGCGCGCCCTGCGAGCGCTCGACCACGATCTGGTAGGTGATTTCCTTGAGTTGCGGTCGAAAGCCGGTGACCACCCGCGGGTCGGCCAGGTGTGGTCGATGCTGCTCGGTGTACTCACGCGACTTGCGCGTGCGCTCCAGGTAGCGGCGCATGAAGGCGTCCAGGCGCAGGCGCTGGCGTTCCCCCGCCTCGCCGCGGCTGGAATGGATGCGCGCGATCGCGCCGAAGGCCTTGCTGACGTCGTAGCGCGTGTGTGCCAACGCGGCTTCCTCGTCAGCGACCGGTGTGGCCGGCGGCGCGGCGGGCGCTGGCGCAGCCGCTGGCGTCGTCGCGGCCGCGGGTGGGGCAACGGGTGCGGTGGCGGGTGCGCCGCCCAGCAGCGCCAATTGCTGCTGCATCAAGGCCATCTGCTGGGCGATGACCTCGCGCAGCAAGGCGCCGCCGGGCGTGGCGGCCGCGTCTGGCACGGTTGCCGTGGGCGTGGCGGCAGGCGCAGGCGCGGTGCTTGCAGGCGTCGGCGGGCCGGGCGTGGCCGCCTCGGGGGGCAGGTTCTGGTCGATATGCATGGCGAGCCTCTCGGGCGAATCGAGGTCTTCCATCAGCTGGCGGAACGTGAGCTTGAGGTCGAAGGCCCGGCTGGCCTGCAGCGCGAGCTGGGTGAGGGCCAGGGAATCCAGGCCCAGGGTGACGAAATCGGCCTGCGGCGGGGCTTCGCCCACGTCGATGCCGGCCACGTCCTCGATCAGCGCGGCCAGCTCGGTGCGGAGGCGTGCCAGGCGCAGGTCGGCGGCGGGCGGGGCAGGGGTGGGGGGCGCGGTTGACATGGCGGTTTCCGGTGGGGCGATCGGCAACGGTGGCGGCGCGCCGACCCGGGACGTGGGTGCCGCATCGGCGGGCGCATCGATGGGCGCATCGATCCAGTGGCGCACATGCTCGAAGGGATAGCTGGGCAGGCGCAGCAGCTGCCGGTGTGCGCGCCGGTCCAGGCGCGTGAAGTCGAGCGCCGCGCCCGCGCACCAGGCGGCCCCGGCGGCTTGCCGCCAGGCCAGCACCTCGTCTGCGACCTGGTCGCCGAGCGAGGCGATGGCCGCGCGCGGACGCCCCGGTTGCCGGTGCGCCAGCCGGGTCAGGGTGGCGCGCGGCCCCACTTCCAGCAGCACGGCGTCGGGGTCGCGCGCGTGCAGGCTGGCCAGCGCGCGTGCAAACTGCACGCAGTCGCGCGCGTGGTCGGCCCAATGCCCGGGCGAGGTCGCCTGCGCGTCGCCGAGCAATGCGCCGGTGCGCGTCGAGATGATCGGGATGCTCGGCGCGGCCAGCGCCACGTGGGCCACCGCCTCGCGCAGCGGCGCGACCACCGGGTCCATCATGGCCGAGTGGAAGGCATGCGAAGTGGGCAGCCTGCGGCAGGCGATGGCGTCGGACTCGAGCGCGATGCGCAGGGTCTCCACCGCGGCAAGGGGGCCGGCGACCACGCAGGCGTCGGGCGCATTCTCGACCGCGAGCGAGAGTGGCGGCGCCAGGCGCGCGGCGAGGGTCGCGGCATCCAGGCGCACCGATAGCATCGCGCCAGCGGGCAGCGCCTGCATCAGCCGTCCGCGCAGGGCGATCAGGTGCAAGCCGTCGTCCAGGCTCATCACCCCGGCCAGCACCGCGGCGACGAACTCGCCGATGCTGTGTCCGACCAGCGCGTCCGGGCGCAGGCCGACGTCCAGCCACAACTGCGCCAGCGCATATTCGATAGCGAAGGTCGCCGGCTGGGTGAGTGCGGTTTCGCGCAGCGCCGCGGCATCGTCCGCGAACAGGCGCTCGCGCAGGTCGAAGCCGAGCATGCCGGCGAGGCGCTCGGCGCAGGTATCCAGCGCATCGCGGAACACCGGTTCGGCAGCGTACAGGGCGCGACCCATGCCGGCGTACTGCGCGCCCTGGCCGGGGAACATGAAGACGGTGCCGCTGCCTGGCTGGGCGGTGCGTGGCGCCGCCGCGGCGCCCAGGGCGGCCACTGCAGCCGCAGCGTCGGCGGCCACCACTGCGCTGCGCAGGGCGAAGGCCTTGCGACCGGTGGCGAGCGTCCAGGCCACATCGGCGAGATGGCTGTCCGGGTGCGCCGCCAGGTGGCGGGCGAGGTTCGCGCGGATCGCGGCGAGGGCGGTCGGCGTGCGCGCGGAGAGCAGCAGCACGTGCGGACCTGCGCCGGTTTGCGTGGCCGGCCGCGCGGGCATTTCCTCCAAGATGAGGTGCGCGTTGGTACCGCCGACACCGAACGAACTGACGCCGGCGCGCAGCGGCGTGCCGTCGCTGCTGGTCCATGCGCGCAACTCGCGATTGGGCACGAAGGGCGACTGGGCGAAGTCGATGGCGGGATTCGTTGCCGCGACATGCAGCGTCGGCGGCAGGCGGTGTTCGGCCAGCGCCAGCGCGGTCTTGATGACGCCGGTCGCGCCCGCGGCGATGACCGTGTGGCCGATGTTGCTCTTCACCGAGCCGATGGCACAGAAGCCGGTGGCCGTGGTATCGCGGCGGAAGGCGCGGGTCAGCCCCTCGATCTCGATCGGGTCGCCAAGTGGCGTGGCGGTGCCATGCGTCTCGATGTAGGAAATCGAGCGCGCGTGCACGCCGGCCGCAGCCAGGGCGCGCTCGATCACCTGCGCCTGGCCGCTGCTGCTGGGAGCGGTGAAGCTGGCCTTGCCGCCGCCATCATTGTTCACGGCGCCGCCGCGGATCAGCGCATGCACCGGGTTGCCGTCGGCCAACGCCTGGGCGAGCGGCTTGAGCAGCACCACCGCCGCGCCGTCGCTGAACACCGTGCCCTGCGCATCGGCGGCGAAGCTGCGCGTGTGACCGTCGGGCGAGAGCATGCCGCCTTCCTGGTAGAGGTAGCCGCTGGCCGGCGGACAGGTGACGGCCACGCCGCCGGCCAGCGCCATCGTGCAGTGGCCCGCGCGCAAGGCGTCCACGGCCTGGCAGATCGCCACCAGCGAGGTCGAGCAGGCGGTGTGCACGCTGATGGCCGGACCGGTGAAATCCAGCTTGTGCGCCACACGCGTGGCGATGTAGTCCTTCTCGTTGTCCAGCATTACCTGGAAGGCGCCGAACTTGGCGACCAGGTCGGGGCGACGGCTGACCTGCTGCTGGAAGTAGGTCGCGTTGTACATGCCGGCGAACACGCCGACCGGGGCGCCGCGTCCCGGCACCTCGCCGGCGCGCTCGCAACATTCCCAGCAAAGCTCCAGGAAGATGCGCTGCTGCGGGTCCATCAGGTCCGCTTCGCGCGGAGTGATGCCGAAGAAGGCGGCATCGAACCCGGCCACGTCCTCGAGCACGCCGCGGGCGCGCACATACGCGGGATCGTCGCGCTGCGCGGCGGGGATGGCGGGATCGAGTTCGTCCGGGGCGAAGAAGCGGATCGAATCGCGGCCCGCGCACAGGTTGTCCCAGAAGGTCTCGACGTCGCTGGCGCCGGGGAAGCGGCCGGCCATGGCGATGATGGCGATCGGTTCCTGGCTTGCGTTGGCCGGGGGCGGGCGCCCGGGTTCAGCGGCGGCGGCGGTCGGGCCAGCGCGTTCCAGCAGCGCGACGATGCCGGCGGCGGTGGGTCCGGCGAAGAAGTCGGCGATGCCGAGTGCCGGGCCGGCATCGATTTCGGCCATTGCCTTGAGCGCGAGCAGCGAATCGCCGCCCAGTTCGAAGAAGTTGTCGTCGCGGCCGACCGCTTCGACGCCGGTGAGGTCGGCGAAAATCGCGGCGACGCGCTGTTCGGCGTTGCCGCGCGGTGGCGCAAAGTCGACGGCAAGCTCCGGCCGGCGCCGCTCGGGTACGGGCAGGGCGCGGCGGTCGAGCTTGCCATTTGGCGTGACCGGCAGGTGGTCCAGGCGCAGGTAAAGCGCCGGCACCATGAACTCGGGCAGGTGGCGCGCGAGCGCGGCGCGCAGGGCGGGCGGCTCGACCGGCGCGGCCGCTACGAAATAGGCCACCAGGCGCCTGCGGCCGGGCTGATCCTCGCGCGCCACCACCGCGGCATCGCGCACCGCCGGGTGGCGCTTGAGGGCTGCCTCGATTTCGCCGGTCTCGATGCGGAAGCCGCGGATCTTGACCTGCCCGTCGCTGCGGCCGACGAATTCCAGCGTGCCATCTTCCTGCCAGCGCACCTGGTCGCCGCTGCGGTACATGCGTGCGCCGGGCGTGCCGTACGGATCGGCCAGGAAGCGTTCGGCGTTCAGTTGCGGACGCTCCAGGTAGCCCAGCGCAACGCCCTCGCCGCCAATGTAAAGTTCGCCGCGCACGCCGGGCGGCACCAGCTCGGCGCGTGCATTGAGCACGTACAGGCGGGTATTGGCGATGGGGCGGCCGAGCGGAATCGACGGCGCATCGGCCGCAAGGTCGCGCGGAATGCGGTAGGTGGCCGCGAACGTGGTGCACTCGGTCGGGCCGTAGCCGTTGATGAGGGTGGTGTCGGGCAGGGCGGACAACGCCTTGCGCACGTGCGGCACGGACAGGGCCTCGCCACCGATCAGCAGCTGGTGGAGCCCGGCCAGGTGCTGCGGATCGTCATCCACGATGGCGTTGAACAGCGCCGCCGTCAGCCAGGCAATGCGCACCCCGCCGTGCGCGATGGTGGCGGCGAGCGCGGCGCCGGTCGGGATGGACTCGCGGTGCACGACCAGCGTGCCGCCGTTCAGCAGCGCGCCCCAGATCTCGAAGGTGGCGGCATCGAAACCCAGCGGCGCGGCGTGCAGCAGGCAGGGCGCCGTGCCGAAATCGACATAGTCCACGTCGCGCACCAGGCGGATGACGGCGCGGTGCGGCACCACCACGCCCTTGGGGGTGCCGGTGGAGCCGGAGGTGTACATCACATAGGCAGGCGCGGCGCCGGTGACGGGCGGTGGCAGTGCGCCGACTGCAGCCGCGGCGTGGAGGTCCTCCAGCGCCAGCAGCCGGGTTGCCGCGCAGGCCGCGGCGGCCGGAGCGTCCTGCTGCGCGATCACCAGGCGGACGCCGGCATCGGCCAGGGTGGCGGCGAGGCGTTCGGCCGGATGCTTGCGATCGAGTGGCAGGTAGGCCGCGCCGGCACGCAGGATGCCGAGCAGCACGGCGAGCGCCTCGGCCGAGCGATCCAGCAGCACGGCCACCACCTCGCCTGGCGCGGCGCCGTGGGCGGCGAGCGCGTGCGCGATATCGTCGGCCCGGCGCGCGAGCGTGGCGTAGTCGATGCGCGTGTCGCCATCGATGATGGCAATGCGTTGCGGGCAGCGCGCGGCGACCTCGGCAAAAAGGCCATGAATGCTGTCGTCGGGACGGCGCGCGACGGCGGTCGCGTTCCAGTCGTGCAACAGGCGCTGCCGCGTCGCGGCATCGAGGGCCGACACCTCTTCCAGGGTGGACGCATCCGCCAGGCCGCTCAGGACATTGGCCAGGGCCCTGGCCAGGATGCGCAGGGCGTCTGCGTCGGCGCCATCGCGGGCGCGGCCGTGCAGGCCGGCTTCGTCCAGCCACCAGGCGAAGCGTGTTTCGGCCAGCGCGGCCTGCGCGGCGCGCGCGTCGGCCAGCCAGGCACCCGCGGCGAGCGGCGCCGCGGCCTGGTCGGCCCCGAGCGTGCTGGCCAGCCACGCATCCAGGGCGCCCGCGGCGGGCACTGGCAGGGCGCCGCCATCGGCCGTTGCGATCTGGGCGTTGCCGGTCAGGCGCGCCTCGGTGAGCACCAGGGCCGCGCGACCAAGATCCGCCGGCGTCAGGCCGAGCCGGCGGGCGCGCGTGGCGAGTGCTGCCAATTGCGCTGCGCCCAGGGCAAGCGCAGTCGCCGGTGGCGCGCGGGTCGGGCTGGCCGCCGGTTGGCGGGGCAGCACGTCGTCCAGGCGGATGGCGAGGGCGTGCGCAGGCGGGTCACATCGGGTCATTGGCTGACAGGGCACGCCTGCAAATGCAAGCCTGTCCCCCCCTCGGCGCGGGTGGGACGACTGGGCGGAATCGGACGACGTGCCGTCCAGAGGCCGCGAATCCGCCCCGGATAATCTCGGCATCGCATGCTGGTCCGTACATGTCGCCCTCCCCGGGCGTGTAGTTTGTGCGGTACGTCACAGTATGCGCAACTGTATTGATGTAAAGGTGAAGGGTTGCTGTCGGCGCGTCTGTCGGTCCGAAGTTCCTCGGGGATCGGGTGGGTCGCGCGGGATGCGGATCCGCCGCAAGCGCCTGCCGCTCAGTAGGTTTCCGTGAAGGCGTAGGGTGCGCTGGTGGGGAAGACCGGGCGCCCGGCCAGCTTGCGCAGCACGTGGCGTACCGCCCGCACGCTGCCTCCGACGTGATGGAGCATGGCGTCCACCGCCGGTCGATGGCCGACCGGGGCCAGGGCGATGCCAAGCCCGCGCAGGCGTTCGTGCAGGCTGTGCAGCGCGCTGTCACGACGGGTCGCGTGGGTGTAGTAGGTGAAGCTCATGGTGATCGAGGGGCCGTCGCCGTTCTCCACCATGTGTGGACTGGTGGATGGCATGTAGGCGCCCTGGCCGGGCTCCAGGTGGAAGACCTGCGCGCGCTCGCGCAGTTCCTCGCGCCAGACCAGCAGGTCGCGCTCGTGGGTGGCGTGGAAACGGTCACGTGCGCGTTCGCTGGCGGCCTCGGTGTCGCGGTGGTCCCAGACGTAGAGCGTCTTGCGCCCCTGCACCTGCAGGATGAAGTTGTGCTCCTTGTCGAAGTGGAAGGGGGTCACCGTGCGCGGCGAGGTGACGAAGATCCAGCCACCGCGATAGCACATGCCCGGGTCGCTGCGCTCCACGCTGGGCCTGATATCGTCCAGCACCGCATCGACCAGGGCGCGATAGACCGGATCGGCCTGCACGTTGAGCAGGGACATCCAGGCGCGCGCCGCGTGGATGTCGGCCAGCGTTTCCGCCGCCGACTTGCGGTGCGGGTGCAGGCGCGGCGCGGCGTTGAAGGAGGTCCCCGGAGTGGCGTCGTCGCTGTGGGTGCGCACCCGCCCAAGCCGTTCCAGCCGCTTGCCAAGTTCCACCAGTTGCGCCGGTTGCAGCAATGGATGCGCAGCCAGGCGATGGCGCACTGGCTGGATGCGCCACGGGTGGAAGCGATCCCAATCGAGGTCGATCAGCGCACGAGATTCCCCGTCCATGACAGTCGCCCTGGGTGTGACGGCGCGAGTTTCGCGCGATCCGCGGCCGGCAACAAGTATGCGTGGCCTCGCCGCCGGGCGGGTGACCGAGGCCCTGCCCGGCGGGTCGCCGGCCGCGTGTTCGTCGCTGGGGCCGCCCGGTCGGCGGCCTCAGAGGCGGTCGTCCACTTCGCTGCGTGGCAGCGCCTGCTTGACGTCGAATACCACGCAACCCGGGCGCCCCAGCGCGCGGATGCCGCGCGCGCCCAGGGTGAGGAACTGCCGGTGCGCGACCGCGAGCACGATCGCGTCGTAGTGATCGGGTGCCAGTTCGGGAATGAGGCGGATGCCGTACTCGCGTTCGGCCGCGGCCGCATCGACCCAGGGGTCATACACGTCGATGTTGGCGCGGTAGCTGGCGAACTCGTTGATCACGTCCATCACGCGCGTGTTGCGCAGGTCGGGGCAGTTCTCCTTGAAGGCCAGGCCGAGGACGAGGATGTTCGAGTCGACCACCTGGATGCAGTGCTGGGTCATCAGCTTGATCACGCGCTGCGCCACATGCTCGCCCATGCCGTCGTTGATGCGACGGCCGGACAGGATCACTTCCGGGTGGTAGCCGATCTGCTGCGCCTTGTGGGTCAGGTAGTACGGATCCACGCCGATGCAGTGGCCGCCGACCAGCCCGGGGCGAAAGGGTAGGAAGTTCCATTTGGTACCGGCCGCAGCCAGCACCTCGGCGGTGTCGATGCCGAGGCGATGGAAGATCAGTGCCAGTTCGTTGACCAGGGCGATATTAAGATCGCGCTGGGTGTTCTCGATGACCTTGGCCGCTTCGGCCACGCGGATGCTGGACGCCTTGTGGGTGCCGGCCCTGACCACCTTGCGGTATAGCGCGTCGACGAAATCGGCGGCTGCCGGGCTGGAACCGGAAGTGATCTTGAGGATGGACTCCAGGCGATGCTCCCGATCGCCGGGGTTGATGCGTTCCGGGCTGTAGCCGACATGGAAATCGATCCGGTACCTGAGCCCCGATTCGCGTTCGATGATGGGGACGCACACTTCCTCGGTCGCGCCCGGATAGACGGTGGATTCATACACCACCACGTCGCCGCGGCGCATGGCGCGCCCGACCGTGCGGCTGGCCGCTTCCAGCGGGGAAAGATCCGGTCGCTTGGCGGCATCGATCGGCGTCGGCACGGTGACGATGAACACATTGCAGCGCGCCAGCTCGGCCGGATCGGTGGCAAAGCGCAGGTGCTGCGCCTGCGCCAGTTCTTCGGCGTTCACCTCCAGCGTGTGGTCGCGGTGCGCGCGCAGTTCGTCGATGCGCGCGGCGTTCACGTCGAAGCCGAGTGTCGGCAACTGGCGGCCGAAGCCGACCGCGAGCGGCAGGCCGACGTAGCCTAGGCCGATGACCGCAAGCTGTGCGTCATCGAGGATGGGCAGGGGTGCTTCCATTGCAGGTTCCAGCAGGCTCATTGGGAACAGGGTGGTTGGTCAGGCCCGCGCTGCGCCGCCAAGCGGCAGGCTGACGGACGGGCGACTGCCCTTGGCGCAGGCGCCGGCAGGCCAGGACGATACACGCGTTGCGCTCCTGCACGAGCGCCGGTCAACGCTTGCCGGGCCGGCGCCAGCCCGGCACGCTGCGCTGGCGCACGCGCGAGAGCGTGAGTTCGCCGGCCGGCGCCTCGCCGGCAATCACCGAGCCCGCGCCAATGGTGGCATCGCGGCCGATGCGCACCGGTGCGACCAGCGAGCTGTTGGAGCCGACGAACACGCCATCCTCGATCGCGGTCAGGTGCTTGGAGGCGCCGTCGTAGTTGCAGGTGATGGTCCCTGCGCCGATGTTCACGCCGGCGCCGATCTCGGCGTCGCCGAGATAGCTCAGGTGGTTGGCCTTGGCGTCGCGGCCGAAGCGTGCCTGCTTGGTCTCCACGAAGCTGCCGACATGCACGCCGGCAGCCAGATCCGTGCCCGGGCGCAGGCGTGCGTACGGGCCGATGCTGCAGGGGCCGTGGGTGACCACGCCGTCCAGGTTGCAGTGCGAATGCACCACCGTTCCGGCCGCGAGGGTGGAATTGCGGATGCGGCAGTAGGGGCCGATCCGCACCTCGTCGCCAAGCTCCACCAGGCCTTCGAGGATGACGTCGATGTCGATCTCCACGTCACGCCCCGCACTGACCTCGCCGCGGGCATCGAAGCGTACCGGATCGGCGAAGCGTACCCCGGCGGCGGCCAGGTGAGTGGCGCAGCGTCGCTGGTACATGCGTTCCAGGGCGGCCAGCTGCCAGGGATCGTTGGCGCCGAACACTTCCTGTGGATCGATGCACAGGCTGGCCGCCGCCGGTTCGCCCTCGTCGGCGGCCTTGGCGAACACGTCGGTCAGGTAGTATTCGTGCTGTGCGTTGGTGGTGCCGAGGGTCGCCACCCAGCCACGCAGGCGCCCGGCATCGGCGGCCAGGATGCCGCTGTTGATGCAGTTGACCGCGCGCTGCTCGACCGTGCAGTCCTTCTCCTCGACGATGGCGCGGATGCGGCCGATGCCGTCGCGCAGCACGCGGCCATAGCCGTAGGGATTTTCGAGCTGGGTGACCAGGGCCACCAGCGTGGCCTCGGTGGCCAGCAGTTTCTGCAGCGTCTCCACGCGGATCAGCGGCACGTCACCGTAAAGCACCAGGACGCGCGCCGCGCCGGCGATGCCGGCCATTGCCAGTTGCACGGCGTGGCCGGTACCGCGCTGCTGCGGCTGGTGCACCCAGGTGAGGTCGCCCAGGTCGGTGGCGGCGGCGCGCACCTGGTCGCCGCGATGCCCGTAGACGATGTGGATGCGGGCCGGTTGCAGCCTGCGCGCGGTATCCAGTACATGCGCCAGCATCGGTCGGCCAGCCAGCGGCATCAGCACCTTGGCCTGGGCCGACTTCATGCGCTTGCCTTCGCCGGCGGCGAGCACGATCACATGCAACGGGATGCCGCTCACGGAAACTCCCCACGTTCTGTGCAGGCGGGCATTCTAGCTCGGTTTCCTCCACACCCGGCGCCGCCCGCGGGGTGAACGGAGCGAGTGGTGGCGCTGTGGTGTGCCGGCGGGCTTGCTAAGCTCAGCGGCTTGCAGCGTGTGAGCTGTCCATTTGCGAGCCAGTCGTCGATGTCCGAGCAAGACGCCCGATTTCCCGCCACGCCTGCGGCGGCGGAGGCCCTGCGCCAGTTCCGGCTCGGCCGGCAAAAACTTGCCGAGCGTGATCCGCTCAGCGCCGAGCGCTGTTTCGCTGCGGCCCGGCGTGCCGTGCCAGACGATCCACAGCTGCTGTGCGCACACGCCCTGTCGCTGGCGGCCCTGGGGCGTTCGGGCGAAGCCGCGACCGCCTTGCGCCGCGCGGCGATCCTGCGCCCGCGCGATCCGGCGATCCTGGCGCAGCTCGGCGGCGTGCTCGCCGATGCCGGCGAGCATGGCGCCGCCGAGGCTGCCCTGCGCCAGTCCTGCACGCTCGCACCACACTCGGCAGGCGGCTGGTACAACCTTGGCAAACTGCTGCAGCTGCAGGCCAGGCTGGATGAGTCGCTGGCACCGCTGGAACAGGCACTGGCGCTGGAGCCGGGCATGCAGTCGGCGCGCTTCCTGCTGGCCGAATCCCTGATGATGCTGGGGCGCAGCGACGCTGCCGCAGCGCAGTATCGCCAGGTGCTGGCCGCTTCGCCGCTTTCGGGCCACGCCTGGTGGGGTCTGGCCAACCTCAAGGCGGTGCGTTTCGGAGCGGCTGATCTGGCCGCGCTCGAGGCCGCCTGTGGGCACGGCGAATTGCCGCTGGACGAGCGCATTGGCCTTGGGTTCGCCCATGCCAAGGCGTTGGAAGATGCCGACCGTCACGCCGACGCCTTTGCTGCCTACCTCGCCGCGAACCGGCTCGGACGCCAGCGCTTCCCGTGGAATGCCGCGGCCTTCCGCGCCTGGGTCGGCGCGATGCGCGCCAGCTTCGATGGCCCGGTGGCCGGCGCGCCGGATGCCGCCCTCGGTGGCGAAGTCATCTTCGTCGTCAGCCTGCCGCGCTCGGGTTCAACGCTCACCGAGCAGATTCTCGCCGCCCATCCGCAGGTCGAGGGCGGCAGCGAACTGACCGACCTTGGCATGCTGATCGGCGAGGAATCGCGCCGCCGCGGCAGGCCCTTTCCGGCCTGGGTGAGCGAGGCCACGCCGGATGACTGGCAGCGACTCGGTAAGGCGTACCTGGCACGCACCGCGAAATGGCGCGAACGACGCCCGCGCTTCACCGACAAGACGCCCGGCAACTGGATGCTGGTCGGTGCCATCCGCGCCATGCTGCCCGGCGCGCACATCATCGATTGCCGTCGCGACCCCGTGGAAACCTGCCTGTCCTGCTTTCGCCAGATCTTCTGGGCCGGCCATGAATACAGCTACGACCTTGGCGACCTCGCTGCCTGCTATCACGACTACGCGGACACCATGCAGCACTGGCAGGCGCGCCATCCAGAACACATCCGCGGCCAGTCCTACGAAGCGCTGGTGGCCGACACCGAAGGCGAAACCCGCGCCCTGCTCGAGTTCTGCGGCCTGCCCTTCGATCCCGTCTGCCTGCGCTACTTCGAAGCCGAACGCAGCGTGCGCACCGCCAGCGCCAGCCAGGTGCGCCAGCCCATTCGCCGCGATACGGCACGTGCGCCGCGCTATGGCGCGTTGCTGGATCCCCTGCGGCAGGCGTTGAAGAGGGGGTAAGGCCGACTTTCCGTGATCGTCGCCGGAGCGCAGTGGTTGCATGGAGATCGCTCTCGCGAGTGCGTGCGCCGACTGCGCGCACTGTCTTGCCAGCCGTCCGTCCGCAGCCGCCAGGTTCAGGCTGCCTGGGCGCCTCCTTGCATTTCACTCGCCTGCGGCACGCTGCGCGAACGTCGACGCCCCCTATTGGACGCCCGTAGCAGGAATCGGAAAGCCGCTTGGCGTGCCCACCGTCGCCTGGTCGATCACCGCGTCGGAACTGCGCCGCCACTGCCAAATGGCCGTGCCGTTCTTCCTGACCGCGATGTCGTCCTTGCCATCGCCGTCGAAGTCTCCGCGCAGCGCCAGGTCACGCACGGCATAGTCGCCGGGGGTGCCGAAGACTTGGGCCAGGGAGCCTGGCCCACCGTTTTCCTTGATCAGCCATTCCCCGCTGGTGCCCGCGCCAAAGGAGCGCCAAATGGCGAAATCGGCCCGTTCGTCCCCGAGATAGTCGCCGGGAACGATGAAATCGGTACTGCGGTTGCCCCAGACCTGCTGCAGCAACAATGCACCGCTGCTGGCGTCACCAATGCGCCAGGTCATGTTGCTGGCGCCGTCGATCCGGACCGTTCCCAGGTCATCGCAGCCATCGCCGTCCCAATCCATCCCGGCGAGCACGTAGTCGGTCGTCCACGAGCCGAAAGTGACTGCCCGGTCAGGTCCAGGACCACTGGTGTTGATGACCCATTCGATCGCCCCGCCTGCATAGCGGACGTAGGTCGGATCGGACTTTCCATCGCAGTCATAATCACCCACCACAGTGTAGAAATCGGTGCTGGGGTTGCTGCTCCACGTAATCGTCACCGCTGCGCCACCACTGGAGGGCAGGTAGCTGAAGCCGCCAACGTCGATGTCGTATACCGCAACATCGAATACTCCATCGCCGTCGAAATCGGCTTCGGCAACGCCGTTGCTCGATGACGAGCCGAACTCGACGGAAATCGGTGCGGCAGGGGGACCGCCATTGCTGGCAATGGTCCACAGGATCGGCTGGCCGGCACCCGTCGAGGAAAGTGCGCCAAAGCTCGTTGCGTAACTGCCAAAGCAGTCAAAACGCGCCTTCGGACGTGGACACACGACTGCCGTAGCGTCGTCGAAGGACTGGATGAAGATGGGATCGGGGCAAGCCTCTGCGGCAACGGCCAATGCACGGTCGCTCCAGCACAACAGGGACATCATCGACATCAGGGACAAGCAGACCAACGATGTTCTGTTCATCACACGCCTCGGTTTCGGTGGATTGCCCTTACATGGGCGTAAACCAGCGGCAAGGTGGCTCATGGCGCTCGATTGGCGGCTGGTGGGTATCCGGGCCGCGCATGCGCGTGGCACGGTTCGACGCCAGGTGCGCCCGTGCGGGCGTCGGCGCGCAATCGACGCCGTGCAGGCGCACCACTTGCGACGCCGGCCCCCGCCTGATGCCATCACCACCCACCCCGCACCCTGCCGAAAGCCGCGCGAGCGGCAAACGAGTCGATCCAATGCCGCCGATCGTGCCGCCCGCGGTTCGGCGCTGGCGAGTCGTGCGATCGACACTTGCCACGCATAGCCAGGAAGGTCCACTGTCGTGCCGTCAGCGCGCCGCCAATGCGTGCGGCTTCCTGCCCGATGACCCTGGTCTTGTGCCCAAACAGGTGATCCGTCCGATGAAATGCCTGCTGTCTGCCCTGCTGCTCGCCGCCCTTGCCCTGCCGGCCGCCGCGCAGGAGCGCAGCGCAGCACGCCTCGTCGAAATGGTGCGGGTGTTGTCCTCGGACTTCTTCGAAGGCCGGGCGCCGGGAACGGTCGGCGAGGAGCGTACGGTTGGCTACCTGATCGGCCAATTGCAGGCGATCGGGCTGGAGGCGGGCGGCGAGCACGGCGGTTGGGTGCAGCCGGCGCCGTTGCTGCATACGAAACTCGGCGACCCGAAGACGCTCGGTGTGACCGTCGGCGGCGCGACGCATGCGTGGGAGCCCGGCCGACAGGTCTATCTGTCGACGATCCGCCCGGATGACCGTGCGTTGATCGAGTCTGCGCCACTGGTCTTTGTCGGCTACGGCGTGAGCGCGCCGGAACGGAAATGGGACGACTACAAGGGCCTCGACCTGAAAGGCAAGATCGCGGTGTTCCTGGTCAACGACCCCGACTTCGAGGCGGAAGAGGGCGAAGCGGTGGCCGGCCGTTTCGGTGGCAGGACGATGACCTATTACGGCCGCTGGACCTACAAGTTCGAGGAAGCCGCGCGGCGCGGCGCGATCGGCGCGTTGATCGTGCATGACACGGCAGCCGCCGGCTACGGCTGGAATGTGGTTGCCGGTCCGCAGGGCGAGAACTTCGACATCGTGCGCGCGCCGGACCAGCTGACCAGTCTGGTCGTGCAGGGTTGGATCAAGGGCGACGCGGCGACCCGGCTGTTCGCCGATGCGGGGCAGGATCTGGCGGCGCTGCGCAAGGCGGCACGGCGCGCGGACTTTCAGCCGTTGACCTTGAATGGCGCGCGCTTCTCGGCCGATATCCCGGTCATGCACGAAATCGTGCAGAGCCACAACGTGCTGGCGAAGATTGTCGGCAGCGAACGCCCGGACGAGGTCGTGTTCTACGGCGCACACTGGGATGCGTATGGCAAGGGTCCGCCGGACGCGAACGGCAAGGTATTTCGCGCCGGCGCCAACGACGACGCGCTTGGCGTGGCCGCCCTGCTGGAGATCGCACGCCGGTTCAAGACACGGCCGGCGCCCCGGCGCAGCGTGGTGTTCGGCTTCTGGACTGCCGAGGAGCGCGGCCTGCTCGGATCGGAAGCCTATACGACCAATCCGGTCTATTCGATGGACAAGACGGTGGCCAACCTGACCATCGACATCCTGCAGACGGCCGGCAAGGCGCGCAACGTGATTCTCGTGGGCGCGGGACAGGACAATCTCGAGGACGATCTGACGAAACATGCGAGGTTGCAAGGGCGGGTGGTGACGCCGGAAAGCATGCCCGAGCGCGGCCTGTTCTACCGCGCAGACCACTTCTCGTTTGCCCGGCACGGCGTTCCGGTGCTGCTGATGATGGGCATCGCGGGCGCTTCCGATCTCCTCGACGGGGGTGTTGCGGCGGGGCAGGCTTGGGTCGACGCCTACACCGGCCACTGCTACCACCAACCCTGCGATGCCTATGGTCCGGACTGGAAACTCGATGGTGCCATGCAGGACATCGGGCTGATGTTCGACGTCGGCCTCGAGCTTGCCAATTCCTCGCGCTGGCCCGAGTGGAAAGACGGATCGGAGTTCAAGGCGGTGCGCGAAAGGAGCGCGGCGTCGCGGCGCTGACGGTCCTTCTCGCCATCGCGCGCCTGGAAACGACAACGGCGCTCGCCGACTGGGGCGCGCAAACGGGCGTCAACGTGCAATTCAGCCTGTGCGGCCGATGCGCCTGGCGTGCCCGGTAGTCGCCCTCCTTGCCCGCGTTACATGCCAACTCGCGGCTGATCGTGCTCGGCGACTGCTGCAGCTCGTGAGCAATCTGCCGAGCGGCGAAACCTCCGTCATGCAGGCACTGAATCTGGTAGCGTTCGTCCTGGCTCAGGTGCGCGTAGCCCATGTGTGGTTCCACTTGGCGGTGAAGCTGCACAGGCTACCGCACCTGCGCCACCTCACTGCGTGAGTGGTGCACTTCAGAATTGAATCCACCGGGCCCCGTCAGGTGACGACCAGAGCCATTCGCCAGGAAGGTGAAGAACCGGAGGGGTTCGCCACATGACATGCCAGGTACAACCGGCCTTGATCCGGGGCGGCGCCCGCGAGTCCCACGGGCGCCGCTTCCTTCGGGCGGGACGCTACTCGTCCCACATCATGCGCACGCCGCAGAAGCGCATGGTCGGCGCGGTTTCGAAGCTGTCCACGAAGATCGAATCGGAATCGCTCTCAAAACGGAGGTTGATTGCGTAGTTCGTGTCGACACGATCGACGATGTGGTTGATGGCCGGCGAGAGGCTGGAGGAATAATCACCCCGATTGGACGAGCGCACCTGGGTGAGATCCGTCAGTGTGCCTGCGGCATCATAGGACGAGACGAATCCGCTCATTCTGGTGGCGCCGGAATTGTCGAGGTAATAGAGCCGCATGTAGCGCAGATTCGCGCCGTTGGGTGGCAGCAACTTGTGTACCAGCGTCACGCCTGTTGCTGCCGATACGCACGCGCCGCTGTGGTAGTCGTAGATCGAATTGGAGCTGCGCGGGACGAATGAGGAGGCCGGAATGAACATCCAGCGCGTGGCCGTGGGCGCTTGCGGTGCATCGGGCGCCGGGCCTGCCATGGCCATGCCGGCGGGCAGAGCCAGGGCGATCCCGAGCCATAACCAGAATCCATTGTGTTTCATGGTGCACCTCACGGCGTGCTGTAGAAGACGCGCGCACCGCAGAATGCCGTGCTGGCCGATGATCCGGTTTGCCCGATGTCGATCGAGTAGGCATGGGCGAAGTTGTCGACTATGGGCCTGGGGGTGACGCCCAGATATTTCGACCCATGGCCGACTGACACTTCGCTTTCCACCGCCACCAGTTCGTCATACACCGAGTTGCCATCGTAGGTCGTGATCCAGCCCCTGACCATGTTGCTGGCGTCGGTATCCTTGTAGTACACACGCAGGCCGTAGATGCTCGACCCGGTAGGGATCTGCATGTCGGTCGTGGCGAAGCGGAATCCGCCGGTGATGCGGATGCAGCCACCGGCAACGTAGGTGGTCTCGGTATTGCTCTGTATGCGATTGAAGGCGCTGGCCGGAATGAAGTAATAACTGTCGGTGGCCAGCGGCGTTGCAGCATCATTTGTCGATTCGGCCTGAAACTGCATCAGTGCGGGATCGAACGAGGGGGGGCCATTCGGGCCGTCGATTGCCTGGGCAGCGGCGGGTAGGGCCAGCGCCAGCACTGCGGCGAGGCAAAGGGGGTGGATGCTCAATCGAACGTTCATCGCCTACTCCTGTCGAATTCACGAACAGTGCAATCCCTGCCGGGATTGCGCGCTTTTCATGGATTGCACGAAGAGCGTCGTGCCGCAGAGTTGCCTGACGAGTTCCGGCAACCGGGAAGCAGTGTAATCTGCGTGGTAATTCACATCAGTGGCGCAGGCCACGGTGACTGCCGGTACGTGCTCACGGCAGAAGTGTGAACTGGGACACACTCTACCAGCTCTGGTCGCGCCTTGCAGATTCCCCAGCGGCACGCGGGACCGGGGCCATGGACGGGCCAGGGGACGCCTGGGCAGGCGCCGGCAGCAGATGCCCATTGCGCTGCATGATGTACCTGGGTGCCTGGCCCGGCTGGGCGATTCGTGCCCCGGCGTACCGGGGCACCTGGTGCAGGAAGCGGCGCAGCATCCAGGCCCGGGCGTCGGCTGCCGGGGCGATGGCAGGCGCTTCGATGCCGCTGGCCAGGATGGCGCGCAGGTCGGCATCGAACCTGTGCTGGATCTGGCCGACCTGCACCATCGCGGCCATGACGGCGAGGCCGTGCACGATGACCACGACGCTGGCACCGCTGAGCGCGATGCGTGGCGCGCGTGCGAGGCGCGGCCAGGCGGCGGCTGCGAGGCCGACGGCGGCCGCGCTGGCGAGATAGGCGTACTGGCCGGAGCTGGTGGCCAGGATCAGCACCGGTGTCAGCAGCGCGACCACCAGGGCCAGCCAGGCCAGCGGCCAGCGCCAGCCGCGCCATGCCAGCGCGGCAAGCAGGGCAGCCAGGCAGGCCGCGGCTGCCGCCAGGCGCGCGGGGCTCTTGGCCAGGGTGGTACCCACCTCGAACAGCGACGGCATGAAAGGGAACAGGAGGTACTCGGCCAGGCGTGCCGGCAGGTTTGGCCAGGCCCAGGCATAACCTTCATGCGCGCCTGGTGCGCCGAGGAGCGTTGCGAAACGCAGCGCCAGATAGCCCAGGACAGGCAGGCTGGCGAGTGCAATCATCGCCAGGGCCCGGCGTGGGCGCGGGTGACGGTAGAGTGCCGGCAGCAGCAGCGCGGGAAGCACGATGGCCGATTCCTTGGCCAGCAGGGCCATTGCGACCAGGAGTGCGACCAGTACGGTGGCCATTGCCTGGCGCGCCCACGGCGCGTGCGCGGAAACCTGCAGCAGGCGCAGGGCGCCCAGTCCGGCGAGCAGCACCAGCAGGTCGGCGAGCGTACCGACCCAGCCGTGCACGTACACCACGTAGGGCGTGAGCACGAAGACGATGGCCGCAGCCGCGGCGGTACGTGATGGAACGGCAGCCGCGCGCAGCACGGCTGCAATCAGCAGCGCATTGATGCTCCCCAGCATCACGAACAGTCCGTGCATGAGCCAGGGCGTCGCGAAGGCGAGCCAGGACAGCACCAGCCACAGGTTGAAGGTCAGCGGGCGGTACTGGAAGGCGGCCAGATCGCCCCACGGAACCCAGGGCAGATCGCGAAAGTGCGCGACGTCCGCGCGCGCGGCCCACTGCAGTTCGTCGTGGCTGAACCAGCCGGGGTTGAAGATCAGCGGCGCCTGCACGATGAGCAGGACCAGCAGCAGGCGGGGCCAGCGGGAGGGCAGGACGGGCAGCTTCATTGCGCCAGTAGAGCATGCCTGCAGCGCGGGCCCCGCGCCAATGACAGCGCCAGCTTGCGCCGGCGGCGTCGATTCAGCGAAGAGGGCGGGCTCAGCGCTTCAGCGTGCGGCGCAGCTTTTCCAGGGCCTGCAGCTGGGCCATCGCCTGGGCGAGCTGGGCCTGTGCCTGGGCGACCGACAGGGCGTCGGAGCGATCGGCAAGCGCGCGCTCGGCTTCGGCCTTGGCATTGCGCGCCGCGGCTTCGTCGAGATCCCTGGCGCGGATCGCGGTGTCGGCCAGCACGGTGACGAGGTTCGGCTGCACTTCCAGCATGCCGCCGGAAACGTAGAAGAACTGTTCCTCGCCGCCTTCCAGCAGTACGCGCACCTGGCCGGGCTTGAGGCGGGTGATCAGTGGTGCGTGACGCGGCGCGATGCCGAGCTCGCCCATCTCGCCGGTCGCAATGACCATTTGCGCCGTGCCGCGGAAGATTTCTGACTCGGCGCTGACGATGTCACATCGGATGGTGGCCATGGGTTCTCTCTCGCTTCGCTCGTTCGACTGGAATGGGGAATCGGCAATCGGGAATGGTCGCAGCGGGTCGTCGGCGTGTCGCTGTTGACGAGTCCCCACTCACCCACCCCGATTGCCGGAGCAGAACGCCGATCAGGCGGCCTTCTGCTCCATCGCCTTGGCCTTCTCGAAGGCCTCCTCGATGCCGCCAACCATGTAGAACGCCTGTTCCGGCAGGTGGTCGCATTCGCCGTCGATGATCATCTTGAAGCCGCGGATGGTGTCCTTCAGCGAGACGTACTTGCCGGGTGCGCCGGTGAACACCTGGGCCACCGTGAAGGGCTGCGAGAAGAAGCGTTCCACCTTGCGCGCGCGCGTGACGGTGGCCTTGTCTTCCTCGCTCAGTTCGTCCATGCCGAGGATGGCGATGATGTCCTTGAGTTCCTTGTAGCGCTGCAGGGTGCCCTGTACACGTCGTGCGATGTCGTAGTGTTCCTGACCGATGATCAGCGGGTCGAGCTGGCGGCTGGTCGAGGCGAGCGGGTCGACCGCCGGGTAGATGCCCAGCGAGGCGATGTCGCGCGACAGGGCCACGGTGGAATCCAGGTGCGCGAAGGTGGTGGCCGGGGACGGGTCGGTATAGTCGTCCGCCGGCACGTACACGGCCTGGATCGAGGTGATCGAGCCGGTCTTGGTCGAGGTGATGCGTTCCTGCAGCGCGCCCATCTCCGCGGCGAGCGTCGGCTGGTAGCCCACGGCGGAGGGCATCCGGCCGAGCAGGGCCGACACTTCGGTGCCGGCCAGCGTGTAGCGGTAGATGTTGTCGACGAAGAACAGCACGTCCTTGCCCTTGCCCGTCTCGTCCTTCTCGTCGCGGAAGAATTCGGCCATGGTGAGGCCGGTCAGCGCGACGCGCAGGCGGTTGCCGGGCGGCTCGTTCATCTGGCCGTACACCATCGCCACCTTGGACTGCGTCTTGTCTTCCAGGTTGACGACGCCGGCTTCGATCATCTCGTGGTAGAAGTCGTTGCCTTCGCGGGTGCGCTCGCCGACGCCGGCAAACACCGACAGGCCGGCATGCTGGGTGGCGATGTTGTTGATCAGCTCGAGCATGTTGACGGTCTTGCCGACGCCCGCGCCGCCGAACAGGCCCACCTTGCCGCCCTTGGCGAACGGGCACATGAGGTCGATGACCTTGATGCCGGTTTCCAGCAGCTCGTTGGCCGCCGCCTGCTCGGCATAGCTTGGCGCGTCGCGGTGGATGACCCAGCGCTCCTTTTCGCCGATCGGGCCGGCTTCGTCGATGGGATTGCCGAGCACGTCCATGATGCGCCCGAGGGTAGCCTGGCCGACCGGTACCGAGATGCCGGCGCCGGTGTTGCGTGCGAGCAGGCCGCGCTTGAGGCCGTCGGTGGAACCGAGCGCGATGGTGCGCACGACCCCGTCGCCGAGCTGCTGCTGCACTTCCAGCGTGATGTCTGCGGCCGTACCCTCGACCTTGAGCGCGTCGTACACCTTCGGCACGGACTCGCGCGGGAATTCGACGTCGACGACGGCGCCGATGATTTGTACGACTTTGCCCTGGCTCATTGGAGTGACTCCGGATGGTTCTTCAAAGCTTGCATCAACATGGCCCAAGCCATGCGGTTATTTTGACAGTGCGCCACGGATGGCCGCTTCTTGATCCTCGCGATCAACGACGATCGCACTCATACCGCCGCTGCACCGCCGACGATCTCGCTGATCTCCTGCGTGATCGCGGCCTGGCGCGCCTTGTTGTAAACCAGCGTCAGCGATTCGATGGCCTTGGTGGCGTTGTCCGAGGCACTCTTCATTGCCACCATGCGTGCGGCGTGCTCGCTGGCGAGGTTTTCCAGCACGGCCTGGTACACCAGCGACTCGATGTAGCGCGTGAGCACGTGTTCGAGCACGCTTTCCGCGTCCGGTTCGTAGATGTAGTCCCAGCCGTGCACCGAGGCGATGTCATCCGACGGCGGCAGCGGCAGCAGCGCGTCGATGGTCGCCTTCTGCGTCATCGTGTTGATGAAGTCGTTGTAGACGAGGCTCAGCCGATCGACGTTGCCGGCGGTGTACTCGTCGAGCATCACCTTGATCACGCCGATGAGCTGGGCAATCTGCGGTCGTTCGCCCAGGTGGGTGACGCTGCCGACCATGTTGACGTCCAGGCGGCGGAAGAACTGCGTGGCCTTCTGACCGATGCACACGACATCGACCGCCACACCCTTCTCGTGCCAGCTGCGGATCTCCCTCAGCATCTTGCGGAACAGGTTCGAATTGAGCCCGCCACACAGGCCGCGGTCGGTCGATATGATCACGTAACCGACGCGCTTGACCTCCTCGCGGGCCACCAGGAAGGGATGCTTCACCTCGGTGTTGGCGCGCGCGATGTGGCCGATCACCTGGCGCATCGCACGCGCGTACGGACGCGAGGCGCGCATCAGATCCTGCGCCTTCCTGATCTTTGATGCCGACACCATCTCCAGCGCCCCGGTCACCTTGCGGGTGTTGTGGACGCTCTTGATCTTGGTACGGATTTCTCTTGCACCAGCCATGTTCTTCGCTCGCTATGCCCGCTGCGGGGAGGCGGGAGTGGGGAATGGGGAATCGTCAGCAACGTCTCGACGAACCCACACCCGCTTGCACGATTCCCGGCTCTCGATTCCCGATCCCGGCTCGTTACCAGCTGCCGGTCTTCTTGAACTCGTCCAGGCCCTGCTTGAACTTGGCCTCGATGTCCGCGTTCCAGTCGCCGGTCTGGACGATCTTCTTCATCAGGTCGCCGTAGTTGCTGTGGAAGTGCGTGTGCAGCGCCGCCTCGAAGGGCAGGATCTTCGCCACTTCCAGGTCATCGAGATAGCCCTTCTCGGCCGCGTACAGCGACAGCGCGAGTTCGGCGATCGACATCGGCGCATACTGCTTCTGCTTCATCAGCTCGGTGACGCGCTGACCGCGTTCCAGCTGGGCGCGCGTGGCCGCATCCAGGTCCGAGGCGAACTGCGCGAAGGCGGCCAGTTCACGGAACTGGGCCAGCGCCAGCTTGACGCCACCGGAGAGCTTCTTGACGATCTTGGTCTGCGCTGCGCCACCCACGCGCGATACCGAGATGCCGGCGTTCACGGCCGGGCGGATGCCGGCGTTGAAGAGGTCGGTCTCGAGGAAGATCTGGCCGTCGGTGATGGAGATCACGTTGGTCGGCACGAAGGCCGAGACGTCGCCGGCCTGGGTCTCGATGATCGGCAGCGCGGTGAGCGAGCCGGTCTGGCCCTTGACGGCCCCCTGGGTGAACTGCTCGACGTAGTCCTCGGATACGCGCGAGGCGCGCTCCAGCAGGCGCGAGTGCAGGTAGAAGACGTCACCCGGGTAGGCTTCGCGGCCCGGCGGGCGGCGCAGCAGCAGGGAGATCTGGCGATAGGCCCAGGCCTGCTTGGTGAGGTCGTCGTAGATGATGAGTGCGTCTTCACCGTTGTCGCGGAAGAACTCGCCCATGGCGCAGCCGGCATAGGGTGCGATGTACTGCACCGCCGCCGAATCGGAGGCCGAGGCGGCGACGATGATGGTGTGCGCCAGGGCATCGTGCTCCTCGAGCTTGCGCACGACGTTGGCGATCGAGCTTTGCTTCTGCCCGATGGCCACGTAGATGCACTTGATGCCCGAATCCTTCTGGTTGATGATCGCGTCGACCGCCAGCGCGGTCTTGCCGGTCTGGCGGTCGCCGATGATCAGCTCGCGCTGGCCACGGCCGATCGGGATCATCGAGTCGACCGACTTGTAGCCGGTCTGCACCGGTTGATCGACCGACTTGCGCCAGATCACGCCAGGCGCGACCTTTTCCACCGGTGAGGTTTGCGTAGCGCTGATCGGGCCCTTGCCGTCGATCGGCTCGCCGAGCGCGTTGACGACGCGGCCGAGCAGCTCGCGTCCGACCGGCACTTCCAGGATGCGACCGGTGGTCTTGGCGATGTCGCCTTCGGACAGGTGCTCGTAATCGCCCAGCACCACCGCGCCGACCGAGTCGCGCTCCAGGTTCAGCGCCAGGGCGAAGGTGTTGCCGGGCAGTTCGACCATCTCGCCCGACATCACGTCGTTCAGGCCGTGGATGCGCACGATGCCGTCCGACACGCTGGTCAGCGTGCCCTCGTTGCGTGCTTCCGCGGAGAGTTGGAACTTCTCGATACGGCTCTTGATGAGCTCGCTGATTTCGGACGGATTGAGTGTCGTGGACATGGGTTTTTCCTCGGTGCACGCCGCAGGCGCGGCGCGCGGGGGTTCGTTTCGGAAAGTGCGGCGCGCAAACGGGGATCGAGCTGCGATTCCCGCCGGCTGACCGGCTTTCAGTTCACCAGTGCCTGCTCCAGCCTCGCCAGGCGGCCGCGCACGGAGCCATCGATGACCACGTCGCCGGCGTCGATGATGGCGCCACCCAGCATGGTCGGATCGACTTCCTGCTCGATCTCGATCTCGCGCCCGAAGCGCCGCTTGAGCGCCGCCTTGAGCTTGTCGACCTCGGACGCATCGACCGCGTTCGCCGAGCGCAGGCGCACGTGCAGGGTGTGTTCGGCATCCTGGCGCAGTACCGAGTACAGCGCCGCCACCTCGGGCATCACGGCCAGGCGGTCGTTGTCCACCAGCACCTGTACGAAGCGGGAAAACTCCGAATCGGCGGCTTCGCCGGGCGGCAACATGAGCGCCACCAGGTCGGCCTCGGGCACGCGCGGGTCGCTGATCAGGCGGGCGACGCGCGGATCGTTGACCAGCGTGGCGGCGAAGTCGAGCCGTTCCGACCAGTCACGCAAGGTGCCCGCGGCCCGCGCCAGCTCGAAGGCGGCACGGGCGTAGGGGCGAGCGAGGGTAAGGGCGCTGGACATCGTCAGATCTCGGCGGCGAGCTGGTCGATCAGCGCGCGGTGCGCCGAGGCGTCGATCTCGCGGTGCAGGATCTTCTCGGCACCGGCAACGGCAAGCGCCGCCACCTTGCCGCGCAGTTCCTCGCGTGCCTTGTGCATCTGCGCCTCGATGTCGGCCGCGGCGATGGCCTTCTGCTTGGTCGCCTCGACAACGGCATCCTGGCGCGCCTTGTCGACGATCTGCGTCGCCTGCTGGTGCGCCTTGTCGATGATGGCCGCCGCTTCGGCGCGGGCCTTCCTGATCTCCTCGGCCACGCGCGCGTCGGAATCGGCAAGCTGCTTGCGTGCACGTTCCGCCTGCGACAGGCCTTCGGCGATCTTGTTCTGGCGCTCCTCGATGGCCGCGATGATGTGCGGCCAGCCGAATTTCATGACCAGCCAGACCACGGCGAAGAACGCCAGGCCCTGGATGACCAGGGTGAGATTGGGGATCATTGCCTAACTCCTGCGCTGGCGACGGCGAACCGTCGCCGGTTCACTGCCGGTCGATTACTGGACGCCGAGCGTGGCGAGCAGCGGGTTCGCGAACAGCAGCAGCAGGGCAATGGCCACGCCGATCATCGGCACCGCGTCGAGCAGGCCGGCGACGATGAACATCTTGGTCTGCAGCATCGGAGTCAGTTCCGGCTGGCGCGAGGAGCCCTCGATGAACTTGCCGCCGAGGATGGCGAAGCCGATCGCGGTGCCGAGGGCGCCAAGGCCGATCAGCAGCGCCGCGGCGATGACCGTCATGCTCAGAACGTCGGCGATCTGGGCGATGTTGGCGATGGATTCCATGGTTTACTCCGTTGGTTCAGTGGCGTGGGTTGGATAGGACTTCTTCACTGCATGGCAGGCCCGACGATCCCGTCGCAACCCGCCGTTTTCGCACCAGCGCTTCGATTGGTTCCATCGAAGACTGGCCTTGGTTTGCGGGAGCATCGGCGGGCTTGCTCGAAACCAGCCGGTGCTCCTGTCACGCCGCGATATCCCTGTGCCGCGGCGCGCTGTTTCTTCTCCTGGAGAGCCCCGGCAGTGCTCTCCCACGCCGGGAACTCCCTGTGTCCCCGCGTGCTGTTGATTGGCAGTGCGGCCACGGATGGCCGCTTCTGGACTACAACAAAACCGTATCTGCAAATTGGCAACAACTCTCCAACCACCGCGTTCAGGGACGAACGCACAAATCAATGACTTTCAGCGGCCATGCTGAGGTAGACGATCGACAGCACCATGAAGATGAAGGCCTGCAGGGTGATGATCAGGATGTGGAAGGCGGTCCAGCCGAAGCCGGCCACGATCTGGCCGAAGCCGAGGAACCAGGTGGACGCGTGGGCCAGGGTGGCGCCCAGCGTCATCACCGCGATCAGTACGAAGATGAGCTCGCCGGCGTACATGTTGCCGAACAGTCGCAGGCTGAGCGAGACCGGGCGCACCGCTTCCTCGATCAGGCGCAGCAACAGGTTCGCGGGAGAAAGCAGGATCTTGCCGACCGCGCCTTCGGCGTGGAACGGGGCGGTGAAGAACTCGGCGAAGAACTTGCCGACGCCCTTCTCGCTGATGCCCACGTACTGGGTCATCAGGAAGACCGCCAGCGCCATGCCCAGGGTGGTGTTGAGGTCGGCGGTCGGCACGATGCGCATGTAGGCGTGCGCCGGATCGAGACCGGCCGCGCTATGCGCGCCCGCCCACAGCCAGCCGACGAAGTCGATCGGCAGCAGGTCCAGGAAGTTCATGAAGAAGATCAGGCCGAACAGCGTCAGCGACAGTGGCGCGATCATCCTGCTCTTGCCGTGGAAGGTCTCCTTGACCAGCCCATCGACGAACAGCACCACCGCCTCGACCATCGATTGCAGGGTACCCGGCACACCCGAGGTGGCGCGACGCGCCAGCATGACGAACAGCAGCATGAACACCACGGCACTGACGACGGTGAACAGCAGCGTATCGACGTTGATCGTCATGAATGCGCTGCCGCTGTCGCCGATCGGCACCTGCCAGTGGTGCAGGTGGTGCTGGATGTAGCCGGTCATGTCGACCGAGCCGGCGGCTTCTTCACTGGCCATCGTTCTACCTGGTTGCAATGAGTGCGATCCAAAACGCGAGCTGTGCTGCCAGGATTCCGGCGATCAGTCCGGGAAACGGCAGGTTCCACATGGCGATGGCGAGATACAGCCCCGCGCACAGCCAGCACCACTTCAAAGCTTCGCCGGCCCAGGCTGCCCGCAGGGCAGCACGCGCCGACACCACGCCGCGCCCAAACAGGCGCAGCGCGAACAACAGGTTCCCGGTGCAGACGATGCCGCCACCGACCAGCGCTGCCAACCCTGCGCGCCAGCCGAAACCGGTCGCGGCAAGGGCTGCCACGAGGGTTGCGCTGGTCTGCAGGATGGCGGTACGGGTCGCCACGTGCCAGCCGTGGGCGATCGAATTGCGCACCGGGAACCTTCGTTTCAGGTGGGTTCGGGCGATGCCACGATGGCGCGGCCCCGAGCCCATCCAAAGGACGCGAAGTTTAACAAGCGCTTGGCCCTGCATGCAATCCACAGCGGGCCCCGCGACGGAATCTGCGGCATCCTGTCACGGGCGCCGATCGGCGCCAGGCAAAAAAAGGGCCGGATCAAGTCCGGCCCCAATCATGCGCCGCCCTCAGGGGAGGGGACGGCGCGTTCTCTGGGAAATGTGCCTGCCAGGGTTCAGCGGGCAGCGGCCGAGGCCTTCTTGGCAGCTGCGCTGGCTTCCTTGGTCACCGTCTCGACGGTGTTCTCGAGCGAGCCCTTGGCAAGCGAACCGATGGCTTCGCCGGTCTTCAGCGAAACGCCGATCACTTCCTGGCCGTTCGCAAACAGCTTCTCGGCGCTTTCCTTGGCCAGCTGCACGCCCTTCGGCCAGATTGCCTTGGCGCCGTCGAAATCGCGCACTTCGGCCGCTTCGGTCCAGAATTCGACCGAGGCCTTGACACGATCCTCGAAGGTCTTGAGGTTGAGTTCGGTGATGCGCTCGAAGCCGGCCAGGGCCAGGCCCTGCGCCTTCACGAACGCGTCCGCGTAGTTCTTGCCGAGGTTCAGCGACTGGTTGTTGATCTGCTCAAACATGGTGGTCTCCTGTGGGTTGTCCTGCGAGTGTGGATGGCATCCTAGCAGGTCTTATGCTGCAATGCAACATATCTAGACAAAAAACCTCCGCAGGAGCGCTGGAGCACATGCGTGATCAGGCCTGAAGCTGGATTGCGCCGCTTTGTGCGACGCGCCAAATATCAGGGCCGGGCGGTATCCGGGCCAGTATAGCTGCAGGCCGAGGTGCAGGTTTCCTGCACGACCACCCGCGCCAGCAGCGGCAGGCGCGGCGCAAGCCGGTCCCACACCCAGCGCGCGAGGTTCTCGCTGGTCGGGTTCTCCAGCCCTTCCACATCGTTCAGGTAACGGTGGTCGAGCGCCTCGAACAGCGGTGCGAAGGCGGCCTTGATGTCGGCAAAATCCATCACCCAGCCGAGTGTCGGGTCCACCGGTCCGGCCACGTGCACGCCGATGACGAAGGAATGCCCATGCAGGCGTGCGCACTTGTGCCCGGCCGGGACGTTGGGCAGGCGGTGTGCCGCTTCGATGTGAAAGGACCGGGAGATCTCCATCCGGCCATTCTAGCGTGGACGGCGACGGGTCGTTGGCCGGTGCAGGCCTGCCGGGTTCGTGGCTGGCGGATCGGCAGGCGCCACCACGCACCCCGGCCTTCAGTGCAGGCGCCCGCCGACCCGCACGCGCCTGCGACCACGCTGCCGTGCACCACGTGCACCACGTGCGGCCCGGCGCCCGGGTGGCTCGTCCGTGCAGCCCGCAGCCCATGCCTTTCGACACGTGGCGGCCCCGCCCGCATGCGCGAACATCACGCACCTCGCCCGTGATCGACAGACCTGGAGCAACCGATGGAAAGACGCGACTTCCTGAAGATGGCCGGTATCGGCGTCGGTGGCCTCATGCTGCCGATGTTCCATGGTCGCCTGATCGCCGCCGAAGCGCTGCTAGACAAGCTCGATCCGGCGACCAGCAAACGGCTTGCCGACGTCGCGCTCCAGGCCGCGCGCGCGGGCGGCGCGACCTACTGCGACGTGCGCATCGGCAAGTACCTGCGCCAGTTCGTCATCACGCGCGAGGACAAGGTGCAGAACGTCGTCAACACCGAGTCCACCGGCATCGGCATTCGCGTCATTGCCAAGGGCACCTGGGGCTTCGCCGCCACCAGCACGCTCGATCCGGACAGCGTGGCCGCTGCGGTGCGCCGGGCGCTGAGCATCGCCAAGGCCAATTCGCGTCTGCAGGCCGCCCCGGTGGAACTGGCGCCGGTCAAGGGTGTGGGCGAGGTGAGCTGGAAGACGCCGATCAAGCGCAACGCCATGGAAGTGCCGGTCAAGGACAAGGTGGCGCTGCTGCTCGGCGTCAATGCCGCCGCGCTCGCCGCGGGCGCCAGTTTCGTCAACTCGATGCTGTTTGCGGTCAACGAGCAGAAGTATTTCGCTTCCACCGATGGCTCCTACATCGACCAGGATATCCACCGCATCTGGGCGCCGATGTCGATCACCGCGATCGACAAGCAGAGCGGCAAGTTCCGCTCGCGCGGCGGGCTGTCCTCGCCGCGCGGCATGGGCTATGAGTATCTGGAATTCAAACCCGCCGACCGCGTGGAGCTGCCGGGCGGGGCCGTGCTGTACCGCGACTCCTACGACATGCAGGCCGATGCGGTCGCCGCCGCCAGGCAGGCGCAGGAGAAACTCTCCGCACCCTCGGTCAAGCCGGGCAAGTACGACCTGGTACTCGACCCCTCGCACCTGTGGCTCACCATCCACGAATCGGTCGGCCATCCGCTGGAACTCGATCGCGTGCTCGGCTACGAGGCCAACTACGCCGGCACCAGCTTCGCCACCCTGGACAAGTGGAAGGAACACTTCCAGTACGGCAGCGACAAGGTCACCATCTTCGCCGACAAGACCCAGCCGGGTTCGCTGGGCGCGGTCGGTTACGACGATGAGGGCGTCAAGACCGGCAGGTGGGACCTCATCAAGGACGGCAAGCTGGTCAACTACCAGGTCATCCGCGACCAGGCGCACATCCTTGGCCTCAAGGAATCGCAAGGCTGCTGCTATGCCGATTCCTGGTCGAGCGTGCAGTTCCAGCGCATGCCCAATGTTTCGCTGCAGGCCGGCAAGGACAAGCTCGACCCCGCAGGCATGATCAAGGACGTCGAAGACGGCATCTACATCATCGGTGACGGTTCCTTCTCCATCGACCAGCAGCGCTACAACGCGCAGTTCGGTGGCCAGCTTTTCTACGAGATCAAGGATGGCAAGGTCACGCGCCCGATCGAGGATGTCGCCTACCAGATCCGCACGCCCGAGTTCTGGAACGCCTGCGTGGCGGTATGCGACCAGTCCGACTATCGCCTGGGCGGCTCGTTCTTCGACGGCAAGGGCCAGCCAAGCCAGGTGTCGGCGGTATCGCACGGATCGTCCACCGCGCGCTTCAATGGCGTGAACGTCATCAACACGGCACGCAGCCTTGGCTGAGCCGGGATTGGCGATCGGCAATGCGTGATTCGGGATGGCAAGAGCGCGCCCAGCCGCCGCCAGCCAGCCCCCACACAGGTTTGGAGAAGCAAGCATGAGCATCTACAGCGAAGAGCAGGCCAGGGCCATCCTGGACAAGGTCATCAAGGCCTCGAAGGCCGACCAGTGCAGCGCCACGCTGGCGGGCGGCAGCAGCGGCAACGTGCGCTATGCGCTGAACTCGGTGTCCACCTCCGGGCACGTCGATGACGTCAACCTGGCGGTCGAGGTCGCGTTCGGAAAGCGCGTGGGCACGGCCACCATCAATGCCTTCGATGACGCTTCCATCGTGGCCGTCGTGCGCCGCGCCGAGGAACTGGCGAAGCTGGCGCCGGAAAATCCCGAGTTCGTGCCGGCCATTCCCAAGCAGGCCTATCGGGCCAGCGACACCTTCAATGCCCGCACCGCCGCGATCACGCCGGAATATCGCGCCCAGGTCGCTGCCGACTGCATCGAGCCGTGCCGCAAGGACAAGCTGGTCGCCGCCGGCTTCTTCTCCGATTCCCGGGAGTTCACCGCGCTGGCCAACAGCAACGGCAACTTCGGCTACCAGAAGTCTTCCGCGATGGACTTCACCTGCACGGTGCGCACCGAGGATGGCCGGGGTTCGGGTTGGGTTGCGCGCAATCTCGCCGATGTGGCGAAATTCGATGCCAGGGACGAGATCAAGACGGCTATTCAGAAGGCCAAGGGATCAGCCGAGGCCAAGGCACTGGAACCGGGCAAGTACACGGTCATCATGGAGCCGGCGGCCACCGCCGGCCTGATCAGCTTCATGATGTTCGGCTTCGATGCACGCCAGGCCGACGAGGGCCGCAGCTTCCTGTCGAAGAAGGGCGGCGGCAACAAGCTGGGCGAGAAGCTGTTCGACGAGCGGGTCAACATCCACGCCGATCCCTGGCACCCCGACGCGGCCGTGCTGCCGTGGGACCAGGAGGGCCTGGCGCGCGACAAGGTCGCCATCATCGACAAGGGCAAGGTCGCCTACCTCAACTACTCGCGCTACTGGGCGCAAAAGCAGGGCAAGCAGGCGAGCGGGCGACCGGGCAACCTCATCATGGCCGGCGGCGACAAGTCCACTGCCGACATGGTCAAGGGCACCAGGAAGGGGATCCTGGTCACGCGCACCTGGTACATCCGCATGGTCGATCCGCAGACGGTCCTGCTGACCGGCCTCACGCGCGATGGCACCTTCTACATCGAGAACGGCAAGATCAAGTACCCGATCAAGAACTTCCGCTTCAACGAATCGCCGGCGATCATGCTCAACAACGTCGAGGAGATCGGCAAGCCGGTACGCGTGGGTGACGATGAATCGCCCTTCGTGATGCTGATCCCGCCGATGAAGATCCGCGACTTCACCTTCACCTCGCTGTCGGATGCTGTTTGAGCGGCGCTTGGCAAGTCGGGATTTGGGACCGCAGTGGTCACGCGTTCGAACTTCGGCGCTGCTGCCCGCTGGCATGGGCCAGCGCGGCGGCGCCGGGTCCGGGCTGCCTGCGGGCGCCCGTCGGCCACGCAGGGCCGACCGGCGACGCTGAACGATGAAGCTTCGGCCGCCATTCCGGCCTAGCCCGGAACCTGCTTCCTGCACCGCCTCGCGGCGCCGGTTCCTGCGTGCGGCGTTCGCGATGGGCGCGGCCGCATTGCTCGCGCCCGCCGCACGGCGTGCCGGTGCCGTGCCTGCCAGTTCGCAAGCCACAAGCCCCGCTCCCGGCGGTCCCTACGACTTCCACTTCACCCGCCTCATGTACGAGTCGGGCGACTGGGATGTCGACGAGCGCATGCCGTCGAACGTGCTCGACGCGCTGATCCAGTACACGACGCTGCGCATTGATCCGGTCGAGCGTGTATTGCCGCTGGCCGATCCGGCCATGCTCGCCGCGCCGTTCTGCTACCTCGCCGGCCACAAGCTGGTCGAGTTCAACCCCGACGAGCGCCGCAACTTCGAGCGCTACGTCAGGAACGGCGGCTTCGTGCTGGTCGATGACTGCAACCACGACATCGACGGCCTGTTCGCGAAATCCTACGAGCGCGAGATGGCCGCGATCTTCGGCCCGGACGCCCTCGGCAAGCTGGCCAACGACCACCCGCTCTACGCCAGCTTCTTCCGCTTCGACGGCCCGCCGGCAACCAGCTTCGAGCTCAACGGCTGGGGCGATGATCTCGTTCACGACTACCTCAAGGGCATCGAGATCGACGGCCGCCTCGGCGTGCTCTACTCCAACAAGGACTATGGCTGCGAGTGGGATTACGACTGGCGCAACAAGCGCTTCCTCGCCGAGGACAACACGAAGTTCGCGGTCAACATCGTGATGTACGCGCTGACCACCTAGGCTGGTGCCACGGCCTGCGACCGACCGGCGGCACGGCTCGCGCAGCTCACGGGCCTTCGAACCCGCTGCGCAGGATGCGATCCTCATATAGCACCAGGCCGTCATTGCCGGCAGCCACGGCGGCGCCGCCGCGCAGGTTGATCGACGCCAGCGCGCGGAAATCCGCATCGCAGTAATCCGCCTGCCAGCTGTGCCCGCCATTGCGGCTGGTTTGCAGGCAGCCGTCCGCGGTGGCCGCATACCAGTGGCTGGCGCTGCGTTGCTTGAGGCTGGTGATCCAGCCCGGTGGCGCGCTGGGCAGCGCCTGCCAGGTGGCGGCGCCGTCGCTGGTCACGTACAGCGTGCCGGTCCAGTGGTTCTGTACCGCGACCATGGCGTGGTCACTATCGACGAAGTCTGCGGCAGTGATCGCGCCGTGCGGGAAGTCCAGCACGGTCCAGGTCGCCCCCGCATCGGCCGTGCGCAGCACCGTGCCGATACCGTTACCCATGCTGCCGCGCACCACGCCGCCAGTGGCATAACCGATGGCGCCGCTGCCGGGGAAGTGCAGCTCGTGGAAGTTGCGATCCATTTCGCCCGGGTAGCGCAGGGTCCAGTGGTCACCCTGGTCGTCGCTGGTCCAGGTCTGGCCGCCCTTGATCGCGACCAACCGTCCCGAGGCCAGGAAGGCGACGTCGAAGATGCTCCCCGGGCTGCTCGTATCCCAGGGGCCGACCTGCGCCCAGCTGGCGCCGCGATCGGTACTGCGGTAAAAGCCCAGGCGGGCGGCGTAGAGTTCGTCCGCGCTGGCGGCATGCGCCCAGACCAGGCTCTGGCCGTGCTCGGGGACCACGTCGATCGGTGTCCAGCTGTAGCCACCGTCCATGGTCAACAGGCCACAATTGAAGGCGCCGGCGGCAAAGCCGCGCGGTCCGTCGGGAAAATCGACCGATGTAACGGAACAGGTGCCGGTGCCGCTGGCCAGGACCCAGTCTCCCGCGGCAGCCGGGGCGCCCGGGCCGGCGCCCAGCGCCAGTGCAAACAGCGGTACGACGAACGCTTGCATGGAACAGCCTCCTCAAGTTCACGGCGCGTGGTGTGGCTGCGTGGCCATCGGCGCAGCCCCCTTATCTCACCACGATTGCTGCCTGCAGGTCATCAGGCGGCCAAGCTGCGCTCGTGACAGGACGCCGTCCACCGCTGTCCGGCGAGCGGCCTCACGACGGCTTGCGCACCGGCCTGGCAGGCGATGGTGGCAAACGCCCGCCGCGCGTCAATGCCGGGCGTGACATTCCGCACGTGTCACGGGCCGCGTGGGCCGGGACAATCCACTGCCGTCCCTGGAGAATGCCATGGCCCAGATGCCTGCCCCGACCGAAGCCGCCCTCGCTGCCCGGCTGCAACAGCTCGGCGCATTGCGCGAAGCCATCGGCCGCGTGGTGGTGGGGCAGGACGAGGTCGTCGAGCAGCTCCTGATCGGGCTCCTCGCCGGCGGCCATTGCCTGATCGAGGGTGTGCCGGGGCTCGGCAAGACGCTCCTGGTGCGCGCGCTGGGGCAGGCACTGGCGCTGGACTTCCGACGCATCCAGTTCACGCCGGACCTGATGCCGGGAGACATCATCGGCACCGAAATCCTGGAAGAGGAACACGGCACCGGCCGGCGCCGCTTCACGTTCCAGCGCGGCCCGGTCTTCACCCACCTGCTGCTGGCCGACGAGCTCAACCGCACCCCGCCCAAGACCCAGTCGGCGCTGCTCGAAGCGATGCAGGAACGCACCGTGAGCTATGCCGGGGTCACGCATGTGCTGCCGCAGCCATTCTTCGTGCTGGCCACGCAGAATCCCCTGGAGCAGGCCGGCACCTATCCGTTGCCGGAGGCGCAGCTGGACCGCTTTCTGCTGCACATCCGCGTGGATTATCCGGATGAAGCCGAGGAACGCGCGATCCTGGTGCAGACCACCGGCAGCGCCACGCCGGTCATCGAGCCGGTGATGGAGGGTGCCGAAGTGCTTGCCCTGCAGGCCCTGGTGCGTGAAGTGCACCTGGGCGAGGACCTGCTGGCCTGGATCGTGCGCCTGGTGCGTGCCACCCGGCCGCAGCAGGGCGGCAGTGCATCGGTGCGCGAAGCGCTGCGCTGGGGTGCCGGCCCGCGCGCCGGCCAGGCGCTGGTGCTGGCGGCCAAGGCGCGCGCGCTGCTGCACGGCCGGCTCGCTGCCACGCGGGTGGACCTGAAGGCACTGGCCGCGCCGGTCCTGCGCCACCGCCTGTTGCTGTCCTTCAGCGCCGAAGCTGCCGGACGCAGCACCGACGCGGTGATTGCCGAGCTGTTGGCGGCGGTGCCGTTCCCGGCCTGAGGCTTCCGTGCTGGCGCCGCTTACGCCCGCCTTGCGCGCCCAGTTGCGCGACCTGCGCCTGGCCTCGCGCCGCGGCGGCGCAGCCGGCCTTGGCCAGCACGCCAGCCGCGTGCGCGGCGCGGGCCTGGAATTCGCCGAATACCGTGCCTACGAGCCGGGTGATGATCCGCGTCGCATCGACTGGAAGCTCTACGCGCGCTCGGACCGGCATTTCGTGCGCGAGGCCGAGCGCGACAGCGCGCTCGGCGTCTGGCTGGTGATCGACACCAGCGCTTCGATGGGCCAGCGCGATGCCGGGCCGGCGGCGCCTTCGCGACTGGAGGCTGCGCGGCAGCTTGCCGCTTGCGTCATCGAACTCGCCCTGCGCCAGGGTGACCGCTTCGGATTGCTGGCCGTCGGCGGCGCGGCACCGCTGTTCCTGCCCGCGCATGCCGGCCGGCGTCAACGCGACCAGGTCCTGCTGGCGCTCGAGCGGCTGAACGCCGCGGCGACGCTGCCCGATCCTGCGCGCCTGTTGCCGATGCTCGAACGCATGCTGCCGCCGGCATTGGTACTGCTGCTCTCGGACTTCTTCGACAAAAGCATGGTCGAACTTGCCTTGCGCCTGGCCGCCACCCGGCGCGAAGTGCTGTCGATCCAGCTCCTCACTGCCGGTGAGCGGGATTTTCCCTATGCCGGTGGCCACCGCTTCGTCGATCCGGAGTCCGGCAGCGAATTGCGCGTCGAAGCGGCGGCGGCCCGGCGCGACTACCTGGAGCGCTTCGCCGCGGCACGTGCCCGACTGGCGCAGCGTTTCACCGCCGCCGGCATCCGGCATGCCGAGTACGTGCTCGACCGGCCCCTGATCGAGCCGTTGCGCGTGCTGTTTGGCGGTGACCGGGGCAGTGGGCCGTGAGTCTCGCGCTGCTTGCGCCCCTGGGACTGGCTGCGCTGGCAGCGCTGGCGCTGCCGCTGTGGATCCACCTGGTGCGGCGCCTGGAACTCGTGCGCGTGGAGTTTGCGGCGCTGCGCTGGATCAGTCCGCGTGCCCGGCCCGAGCGGCGCATACGCATCCAGCGCCCCTGGCTGCTGCTGGTGCGGCTGCTGCTGCTGGCCTTGCTCGCCCTGCTCCTGGCGCAGCCGGTGTGGCAGCGCGGCGGCACCCGGGCAAGCGCGTGGATCGTCCTCGCCCCGGGTGTGAATCCGGTCGGCGCCCGGGCCGCGGTGGCGTCGGACGGGGAATGGCATTGGCTGAGTCCCGGCTTTCCGGCGCTGGGCACCGGTGCGCCGCCATCGGCGGGAGCGAGCGCCAGCCTGCTGCGCGAACTCGATGCTACGCTGGCGAAGGACACCCCGCTCACCGTCATCGTGCCCGAGCGGGTGGAAGGGCTCGATGGCGAACGCCCGCGTCTGGTGCGCCCGGTCGAATGGCGCGTCGTGCCGGGGCGCATGCCCGCGCGTCCGCCCGGGCCGGCGCTGCCCCGCACGCTGGCGCTGCGCCTAGCGCCGGATCAGGCGCCGTCCGCCACGTATGTGGAAGCGGCGGTCGCGGTCTGGAACCTGGCTGCACCGGGTCGCTACACGCTGGACGCCGCGCCGGCCGGGCAAGCGGTTCCGCCGACCGCGGACTGGCTGGTGTGGCTGGCGCCGCCAGCGCCGGCGCTGGACCGCTGGCTGGAGCAGGGCGGCACCGCGCTGGTTGTGGGCGCAGGCCCTGCCGCCGGCGCGTCGTTGTGGCCGGATGCCCATGGCCGCCCGCTCGCCAGTGCCAGCCGGCAAGGCGCGGGACGCCTGGTCACCCTGGCCGGGGCGCTCGCGCCGCACGATCTGCCCGCGCTGCTGGACGCCGATTTCCCGCAGCGCCTGCACGCAGCGCTGGCGGGCCCGCCGCCGGCGCCGACAGCGGCGGGCGCGACGGCGCTGCGCCCGACGCTCGATCCGGGCATGGCGGGCGAGGCCTTGCCGCCAAGGCACTCGGTGCATTCGCTGGATGCCTGGCTGGTGGCGCTCATCGCCGCAACGTTCCTGCTGGAGCGACTGATCGCGCTCGGCTGGCGCAGGTCCCCGCGATGATCGTCGATCGACCCATTACCCGCCTGCGCCGGTCGGTGGCCAGGCGCCGTATCGCCATCCGCATCGCGCTGCTGCTGCCCTTGATGCTGGCGCTGGTCGCGCTGTTCGGGCGCCAGACCGGCATCGCTGCGGCCTGCGCGGCCGCGTTCGGCGGCGCGGTCTTGCTCGGGCTGCTCGCCTGGCGCACCTGGCGGAGCACCGATGCTGCCTGGCTGGCACGCCGGCTCGATGCCCTCGATCCGCGCATGGAAGACAGCGCCGCCTTGCTTACGCATGATCCGCGCAGGCTGACGCCGCTGGCCGGCCTGCAGCGCCAGCGCCTCCAGCGGCGCCTGGCCGAGCAGGGCGTGGACGCGCGTCCTGTCTGGCCGCGCGGCGCGCTGGGGATCGCCTGGGGCGCGGCACTCGGCGTGCTGCTGGCGGGTTGGCTGTGGGCACCCGCGCCGCGCTCGGCCGCAGGGTCTGCCGCTGGCCAGCCTGCCGAGACGCTCGCCACGCGCCTGGTGCAGGCGCGCGTGCGCATCGTTCCACCGGCCTACACCGGTTTGGGCGCGCGCGAAGTTCCGGCGCTGGACGCCGAGGTGCCTGCCGGCGCGCAGCTCACCTGGCAGCTGCGCTTCGCGCCGGAGCCGCGCGCGGCGGCGCTGGTGCTGCACGATGGGCGGCGCGTGCCGCTGGAGCGCGGGGATGGCGCCTGGCGCGGCGGGCTGGCGTTGGCCGAATCCACGCTCTACCGCGTCGAACTGACTGGCGCACCCGCGTTGAAAGGCGGATTGCACCGGCTGGATGTCATCGCCGACCAGGCGCCGACAGTCCGCGTGTCGGCACCGGAGCACACGCTCAGCCTGCTGGCGAGTGGACAGACCGAGTGGACGCTGGACGTCGAGGCAACGGACGACTACGGCATCGCCGGCGCGCAGCTTGCCGTGGAGCTCGCCCAGATCAGCGGTGACAGCGTGCAGGTCAGGGCGCAGACCGTTGACCTGGACGGCACTGCCCTGGACGGCACGCGGCACGTCCGCTACCGGCACACCCTCGATCTTGCCGCGTTGGACTTCGCCGAAGGCGACGATCTGATCGTGCGCGTGCTGGTGCGCGACAACCGCGAACCGGCGCCCAACATCACGCGCAGCGCCAGCTTCATCCTGCGCTGGCCGGCCGCGGCGCCGGCGGATGTGGCGGATCTGGACGGGGTGGTGCAACGCACCCTGCCAGCGTACTTTCGCAGCCAGCGCCAGATCATCATCGACAGCGAAGCACTGGTCGCGGCGCGGACGACGCTCGGCGCCGAGCGGTTTCTCGACCGCTCCGACGCCATTGGCGTGGACCAGAAGATCCTGCGCCTGCGCTATGGCCAGTTCCTCGGCGAGGAATCGGAGACGGCCGGGCAGCGCGGCGAAGGCGGTCCTCAGGATCACGATGCGCATGAGCATGGCGCAACGCATGAGCCATCGGCGCCGCCGCGCATGGGCGACGCCGGTGACGTGCTCGCCGAATACGGTCATACGCATGACAGCGCCGAGGCGGCGACCCTGCTCGATCCGCAGACCCGGGCGATCCTGAAATCCGCGCTGGCCGAAATGTGGCAGGCCGAACTGCACCTGCGCCAGGGTGAACCCGCCCTGGCGCTCCCTTTTGAGTACCGCGCGCTGGACTTCATCAAGCAGGTGCAGCAGGCCTCGCGCATCTACCTCGCCCGCGTGGGGCTCGAGCTGCCGGTGCCGGACGAGAGCCGCCGCCTCAGCGGCGATCGCGAGGGCCTGGCCGACGTCCGCGGCACGCTGGCGCCGGCCACCGGCGGAGCGCAGGCACTGGGCCAGGCGTGGCAGGCGCTGGCCGGCGTGGGTGCACCCGACTGGAATGCTCTCGAAGACCAGCTTGCTGCGCGCCAGCGCGAACGCGGCGATGCGCTGGAAGCCATGGTCGCGCTCGATCGCGCCCGCGCCGATCCGGCCTGCAACGCGTGCCGACGGGAATTGCGCGCCCGCCTGTGGCCTTTGTTGGCGGTACCGCCGCCCGTCACCGGACCACGCCGCGAACCCGATGCGCTCGGGCGCGCCTGGCTCGAACGCCTCGAACGCCTGCATGGCATGCCGGAGCCTTCCCCATGATCGCGGACGCGACGCTCGCCCTGCTTGGCCTGGCGCTGCTGCTCGGGCTCTGGTGCACGCGCGGGCGGCAGCGGATCGCGCGCGCCGCGCTGCTGGTCGCCGCCACCGCCGCGCTCTACCTGACGCTGCTTCCACCGACCATGACCGAGCCGACCGTGGGCGCTTCGCTCATCGTCGTCACGCCGGGAGCGACGCGCGTGCAGCGCGATGCCCTGCCGCGCGGGGGCGATCGCGTGCGGCTGCCGGGCGCGCCCCGCCTGGCGAATGCCGTACCGGTCCCCGACCTTGCCACCGCGCTGCGGCGTTTCCCCGAGGCGCGTGACCTGTGGGTGGTGGGACTGGGTCTGCCTGCACGTGACCGCGACGCGGCGCGCGGGCGGGTCCGGCGTTTCGAGCCGGCGCCGCTTCCGCGTGGCCTGGTCGAGCTCGCCGCGCCGCAGGCTGTCCGCGCGGGCGAGGCGTGGACGGTCACGGGACGGGTGGAGGGGGCGCCCGGCGGGCGCGTGGAACTTGCCGACCCCGCCGGCGCGCCGGTCGCGTCGGCCAGCCTCTCCGCGGACGGCCGCTTCCAGTTGGCCGCGCTGGCCAAGGCCGCGGGGCCCGCGCTGTTTCGTCTGCGGATCCTCGACCCGGCAGGCGAGCGCGTCGAGGACGTGCCAGTGCCGATCGCCGCCCTGCCTGGAGCGCCGTTGCGCGTGCTGCTGCTTGCCGGCGCACCGGATCCGGAACTCAAGTACCTGCGCCGCTGGATGCAGGATGCCGGGCTTGACCTGGCCAGCCGCGTCGCACTCAGCGCCGGCATCGACCTGCGCGAAGGCGCCGCGCCGCTCGACGCCGCGGCGCTCGCCCAGGTCGATCTCGCCATCATCGACGCGCGCGCCTGGTCGGCTCTGGCTGCCGATGCCAGGGCGCGTGTGGAGGCAGCGGTACGTGGCGGCATGGGCCTGTTGCTGCGCCTGCGCGGCGCCGCCGGCGACGCGGCCGTCGAGCGCGCCGTGGATGACTGGGCCACGCTCGGCGTGCCGCTGCAGGCCGACAAGCGCGCCGTGGATGACTGGGCCACACTCGGCGTGCCGCTGCAGGCCGACAAGCCCGGGTCGCCGGCGCCGCTCGTCGGCCAACCGCTGGCCGCCGACATCCCGCTCACGCGCCTACCCTGGACGGTACATGCCGCGGACGTCGCGCCGCTGCTGCGGATGGCCGATGGCGGCACCGCGGCGTGGCTGCGTGGCCGCGGACAGGGACGGGTCGGCGTGTGGCTGCTGGCCGACAGCGAACGCCTGCAACTGGCGGGGAGTCCCGCGGCCTTCGGCTCGCTCTGGAGCGGTGTCTTCCAGGCCATCGCGCGGCCGCGCGGCAGGCCGCTGCCCGAGCTGTCGCCCGACCCCAGGCGCGATGAGCGGGTGCGCGTGTGTGCGCTCGCCGCCGACGCAAGCGTGCGCCCGGCAAATGGCGCAGCCGAGTCGCTGACCCCGGACGCGGCGGGCTGCGCCGGCTGGTGGCCGCGCAGCGCCGGCTGGCACGTGCTCTCCAGCGCCGGCGAGGACGTGCCGGTATGGGTGCGCGATCACGGCGAGGCTGCTGCGCTCGCGCATGCGGAGCAACAGGCGGCGACCGCAGAGCTGGTGTCCGGTGGCGGGCCCGTGAAGCTTGCCGGGACAAGAATCTGGCCGTGGCCGCGCTGGCCCTTCTTCCTCGCGTTCCTTGCTGCGGTCGGCGTGCTGTGGTGGCTGGAGCGCGGTGTGCGCGAGGACCGCGTTAACACCTGAGGCGCAGCGCCTCGCGGCCCGCTGCAGTGCGGTGCCCGCCAAGTGAATCGGGTTCCTGGCGAGCGCCGGGCAGGGGCGGGCGCAAGGCCGCCCGCTGCGGAACACGCCATTCGCGTGCAGGAACGGCGCAACGCCAGGCCATCGACGCACGCCGCTTGACGTTTCCCGAGGCCGCATGCTTCAATGTATTAACGCGCTATTACATTGGTCTGTCTTGCCGGTGAAACGTCCGCCCGCCCGCACCTCCGCCGCACGCGACGCCGCCCTCGACGGGCTTGTCGAGGCGTTGCTTGCCGTGCGCACGCGCGAGGACCTGCATGCGCTGCTCACGGATCTGTGCACGCCGGCGGAGCTCGAGGCCATGGCCGACCGCTGGCAGGTCGTGCCGCTGCTGCTCGAAGAACTCCCCTACCGCGACATCCACCAGCGCACCGGCGTCAGCGTCACCACCATCGGTCGCGTCGCGCGCTGCCTGAGCAGCGGCGCCGGTGGCTACCGCCAGGCGGCCACGGCCCTGGGACTGCATCGACACCGTAGCTGACTGCGCGGCCCCGCTCGACCCGTCCTCTCCGCTCCAGCCTCCCTCCCGCTCCTGGATGTCCCATGAAGCCACGTGAACGACTGCGCGTCGCCACGCAGAAATCCGGTCGCCTGACCGCGCCGGGCCGCGCCCTGCTGGCGCGCGCCGGCCTCGAGTTCGCCGCCGGTCGCGAGCGCCTGTTCTGCCTGGGTGAAAGCCTGCCCATCGACCTGTTGCTGGTGCGCGACGACGATATCCCCGGTCTCCTGCATGATGGCACCTGCGAGCTCGGGCTGGTCGGTCGTGACGTGCTGGAGGAGCGCCGCGCCGCCCAGGCCGCGGGTGGCGAGCGCCCCGCCCTGGTCGAACTGCGCGCGCTGGGATTCGGGCAATGTCGGTTGAGCATCGCGCTGCCCGTGGACGCCGCCTGGGACGGACCGCTGACCCTCCAGGGAGCGCGCATCGCCACCTCGCATCCCGCCCTGCTGCATGCCTGGCTGCGCGACAACTGCGTGAACGCAGAGGTGGTGACGCTGTCCGGGTCGGTCGAAATCGCGCCGCGCCTGGGCAAGGCGGAGGCGATCTGCGACCTGGTCTCTTCGGGCGCGACACTCGCCGCCAACCAGCTGCGCGAAGTCGCGGTGGTGCTGCGCAGCGAGGCAGTGCTGGCCGGCACGCACGCGGCGTTCGGCGATGCGCGCGATGCCCTGCGCGACCTGCTGCTGCGCCGCATCGACGGCGCGCTCGGCGGCCAGGATGCGCGCCTGTTGATGCTCGAGGCGCAGCGTACCCAGTTGCAGGCCATCGCCGGCCTGCTGCCGGCCGGCGTGACGCCGAGCGTGAGTGCGGTCGAAGGGCACAGCGACGTCGTCGCGCTGCAGGCCCTGTGCCCCGGTGCCGTGACCTGGCGGCAGCTGGAGGACCTGCGCCAGGCCGGCGCGCGGCGCATGCTGGTGTTGCCCGTCGAGCAGATGCTGCTATGACGATGCTGCCGGAAGTGCACGACTGGGACGCGCTGGACGGCGCAGCGCGGCGCGCGCTGCTGGAACGGCCGACGGCCGTGGGCGAGACGCGGCTGCGCGAGGAGGTCGCGGTCCTGCTGCGCGAGGTGCGCACCGGCGGCGCGCCGGTGCTGCGCGCGCTGACCGCACGCTTCGACGGCTGCGCGCTGGAATGCCTGGAGGTGGCGCCTGGGGACTTCGCCCGCGCGCGCCGCGAACTGCCAGCCGGGCTGGCGGCGGCCATGCAGGCCGCGTACGCGCGCATCGAGGCGTTCCATCGCGCGGGCATGGCCGCCGGCTATGCCCTGCAGACCGCCCCCGGCGTCCTCTGCGAGCGGCTGCCACGCCCCATTGCGCGGGTCGGGCTGTACGTGCCGGCCGGTTCGGCGCCGCTCCCTTCCACCGCCCTGATGCTCGGCGTGCCCGCGCGTCTCGCCGGCTGCCAGGACATCGTGTTGTGCACGCCGCCGCGTCGCGACGGCAGCGCAGACCCGGCCGTGCTCTGCGCCGCGGCAGCCTGTGGCATCGAGCGCGTCTTCCTGCTCGGCGGCGTGCAGGCGATCGGCGCCATGGCCTACGGCGTGGGCGGGGTGCCGCGCTGCGACAAGCTGTTCGGCCCGGGCAATGCCCATGTCAGCGAAGCCAAGCGGCAGGTCGGTGCCGAAGGCGTCGCCATCGACCTGCCGGCCGGACCTTCCGAAGTGCTGGTCATTGCCGATGCCGGCGCCGATGCCGAGTTTGTTGCCGCCGACCTGCTGGCACAGGCCGAGCACGGACCCGATTCCCAGGCCATCCTCCTCAGCGACTGCCCGCGCCTGCTCGCCGCGGTGGCCGGAGAGATCGGCCGCCAGGCGCCGACGCTCGCGCGTGCCGAGATCCTCGCGCGCTCGCTGCGCCACGCGCGCCTCGTGCGCGTGCCGGACATCGCCGCCGCGATGCGCATTTCCAACGCCTACGCGCCCGAGCACCTGATCCTCGCCGTGCGCGCGCCGCGGCGCTGGCTGGATGCGGTGGCCAGTGCCGGGTCGGTGTTCCTCGGCGACCATGCTCCCGAGACGCTCGGCGACTACTGCAGCGGCACCAACCACGTCCTGCCGACCCATGGCGCAGCGCGCGCCTTCAGCGGGCTGTCGGTCGCGAGCTTCCAGACCTGGATCAGCGTGCAGGAAGTCGACGCCCAGGGGCTGCGCGGCATCGGTGCCGACGCCGTCACGCTGGCCCGGGCCGAAGGGCTGGACGCCCATGCCGCCGCCGTATCGCGGCGCCTGGCGCGGCTGGAGGCCATGGCATGAGCGCTTCCGCGCTGGACCTGGTGCGCGAGGATCTGCGCGACTTCGGCGGCTACGCCTCGGCGCGTCGCGAGGCCGTGGCCGCGAGCATCCACCTGGACGCCAACGAGAACCCATGGCCGAATGCTGCGGACGCGGCAGGGCGCTGCCGGCGTTATCCCGCTGCGCAGTCCATGGCCCTGCGTGACGCGCTGGCCGATCTCCATGGGGTCGCGCCCGCGCGCCTGCTGCCCTGCCGCGGCAGCGACGAGGCGATCGACCTGCTGGTGCGCGCGCTCTGCCGGCCCGGTCGCGATGCCGTGATCATCTCCACGCCGACCTTTGGCATGTATGCCATCAGCGCCCGCCTGCATGGCGCGCCGGTCATCGACGTACCGCTGTGCGATGGCGCGGGCGGGTTCTCGCTGGACATCCCCGCCGTCATCACTGCGGCGCGGCGCAGCGAGGCCAGGCTGGTGTTCGTCTGCTCGCCGGGCAATCCCACCGGGCACGGCGTGAGGCCTGCGGATCTCGCCATGCTTGCGGCAGGTCTCGCCGGCAAGGCTGCCGTGGTCGTCGACGAGGCCTATGGAGAGTTTTCCAGCGTGGCCTCGGCGCTTGCGCTCCTCGCGTCGCACGACAACCTGCTGGTACTGCGCACCCTGTCCAAGGCGCACGCGCTGGCGGGCGCGCGCGTGGGTTGCGTGATCGGCGACCCGGCGCTGGTCGGGCTGCTCGGCCACTGCCAGGCACCCTATCCGCTGGCCACGCCGGCAGTCGAGTTGGCGCTGGCCGCGTTGGCGCCGGCTGCGCGCGAGCGCACCGAAGCCTGCGTGCGCGCCGTCTGCATCGAGCGCGAGCGCATGACCCGTGCGCTGGGCCGCGCCGCCGGCGTGCGCCGCGTCCATCCCTCCCAGGGCAACTTCCTGCTGGTGCGGTTCGCCGCTGCCGCCGACGTCTGGCGCCGCCTGCTCGCCGCGGGCGTGCAGGTGCGCGACCAGCGTGGCGTGCCCGGGCTGGCCGATGCGCTGCGCATCAGCGTCGGCACGCGCGAGGAGAACGACCGCGTACTGCGCGCCATCGGCGCGGCGGAGCAGGCGCCATGACGCGCATGCTCTTCATCGACCGCGACGGCACGCTGATCGAGGAGCCCGCGGACGGGCAGGTCGACAGCTTCGACAAGCTGCGTCTGGCCCGTGGCGTGGTGCCGGCGCTGCTGCGCCTGCGCGCGGCGGGCTTCGACCTGGTAATGGTCAGCAACCAGGACGGGCTCGGCAGCCCTGCCTTCCCGCAGGCGGCGTTCGAAGGGCCGCATCGCCTGTTGCTCCAGGTGCTGGCTTCGCAGGGCATCGACTTCCGCGAGGTACTGATCGATACCAGCTTCGAGCACGAGCAGCGCCCCACGCGCAAGCCGGGCCTGGGGCTGGTGCAGCACTACCTGCGCGACCGGGCGATCGATCTGGACCACTCGGCGGTGATCGGCGATCGCCCGAGCGATCTGGAGTTCGCATCTGCGCTGGGCGTGCCCGGATTCCAGCTGCGCAGCGCGCGCTTCGGCGGGGAATGGGACTGGCCGGGCATCGCCCATGCGCTGGCCGAGCGGCCGCGCACGGCAAGCCTGGCGCGCCGCACCCGCGAAACCGAGGTCGACGTGACGCTGGACCTGGATCGAAGCGCGGAGCCGGAGGTGCACACCGGCATCGGCATGTTCGACCACATGCTTTGCCAACTCGGCACGCATGGGGGTTTCGCGCTGCAGCTCGCCTGCCGCGGCGACCTGGAGGTGGACGAGCACCACACCATCGAGGACTGCGCGCTGGTGCTCGGTACGGCGCTCGCGCGCGCGCTTGGCGACAAGCGCGGCATCGGCCGCTATGGGCAGGCGGACGGCGCGGTCGGGGCGGTCGCCCTGCGCCTGCCCATGGACGAATCGCTCGCCGCGGTGACGCTCGATGTCAGTGGCCGTGCCTGTTTCGTCTTCGAAGGCGCGTTCCCGCGACCAGCAGTGGGCCAGCTGCCAACCGAAATGGTGCCGCACTTCTTCCGCTCCCTGTGCGAGGCCGCAGGGCTCACCCTGCACCTGTCGGTGCGCGGCGAAAACACCCATCACATGGTCGAAGCCTGCTTCAAGGCGGTCGGACGGGCGCTGCGCAGTGCGCTGCGGCGCGAGGGGCGGGCGCTTCCCTCGACCAAGGGCGTGCTGTGATGCGCGTGGCGGTGATCGACGCGGGCGGCGCCAACCTGGGTTCGGTGTGCAACGCGCTGCAGCGCCTGGGTGCCGTGCCGGTGCCAACCGCCGACGCGCGCCTGATCGAGGGCTGCGAGCGGGTCATCCTGCCCGGCGTCGGACATGCCGCGGCGGCCATGGCGCGCCTGCACGCGAGCGGCCTGGTCGCGCTGTTGCGTGCGCTACGTCAACCGCTGCTTGGCATTTGCCTGGGCATGCAGCTGCTCTTCGAGCACTCCGAAGAAGGCGACGTCGATTGCCTGGGGCTGCTGCCGGGGCAGGTGCGGCGGCTGCAGCCCGCGCCGGGAATCCGCATCCCGCACATGGGCTGGAACCGCCTGCGGCTGCGCGATGCCGGCAGCCTGCTCGAGGGCGTCGGCGAGGGCGAACCGTGCTACTTCGTGCATGGATTCGCCGCGCCGGTGACTTCCGATTGCGTCGCCTGGTGCAGTCACGGCCAGGCGTTTGCCGCCGTGGTGCAGCGCGGGCACACCGCCGGCGTGCAATTCCACCCGGAGCGCTCGGGCGCGACGGGCGCGCGCATCCTCGCCAACTTCCTCTCCGGAGCCCTCGCATGTGGTTGACCCTCTATCCCGCCATCGACGTGCATGCCGGCCAGGTGGTGCGCCTGCGGCAGGGCGATTATTCGCGTGCCACCGCGTACGGCACGGACCCACTGGCGCGGGCGCAACGTCACGCCGAGGACGGTGCGCGCTGGTTGCACCTGGTCGATCTGGATGCCGCGCGCGCCGGCGGCTACACGCTGGCCCCACTGCTCGAGCGCATCGTGCGCACCACCTCGCTCGAGGTGCAGACCGGGGGCGGCGTTCGCAGCCTGGCCGACGTGCAGCGCCTGCTCGACGCGGGCGCCGCGCGCGTCGTGGTGGGCAGCCTTGCCGTGCGCGCCCCGGCGGAAGTTGCCGACTGGATGGCGCGCGTCGGTGCGAGCCGGCTCACCATCGCGCTCGACGTGCGGCGCGTGGGTCAAGACTGGATCCTGCCCACGCACGGCTGGACCGAGGATTCGGGTGCGCGCCTGGAGCCGCTGCTGCGCGGGTACTGCGCGGCCGGCCTGGAGCACCTGTTGTGTACCGACATCGCCCGCGACGGCATGCTGGGCGGGCCGAACCTCGCGCTGTACCGGCAGCTTGCCGCGCATTTTCCGCACGTCCTGATCCAGGCCTCCGGCGGCATCCGCGACACCTCGGATCTGCGCGCCGTTGCCGCGGCCGGCTGCGCCGGCGCGGTGCTGGGCCGCGCCCTGCTGGAAGACTGCCTGACGCTGGACGAGGCGCTGGCATGCTGAGTCGACGCATCATTGCCTGCCTGGATGTGCGCCAGGGCCGGGTCGTCAAGGGCGTGCGCTTCCGGGCCCACCGCGACATGGGCGACATCCTCGATGTGGCGCGCCGCCACCGCGATGCCGGCGCAGACGAACTGGTGTTCTACGACATCGGTGCCAGCCCGGAAGGCCGCAGCGTTGACCGGACGTGGATCGAACGCATCGCCGGCTTCCTCGACATCCCCTTCTGCGTTGCCGGCGGCATCCGCAGCGTTGCGGACGCGCGGCGAGTGCTGCACGCCGGCGCCGACAAGGTATCGGTCAACACGCCGGCCCTCGAGGCACCGGACCTCATCGACGCCCTGGCCAACGAATTCGGAACCCAGTGCGTGGTCGTCGGCATCGACAGCCGGCGCGCAGCCGATGGCGACTGGCGCGTCTTCAGCCACACCGGCGATGCGGCGCGAATCCGCGAGCAGCCGCAGCGCACGCTGGACTGGCTGGTCGAAGCGCAACGCCGCGGGGCCGGCGAGATCGTGCTGAACTGCATGGACGCCGATGGCGTCCGGCAAGGCTTCGATATCGAACAGCTTGCCGCCGCACGCGCGCTCTGCGACGTGCCGCTGGTCGCCTCGGGCGGAGCCGGGTCGATCGCTCATTTCAGCGAGGTGTTCCGTCTCGCCGACGTGGATGCCGCGCTCGCGGCCAGCGTCTTCCACAGCGGCGCGGTGGCGATTTCCGCCTTGAAGCAGGCGCTGGCCGCGGAAGGCATGGAGGTGCGTGGTGCCTGCTGAGCCAGAAATGCCCGCATGGGCCGGGGACCTCGCCTGGGACAAGCAGGACGGCCTGCTGCCGGCCATCGTGCAAGATGCCGACACGCGCCAGGTGCTGATGCTGGGCTACATGGATCGCGCGGCGCTGGCCGCCACGTGGGCCACCGGCTCGGTGACGTTCTTCAGTCGCTCGCGGCAGCGGCTGTGGACCAAGGGCGAGACCTCCGGCCATCGGCTGGGACTGGTGTCGATCGACACCGATTGCGACCGCGATACGCTGCTGGTGCAGGCGCTGCCCGCCGGGCCGGTCTGCCATACCGGCCAGCCAGGCTGCTTCGGCAAGGCGCCTGCCGATGCCCTGGCTGCACTGGACCGGATCATCGCCGAACGCGTGCGCGAGCGGCCGGAAGGAAGCTATACGGCCCGCCTGCTGGCAAGCGGCATCCGCCGCATCGCGCAGAAGGTCGGCGAGGAAGGGGTCGAAACTGCACTGGCGGGCGCGGCCGGCGATATCCCGCAACTGCGCGAGGAGGCCGCCGACCTCCTCTACCACCTCATCGTGCTGCTGCGCGCCAGTGGCATCGGCCTCGCCGAGGTGGCGGCCGTACTCGCTCGACGCCAGCGCCAGCACGCGCCAGCCAACCAGGATGCCTCTCCCTGACGCAGGCCGCGCTCACAGGCGCGCCACGCGCACGTTGCGGCCCTTGATCCTGCCCGCCTGCAGGCGCTGCAACGCCCGGTTCGCATCGGCGCGGCGGATGGCGACGTAGCAGCGGGTCGGAAACACGTCGATCCTGCCGACCGCCTCGGCCGGCAGGCCCGCCTCGCCGGTGAGCGCGCCAAGGATGTCGCCCGGGCGCATCTTGTCGGTGCGCCCGGCGTCCAGGCGCAGGGTCACCATCGCCGCGGGCAGGGAACGCGCCGGCCCGCCCGCCGCCGGCGATGCCCGGGTCCACGCCAGCGGCGCGCCCTGGCGCGTTTCCAGCGCCAGCGCGCGCGGCATTTCGCGTGGCGTCACCAGGCTGAGGGCCAGGCCGCTCTGGCCGGCGCGCGCGGTGCGGCCGATGCGGTGCAGGTAGATGTCCGGATCGGGCGGCAATTCGTAATTGATCACCGCGGCGAGCTCCTGGATGTCCAGGCCGCGGGCGGCCACGTCGCTGGCGACCAGGACGCGGCAACTGCGGTTGGCGAAGCGCACCAGCACCTCGTCGCGGTCGCGCTGGTCGATGTCGCCATGCAAGGCCAGCGCGCTGATGCCTGCCGTGCCGAGTGCGGCGGCCACCGCGTCCACGTCGCGGCGGGTATTGCAGAACACCACGCTCGACTCGGGCTGGTACTCGTGCAGGATCGCGGCGAGCAGCGCCGGTTTGTCGGCAAGTTCCACTTCGAAGAAGCGCTGCTCGACCGACGCCTGCGCCATGGCCGGGGCCACCGTGACTTCCAGCGGGTCGCGCAGCAGGTCGCGGCCGATCGCGCGGATGGCCTCGGGCCAGGTGGCCGAGAACAGCAGCGTCTGGCGCGTCGCGGGTGTCCTGCCGACGATCTCGCGGATCGGCTCCTCGAAGCCCATGTCGAGCATGCGGTCGGCCTCGTCCAGCACCAGGGTGCGCACATGCGCCAGATGCAGCACCTTCCTGCGCAGCATCTCCTGCACCCGCCCGGGCGTGCCGACGATGACGTGCGAGTCCTTGCGCAGCGAGGCCATCTGCGGCGCCAGCGCCACGCCGCCGGTCAGCAGCAGTACCTTCACGTTCGGGATGCCGCTCGCCAGGCGCCGGATCACCTTGGCCACCTGGTCGGCCAGCTCGCGCGTCGGACACAGCACCAGCGCCTGCGGCCTGACCAGGCCGGCGTCCAGCCGCTGCAAGAGGCCGAGCGCGAACGCCACCGTCTTGCCGCTGCCGGTCGGCGCCTGCGCGATGAGGTCGCGACCGGCCAGGACGGCGGGCAGGCTCTGCGCCTGCACCGGCGTCATCGTGGAATAGCCGAGCGATTCCAGTGATTGCCCGAGGGCAGGATCAAGAGCGAGCGCGCTGAAATTTTCCATGCGCAATGATCGCAGGTCTGGCCGGGTTCGCGGTGCCCGTGCCAGTCGCGTTCCCGTGCGCGGATGCTACGCTGCCGGCCGACGCGTGCAGGATTTCCCGGAACCGATCGATGCAGATCTTCGCCGACACCCAGGCACTGGCGATGATCGCCCCGCTGCCATGCGCGACCTGCGCGCCCAGGGCGCATTGAGCCCATGGCGGACGTGGTCGATGTCCTCGTCATCGGCGGCGGCGCCGCCGGGTTGATGTGCGCCATCACGGCGGCGCAGCGAGGTCGGCGCGTCGTCGTCGTCGATCACGCCAACCGCGTCGGCAAGAAGATCCTGATGTCCGGCGGCGGGCGCTGCAACTTCACCAATACCGGCACCACGCCGGCCAATTTCCTGTCTGCCAACCCGCACTTCTGCAAGTCGGCGCTGGCGCGCTACACGGCGGGGGATTTCCTTGCCCTGGTCGAGCGCCACGGCATTGCCTGGCATGAAAAGGAGCTCGGCCAACTGTTCTGCGATGATTCCTCCAAGCAGATCGTGCGCATGCTGCTCGACGAATGTGCCGATGCCGGAGTCGTGGTCGAAACGCGCTGTGCAGTGGAGCGCGTCCGTCACGCTGAGACCGGCTTCCACCTCGCCACCACCTGCGGTGATTTCCGCGCGCCGGCGCTGGTGGTCGCAAGCGGCGGCCTGTCGATCCCCAGCATGGGTGCCAGCGGCTTTGGTTATGCGCTCGCGCGCCAGTTCGGCCATCGCGTGCTGCCGACGCGTGCGGGCCTGGTGCCCTTGACGCTGAGCGGCGTGCACCAGAAACGCCTGGCCGATCTGGCCGGCGTCGCGCTGCTGGTCGAGGCGCATTGCAACGGCGTGAGCTTTTGCAACTCCATGTTGCTGACCCATCGCGGCGTGAGCGGACCGGCCATCCTGCAGATTTCCTCGTACTGGCAGCCGGGCGATGACCTGCGGCTCGATCTGCTGCCGGGCGAAGACGCCTTCGACTGGCTGCGCGGGCAGCGCGCCGCGCGACCGGCCAGCGAGCTGCGCAACGTGCTCGCCGAACGCATCCCCAAGCGCTTCGCCCAGCGCCTGTGCGAGCACTGGCTGGACAGCCATCCGATGCACCAGTACCGCGACACGCAACTGCGCGAAGCCGCCGATCTGCTCGCGCGCTGGCCGCTGGTCGCCAGCGGCAGCGAGGGTTACCGCACCGCCGAAGTCACCCTGGGCGGCGTGGATACCCGGGAACTCTCGTCAACGACCATGGCGTCCCGGCGCGTGCCGGGGCTGTACTTCATCGGCGAGGTCGTCGATGTGACCGGCTGGCTCGGCGGCTACAACTTCCAGTGGGCATGGGCTTCGGGCCATGCCTGCGGCAGTGCGGTCTGAGCCCCGGTGCGTGCCGGCGCCGCCGCCCGCCCGCCGCCTGGTCGCAGGCACCAAGCGGCCAACCGGCTGGGTCGGCCACCGCTCCAATGCGTGGTCATACGCAGCTACCCACGCGGTCAAGGGGCCGTTGCGGGAAACGCCTCGGCCAGCCACGTGCGCATCAGGGCATAGGCGCGCTTGGCGATCTTCGCGTCGTAGCGGCAGCCGGGCGAGTCCTCGCCGACCTCGGTGAAGCAGTGCACGGCGTGGCCGAAGACCACGAATTCCCAGGGCGCGGGGCTCGCCTTCATTTCCGTGCGGAAGGCCACTGCGTCGGCCATGGTGCCGGCGTCATCGGCGCCGTTCATGGCGAGGATCGACGCCTTGATGTTCTTTGCCCGCGCCGGATCGTCGGTGGACAGACCGCCGTGGAAACTCACCACCGCCGCGACATCGGCGCCGGAGCGGGCCAGATCCAGCACCGCCGAGCCGCCGAAGCAAAAGCCGATGGCGGCGATGCGGGTGGGGTCGATCGGCGCAGTCGCGGCCTGTGCGCGCAAGGCGGAAAGACCCGCATTGACGCGCTCGCGCATCAGCGTGCGGTCGGTGTAGAGGGGCTTCACGGCAGTGCCGGCTTCGGCCGCGTTCTTCGGCCGCAGATCCTTGCCGTACATGTCGGCGAGGAAGATCACATAGGCCTGTCCGGCGATGGCTTCGGCCTTCTTGATGGCAGCGTCGTTCACGCCGTACCAGTTCGGCACCATCAGCAGCGCCGGGCGCGGGGTCGCAATCGCGTCGTCATACACCAGGGTGCCGGCAAGGGCGGTATCGCCGGCGCTGTAGTTCACCGCCTTGGCAACCATCGCCGCCGTGGCGGGTGCGGCCAGCAACGGCGCGAGGACAAGGCCGAGGATCGCGGTCGCCAGTCGGGACATGGGAATTCTCCGGGTCGGGCGGGAAGTCCATCTTGCCACCAAACCGCGTGGGCGGAGATGCTTCTCCGCCTTCAGAAATGGCGCCGGCCGGGCCGATCCAGGCGCTCGCCGGTCCCTGCTGCGCGTGAACGCCCGCATCGATGCAGCGCCGCGGCCAGGGGCACGGCCCCAGCCGGCCCGTTCAATCGCGCGCGACCGCGTCTGCAGGCAAGGCGGCGGGCGCGGCGACGGGCTGTTCCTCAGCGCGTTTGGTCAGGGTGCGGAACTTGCCGGACATCTTGTCGAGGCGCGCGATCCACTCCGGGTTGGGCACCTGGCCATCGGTCAGTTTCGCGTACGCCTGCATCAGCGCGGCCATGGCGAAGGGGTCGACCAATGCGGCCTTCAGGCTGAGCGCGAGCACCAGCGCGAGGACGAAGGTCCAGATGCCGGCGATGCCCGGGGCCAGTGCGACGAGACCCGCAACCGGGCCGAGCACCAGCAGGAAGATGAGCAGCGTCATGCCCCAGACCATGAAGGTCAGGACGACGGCATTGCGGAACAGGCCCTTGTAGTTCTGCGCATACAGCACCACGCTGTCGCGCGCGGTGGCCCAGGGGTTGGTGGACTTCTGGCGGATGATCTGCGCCAGGATCACCTCGTCGAGAAAGGTCAGGGACGTGCGCACGATGGCATCGACGATCTTGAGCAGGCCGTCGAGACCCGGAATGGGCAGGAAGCCGGCGATGCTCGCGACCACGCGGTTGAACACGCGCAGGATGCCCTTGATCAGTACGTCCAGGCCAAACAGCACGGACGATTCCTTGAAGCGCGCGGTGACGATCTGCCGCGCATGGGCGATCTGGCCCTTGCCGTCCGGCACCTCGCGGCCTTCGAGCAGCTCCACCAGCACGGCGATGTGGCCCGCCTTGACCAGGTACAGCAGGTATTCGCGCACCCAGTAGAGGATTCCGGACACCAGGGCGAAGCCGACCAGGGCGCCCCAGAACATGCCGCCGCCGGACGCGCCGGCGACCTTGCCGAACAGCAGTCCGATGCCGCTGCCGAGGCCGACGCCGACGACGTACGCCAGGGTGATGCCGAGGTACACCGCAAGGCGCAGCGCGAAGAACGGCAAGGTCCGCAGCAGCAGGCGGAAGATGAGTCCGGGCTGGAAGTCGATCATGGGTGGCCTCCGGGGAAAGTGAACCGCTGATGCTATCAAGCGCGGCTACGAAGTGCGGGCAAAGGCGGTGGATGTCCGCAAAACATCCATGCAGACGTCTGGTCGGCTGGATGGCCAATCAGGCGCGCCTGGTCGATCCTTCGCCGGCCCTGCGGCCCCGCGGCCCGCTTGCTGTACCCGGGGATGCGCAGGGGACGCGCTGCCCGGCGCGACATCCTATCTGCTTTCGCTGGCGCGGCGCAGGTTCTCCTCGATGCCGACCAGCGCAGCGAGCAGGCTGGCGATCGCCAGGCAGGCCATGGCCCAGCCGAACAGGATGAAGCTGCTGAGTGCGCGCAGCGGCATGGCCAGGAAACCGCCCGGGCGCGAGCTGCCGACGCCAAGGCCGACGAACACGAACATGAGGATGGCGAGCGCCACCAGCAGGTAGCCCAGCCAGGCCACGATGCGGGCGACGCGAAGCCCCAGGCCCAGGTGTACGGACGAGAGGCGATGGAACGGGACGAGCCAGCGCATGCGGATGCTCCCTGATGTGGAGGGACTGAACCTAACCCGCCCAGGGCGAGCTTGCCAGCGGACAAGGCGCATCCGGCCACGCGCCTGCCCGGCGCACGCAGGTTCGTGCCCGGCGCGCATGGACGGCGCATGCGCGCGACGTACGCGCGAGCAGCACGAAAAACGGCGGCCCTAGGGCCGCCGTTGTCGTGTCTTGCATGTTTCGAAGCGAAGGCGCGAACCGGTTGGTCCGCGCCCCGCAAGGTGATCACAGCAGCGGCACCAGCAGCAGCGCCACGATGTTGATGATCTTGATCAGCGGGTTGACGGCCGGACCGGCGGTGTCCTTGTAGGGATCGCCGACCGTGTCGCCGGTCACCGAGGCCTTGTGTGCCTCCGAACCCTTGCCGCCGAAATTGCCGTCCTCGATGTACTTCTTGGCGTTGTCCCAGGCGCCGCCGCCGGTGGTCATCGAGATGGCGACGAACAGGCCGGTGACGATGGTGCCGATGAGCAGGCCACCCAGTGCCTTGGGGCCAAGGATGAAGCCGACCAGGATCGGCACCACCACCGGCAGCAGGGACGGGATCATCATTTCCTTGATCGCCGACTTGGTCAGCAGGTCCACCGCGCGTGAGTAGTCGGGCTTGGTGGTGCCCTGCATGATGCCCTTGATCTCGCGGAACTGGCGGCGCACTTCCTCGACCACCGAGGCGGCCGCGCGGCCCACCGCTTCCATCGCCATCGCGGCGAACAGGTAGGGGATCAGGCCGCCGATCAGCAGGCCGATGATGACCATGTGATCGGAGATGTCGAACGTGAAGATCTGGTCGGGATGCTCGACGCCGAGCTTGTGCGTGTAGTCGGCGAACAGCACCAGCGCGGCCAGGCCCGCCGAGCCGATCGCATAGCCCTTGGTGACGGCCTTGGTGGTGTTGCCGACCGCGTCCAGCGGATCGGTGACGGCACGCACTTCCGGCGGCAGCTCGGCCATCTCGGCGATGCCGCCGGCGTTGTCGGTGATCGGACCATAGGCGTCCAGCGCCACGATCATGCCGGTCATCGACAGCATGGCCGTCGCGGCGATGGCGATGCCGTAGAGCCCGGCCAGCCAGTAGGCACCCCAGATGGCGGCGCAGATGGCGAGCACCGGCCAGGCGGTGGACTTCATCGAAATGCCCAGGCCGGCGATGATGTTGGTCGCGTGACCCGTGGTGGATGCCTTGGCGATGTGGCGCACCGGTGCGAACTCGGTCGCGGTGTAGTACTCGGTGATCCACACGATGACGCCGGTGAGGACCAGGCCGATGACCGCGCTGCCGAACACGTTCCAGGGGCCATAGATGCTGCCGGCCATCAGTTCGGTGGTGACGGGGATGAAGCCGATCAGCGCCAGCACGCCGGAAACGATCACGCCCTTGTAGAGCGCGGTCATGATCTTGCCGCCTGGACGCGACTTGACGAAGAAGGTGCCGATGATCGAGGCGATGATCGACACGCCGCCGATGACCAGCGGGTAGAGAACGCCATGCGGGCCGGCTTCGGCCGCCATCACGCCGCCGAGCAGCATGGTGGCGATCAGCGTCACCGCGTAGGTCTCGAACAGGTCGGCCGCCATGCCGGCGCAGTCGCCGACGTTGTCACCGACGTTGTCGGCGATGACCGCCGGGTTGCGCGGATCGTCTTCCGGGATGCCCGCCTCGACCTTGCCGACCAGGTCCGCGCCGACGTCCGCACCCTTGGTGAAGATGCCGCCGCCAAGACGCGCGAAGATCGAGATCAGCGAGGAGCCGAAGGCCAGGCCGATCAGTGCATGCAAGGCCTGGGTATCGGTCCAGCCCATCTTCAGCAATGTGACGTAGTAGCCGGCAACCCCGAGCAGGGCCAGGCCCACCACCAGCATGCCGGTGATGGCGCCGCCGCGGAAGGCGACCGCGAGCGCCGCCGCAATGCCGCCGCGCGCCGCTTCCGCGGTGCGCACGTTCGCACGCACCGAGATGTTCATGCCGATATAGCCGGTCAGACCGGAGAGGATCGCGCCGATGGCGAAGCCGATTGCGGTACCCCAATCCAGCGCGAAGCCGATGATGACGAACAGCACGATGCCGACCATTCCGATCGTGCGGTACTGGCGGTTGAGGTAGGCGCGTGCGCCTTCCTGGATGGCGCCAGCGATTTCCTGCATGCGTGCGTTGCCGGCCGGGCGCGCAAGCACCCAGCGGATCGACCAGATGCCGTAGACGATTGCCAGAACCGCACACGCGAGCGCGATCAGCAATCCATGTTGTTGGAACAGCATGAAACCCTCCCTTGACGAACAGGCTGCAAAAGATGAACCGCAGGACAACGAACCAATCCGGGCAAGTATAGCGAGCGCGCGCCAAAAACGTGTACCCGCACTTCTGTCGCCGCCCTGGGAAGCGTCAGGTCAATGCGCGCGTGCGCCGGGCGCGCTAGGCTTGCGCGCGCGTTGCGCGCAGCCATCACTGGGGAGGGTAGACATGGGCAGGCATTCCCGCGCTGGGCGAGGGGTGGCTTGGGCGTTGCTGGCGGGACTGGGCGGCGCGACGGCCGTGGCGGCGCCCACTGCAAGCGTGCAATTTGCGCCGACGCCGCTGCAGGGTCCGGATGCGCGCGTGCTGGTGTATGAACTCGATGTCGGCAATTTCGCCGGTATCGAATGCGTGCGCCTCGCGCGCGTGCGCATGCAGGCCGGGCAGGGCGCGGCGACCATGACGACGCTGCTGGCAGGTGCGGAACTGCTCGGCAACATGATCGTGTATGACGCTGCGGTGCAGAAGGTGGACCTGGCGCCGCAGGATCCGATCGACATCCCGGCCGGTGGTGGTGCCCTCATCTATCTCTTCGTGCCGCTGGCCGTGTCGCTGCCGACGCCCGTCGTGCTCCACCATGCGCTGGATTTTGGCGCCTGCCGCGACGATGCCGGGCCGGGTGAGACGGTGAGCGTGGAGGTGCCGGTTTCCACCACCCCGCCCGTGGTGGTCGGCATGCCGTTTTCCGGCAGCGGCTGGGTGGCCAGCGATTCGAGCAACGAGCACGGCATTCATCGGCGCGTGGCGATCCCGCTGCGTGACGCGACCGGCCAGCCGCTGCCCGGCCAGTTTCATGTGCCGGAGCGCTACGCCATCGATTGGGTGAAGGTCGATGCGCAGGGCCGGCGCACCACGGGCCCGGCGAACGAAAACGCAAGCTACCTTGCCTATGGGCTGGATGTGCTGGCGGCCGCCGACGGGCCGATCGTGGCCACGCGCGACGGCATGCCGGACGGCACCCCGCCGTACAACCCGCCGAATGCAACCATGGAAACGGCCGCCGGCAACTACATCATGCAGGACATCGGCGGCGGCAACTACGCGTTCTATGCGCATCTGATCCCGGGCAGCCAGACCGTCACGCAAGGCCAGATGGTGCGCCGGGGCGATGTCATCGCGCGCCTGGGCAACAGCGGCAACAGTTCGGAACCCCACCTGCATTTCCATGTCTCGGACCATCCGGATCCCCTGCTGTCCGAGGGGCGGCCCTATGTCTTCGACCAGTTCCAGATCACTGGCCAGGCGGATGGCATGAACGACATCAACGGGTTGTTCGAGCATTTCCTGACCCATCCGCCGCGCCTGATGCGCAAGGTCATGCCACGCAGCTTCTCGATCATCGACACCGCCCCTGCGCGCGCCGCGCCGCAACCCCTCCCGCCGCCTGCGCTGGTATTGCCGCGCAGGCGCTGATCCGGGCATGCCAGCGGGCGTCGGCACGGCTGCGCCGGACGTCGCGCGTCGCCCGGACAGAACCCTGTGCGCCCGAGGGCTGCTCCCTCGCGGTGCCGCGGCCACCATGAAAAAACCCGGCCCGCTTGCGCGGGCCGGGTCATGCTCGGGCATCCTGCCGTGGAGCGGTTGTGGTCTGCGCGTTCCTGCGCCGGACCTGCCTCAGAAGCGGTATTCGCCGCTGACCGAGACCAGGCTCGGATTGAAGTTCAGGCCACTGGTGTTGGCCTTGTAGTAGTCATAGTTCAGGCCGATGCTGAAGTTGTTGCTGAAGTCGTAGCCGAAGCCGGCACCCACGTACCACTTGTTGGCGCTGCTATCGACCGTGGTGATGCCATACACGGGGTTGCCGGCCGCATCCGTGGTCACCGAGCTGATGTAGCTGCCGCGGACGTCCGGGCGGAAATAGCCGCCACGCCCACTGAGGTACCAGTTGTCGGTCAGGTTGAAGTGGCCGTTGACGCCGAGGTTCCAGCCCTTGATGCTGGCGTTGCCGAACGGCAGGCCGGTATACATGTTGCGCGTGCCGAACTTGCCAAGATCCGCGTAGCCGCCCTCGATACCGATCAGGGCCGAAGGGGCAACCGCCCAGCGGTAACCGAAGTTGGCGGCCCAACCGGTGTCATTGTCGTCGTACACGCCCTTGTCGAGGCTGGATTGGCCGATGTTGCCGTTGATGAAGAATCCGCTGTTGTTCTGCGCCTGTGCGAGCGCAGGCAAGGCGAGGAATCCGGTACTGGCCAGGGCAATGGCGATCAGGGTCTTTTTCATGTTTTGAACTCCGACTGCTGTTATGGATGCGTCGCGTCCGGCACGTTCTTGCCGTGCACCTATGACTGGTGCGCTGCAGCAACAGTTCGCTGCGGCGGCGACAACCTTCAGATGGGATTCATTCGGCAAATTACAATACGCGCGGGTTTAGTAATTGTTCAGGGCGGTCGACTGCCCGCGTATGGATCAGCGGTCCAGCGCCCTGTTCAGCATGCGGGCCAGCCGTGCCGCGGCGACCCGCACGCGCTGCTCGGCGAGCGGGCGCATCCGCGCTGCATATGCGGCGTCGAGGCGGTGTCCGCGCGGGTACAGGCCCCCGTCGCGGGTGATGCGGCAGGATTCCTCGGCCCAGCTGGCAGGTGTGCCGGTCGCCCGGGGCAGGGGCTTGCCGGCCAGCTCGCGCGCGTAGCTGCGCCAGCCGAGCCCGCGGCTGGCCAGCACGGGTGAATCCCACACGGCATGCAGATTCGTGCCACGCCCCTGCCAGCGCACCTGGTAGCGGTTGCCGCCGCGATCGGGCCGGTAGCCGGCATGCAGCGGCTGGTGCACGTCGGCAATGAAATGTACGACGAAGCGCAGTGCCTGCGCGCGCTCGGCGTCGGGGCGGCCGCGGTCGGCGAGTACGCGCGCGTAGCGCTCGATGCCCGCCACGATGCAGCGCCCGCCGGGACAGTCGCGGCGCGCCACGTAGCGGCACGCGGCATCGGCGAAATTGACGAAGTGCAGCGGCGCGGTCTCCCGCCACAAGGCGCGCTGCGCCGGGTCGTTGCGAATTTCGTCCGCCCACGGCGCCACGTCCGTCAGCGACGCCTTGCCGAGCAGTCGACGCACTTCGACCTGTGTAGCCGGCGTGAGCTGCCCCTCGGCGAGCTCGGCCACCATGCGGTGGGGCGCGGGCCCCCAGGCGCATGCGCCCACGGGCAAGGCAAGCAGCAGGAAGCACGCGAAGGCGAGAAGGCAGCGCATTGGAACCAGCCGTGGGCACGGGCCGCGAGTGTGCCAGAAGCCATCCCGTGCTTCTGGCATGATCGCGCTGTCTCGAGGCGCGCGGAGGTCGGCCATGATCATCTACAGTTGCCACGGCGCGGCCAAGGACGTGACCGGCTCGTGTCACCTGGTCACCTGCGGCGAGCATCGGGTGCTGATCGACTGCGGCCTGTTCCAGGGGGACCGGGACAGCGAGGCGGCCAACGCCGAAGCATTCGACTTCGATCCGGCCAGCATCGATGCCTTGCTGCTGACCCATGCTCACCTCGATCATTGCGGACGCATTCCCAAACTGGTGCGCGAGGGCTTCCGTGGCCGCATCCACGCCACCGCGGCGACGCGTGAGCTCGCCCGCATCGTGATGCTGGACGCGGCGGCCATCCAGGAGGAAGAAGCACGCCGGGCGCTGCGTCACGACCGGCGTGGCGAGGACAGCAGCGAGCCGCTGTATACGCTGCACGATGCTCTGCATGCGCTGGATTTCTTCGCCCCGGATGTCGCCTACTGCACACCGGTGATCCTTGCCGATGGCGTGCGCGCCACCTTCCAGGACGCCGGGCACATCCTCGGGTCGGCCTCGGTCGTGCTCGATCTGGATGATGGCAAGCGCCAGCGGCGCATGGTGTTTTCCGGCGACCTCGGCAATCCGGGCCGACCGATCCTGCGCGACCCGGTGCCGGCCCCGGCAGCCGATTACGTGGTCATGGAATCGACCTATGGCGACCGTGCCCATCGGGGCGCAAGCGAGTCGGTCGAGGAACTGTACGAGGCCATCCGCAGCACCTTCGAACGCAAGGGCAACGTCGTCATCCCGACCTTCGCGCTGGAGCGCGCGCAGGAGCTGCTCTATCACCTGCATCGCGGCTTCCGTGACGGCGCGTTGCCCGCGCACGCCCGCGTGTTCCTCGATTCGCCGATGGCCATCTCGGCCACCGAGATCTTCCGCCGGCATCCGGAATGCTACGGCGCCGACGCGCTCGAGGAACTCCACCGCGGCGATCCGTTTTCCATGCCGGGCCTGCATTTCACCCGCGAAACCGGTGAATCGATGGCGATCAACCAGATCGAGAGCGGCGCCATCATCCTGGCCGGTTCGGGCATGTGCAACGGCGGGCGCATCCGCCATCACCTCAAGCACAACCTGTGGCGCCAGCGTTCCAGCATCGTCTTCGTCGGCTACGCCGCGCAAGGCACCCTGGCGCGGCGCATCATCGATGGCGCAGCAGAAGTGCGCGTGTTCAAGGAGGACATTCCGGTGCGCGCGAAAGTGTGGACCATCAACGGCTTCTCCGCCCACGCCGACCAGCCCGAACTGCTCGCCTGGCTGGGCGACGCGCCGCGCCGCCGCGTGTTCCTGGTGCACGGCGAGCGCGAACGCGGCATGCGCGTGCTCGGCGAAATCCTCGAGGAGCGCGGCCAGGCCTGGCAGATGCCCGGACGGGGCGAACCGATCCTGATCGATTGAGCGCGGACGGACGTGGCGAGGCCTCGCACGACGCCTCGCCACCCGGCGGGCGCACCGGTCAGGGCTGGACGCCTGCGGTATTCAATTGGGTATCCGGAATCTGGTGTGGGTTCTGGCTCCTTGGGTCTTTGTAGCTATCACTTTCAAAGAATGGATTTTGGTGTTGGACGGCTGAGCGGATGTGCTAGAG
>JALOBC010000095.1 GCA_023228465.1 Dokdonella sp. | reverse complement strand
CATCAAGGACTCTAACCACAACCAAATAATTAAGTATTTTGACCTATGGAACTGTCAACTTGAGTTCCTCGCCGAGGAGTTGTAAATTACTTTCTATTTAGTATCTTTGCGTATAAGCAACAGCGGTTGGGTTGGTTTCAACCCAACCCATCTATTTGTGAATTGCTTTCTATTTAGTATCTTTGCATATAAGCAACAACCCGAATCCAATTTTGGATTGGGGTCATATTGTTGTGAATTGCTTTCTATTTAGTATCTTTGCGTATAAGCAACAACTGTTTCAGCCTGAGAAGCCATCATGCCAAAGTTGTGAATTGCTTTCAATTTTGTATCTTTGCATATAAGCAACAACCTCACAGGTGCAAATACACTATCAAACGAAGTTGTGAATTGCTTTCAATTTTGTATCTTTGCATATAAGCATCAACCTTGTACCATTTCTACCAGAAGTACCAGAAGTTGTGAATTGCTTTCAATTTTGTATCTTTGCATATAAGCAACAACCTCTCATAGTCTTATTATTTGTTTTCTGTTGTTGTGAATTGCTTTCAATTTTGTATCTTTGCATATAAGCAACAACGCCCAGAACGGTTAAAATCCCGTCTGCAAAGTTGTGAATTGCTTTCAATTTTGTATTTTTGCATATAAGCAACAACTAAATTACACCCTGTTATGTGTAAAGAAGTGTTGTGAATTGCTTTCAATTTTGTATTTTTGCATATAAGCAACAACTACGCCTCCAATTTGGTAATAGTCGCAACTGTTGTGAATTGCTTTCAATTTTGTATCTTTGCATATAAGCAACAACAATCATTTATTTTTGCATCAATAATTGTGTGTTGTGAATTGCTTTCAATTTTGTATCTTTGCATATAAGCAACAACTGATGATTTTATATCAGACTTTCCTGAAGGTTGTGAATTGCTTTCAATTTTGTATCTTTGCATATAAGCAACAACCTTCATCAATCTTAGGTAGCTTAGTATTGCGTTGTGAATTGCTTTCAATTTTGTATCTTTGCATATAAGCAACAACTTAGGTGAGGCATTCTGTAAAGCCACTATCGTTGTGAATTGCTTTCAATTTTGTATCTTTGCATATAAGCAACAACTACTCCAATATTTCCATCCTCCTACTCCACGTTGTGAATTGCTTTCAATTTTGTATCTTTGCATATAAGCAACAACTCTTGTCTCTTATTCTCAAGTGCTTCAATAGTTGTGAATTGCTTTCAATTTTGTATCTTTGCATATAAGCAACAACACTGAGAATGCAATGATGAAACTTAATGGAGTTGTGAATTGCTTTCAATTTTGTATCTTTGCATATAAGCAACAACAAAAGGTGTAAAGGTAGATGGTGCTGAATTGTTGTGAATTGCTTTCAATTTTGTATCTTTGCATATAAGCAACAACTTAACATCTGAATTAATAGTGTTAGACTTGGTTGTGAATTGCTTTCAATTTTGTATCTTTGCATATAAGCAACAACTGTTGCAGGTGATTGTCCTTGCGTCCAACGGTTGTGAATTGCGTTCAATTTTGTATCTTTGCATATAAGCAACAACTATTTCAACTCCTTTAAGAATTGCATCTATGTTGTGAATTGCTTTCAATTTTGTATCTTTGCATATAAGCAACAACTATTGCTTGTCAAAACTCTATGCGAGTGGAGTTGTGAATTGCTTTCAATTTTGTATCTTTGCATATAAGCAACAACTGTAAGGTCTGCCTTATAACGACCACTTGAGTTGTGAATTGCTTTCAATTTTGTATCTTTGCATATAAGCAACAACACCATAAAGATAATATGCTCCCTCATACTCGTTGTGAATTGCTTTCAATTTTGTATCTTTGCATATAAGCAACAACCCACACTCTAATATATTTTCACTCCCCATAGTTGTGAATTGCTTTCAATTTTGTATCTTTGCATATAAGCAACAACGAAGCCTATGTAAATGGAGTTCCCTATGGAGTTGTGAATTGCTTTCAATTTTGTATCTTTGCATATAAGCAACAACACCCCAGTAATTCCCCCGCCAAGAAAACCTGTTGTGAATTGCTTTCAATTTTGTATCTTTGCATATAAGCAACAACAAGCAGGCAAAAAGAAATGCAAAGAATCATGTTGTGAATTGCTTTCAATTTTGTATCTTTGCATATAAGCAACAACAATGAAGAAGAGTTTGAAGCATACTTGGAAGTTGTGAATTGCTTTCAATTTTGTATCTTTGCATATAAGCAACAACCCTACCCCGGTGGTAAAACCTCAACCACGTGTTGTGAATTGCTTTCAATTTTGTATCTTTGCATATAAGCAACAACTAGAGCATTTTTCTGCATATTCTCTGGATTGTTGTGAATTGCTTTCAATTTTGTATCTTTGCATATAAGCAACAACAGAAAATATTGAAAGGCTAACCAAAGATAAGTTGTGAATTGCTTTCAATTTTGTATCTTTGCATATAAGCAACAACCTTCTGATAATGTTTGATATGTTGAAATATGTTGTGAATTGCTTTCAATTTTGTATCTTTGCATATAAGCAACAACCGGGAATATAATTATTACAAGCTCTAACAAGTTGTGAATTGCTTTCAATTTTGTATCTTTGCATATAAGCAACAACAGTGCTGGACAGGTAGCTTCGGGGAGAACGGTTGTGAATTGCTTTCAATTTTGTATCTTTGCATATAAGCAACAACTTGTTTTCTGTGGAGTTCCTAACGGAACACGTTGTGAATTGCTTTCAATTTTGTATCTTTGCATATAAGCAACAACATTAGGGGTTTATTGGATTGAGGTTTAGTTATTTGCAATAGGCTTTAGAATCTATGTTTTCTTAATTTATTGCTTATTTTGTGAGAGGAATTGGGATTTTATGGATTCTATTTCCTCTTTTATTTGGGCTTTATTGGCTAATTATTTTTGAACAAAATTGATTTTTTAAGCTCAATTTATAGTTTTTTTGTTGATTTTTGAGACAAATTCAGACGTCTTAATCTGTTAATAATATATAAAAATGCATCTATTATCAGATAATGGTAGATAAATATTAGAACATTTCTAATTGTTGTCCTAT
>JALOBC010000014.1 GCA_023228465.1 Dokdonella sp. | reverse complement strand
CGGCAACGGGATGCCCAGGCCCTGCGCCACCACCGAATCGCGGAACACCGGGTCGTAGCCTAGGGTGGCCGGATCGCCGAAGCCCCCCAGCATTTCCAGCAGGTTGCGGATGGTCACGCTGGCCAGGCGCGGGTCGGCGCTGGCACCCGTGCGCGGCGTGAGATCGACGTGCTGGGCCACCGTGTCGCCAGGCGCCAGTCGTCCTTCCTGGATCAGCCGGTTCACCAGGGTGGAGGTGATCGGCTTGCTGCAGCTGGCGATGCGAAACAGCGAGTCGGGCTGGGTGGTGAAGTCTTCCGCGCCGGGGTTCCATGAGTAGCCATGCGCCAGCACCATGCGACCCTGCCAGGCCACCGCAACCGCGCCGGCCGGCACGTTGTGGGTCATCATGAGCTGCTTCATCTGCGTATCGAAGACGGCGAGTTCCGGCACGACCTGCCCGGTGACCGTCCACTGCGCCTGGGCGCAGGTTGCAACGAGCAGGAATGCGATCGACAGCGAAGGGCGCAGGATTTTCATGGCAGCCTCCAGGAGCGAACCTTCCATATATGCGCAAGATGGAGCGGAAAAGGCTCACCGCGCCGTCGCCCGACTGCAAGGCGGCCGCGTTCAGCGTGGCGCCGGCGCGCGCGCCAGGGCCCAGGCGTCGACGCGGGCGACGCCGGCCCGGCGCAGGACGCGGGCGCACTCGCGCAGGGTGGCGCCGGTGGTCATCACGTCATCCAGCAGGGCGACGTGAGCCGGCAGATCGATGCCGGGGGCGAGCACGAATGCGCCGCGCAGGTTGCGCCGCCGCGCCGCCGCGCCAAGGCCGGTCTGGGGCGGCGTTGCGCGCACGCGGCGCAGGGTATCCGCGGCCAGCGGCACGCCCAGTGCGTCCGCCAGGGGTCGCGCCAGCTCCAGCGCCTGGTTGTAGCCGCGCGTGCGCAAGCGCCGCGCGTGCAAGGGCACCGGCAGCAACAGTGCCGGGCGTTCGACGGCGCTGCTGCGCGCGCGCTCGACCAGCAGGCCCGCCAGCACCCGGCCGGCGGCCAGGTCGGCGTGGAACTTGAAGCGGGTTTCCAGCAGGTCGAGTGGGTGCGTGTAGCGGTAGGGCGCCCAGGCCAGGGCAAAGGGCGGCGCGCGGCGCAGGCATTCGCCACAGGCGCCGGCCGGCGTTTCCAGGGGCAGTGCACAACGCGGGCAGGCCGGCTGGTTGGCGAGCAGGTCGCCCGCGCAACCCGCGCAGAGGTCGCGCCCGTCCGCACCGGGCGCACCGCACAGCAGGCAGCGCAGCGGCAGTAAGGCAGCAAGCAGCCCATGGGCGATGCGCCGGGCAGGCGAATGCGGGTACAGGACCTTGCCCTCGTCGTAGGCGGCTGGCGTGGCCACGGAACAGGATGGCCACTTTAGCCCAAGCCGGGCGGCGCGGCTGATTCGAGGCTGCCGGCGCGACGCGCATGCACACAGCGGCGATAATGCCCGCCGTCGCCACCCGCGCCGGTCACGCCAGGCCAGCCGCCCGGCACCTGCTGCGCGGTCGAGCCGGGGTGCGGCGCGCGACATCGCGACCCGGCCTGTCACGGAGCACTCTGGTTTGCATACGTCCACGGCACGACACAACGGTCCGCTCGCCGGCCGCTCGCTGGCCTCAAGCAAGGGCGTGCGACGATGAGCGCCGGGCTCGATCCCGCGCAGGTGCGCCGTGCGGCTGCGCGTGCGGCCGCCACCTACGAGGGCCACGCGGTGCTGCAGGCCGAGATCGGCGCGCGCCTGCTGGAGCGGCTGGACGCGTATCCGGATTTCGCGCCGCAGCGGATTCTCGATGTCGGCGCCGGACCGGGCCGTACCAGTGCAGCGCTGGCGACGCGTTTCCCGGCGGCCGAATTCATCGCCCTGGATGTTGCCCTGCCCATGCTGCACGCTGCGCGCACGCGCCTGGGACCGGCAGCGCAGTGCGTCGGCGCGGACGCGCAGGCGCTGCCCTTCATCGATGGCAGCATCGACCTGCTGCACGCCAACCTGTGCCTGCACTGGTGCGATGATCCCGGCCTGGCCATCGCCGAGTTCCGCCGCGTGCTGACCACCGATGGCATGCTGCTGTTTTCGACCTTCGGCCCGGACACGCTCAAGGAACTGCGCGCGGCGAGCGAGGAGGTCGATGGATTGCCACGGGTCAGCCGCTTCGTGGACATGCACGACATCGGCGATGCACTGCTGGCCAGCGGATTCCGGCGCCCGGTGGTGGCGCGTGAGGATTTCACCCTCACCTATCCCGACGCGCTCGCGCTGATGCGCGACCTGCGCGCGCTGGGTGCCACCAATGCCGATATCCGGCGCCACCGCGCCCTGACCGGCAAGACGCGGCTGGCGCGACTGGCGGCGGCGCTGGATTCGCGCCGCCGGGCGGGCGTCCTGCCCGCGACCTTCGAGGCGGTGCTGGCTGCCGCCGAGGTACCGGCCTGGCGCCTGCGCCAGGTGTGAACCGCAAGGCCCGCGACCCCCTCGAGAACCCCACATGCGCCGCAATCCGTTCGTCGCCGTCCTGCTGGCGCTGGCCTCGGCGCTGTTCTTCACCAGCACCTATGTCCTCAACCGGGCCATGGCCGAAGCCGGCGGACACTGGGCGTGGTCGGCAGCGCTGCGCTACCTCTTGACACTCCCGATGCTGGCCGCGGCGTTGCCGCTGATGGGCGGAGCCGCACCGGTCTGGCAGGCCTTGCGCCGCCACCCGCTGGTCTGGCTGGGCTGGAGCTTCGTCGGCTTCACGCTGTTTTGCGTGTGCCTGACCTGGGCCGCTGATCATGCCCCTGCCTGGCTGGTGGCCGGCACCTTCCAGCTCACCGTGATCGCCGGCATGTTGCTGGGACCCCTGCTCTACCGTGGGGAGCGCGCGCGCCTGCCCGGCCGTGCCCTGGCGCTGGGGGTGCTGGTGGTGCTGGGCATCGGCCTGATGCAGGCCGGGCATTACCAGGGCGCACTGGATCGCGAGGCCTGGCTGGCCCTGGCAGCGGTGGCATTTGCCGCCTTCCTCTATCCGCTGGGCAACCGCGCCCTGCTGCTGCATCTGGAACAGACCGGCGAGCGCCTCAACGCCACGCAGCGCGTGTTCGGCATGACCCTGGCCAGCCAGCCCTCATGGTGGCTGATCGCCGCCTGGGGCGGCAGCGTGGCGGGCAGCCCGCCGTGGTCACAGGTCGTGCTTGCGGGCGGCGTGGCGCTGTTCGCCGGCACCATCGCGACCATCCTGTTCTTCCGTGCGACCGAGATGGTGCAGGACGATCCCGCCGCGCTGGGCGCGGTCGAGGCCATGCAGGCGGCGGAACTGGTGTTTTCGACGGCGCTGGGCGTGGCCTTTCTCGGCGAACACGTGCCCGGAGGCGTGGCGCTGGTCGGCGCCGCGCTGGTGATCGCCGGCATCCTTGCGCTCGGTGCCCTGGCCGGCCGACGGGCAGCCGGTGATGCGCGCGCTGCGCGGGCGCTGCGCAGCGACCGCGGCGCCTGAGCTACTTGGTCAGGATCAACTTGTCGTTGCGCGTCAGGCGCAGGTGGTATTCCTGGCCGGCATGCTCGATCACCAGTTCATTGCGGCCGGCGAGCAGGTGGCGGCTGTCGATGCGACGCATGCTGGCGGCACGCAAGGAAAGCAGGGGATGGGCGACGTCGTGGCCGGAGGTCGCGTGGCATTCGGGGACGGGCGAATCGAGCATCGGGAGATCCCGGTGGACTACGGTCGTGGAATGATAACGATTCGCATTTGCACGTCAACTGTGCAGGCTGGCCCGCGGGCAAGCCGGCGACCAGGGCTCAGCCCGGATCGAAGCGCCGGTACTGGATGGCTTCGCTGAGGTGCGCCGCCTCGATGCGCGGGCTGGCGGCCAGATCGGCGATGCTGCGCGCCACGCGCAGGGTGCGGTGATAGGCGCGCGCGGACAGTCCCAGGCGCTCGACCGCGCGGTCGAGCAGGGCATGCAGCGCCGGCGCCAGCGCACAGTCGCGCTCCACCTCGCGATTGCCGAGCCGGGCGTTGGGCTTGCCGGCACGCGCCTGCTGGCGGGCGCGCGCCGCGATCACCCGTTCGCGAACGCTGGCACTGCTCTCGCCCGGCGCACTGGCGCGCAGTTCCGCATGCGCGAGGCGCGGCACCTCGAGCTTCAGGTCGATGCGGTCCAGCAGGGGCCCTGAGACCCGCGAGCGGTAGCGGGCGATCACGTCCGGGCTGCAGCGGCAGCGCCCGGAAGGATCGCCGGCGTAACCGCAGGGACACGGGTTCATGGTCGCCACGAGCTGGAAGCGGGCCGGGAATTCCGCCTGGCGGGCGGCGCGCGAAATGGCGATGCGGCCCGATTCCAGCGGCTCGCGCAACACTTCCAGGACGTGCCGGTCGAACTCGACCAGCTCGTCGAGGAACAGCACGCCATGATGGGCCAGGGAGATTTCCCCCGGACGCGGGATCGAGCCGCCGCCGACCAGGGCCACCGCGGAAGCGGTGTGGTGCGGCGCCCTGAAGGCGCGCTGCTTCCAGTAGCTGACGTCCTCGCGGAAGCCGGCGATCGAACGGATCGCTGCCAACTCCAGCGCCTCGTCCTCGTCGAGCGGCGGCAGGATGCCGGGCAGGCGGCTGGCCAGCATGGTCTTGCCGGTGCCGGGCGGACCGACCATCAACAGGTTGTGACCGCCGGCCGCGGCGATTTCCAGGGCGCGCCGGGCCTGCTGCTGGCCGCGCACGTCGGCCAGGTCGGGCGGGCCGTCCGCGTCGCCCGCCGCCGGCACGACCGCCGTGGCAGCCTGCGCGCGCTGCAACTGGCCGCCGCCGCGCAGGTGACCGCACACCTCCAGCAGGGAATCCGCCACGCAGACGTCGGCATCACGCACCAGGGCGGCTTCGGCGCCGTTCGCACGCGGCACGATGACGCGGCGACCGGCGCGCCGCGCGTGCAGCACGGCAGGCAGCACGCCGTGGACGCGGCGCAATTCGCCGGAAAGCGCAAGCTCGCCGATGAACTCGCAATCGCCCAGGGCCGCGCGTGGCACGACACCGTTGGCGGCGAGGATGCCGAGCGCGATGGGCAGGTCGAAGCGGCCACCGTCCTTGGGCAGGTCGGCCGGCGCCAGGTTCACCGTGATGCGCCGCTGCGGATACTCGAACTGCGCGTTGAGGATGGCCGCGCGCACGCGGTCGCGTGCTTCCTTCACCGCGGTTTCCGGCAGGCCGACGATGGACGCGCCGGGCAAGCCGCCGGAAAGATGCACTTCGCAGGACACCAGTGGTGCGGCGATGCCGTCCTGCGCGCGGCTGTAGACCACGGCCAGGCTCATGGCACGCCGTGCCCGGAAAAATTGTCCGCTGCTCCAGCCTTGGGGTGAGCTGCAGGGAGCAGCGGACGTCCCGGGAAACCGTTCGGATGACTGATGGGTTTGCGCATCCTTGCGCTCCGGCCGGCTCCCTGCGCCGGCTGCTCAGTTGGGCCTGGTGGTGGTCAGGCGCTGTTCCAAGGCAGCGAGGTCGCGTTCGAGCTGCTCGATCTTCTCGCGCGTGCGCAGCAGCACGCAGCGCTGCACGTCGAACTCCTCGCGGGTGACCAGGTTGAGCTGACGCAGGCCCGACTGGAGGGTCGTGCGGAACGTGGCGGTGAGATCCGTCTGCGCCTCGCGGACACCCGGCGGCACGAGGGCGGCGAGGCGTTGTGCGAGCTGGTCGATGGACTGGATGGCGTTCATGGCGACTCTGCAGGTTCGGTGGAAGCACATTTTCGCGCCGCTGCGCGCAGATGCCCAGCCCGCGCAGGCGTCCTGGGGGGCGGCCGGTGGCGGGATCACGATCCCGCCACCGGCCCGGGAGCGTCCTTGCGACGCCGTTCCCTTGGCATCCCTCCCCTTGGCAAACAGTCTAGCCTCCGCGGCGCCTCGTGCCATCCGCAGAATTCGGAACTGCGTGTAGGAAATCGCTTACACGACGGACCGGGCCGGCGCAGCCATCCGCTATCATTGACCGCTGGCGCGGACAGCGCCGCAGCCGGAGGATGCCGATGCAGATGGTCATGGCGATCATCAAGCCGTTCAAGCTCGACGAGGTGCGCGAAGCGCTCGCCGAAGTCGGCGTGCAGGGCATCACGGTTACCGAGGTGCGCGGCTTCGGGCGCCAGAAGGGCCATGCCGAGCTCTACCGCGGCGCCGAGTACGTGGTCGATTTCCTGCCCAAGATCAAGCTCGAGGTGGCGGTGGTCGATGAGCAGCTCGAACGCGTGGTCGAGGCCATCAGCCACGCCGCCAATACCGGCAAGATCGGCGATGGCAAGATCTTCGTCTGGCAGCTCGATCGCGTCATGCGCATCCGCACCGGCGAGCTGGACGCCGACGCCCTGTAGACGGCGATGCCGACGCACCGCTGCGCAGCGTCCGGCCGCACCGTGCCTGCGGATGCATGGGCATGAGGCTTTGGCGCGGCAGCGGCGATCTGCTGCATCCCGGCACCACCCTGCTCGCCTGGCGCAACCTCAGCCACGAGCGCACGCGCTTCATCGCCACCCTGGTCGGCATCGCCTTTTCGGTGGTGCTGATGGGCGCGCAGCTGGGGCTCCTGATCGGCTTCGCGCAGACCGCCAGCACCCTGGTCGAACACGCCGACGCGGACCTGTGGGTGCTGCCGCTGGGCACCAGCAATTCGGACATCGCCGGACGCATCCCGATCCGGCGCAGATACGAAGCACTTGCCGTGCCGGGCGTGGCCAGCGTCGACGAGTACATGGTCCAGTTCGCCTTCTGGCGCAAACCCGATGGCGGCAGCGAATCGGTGATCGTGACGGGGTATTCGCTGGCCAGCGGGCGCGGCGGCCCGTGGGCGATGGTCGAAGGCACGCGCGCCGACCTGCAGATCGACGACGGCGTCATCATCGACCGGCTGTACCAGGACAAGCTCGGCGTGCACGGGCTCGGCCAAGTGGTGGAGATCAACAACCAGCGCGTGCGCGTGGTCGGCTTCACCGACGGCATCCGCACCTTCACGCAGAGTCCCTACATCTTCACCACCCATGCACGCGCGCAGCGCCTGGCACGTTTCAGCCCGGAGGAAACGACCTACCTGCTGGTGAAGCTGGCCAAGGGGGCGGATATCGACGTCGTACGACGTGACCTGGCGGCGCGCCTGCCATGGGTCGAAGTGCTGCCGAGTGGCGAGTTCGCCCGGCGCACGCAAAGCTATTGGCTGATCACCACCGGCGCCGGTGCCGCGCTGCTGCTGGCGGCCGCGCTCGGCCTGCTGGTCGGTACCGTGATCGTCGGGCAGACACTCTACGCCAGCACCCTCGACCGGCTCGCCGAATACGCCACGCTGCGCGCGATGGGCGCCGACCGCAGCTATCTCAACCGGGTCATCGTCAAGCAGGCGGCGCTGAGCGCGGTCATCGGCTACGCCATCGGACTGGCCGTGACCCTGGCCATGGTGGCCTACACCCGCACCGGCAACGTCGCCATGGCCCTGCCGCCCTGGAGCCTCCTGCTGCTCGCCGTGCTGACATTGCTGATGTGCCTGGCCGGTGCACTTATCTCGATCCGCCGCATCACGCGGCTGGATCCCACCCTGGTGTTCCAGTGAAAGACGCGCCGCTGCTGCGTCTGGAAGGCGTGCGCCTCACCTACGGCCACGGCGCCACCGCGGTCGAGGCCCTGCGCGGAGTCGACCTGGCCTTGCACGCGCAGCAGGTCACCCTGCTGCTCGGCCCTTCCGGTTCGGGCAAGACCAGCCTGTTGCAGGTGATGGGCTGCATGCTGCGCCCGACCCATGGGGAGGTGTTCCTGCACGGCCGCTCGCTGGCTGGCGCGTCGCTGGAGGAGCTCACGCGCCTGCGCCTGGCGCATTTCGGCTTCGTTTTCCAGCACTACAACCTGTTCCCGACCCTGAAAGCGTGGGAGAACGTCGCCATCGCGCTGGACCTGCGCCACTGGGCACGCGCGAAGATGCGCGGTGAGGCAACCCGCCTGCTCGCCGAACTGGGCATCGGCGAGCTTGGCGAGCGCTTTCCCGGCGAACTTTCCGGCGGCCAGAAGCAGCGCGTCGCCATCGCGCGCGCGCTGGCCGGCGAGCCGCGCATCCTGCTCGCCGATGAACCCACCGCCGCGCTCGATGGCAAGGTCGGCCGCGAGGTGGTGCGCGTCATGCAGCGCCTCGCCCATGAACAGGGCTGCGCGCTGCTGATCGTCAGCCACGATCCGCGCGTGGAGGAATTTGCCGACCGCGTGCTGCACCTCGAAGATGGCCGCCTCGACCGCGACCGCCCGCCTGCCAGGGAACCGCCATGCGCTTGAGATATTGGAAACGAAGGGACTGGCGGGAGTGTTTCCCGCGCCGCGCACTGCTCGCCGTCCTCGTGCTGGCCGGGTTCGCCGCCTGTTCCAGCGCGCCGCCGCCACCGCAACCCTACCAGGGCGGGCACGCCATCCATGCCGGAGGACTGGTGGAACCGCTGGGCGAGGAACGCCTGCTGATCCCGCAGGTGCCGGGTCGCATCGATCGCGTATTGGTGGAGGAAGGCGATACGGTGACGGCGGGCCAGCTGGTGGCGGAGCTGGAGAATGCCGAGCAGCGCGCCGCGCTGGAAACTGCCAGGGCGCAGGTGACGTTGCGCCGCGCCGAACTGGAACGCCTGCGCAATGGCCCGCGCCGCGAGGACATCGCCGCCGCGCGCGCCGCACGCGACGAAGCGGCGGCGCTGGAGAGCCAGGCGGCGCTGGATCTCAAGCGCCGCGAGCGCATGGCCGAACGCAAGCTGATTGCCCAGGAACTGCTCGACCAGGCACGAACCCAGGCGGCCACCGCCACCGCCGCGCGCCAGCGCGCCGCGGCGCAGCTCGCCGTGCTGCTGGCCGGCAGCCGCGCGGAAGATATCGCGGCGGCCGAAGCGGCACTGGACGCGGCGACCGGCCAGGCCGCGCAGGCCCAGGCACTGTTGGAGAAAACCCGCGTACGCTCGCCCATTGCCGGCATCGTGCTGGAGCGCGGCCTCAATCCGGGCGAAACGGTCACCGCCCTGACGCCTTCGCCGGTGGCGTCCATCGGCGACATGCACCAGCTGATGGTGCGTGCCGACATCGACGAACTGGACGTGGCCCGCGTGCACGTCGGTGCCGCGGCGCAGGTCAGCGCCGACGCCTTTCCCGGCCGGCAGTTCGCCGGCCGGGTGGTGCGCGTGGCGCGGCGCATGGGGCAACGCCTGGCGGCGACCGATGATCCCACCCAGCGCCGCGACGCCAAGACCCTGCAGGCGCTGATCGCCCTCGAACCCGGCACCCCGCTGCCGGTGGGCCTGCGCGTGGACGTGACCATCGAGGCCACCGGCGAGCGGGCGCCCTAGGAGGGTCGCGAGGCCCGATCCCGCGCCGCAATTCCGACGCCGCGCCATGTCGCGGCGCGGCGCGGCGCTCCGGCGGCCGCAAGGCGCCGGTGACGCGCTCAGGGCACCGCCGCCGACGTGCCCACGGGCGGGATCGGTTGGGCGCGCAGCGGCGGCACCGGTTCGGCCTTGATCTGGCGGTCGAGGTAGCCCAGCGCCGCTTCCAGTTGCGCGTCGTGGCCGGTGGCGGTGGCCCACGGCTTGTTCTCGACCGCGATGTCCGGCGTCACGCCGCGGCCTTCGATCAGCCAGCGACCGGCGGCATCGAACTGGCCGGTTTCGGCCACGCGGGCGACGCCCTTGTCTGACAGGCGGTTGCGGTCGGACAGCCAGATCCCGGCGCCGGCGGTGCGCGCGCCGATCAGCGGGCCGAGCTTGAGTGCCTTGACGCCGGCGGCAAAGGTCTCGCCGTCCGAATAGGTGAACTCGTCGGCCAGCACCACCAGGTGGCCGCGGAAGGTCTGCTGCATGTTGCCCGCGGGTGCGCCGTGCGGCGGCTGCCAGAACGCCCACACGCGGCGCAGCAGCTTCTCGATCACCCAGCTGTCGATGTTGCCGCCGCGATTGCGGCGCACGTCGATGATCAGGCCGTCGCGGTCGATCTGGGCGTAGAACTCGCGCACGAAGGCGGCGATGTCGTTCGGCCCCATGGCGTAGAGATGCAGGTAGCCGATGCGCCCGCCCGCCGCCTGCTCGACGCGTGCGAGCTTGCCGCGCACCCAGTCGCCATAGCGCAGCAGCGCCTCACGCTCGGGCGTCACCGGGCGCACGATGGCACGCGAGGCCTGTCCGCCACGCCTGAGCTCGAGCAGCACCTGCTGGCCGGCCTGGGCAAGCAGCGCGCGGGCCACCTCGGCAAGGCTGGTTACCGGCCGTCCATTGATGGCGGTGATGAGATCGCCCTCGCGCGCATCCACGCCCGGCTGCTGCAGCGGCGCGCGCAGTGCCGGCAGTTCGGGATCGGTGCGCCAGATGTGCTCGATGCGCACGCCGCCGTCGGTTGCGGCGAGGCGGGCACCGAGCAGCGCCGCTTCGGGTGCGGCCGGGTCCTGGCGATAGTCGCCGCCGCGCACCTGCGAATGCAGGATGCCGAGGTTCGCGCTCATCTGGCCGAGCAGGTCGTCCAGTTCCAGGCGGTCGTTGACGCGCCGCACCAGCGGCGCCAGGCGCGCGCGCACGGCGTCCCAGTCGATACCACGCATGGCCGGATCGAAGGAGAATTCGCGGTGCAGGCGCCAGGCATCCTCGAACATCTGCTGCCATTCGCGCGCCGGATCGATGGCGAGCTTCCAGTCGTCCACGCGCACCTGCGCGGCGACCCGCTCGTCGGGTGCCTTGGCCGTGGCGTCGAGCAGCAGCACGCCGCCGGGCTCGCCCGGCTGCTTGCCCGCAGTCAGCACCATCAGGCGCTTGCCGTTGGCACTCAGGCGGTAGGCGCCGACCTTGTCGAGGAAGGTCTGCGCCGTGTGCTTGCCGGCTTCGATCGGCAGCACCTGCAGGCGGTCCTGGCCGCGACTGCCCGCGTCGCGGGCCAGGAAGTAGAGCCGCTCGGCGTGCGCGGCAAGGTCACTGTAGTTGCCGGCTTCCACGCCGGTGTCATGCAGACGCGTGGCCAGCCCCTCGAAGACCACGTCGGGGCCCGGCCTGGGCACGTCGTCCCGGTCGGTCTTGTCCTCCTTCGGCGTCGCCGGGGCCAGTTCGTCCACGGCCTGGAACGGGAAGCGCAGGCCGGGCTGCAGCGCCAGCGCCAGTATCTGGGTGCGCTTGTCGAACATCGGGCCGGTGTTGCGGTCGCCCCAGGGCGAAGCAGGCGTGGCGACGAAGCGCCGGTTGGAGAGGAAGTACAGCCACCGGCCATCCGGCGAGAAGGCCGGCGAGAAGGATTCGTAGCGATCGGTGCTGAGCACCGCCTTGTGCTTCGCATCGGCCGCGGCGATGAACAGCTGCGGCATCTGGCGGTTGGAGTCCGGGCGCGACCAGGCCAGATAACGGCCATCGGCGGACCAGGCGACATCCGAGTAGGCGTCATCGTCGCCATGCGGCGATTCATCCACCACGTGACTGCGCCCATTCTTCAGATCGAGCAGCCAGAGCCGCGCGTGCTTGTCGGCGTGCGCCAGCCAGCGCCCGTCGGGCGAGGGCCACAGGCGCCAGCGGTACACCCCGGCATCGGCGACCAGCACGCGCGTTGCGGTCGAGCCATCCGCGGGATAGGACCAGATTTCGCTGCGCCCCTCGATATCGGTGACGGCGAACACGGACGTGCCGTCCGCGGCGGGCACGGCAGCACGTGCACGCGCCTGCTCGGGAACCGCGAGATCCACGCGACGCAGCGCCTGGGTACCGGCCAGCACCACGCGCCCGCGCGCGCTCAGCGCCACGCGCTCGCCGGCGGCGTCGGGCGCGGCATGGCCGAGCCATTTCAGGGGCTCGGCGAGGAAGCGCTCGCGGCGCTGCAGGAAGTCCGAATCCAGCACGATGTCGAGCGTGCGATCGCTGCCACTGGCGATGTCGTAGAGATGCAGGTCCGCGCCCAGCTGGTAGATGATGCGCCCGCCGTCCAGGCGCGCGCCGCGCACGTCGAAGTCGCTGTAGTGCGTGAGCTGGCGGCGCGCGCCGCCATTGCCGTCCATCGCCCAGAGGTTGGCGCGCCCGCCGGCATCGCTGACCACGTAGAGCTGGTCCTGCCACCACATCGGCTGGCTGAGGTTGGCATCCAGGTCGGCCGCCAGGCGCAGCGCTTCGCCCTCGGCGGCGCTGTCCCAGCGCCACAGCTGGGCCATCGCGCCGCCGCGATAGTCCACCGCATGGTCACCGGATACGGCCAGGCCAAAGCGCGTGAACCACACGGTCCGCCCGTCAGCCCCGTACACCAGTTCCCGCGCGTCGGCGAGCGGCACGTCGGTGATGGCGCCACTGGCGGGATCGACGCGGCGCAGCGCGCGGCTCATGCCCGGGCCGACCACCGCTTCGCTGGCATAGACGATGCTGCCGTCGGGGGCAAAGCCGGACAGCCAGGCGCGGCTGGCATCGAAGGTGAGCCGCCGCGGTTCGCCGCCGGCCAGCGGCATCAGGTACACATCCGGCGCGCCGTCATAGCTGGCGACGAAGGCGACCTGGCGGCCGTCCGCCGAGATCACCGGTTGCGATTCCGGCGCCGGGTGTGTGGTCAGGCGCTGCGCGTGGCCACCGCCCGCTGCCACCCGCCACAGGTCACCCTCGGACACGAACACGACGCTATCACCATGCAGGGCCGGCTCGCGGTAGTAGCCTGGCGCGGCGCGCGCCGTGCCGGCCACGCAGATCAGGAGGGCCAGCAGGGGCCAGGTCAAGACGCGCATCGGCACACTCCGGTGGAATCGAGTCAGCCAGCTTGCCAGCCCCGCGGCGCGATGCATGGGCCGGTGGTCATGGCCGGCAGCGGCGCGGGATGTGGGCAGGCCGGCGCGCAGCGAGGACGGGGTGTCAGGCAGCCAGGCCGTAGCTCTTCAGCAACGCCTCGGGGCGTGGCTCACGGCCGCGGAAGGCGATGAAGCTTTCCAGCGCCGGACGCGAGGCACCGACCGCAAGGATCGCCTCGCGCCAGGCCTGCCCGGTGGCGCGGTCGAGGACCCCGGCTTCCGCGAAACGCCCGAAGGCATCGGCGGACAGGAGTTCGGCCCACAGATAGCTGTAGTAGCCCGCGCCGTAACCCCCGGCGAAGATGTGCGTGAAGGCATGCGGGAAGCGCTGCCAGACCGGCGGGCGGATGACCGCCACTTCGCTGCGCACTTCCTCGAGGATTTCCAGCGCGCGCGCGCCGCGCGCCGGGTCGTACTCGCGGTGCAGGCGGAAATCGAACAGGCCAAACTCGAGCTGGCGCACCAGGAACAGTCCGGCGTGGAAATGCCGCGCCGCCTGCATGCGCTGGTAGAGCGCGTCCGGCAGTGGCGCGCCGGTCTGCCAGTGACGGGCGAACAGATCCAGCGCCTGGCGTTCCCAGCCGAAGTTCTCCATGAACTGGCTGGGCAGTTCCACCGCATCCCATTCCACGCCGTTGATGCCGCCAACGCCGGGCAGGTCCACCTCGGTCAGCAGGTGGTGCAGGCCGTGGCCGAATTCGTGGAACAGGGTGAGCACCTCGTCATGGGTGAGCAGGCAGGGCGCATCCTGGCTCGGCGGGGCAAAGTTGCAGGTGAGGAAGGCCACTGGCAGCTGGGTGGTGCCGGCCTGGCGGAAGCGGTTGCGGCACACGTCCATCCAGGCGCCGCCGCGCTTGCCGCTGCGTGCAAAAAGATCGAAATAGGCGCCGGCGAAGACCCGCCCTTGCGCATCGACCAGCTCGTAGTAGCGCGCATCCGGGTGCCAGGTATCGACATCCCCGCGCTGGCGCAGCTCGATGCCGAACAGGCGCTTTGTGATGGCGAACAGGCCCTGCAGCACGGCCTCGAGCGCGAAATACGGCTTGAGCTCCTCCTCGCTCAGGGAATACTTGCGCTCGCGCAGCTTCTCGGCCGCGTAGGCGACATCCCAGGGCTCCAGCCGGGCCAGGCCCAGCTGCGCAGCCGCGAACTCGGCAAGCTCGGCAAGCTCGCGCTCGGCCACCGGCCTGGCGCGTGCGGCCAGGTCGTGCAGGAAGGCCAGCACCGCGTCCGGCGAGGGCGCCATCTTGGTGGCCAGCGATTCCTCCGCGGCGTCGTGGAACCCCAGCAGCTGCGCCGCCTCGTGGCGCAGCGCGAGGATGCTTTCGATGCGTGCGGAGTTGTCGAATTCGCCGGCGTGCGGGCCCTGGTCGGAGGCGCGCGTGTGATAGGCGCGGTAGACCCGTTCCCGCAGCGCGCGGTCGTCGGCATGGGTCAGCACCGCCTGCACGCTCGGGGGCTTCAAGGTCACCCGCCAGCCGTCGGCGCCCTGTTCGGCGGCGGCGGCACGCAACACGGCGCGACCGGTGGCGGGAATGCCGGCAAGGCCGGCTTCCTCGGTGATGGGCTCGCTCCAGGCATCGGTGGCGTCCAGCACCGCCTCCTCGAACTCGGTGGCCAGGCGCGCCAGTTCGCTGGCGATGTCGCGGAAGCGCGTGCGCGCCGGCTCCTCCAGGGCCACGCCGGCGAGTCTGAAATCGCGCAGCGCATGCACGATCAGGGCACGCGCAGCCGGCGCCAGCGCGGCCGTGGACGGCGCCTCGCCCACGGCTGCGATGGCGGCGTAGAGTTCACGGTTCTGGCCCAGTTCGCTGGCATGTTCGACGATCTTCTCCTGCGCCGCCGCGTAGGCCTTGCGCAAGGCGTCGGAGTCCGCCACGCCGTGCAGGTGCGAGACCGGCGCCCAGGCACGGTTCAGGCGATCCTCCAGCGCCTCGCCGGCCAGCAGCACCGCATCGAAGCTGCGCGGCGCGTCCGGCGCCAGCAACGCATCGATGCGCTGGCGATAGTCGGCGAGGATGGCGTCGATCGCCGGTTCGACATGTTCGGGGCGGATCGCGGAAAATCGGGGCAGGCCATCGGCCTCAAGCAGCGGATTGCTCGACATCATCGGCACACAGGGAAGGAAACCTGCGTCCAAGCTGGTGCACGCGCACCGTGAATTCAAGCCGCCCGGGCCGCGCCCGCACGGCCATGCAGGCCACGAGGACACGACGCATGAACATCAGGAGCTATCGAGGCATCCGCCCGCGCCTTGCCGCCGGCGCCTATGTCGATCCCGCCGCGCAGGTGATCGGCGACGTGGAAGTCGCCGCGGACGCCTCGCTCTGGCCCTGTGTGGTCGCACGCGGCGACGTGCATTACATCCGCATCGGCGCGCGCAGCAACGTGCAGGATGGCGCAGTGCTGCACGTGACCCACGCCGGCCCGCACACCGGCGAGGGCTTTCCATTGCTGATCGGCGCCGACGTCACCATCGGTCACGGCGCGGTGGTGCATGCCTGCACGATCGGCGATGCCTGCCTGATCGGCATGCACGCGACGGTGCTGGATGGCGCGGTGGTGCAGCGCCACAGCCTGGTGGGTGCCGGCGCCGTGATCGCCCCCGGCAAGCGGGTCGGCGAAGGCGAGCTGTGGGTGGGCAACCCGGCGCGCTGCGTGCGCAGGCTCTCGGACGCGGAGATCGAACGCCTGTACTACTCGGCGCAGCACTACGTGCGCCTGAAGGACGAATACCTCGCCGCCGGCTAGCTGTCCGCGCCGGCTCGGCCGGCCAGGCTCGCCGCGTCGATGACGAAGCGGTACCTGACGTCGCTGCGCAGCATGCGCTCGTAGGCGGCGTCGATCGCATCGGCGCGGATCACCTCGATGTCGGCGACGATGTCGTGGGCCGCGCAGAAGTCCAGCATCTGCTGGGTTTCGGCGATGCCGCCGATCAGCGACCCGGCCAGGGAACGGCGCTGGAACACCAGCTTGCCGACGTCCGGCGACGGGTGCGGGGCGGCCGGCACGCCGATCAGCACCAGCGTGCCATCGCGCTTGAGCAGCGAGAGATACGGCGCAAGATCGTGGCTCGCCGCCACGCTGTCGATGATCAGGTCGAAGCTCGCCGCATGCGCCTTCATCCCGCCTTCCTCGCGCGTCAGGACCACCTCGTCCGCGCCGAGCGCCAGCGCATCCTGGCGCTTGTGCGCGCTGCCGGTGAACGCCACCGTGTGCGCACCCATGGCGTGCGCGAGCTTGATGCCGACGTGGCCGAGTCCACCGATGCCGACGATGCCGACCTTGCGGCCCGGTCCCGCGCCCCAGTGGCGCAACGGCGAATACATGGTGATGCCGGCGCACAGCAGCGGCGCCACGGCGGCGAGCTGCGCCTCGCCATGGCCGATGCGCAGCACGAAGTCGCGATCGACGACGATGCGCTGCGAATAGCCGCCGAGCGTGTGTCCGGGCGCGTCGCGGGTGCGCCCGTTGTAGGTGCCCGTGAAGCCGTTCTCGCAGTACTGCTCCAGCCCCGCCGCGCAGGCGCTGCAGTGGCGGCAGCTGTCCACCATGCAACCCACGCCCACGGTGTCGCCGACCGTGAAGCCGGTGACCTCGGCACCCAGCGCGCCGACCCGTCCGATGATCTCGTGGCCGGGCACGCAGGGATAGTGCGTGCCGCCCCATTCCGAACGCACCGTGTGCAGGTCCGAGTGGCACACGCCGCACCAGAGGATGTCGATCTGCACGTCGCGCGGCCCCGGCGCACGGCGTTCGATGCGCATCGCTTCCAGCGGCAGCTCGGCGCTGCGCGCGCCCCAGGCGTGGGTGCTCATGTGGGTTTTCCTCGGCTGATGGACGGACTGGCGAAAGGCGTGCGGATGCGCAGGCTCACCGCGCGGCGTTCCCGGCGTGCGGACTGACGTAATCGCCGACCTTCGCGCGGAACGCGATGGCCATGCGGTTCCAGCCGTTGATGGCAATGACGGCGAGGGTCAGATCGACCAGGCCCTTGTCGTCGAAGTGGCGTCGCACCTCGGCGTAGAGCGTATCGGAAACGCCATCCTCGGCGATGCACGTGACCGCTTCCGTCCAGGCCAGGGCGGCGCGCTCGCGGTCACTGTAGAAAGGCGCCTCGCGCCAGGCGTTCAGCAGGTACAGGCGCTGCTCGGTTTCGCCCTGGGCGCGCGCATCCTTGCTGTGCATGTCCAGACAATAGGCGCAGCCGTTGATCTGCGAGGCGCGCATCTTGACCAGTTCGATCAACGATTCCTCCAGGCCGCTGCGGTGGACCTGCGCTTCGGTATGCAGCAGGGCCTTGAAGGCCTCGGGCGAGGCGTGCCGGTAATCGATGCGTTGCGTCATCGGGGGTGCTCCTTTGCGGGGTTGTGCGGAATCAGTCAGGAATCGGTGAACAGGCGCTGCATGTCGGCATAGCCGAACGCGCTGTCGAGCGCGTCGAAGCGGCCGCTGTCCAGCACGCTGCGCAGGGCATCGCGCGCGGCCGACATGGCCAGCGTGGCCAGTCGCGTCGCAGTACTGACCCGCGCCACGCCCAGGCGCGCGAGTTCGGCAAGATCCGGCAGCCCGGTGCGTGCGCCAACGTTGACGGGGGCATCCAGCGCCGCGACCAGTGTGCCGATGCTTGCCGGATCGGCCAGGGCGATGGGATAGATGCAGTCGGCGCCCGCGGCGAGGTAGGCGCGGGCCCGGCGCAGGGCCTCGGCGACGCGCGTCGGCTCATCGGTGCCGAAGCCGGTCATCCATACGTCCACGCGTGCGTTGATGACGATCGGCACGCCGGTGGCGCGGGCAGCGCTGCGGGCCGCGGCGACACGGGCGGTGGCCTCGTCCAGATCGCGCAGGGCGACATGACCGACGCCGTCTTCCAGGTTGATGCCGACCACCCCGGCGGCGATCATCGCGCGCACGCTGGCGCCCACCGCATCAGGCGTGTCGCCGTAGCCGCCTTCGATATCGGCCGTCACCGGCACCGCCACGGCGTGCGCGATGCGCCGGGTGGCCGCAACGACTTCGTCGAAGGGCGTGGCTTCGCCGTCGCCATAACCGAGCGACCAGGCCACGCCGCCGCTGGTGGTGGCAATGGCAGCACACCCCAGGTCGGCAAAGGCCCGTGCGCTGCCGGCGTCCCAGGCATTTGGCAGCAGCAGCACGTGGCGCCGATCGTGCATTGCATGGAATTGCCCGGCGCGGGTGATCTGGATCGACTTGTCCATGGCATCGCCTCCCTCGCGCAAGCTACGCCTTGCGCCCCGCCATGCTACGCCGGGTGCTGCGTGGGGAAAGCCCCAGGCGACCGCGCGGTTGCGCAGGATTCATGCGCGCCCACGGCGAGCGATGCCGGATGCACGGCTCAGCGCGCCGCCGTGGCGCGTTCGAGTGCCGCCAGGTAGGCCAGGGCCGCCTCGCGATCCGTACCGCACATGCGCGGTTCCGGGCGCAGCGTGCGGCACACGGCTGGCCGCTCGGGCTGGCCGAACAGGCGGCAGCGGTAATCCTCGGTGAGCTGCACGCAGGGCATGCCGGCCGGCTTGCCGTGCGGCATGCCGGGAATGGGCGAGGAAATCGAGGGCGCGATGCAACAGGCGCCACAGCCGGGGCAGCAATCAGCGAGGGTCTGCATGTTCGGGCAAGTCCGCCTGCGCGCGCTCGGCCTGCAACGACGCATACAGTGCTGCGGTATCCGGCCGCACGCCCTGCCACAGGGCGAAGGATTCGGCGGCCTGTTCGACCAGCATGCCCAGGCCATTCACCGCGCGCGCCGCCCCGGCGGCCTGCGCCGCAGTGAGGAAGGGCTGCGCTGCGCGGCCGTATGAGAGGTCATAGGCCAGCGCCCCGGCCGCGAACACCGATGCGGGGAGCGGCAAGACGGCGCCGGCGTGGCCGGCCGACGTGGCGTTGACGACCAGCTCGAAGGGTCCCGCGCCGTCCAGCGCCGGCAGGGTAATGGCATGCGCCGGCGTGCCCAGCGCATCGACGAGCGAGACGGCATGGGCCGCGGTGCGATTGCTGACGGCCAGTTCGGCCACGCCGGCGTCGAGCAGGGCAAACGCCGCCGCCCGCGCCGCGCCGCCGGCCCCCAGCAGCAGCACGCGGCGCCCGGCGGGGTTGCAGGCCTGGCGTTCGCGCAGGTCACGCAGCAGGCCCGCGCCGTCGGTACTGTCGCCCAGCCACGCATCGCCCTGGCGGATCAGGGTATTGACACTGCCGGCGCGCCTGGCGCGGGGCGCGAGCTGCCGGCACAGCGCCAGGCCCGCCTGCTTGAGCGGCAGGGTGAGGTTGGCGCCCCGGCCGCCGGCGGCGGCGAACGCCGCCAGGGCTGCCGGCAAGGCCGCGCAATCGGCCTCGATCGCGCGGTAATCCATGGCGATGCCGAGCTGCGCGCCGAACGCGGCGTGGATGCGCGGCGACAGGGAATGCGCGACCGGCCGCCCGAAGACGGCGTAGCGTGGGGTGTCGCGGCCGGCGTCTGCCGGGACCTGCGCGCTCACGGCTTGCCGCGCGCGATCGACGGCACCGGCACGCCCTCCGCATCCAGCCGGCGCGCCGGGAAGGCCGACGCGCGTGCCAACTCAGCGGCCGTGTGCATCGGCAAGCCAGCGCGCGGCGTCCAGCGCAAAGTAGGTGAGGATGGCGTCCGCGCCGGCGCGGCGGATGCCGGTCAGTGCCTCCAGCACGCAGGTGCGCTCGTCCAGCCAGCCATGCCCGAAGGCGGCCTTCAGCATCGCGTACTCGCCACTCACCTGGTAGGCGAAGGTCGGCACGCCGAAACGCTCCTTCACCCGGCGCAGCACGTCCAGGTAGGGCATGGCCGGTTTCACCATGACCATGTCGGCGCCCTCGTCGAGATCCAGCGCAACCTCGCGCAGCGCCTCGTCGGAATTGGCCGGATCCATCTGGTAGGTGTGCTTGCTGCCCTTGCCGAGGTTGCCGGACGAGCCCACCGCATCGCGGAACGGGCCGTAGAAGGCGGAAGCGTACTTGGCGGAATAGGCCAGGATGCGCGTATGGATGTGGCCGGCGCCTTCCAGCGCCCGGCGGATCGCTCCAACCCGCCCATCCATCATGTCCGAGGGCGCCACGATGTCCGCGCCGGCTTCGGCATGCGAGAGCGCCTGGCGGACCAGCGCATCGACCGTGGCTTCGTTCATCACGTAGCCGGTGGCGTCGATCAGGCCGTCCTGGCCATGCGTGGTGAAGGGGTCGAGGGCCACGTCGGTGATCACGCCGAGCTCGGGCAGCGCATCCTTCAGCGCGCGCACCGCCCGCTGGGCCAGGCCCTCGCGGTTCCACGCCTCGCAGGCGTCCAGCGACTTGGCCTGCGGCGGCGTCACCGGAAACAGCGCCAGCGCCGGGATGCCGAGCGCATGGGCCTCGCGGGCACGCTTGACCAGTTCGTCGATCGACAGGCGCTCCACGCCCGGCATCGACGGCACTGCTTCGCGCTCGCCGCGGCCTTCACGCACGAACACCGGCAGGATGAGATCGGCGGGCTGGAGTCGGGTTTCGCGCATCAGCGCGCGCGAGAACGCATCACGGCGCATGCGCCGCATGCGCGTAACGGGATAGCTCATGGGAACACCTGATTGAACTGCATGAATCGGCGGCGGTCATTGTACGCCGCGCGCCACGCGGGCAGGCGGCCGACGCCGCCCAGGCGAGTGCGCCCGCCCGCCCAGGCGCGCCCTTGGCACGGCGCGGCACGCGGGATCGACAAGCCGCGAAACGCAACCACATCGACCGTTAAGCGAATGTTATGACTTTTGCGAGTAACCTGCTAAAGTCGCTCTATCCCGCTGTTTCACAAGTTCAAGAACAGATACCGACCATGCTGCCCCCGTTCCTCCTCACCCTTGTCGCCACCCTGCTCGTGCTGGCGGTTGCGTCGATCCGGAGGATCCCGGAGGGGCAGGTCTATGCGCTGCGCCGCCTCGGCGGCCACACCCGCCTGCTGGGCGCGGGCACGCATTTCACCCTGCCGCTGATCGAGCGCGTCGCGCACAAGATCAGCCTGGGGGGCTCGCAGATCACCGTCGAATCGGCCGACGCCGCGCGGCGCGCCACGATCTACTTCCAGGTGATCGACCCGGCCCGCATGGGCAGCGCCATTGGCGAATCGGGCAGCCGCGTGCGTGCCCAGGCGCGTCGTCTGCTGGACGAGAACCCGGGCCCGACCAGCCGCGTGGCGCTGAAGCAGGCGCTGCAGGACACCTTCGGTGCGCGCGGCCTGCGCATCGTGCGCGTGGATCTGGAAGCCCGCGACTGACCCACCGGGTGGCTTTTCGCCCGCCGCGCCCCGATACTGCGCGGCCCGTACCGGTGCGACCATGATGCCCGACCGCGACCCGCTGCGGCAGCGCCTGCTCGCCGGGCTTGCCGCGCTCGACCTCGATGTGCCCTCCGGCGGCGTCGCGCAGCTGCTCGACTACATCGCCCTGCTGGCCCGCTGGAACGCCGCCTTCAACCTGAGCGCGGTGCGCGATCCGGCCGAGATGGTCACCCGCCACCTGCTCGATTCGCTGGCCATCGCGCGCCTGGTCAGTGGCGCGACCCTGGCCGACCTGGGCGCCGGCGCCGGCCTGCCGGGGCTGCCCCTGGCCATCATCGCGCCGGAGCGCGCGGTCACCCTGGTCGATTCCAACGGCAAGAAGGCGCGCTTCCTGCGCGCGGCGGTGCGCGAGCTTGGCCTGCCCAACGTGCGCGTGGCCGAATGCCGGGTGCAGGACCTGCAAGGCCGGTTCGATTGCATCACCGCGCGCGCCTTTGCCAGCCTGGCCGACATGCTCGCGTGGGGCGGCCACCTGCTCGCGGCGCACGGCACCTGGCTGGCCCTCAAGGGGCGGCGTCCGGATGCCGAGTTGGCGGCCCTGCCGGAGGGGTTCGTGGTCGATGCGGTGACGCCGCTCGCAGTACCCGGTTTGGACGCGGCCCGCCATGTCGTGATAATCAGGCATGCTGCGGGGGCGACTCCGCCTCCTCGAACAGTCCCCGAACCATGACGCGCATCATCGCCATCGCCAACCAGAAGGGCGGGGTCGGCAAGACCACCACCGCCGTCAACCTCGCCGCGGCGCTGGCGGAAACGCGGCGCAAGGTGCTGCTGATCGACTTCGACCCGCAGGGCAACGCCACCATGGCGGCCGGCGTGGACAAGCGCACGGCCAAGCCGGGCGGCTGCGAGGTGCTGCTCGGCGAGGCGGCCATCACCGCGGCCATCGTGCCGACCGAGGGCGGCTTCGACCTGTTGCCCGGTGGCGCCGACCTCACCGCGGCCGAACTCAAGCTGATGGACGAGCTGGCGCGCGAGTCGCGCCTGAAGGAATACCTCGCCCAGTTGGGCGAGCATTACCACACCATCCTGATCGATTGCCCGCCGACCCTGCACCTGCTGACCATCAATGCGCTCACCGCCGCCCATGGCGTGCTGATTCCGGTGCAGTGCGAGTATTTCGCGCTGGAAGGCCTGTCGAGCCTGCTCGACACGATCAAGGCGGTGCGCCTGCGACTCAACCCGCAGCTCGAGGTCGAGGGCCTGCTGCGCACCATGTACGACATGCGCAACAACCTCGGCAACGAGGTGTCGCTGCAACTGGCCAAGCATTTCGGAGACAAGGTGTTCCGCTCCATCATCCCGCGCAACGTGCGCCTGGCCGAGGCCCCCAGCCACGGCAAGCCGATCAATCTGTACGACCGCGAATCGCGCGGCGCCATCGCCTATCTGGGCCTGGCCGGCGAGATGCTGCGCCGCGAAGGCGCCGCCGCGGCGGCGGCGCGCCCGGGGCAGGCGTGATGGCGACCAGGAAGCGTGGGCTCGGTCGTGGCCTCGATGCCCTGCTCGGGGCCGATTCCGACACGGCGATCGCCGCACAGGGTGAAGGCGAACTGCGCAGCCTGGCAGTGACCGTCATCCAGCCCGGCCAGTACCAGCCGCGCCAGCGCATCGACGCCGAGCCGCTGGAAGAGCTGGCCGCCTCGATCAAGGCCCAGGGCCTGATCCAGCCGGTCGTGGTGCGCGCGATCGCCCCGGGACGCTACGAGCTGATTGCCGGCGAACGGCGCTGGCGCGCGGCGCAGAAGGCCGGGCTCGAGGAAATCCCGGCCCTGGTCAAGACGGTGCCCGACCAGGCCGTGGTGGCCATGGCGCTGATCGAGAACATCCAGCGTGAGGACCTTTCCGCCCTGGAGGAAGCCCAGGCGCTGGCGCGGCTCATCGAGGAGTTCGGCCTCACCCACCAGCAGGCCGCCGATGCGGTCGGCCGCTCGCGCGCGGCGGTGTCGAACCTGCTGCGCCTGCTGGAACTGCCGGCCGAGATCAAGCGCCTGCTCGACGAACGCAAGCTCGACATGGGTCACGCGCGGGCGCTCGGTTCACTCCCCGAGGCGCGCGCCATCGCGCTTGCCCGGGAAGCCGCCCGTCGCGGCTGGTCGGTGCGCGAGCTCGAGGAGGCGGTGCGCCGCGCGACCACGCTGCCGGACGCCGCCGGCAACAAGCCCAGGGCGCGACCCGATCCGAACATCGAGGCACTGGAGCGCGACCTGGCCGAAAAGCTCGCCACCCGCGTGCAACTCGCCCACGCGCGCGGCGGCAAGGGCAAGCTGGTCATCCACTACCACAGCCTGGACGAGCTGGACGGGATCCTGGCAAGGATCCGCTGAGGGTTGGCGCAAGATCGGGGGTTGACTCGCGGCGCAAGGTTCCCCGCAAGGACTGCAGCTTGCGTGCACCGGGTGAGCGTGCCGAGCGCACGGCGCGGACGCGAGGCCGCGGTTGCGGCGCGCATTTGAGGGCCGCTCGCGCATTCCACGGGGATTCGGTGCATGGCACTGACGGCGTCGGTCGTCGGCTGCGTTGCCGCCCACTGGGGCGACTCGGGTGACGCATGACTTGCCGTTCGATTCGGGCGACCGCCAGGAAATGGAGTCGCCGCGGGGCTGAAGGGCGGGGCGGCTGTGGTGCAGTTGCCTGCTGTGCTGCAGACCCTCCGCAGATGTAATATCCAGCACCGGGCCGCGGGGAGACCGCCATGACGCTTCGGGCAATTTCGCTGGCCGGCGCGTTGCTGGCCATGAGCCTCGCCGCTTTCGCCGGCCCGCCGGTCGCGCCGGTGCGTGACGTGCCCCAGATGCTGCATGGCGTCACGGTGCACGATCCCTACCGCGACTTCGAGGATCTCAAGTCCCCGTCCACGCAAGCATGGCTGAAGACGCAGGGTGCTTACGCCGAGAGCGTTCTGGCGAACATGCCCGAGCGGCAGGCCCTGACCGATCGCGTCGAGGCCCTGTCGCGCTCGACAGGCGACCTCGTGGGCAGGGTGGTGCGCGGGGCGGGCGAGCAACTCTTCTACCTCAAACGCGCGCCCGGGCATGCCCAGTTCAAACTTGTCGCGCGCAGCAGCCTGACCGCGCCGGAGCGTACCCTGGTCGATCCCGATGAAATGACCGGGCGCGCCGGGGGTGTGCCATACACGATCGACTATTTCATGCCGTCCTGGGACGGCAAGTACGTGGCGTATGGCCTGTCGGCCGGCGGCTCCGAGGACGCCTCGCTCTATGTGATGGACGTGGCCAGCGGCAAGACCCTGGGCGAGCCCATATCGCGCGTGCACGACCGCCGCGTGCACTGGACCTCCGACAGCCGCAGCCTGAGCTACAACCAGGTGCGCGCGCTGCCGCCCGGCACTGCGCCCACGGAGGCCTACCTGGACAGCACGGTGTTCCTGCTGCGCGTGGGCATGCCCGAACGCAGCGCGCGAGCGTTGTTCGGGCCGCTGGTCGACAAGGATCTTCGACTGGAGCGCCTGGACGTGGGCGAGGTGTATTTCCATCCGACCAGCCGCTTCATGGTGGCGCGCACCACGGACACGACGGTGCCCGAGGGCAAGCTCTTCGTCGCTCCGCTGAGCGAGCTGACCAAGGCGACGATCGCATGGCGTCAGGTGTCGGCCTTTGCGGACCGGATCACGGACATGGTGCTGGCGCATGACACCTTGTACCTGCGCACCACCAAAGGTGCCCCGCGCGGGCGCTGGCTGGCGCTGGATCTGGCCGCCGGGGGCGGCATCGAAACCGCCCGGGTGGTGATGGACGCGCCCGGACGCGGCGTGCTCGATACCCTGCGCGTGGGTGGCCACGGTGCGCTGTACGTCGAGGTCTCCGAGGGGTTCACCACGCGCACCCTGCGCGTTGGCAGCGCCGGGAAGGCGCCGATCGACATGGCCCCGGCAATCAAGGGCAGCACCTTCAGCATCGGGGACCCGCTGCACAGCCATGACGATCTCTGGATCGTGAGCAGCAGTTGGACGGAGCCTTTCAAGGTCCTGCGCACCATTGGCCCTACCCAGCCTGCCGTCGACACCGGCCTGCTGCAACTCAAGGTGCCGCCTGGCACCCCGCCCCTTACGGTGAGCGAGGTGACGGTGCCAAGCCACGACGGTGTGCAGGTGCCGCTCGCCATCATCCACCGCGCCGACCTCAAGCGCGACGCGCCACATCCCACGCTGCTGGAAGGCTATGGTGCCTACGGCCACTCGTTCGCTGCCTACTTCGACCCGCGCAGCATGGCGTGGCTGGAGCGCGGCGGTGTGCTGGCCTACGCCAACGTCCGCGGCAGCGGTGCCTTCGGTGACGACTGGCACCGCGCCGGCTTCAAGGCCACCAAGCCCAACACCTGGAAGGATGGCATCGCCAGCGCCAAGTACCTGATCGACAAGGGCTACGCCACGCCGGCCACCCTGGGCATCTGGGGGACTTCCGCGGGCGGCATCTTCGTCGGCCGTGCAGTGACCGAGGCGCCGCAGCTCTTCGCCGCCGCGGTATTCGAGGTCGGCATCATGGACATGCTCCGCTTCGAGGAATCGGCGAACGGCATCACCAACGTCAGCGAGTTCGGCAGCGTGAAGGACGAAGCCGGGTTCAAGGCGCTGCGGCAGATGAGCACGTACCACCACATCACCGACCGCACGGCCTACCCGGCGGTCCTCTTCATCCACGGGATGAACGATCCGCGGGTGGACGTGTGGCACAGTGCCAAGGCTGCCGCGCGCCTGCAGGCAGCCAGCACCAGCGGCAAGCCCATCCTCCTGCGCCTGGACGGGCAGGCTGGCCACGGCCTGGGCAGCACCGCCGGGCAGGAGAACCACAAGCTGGCGGACATCTATGCCTTCCTGCTGTGGCAATTCGGCGAGGCGGCCAGCAGGCCCTGAGCCGCGCGTCCAGACGCTTGCTGCCCATGCCGCATGGCGCAGAACGGCTGGCACCGGCTGCGCGGCGACGGCATCCAGCGCGGCAACGCCGCCGCTCAACCCACCGGCTTGACGCCGATCAGGGCCAGATGCAGCCAGAAGGCAAAGACCGCCCAGGCAAGCACCCCCACGACCACCACGATGGCATCCCCGGCCAGCGTGCCTGGCGGGTATTGCACGCCGGCGCGCCGGTCGCGGCGACGGGAAATCACGAAGTCCACCAGTGCCCACGCCAGGAACGCACCGAACAGCACCAGGTCGTGCTGGAAGCGCGTGACCAGCAGGTGTCCGAACGCCCACAGCGCCACCCCGGCGAGCATCGGATGGCCGAGCCAGGCCTTGAAGTGATTGCGCGGCACATAGGCGGCGACGATCAGGATGAAGGCGGCAAGCGTGAGCAGGTGGTTCACGTGCTGCAGGCCCAACGGCGGCGACCACGCCAGCAGCGGCGCCTGCCGCGCCTGGCCGAAGCCGACGATGATGAGCACGAATCCGGCGATCGACACCACCGCGTACAGCGCCTTCCAGGGCAGCAGTCCCATCCGCGCCACCCGCTGCGCCCGCCAGCCCGGCGCGATCATCTGCGTGGAGTGGGCGCCTAGGAACAGCACCAGACCGAGCAGCATCAGGGTCATAAGCAGTCTCCGCTGATTGGGGGGTTGAGCGCAGCCAGAGCATGCCAGCAGGACTCGCGCAGCGAAAGCCCGCGGCAGGCGGCTCGGCGTCGGCAACGCGGCCGGCGCGCTTCAACCCCTGCTGCGAGGCGAGCGTGGCAATGCAGTCACCGGCACCGATCGGCGATAATGCGACGCTTGTGCGTGGATTGCCTGCCCGATGCCCGAACTGTCCGTCGTCGTGCCCGTGTTCAACGAGCGGGACAACATCCTGCCACTGCTGGGCGAGATCGCCGCGGCGCTGCGCGGGCGCGTCGGCTTCGAGGTCGTGTACGTGGATGACGCCAGCCGCGATGACACGCTGGCGATGCTGCAGCAGGCCAAGGCCACGTTTCCCGAATTGCGCGTGATCCGCCACCATGCGCAGAGTGGCCAGAGCACGGCGATCCGCAATGGCGTCAAGGCGGCGCGCGCGGCGTGGATCGCCACACTCGATGGCGACGGACAGAACGACCCGGCCGACATTCCGAAACTGCTCGCCTTGCGCGATGCGTCGCCGGCCACCATCAAGCTGTTTGCCGGCTGGCGGGTGGCGCGGCGCGATTCTGGCAGCAAGCGCTGGGCCTCGCGCTGGGCCAACGCCATTCGCGCACGCATCTTGCACGATGCCACGCCCGATACCGGCTGCGGTCTCAAGCTGTTCGAGCGCGAGGCGTTCCTCGAGCTGCCCTGGTTCGACCACATGCATCGCTACCTTCCGGCGCTGATGCAACGCGCCGGCTGGCAGGTGGTGTCGGTGCCGGTGAACCATCGCCCGCGCACCACCGGCCAATCGAAGTACAACAACCTGGGTCGCGCGCTGGTCGGCATCGCCGACCTGCGCGGCGTTGCCTGGCTGATCCGCCGCGCCCGCCGGACCACCACCGAAGAACTCTGATGCCCACCTCCATCGTCATCGTCGACGACTTCCTCGGCAACCCGCAGGCCCTGCGCGAGAAGGCGCTCGAGCTCGAATATCCGCCACAGGACGGGGCCTTTCCGGGCCGCAATTCGCGGCAACGCGTGCAGCTCGACGGCCTCGTGCCGCAGGTCTCGCGCATCCTCGGCGAGCCCTTGCGCCTGCTCGATCCGCCGCAGTCACACGCCAAGTGCCGCATCACCCTGGCCGCCGACCGCGGCCGTGCCAGGGTGCACGTGGACCAGTCGCACTGGTCGGGAATCCTCTATCTCAGCCTGCCCGAACATTGCGCGGGTGGCACCGAGTTCTTCCGCCACAGGCGCACCGGCACCGAGCGCGGACCGCTCAACGCGGAGGAACTGCATGCCATGGGCTACGCCTCCATGCAGGACATGCATCGCGACATCATCGAGCGCGACAGCAACGACGAGAGCGCCTGGGAACTGACCCTGCGCGTACCGATGCGCTTCAACCGCCTGCTGTTGCTGCGACCCTGGCTGTGGCACACCGCCGGTGAGGGCTTCGGCGATACGCTGGCCAATGGGCGGCTGGTGTATCTGATGTTCTTTGGTTCGGCTGGCTGAACGCGGCGCCGCACATGCTGCTGCCGCTGCGCAATGCCGCGGCGACCCCCTCTGGTGGTGAAAGGCGACGACCGCGCCGCGGTTCGTCACCTGGAGACATTGCGCCTGGCGCCAGTGCGTCCGGACCCTGCATCGATCGGCGTGTCTGGTTCTCTCGCTCAACTGCGCTATTGGGTATTGCCAGGCGCCAATGAGCGCGGCCTGTCCCTTGCAGGCGATCGTCGGCACGCATGTTCTGACCCCGCGGGGGACGTGTGCAAGCGCGCGTGGAAACCGCCAGCCCGCGCGAATCTGCTTTGGCGTTTCCAATGGAGAGCATGCTGATGCAACGAAAGATCCTGATCATGGCCCTCGCGGCGGCCGCCTGGCCAATGTCGGCGATGGCGCAAACCGCGGCCGACGGCGGTCCGCTGCTGGACAGCGCACGTGCAGCCGAGACCGAACCTGCCGCTCCCCCGGCCGGGACGGCCTGGACGACCGCGCTCGGCTACGATTTCCGCCGCGTCAGCGACGGCCAGACGCTGGCATCCAACCCGACCCTTGGCACGTTCTGGTGCGTGGCGCCCTCGAGCCTCGAGTACGCGTATGCGCGCCTGGACATCCCCAAATTCCGCAAGATCCGCTACTTCCGGCTGTGGGGCCAGGATTTCTCGTCTACCAAGAACGTGAGCGCCGATCTGCGCCGCGTGTGCCTGCCCGATACGGCTGCCGCCGCCAATCCGGTGCAGACGACGCTGGCGACGGTGAGCAGCAGCGGCAGCCCCGGCGGTTTCACGGTCAACGCGACGATCGATCCCCCGGTCGAGGTCGACAGTGGGCAATGCACCTACTGGGCCTACGTCTACATGCCCGGTTGCACCAACCTGTCGGTTCGCAAGGTCTTCGTGGAGCACACCGAATGAACATCTCCAGGACCTGTGTTCCCCTCCTCGTCGCGGCCTGCCTGTCCATTACCGCCGCGCAGGCCAACGACAGCCGCAAGGATCATCAGTACGAGCTGTGGGGCATCAGCGGCACGGCCGGGCAGCCCGCGCAGACGGATGACCAGTACACGCACTCCAACGGCGGGTATCAATGCACGAATGCGGCGACACGACCGGTGCCACATGTCGTGCGCTACCCGTTCACCATTCCCGACACGAATTACCTCAACTGGGTCACGGTCCATGCCCGCCACACCAGCGACGCGCCGCCGATGGAGCTGGCGGTATTGAAGACCTGCCTCGCCTGGCACAGCACGGAGCCGCCGGTGACCACCGAGCTCGTCGCCTGGCCCGTGCAGCTGCCGCCCGGCGAAGGATATTTCTCGGTGCCGCTCGGCGTTCATGATACGCCGGACACCTACAACTGCCGCTATTGGGTCGAAGCGCGTATCGACATCAGCGCGATCCCGTGCACGACCGGCATCAGCTACATCCAGAAGATCCGCCTCGAGCACACGCTGAGGGACCGCATCTTCCGCGGCATGTTCAACACCAACGCACCGACCACGCCATGAAGAGGGAGAGCATGATGAACGCATCACGCGCGCGTGCCTGCGCCCTGTCGGGCCTGCTGCTGGCAGGCACCGCCCTCGCCGCCGGTCCGCAACCTGGCGATATCCGCGTCACCGATCCTGCCGAGATCCTCGAGCTTGGCTTCGACCCGCTGCACGATGAGGTCTGGCGGGCGCCGCCGGTCGAGCAGGTCACCGACGATCAGGCCGCCAAAACCGAGGCGCCGGAAACGCCCAGTGCACTGGACGACCCATGGTGGGCTTCCGTCTCGGGTACCGACTTCCATTTCCGTGGCCAGGGCGCGCAGTTCCACGCAGGCCCGGACATGAGCGTGTCCTGCAAGCCCGGCTCGCCGGTGCGCACCGCCGATGCGGCGATCCAGTTCCCCGGCGATCGCAAGTTGACCCATTTCCAGGCCTGGACCGTCGACAACTCGACCAGCGCCGGCGTCGATGTGACGCTGTGGGAGGTGTGCCAAAGTGAGCTTTCGGCGAACCCCGATTATCGCACGGTCGTCTCGCTGGGCGCCGTCACGACCGGCACGGCCAGCGCGCCAGGCGCGGGCTATGCATCGCAGGCCATCCCGGGCGAACGCTGGGTGCGCAGCTCGATCTGCACCTATTTCGTGCGCGCCACCTTCAGCGCCTGCGCGAATTCCGACGTACGCGTGCAGAAGGCGCGCGTGTTGTGGGGCCGGTGAGCTCAGGCGCCGGCCCCTGCGGGTGAGGGGCGTTCATCACGACGCCCTGGCAACGCGGTAGAGCCCGAGGGCACGCGCCGGCCCCGGCTGCCGGGGCCGGCGCCCACCGTCCGCCATCGCATGCGGAGCGGTGGATGTGAGCGAGCCATGGGGCGCCGTCCCGGCCTGCGACTTCGCTGCGGCGCAGGCCGCCGGCACGGCAGATGTCAAGTCTGTGCGCGAGATTCCGCTATTGTCAGCCTTGTTGGAAGGAATTCGCCCGGGCGCGGCGTGCGCCATGGGTGAAGGTGCGTCGCGGCGCCCCATGGCGCTGCTACATCCACGCGTGGCGAACCGGACCCCGCGCCACGCGGCTTGCCTGGGTTCGAACTGGAGAGCTGAGGATCATGCAACGAACATGCCTGACCGTCGCCCTGGCGCTTGCCATGGGCACCGCCGGTGCGGCCCTGCCGCTGGATGAACAGGTGCCCGGCGCCGTCGTATCCATGACCGCGGACGCCGCACCCTGGACCTTCGATGCCGATGCCGGCATCACCGAGGCCGAATTGCTGCCCGCCGAAATGTTGCCCGGCGTGACCTGGACCAATGCCTTGGGCGTGGACTTTCGCTCCAACGGAAACCTGTTGTCGTACGCCACGCACCCGACCACCGGCAGCTTCTTCTGCCAGGAACCGGCAACCAATCTCTGGGCCTACGCGCGCCTGGACATCCCGCACGGGCGCAAGATGACGTACTTCCGCATGTGGGGCCAGGATTCTTCCGCCACGGATGACATCCGCGCGGTCCTGCGCGAATCGTGCCTGCCCGACCTCGGGCCGGCCTCGGCACCGGTCAACACGAATCTCGCCGATATCAAGAGTGAGACCGATGCCGGCAGCTTCACGGTGACGACAGCGGTGGCCGGATCGCCGGTCGCCAACGCCCATCTTTGCACCTACTGGGCCTACGTCGAGTTCACCAGTTGCAGTACCTCGACCGTCCGCAAGATCCGCGTGCAGCACCAACGCTGAGCAGGAGCATGAACATGCGCAACGCAATTTCCATGACCGCACTCGCCGGCTGCCTGCTCGCCTCCAGCGCGCTGGCCAACGACCCGCCAACGTTCCACAACCGCGAGTACCGGCAGATCACCGGCGCGGCCGGGCAGCCGGCGCGGACAGCCGATACCTTTACCCACGCCAATGGCAGCTACCGGTGCACGAATTCCACGACGCGGGCGTCCGCGCACGTCGTGCGCTTCCCGTTCACCCTGCCCGACAGCCACCAGGTCGCCTTCGTGAACATGTACGGGCGCAACACCGCCGGTGCGCCTCCGATGACGACCCGCCTGATGAAGACCTGCATGAGCCAGGACGAGGTCAATCCGACCACCACCGAACTGGCTACGGCAACCCCCAGTCCGAATGCGAATGGCTACTTCATCACCAGCATGTCGATCTTCGACACGCCCCAAAACCTGGATTGCAGGTACTGGGCCGAAGCGCGCTTCGACATCAGCACGATTCCCTGCACCACCGGCACCTCCGAAGTGCAGAAGGTCTTCATCGAGGCAGACATCCCCGACCGCATCTTCCGCGGCATGTTCAACACCAACGTGGATTACGATCTGCCATGAGCGGAGAGAACGCAATGAAACTACGACTTGCCGTCGCGACCACCCTGTTCGGACTGGGCCTGGCAGGCACCGCCCCGGCCGATCCGCTGCCCGGCGACACGCGCATCATGGACCCGGCCGAGATCACCGCGCTGGGATTCAACCCGGTGACCGACGAGGTGTGGCGGGCGCCGACGTTCGATCACGACGAGCTGCTCGCCGCCCGGATCGCCCGCGACGGGGCGAGCCCGCAGACACTCGACCCGCTGGTGGATCCGATCTGGACCTCGGTCGCCGGGCCGGACTTCCAATTCCGTGGCCAGAACGCCTTGACGACGTTCAACAGCTCATACAGCGTGTCATGCCAGCCGGGCTCGCCGGTCAGGACGGCCGACGCGGCAATCGAGTTCCCCAACGACCACCGCATCACCTGGATGGACGTGTGGGCGATCGACGATTCGGCCACGGCCGGAGTGGAGACGACCCTGTGGGAAATCTGCCAGCGCGTCAACGACCCCGACTCTTCGCTGCGCACGGTCGTGCAGCTGGGCGTTGTGGACACCGGTGTCGCCAATGCGCCCGGCCCGCTGTGGGGCAACACCCACGTGGGTCCGAACCGCTGGGTGCACAGCACGCGGTGCAGCTACATGGTGCGGGCCACGTTCAGCGCCTGTGAGGGCAGCAGCGTGCGCCTGCAAAAGGTGCGCGTGCTGTGGGATTACGATTGAACACCTGAAGCGACCGCGCCGCGCGACCCGCGCACGCGGGGGCGCGCGGCGCTGATACGCGCGGCTTGCCATGTCGATGAAACTCGGTTATAAAGCGCGGCTCCCTGAAGCATCCATGGCCTACTGGCCCGCGGAACCGGTCGTGCGGTCCGCCCGCGCCGGATGCCCGGGGATTCCAGCACCGCACGACGCACCGTCGCCGCTGGGCCGCCGCCATCCTGGCCAAGGGTGGTCTTCATGATCAGAGAGGTTCGACATGGCCAAGGTCTGTCAGGTTACAGGCAAAGCCGTTCAATCCGGCAACAGCCGTTCACACGCCCGCAACAAGACGCGCCGCCGCTGGCTGCCGAACCTGCACGAGCGCCGCTTCTGGGTGCCGAGCGAGAACCGCTGGATCAGCCTGCGGGTTTCCAGCCACGGACTGCGCACGATCGACAAGAAGGGCATCGAGGTCGTCGTCGCGGAGCTGCGCAAGCGCGGCGAGAAGATCTGAGGAGTAACGAAACATGGCAAGCAAGCGCGACAAGATCCGCCTCATTTCCTCGGCCGGCACCGGCCACTTCTACACCACCGACAAGAACAAGAAGAACACGCCGAACAAGATGGAGGTAAGGAAGTATGACCCCGTCGTCCGCAAGCACGTGATCTACAAGGAAGGCAAGATCAAGTAAGCGCAGGATGCGGGCACCCCGCGCCGTCCGCGGCTGCAGGGTGACACCGGATCCAGCGCCTTTGAAGAACCCGCCCACGTGGCGGGTTCTTCATGTCCGCCCAGGCGATCCGGGCCGGCGCTTGCGCCGCCGACGCTCAGGCCGCGCGTGGCCCGCGGGCATCACGCCCGCAGGCCGATACCGCGCTCGAGGATGTACAGGCTGACCGCAGCCAGCACCACGGCCAAACCCGCCATCACGGCAAAGGCGACGCTCAGCGAGACATCGGTGAGATCGAGCAGGCCGTAGCGGAAGGCATTGACCATGTAGAGCACCGGGTTGGCATAGCTGATCTCGCGCCAGGGCGTACCGAGCGCGTTGACCGAGTAGAACACGCCACCCAGGTAAGTCAGCGGGGCCAGCACGAAGGTTGGCACCAGCGCGATGTCGTCGAACTTCCTGGCGAAGACCGCGTTCACGAAGCCGGCCAGCGAGAACACGACGGCGGTGAGCAGCACCGTGACGAGCGTGATCAGCGGATGGTGCAGGTGGATGTCGGTGAAGAACAGCGAGATGATGAGGACGATGATCGACACCATCACGCCGCGCAGTACCGCGCCGGCGACGTAACCGGAAAGGATCACCCAGCCTGGCATCGGCGAGGCGAGCATTTCTTCCACGTAGTGGCCGAACTTGGCGCCGAAGAACGACGAGGAAATGTTGCCGTAGCAATTGGTGATGACGGCCATCATGATCAGGCCGGGCACGATGTAGTCGATGTAGCCCACGCCCGGCGCCATCTCGCCGATGCGACTGCCGACCATGGTGCCGAAGATGACGAAGTACAGCGTCATCGTGATCGCCGACGGCAGCAGGGTCTGGGTCCAGATGCGCAGGATGCGCGCCACCTCGCGGCGCGTGACGGTGCCCAGGGCAATCAGGTTGGCGCTCATGCGGCGGCCTCGTCACGTTCGATCAGGCGCACGAACAGTTCTTCCAGGCGGTTGGCCTTGTTGCGCATCGAACGCACCGTGATGCCGGCTGCCGAGAGCGCGGCGAACAGGGAATTGAGGTCGTGGCCGCGTGCCATTTCCGCTTCCAGCGTCAGCTCGTCGATGCATCTGAGCTGCACGCTGGGGAGCTCCGGCAGTGCGCCTACCGGGTCGGCGAGGTCGAGCACGAAGGTTTCCACGTCGAGCTTGGCGAGCAGCCGGCGCATGGAGGTGTTCTCGATGATCCGCCCATGGTCGATGATGGCGATGTTGCGGCACAATTGCTCGGCTTCCTCCAGATAGTGCGTCGTCAGGATGACCGTGGTGCCGGCGGCGTTGATGGCACTGATGAACTTCCACATCGAGCGGCGGATCTCGATGTCCACGCCGGCGGTGGGTTCATCGAGGATGAGCAGGCGCGGCTCGCTCATCATCGCGCGGGCAATCATCAGGCGCCGCTTCATGCCACCGGAAAGCGCCCGCGCCGAGTCGTGCGCCTTGTCCCAGAGCACCAGTTGCTTCAGGTATTTCTCGGCCCGGCGTGCCGCCTCGGCACGCGGGATGCCGTAGAAGCCGGCCTGGTTGACGCAGATGTCGAAAGGCTTTTCGAACTGGTTGAAGTTGAGTTCCTGCGGCACCAGGCCGATCAGCCGCATGGCGGTGCTGCGCTGGCTGCGGATGGAAACGCCGAAAATGCGCGCATCGCCGCTGCTCGCATTGACCAGCGAGGAGAGGATGCCGATCAGGGTGGACTTGCCGGCGCCGTTGGGCCCGAGCAGGGCGAAGAAATCGCCTTGCGCGACAGTCAGGGAAATCCCCTTCAGCGCTTCCACGCCATTGGCATAGGTCTTCTTGAGCTCGATCACGTCGAGCGCGGGCACATTCATCATCGGGTGCGCGGGAAAGGCCGGAAGGCGGGGCCGCGGGTGGCGGCCTGATAGTATAACCGGCTGTCCCGATCGCTCCGATGCCGCACCTGCAATGGAACATTTCCAGCTCCGCCTCGTCGCCAGCCACATGCTCGCTCCCGCCGTGCGCCACATGGTGTTCGAGCGTGCCGATGGGCAGTCGTTTGCATTCGTGCCCGGGCAGTTCATCCAGGTGCATTTCCATTACGCCGACGGCAGGCCGACCAAGCGCAGCTATTCGGTGGGCACCGTGGGCGATGGCAGCAGCCCGGTACGCCAGCTCGAAATCGCCGTGTCCTACGTCGAAGGCGGCGCCGCCACGGCGCTGCTTTCCACGCTGGACGAGGGGGGCATCATCGATGCCAGCGGTCCCTACGGGCGCTTCTGCCTGCAGCCTGGCGACGACAACCGGCGCTACCTGCTGGTGGCGACCGGCACCGGCGTCACTCCCTATCGCGCCATGCTGCCGCTGATCCGCACACTCACGCAAAGTCGCGGCTGCACGTTCGCGCTCGCCTATGGCGCACGCAATGAAGCCGAACTGCTTTACGGCGAGGAGTTCGAGGCGTTCGCGCGTGAAGTGCCGGGCTTCAGCTTCCACCCCTGCTTCAGCCGCGTGCCACGCGCGGTGCCGCGCCCGCACGACCGCAGCGGCCGCGTGCAGGTGGCCGTGGGCGAGCTGGCGCCCAATGCCGAGCAGGACATCGCCTACCTGTGCGGCAACCCGGACATGGTGGATGAAACGTTTGCCATGTTGAAGACGGCCGGCCTGCACATCTCCCGCGTGCGCCGCGAGAAGTACATTTCCGCGCGTTGAGCGAGCGGCGCCCGGCCTTGCCTGGCTCGGCGCGACGCCAGCAAGGCGCCCCGGCCCAGGCACGGGGCATGCCGCTCAGAACAGCTCGCCCTGTGCACCGGCCACGCGCGGCGGCTGGAACCGCGTGCAATCGAGATCGACCTGGCGCGTGCGCGACAGGCCATGCCGGCGACAGGCCACGGCGAAGCGCTGACCGATCAGGTCGGCAAGCGGACCCTCGCCACGCATGCGCGTACCAAAGCGCGGATCGTTGTCCTTGCCGCCGCGCATCTGCTGCACCAGGCTCATCACGTGCCCGGCCCGCTCGGGCAGGTTGAGATCCAGCCATTCGCGAAACAGATCCTTGATCTCCCAGGGCAGGCGCAAGAGGGTGTAGCCGGCGCAGGTCGCCCCGGCTTGCGCAGCCTGGGCGAGGATGGCTTCCAGCCAGCGGTCGGTGACCATGGGGATGATCGGCGCCACCAGCACACCGCAGGGCACACCGGCGGCGTTCAGCCTCGAAACCGCCTCGAGGCGCCGTTGCGGCGCGCTGGCGCGCGGCTCCAGCGCGCTGGCCAGGCGATTGTCGAGCGAGGTGACGGATACGAACGCATGCACCAGCCGCGCCTGCGCCATGGGCACGAGCAGGTCGAGGTCGCGTTCGATCAGGGCGTTCTTGGTGACGATGGTGCAGGGATGGCCGCATTCGGCCAGCACCTCGAGCACCTGGCGGGTGAGCCGGTAGCGACGCTCGATCGGCTGGTAGGGATCGGTATTGGCTCCCAGGTTGATCGGCGTGCAGCGGTAGCCCTTGCGGCCGAGCTCGGCGCGCAGGCGTTCGGCCGCGTTGGTCTTGGCGAACAGGCGGGTCTCGAAGTCCAGCCCGGCGGAAAGGTTCAGGTAGCCATGCGAAGGACGCGCGTAGCAGTACACGCACCCATGCTCACAGCCACGATAGGGGTTGATCGATTGCGTGAAGGGAATGTCGGGCGAATCGTTGCGGCTGATGATCGAACGCGTCCGCTCTTCGCTGACCTGGGTCGGCGGGCGCGCAGCAGGCGTCGCCTCGCGCGTCCAGCCATCGTCCTCCGGCGTCGTCGTGCGCGTCTCGAAACGCCCCTCGCGGTTGGACGCCGCGCCGCGACCCTTCACGCGCGCGGGCACAGCGGGGCGGTTCGGATCAGGCGCCGAGGCGTTCATCGTGTGCATCGCGGGCCGCGTGCGGAAACGCGGCGGCGCGGCCCTGCACGGGCAGGCAGCCAAACCACGCGAGCATGCTAGGACACCGGCGCGGGCGCTTCGGCATCGAGCAGGGCGCGCTTGCGCGCCACGCCCCAGCGATAACCGCCCAGGCTGCCGTCGCCGCGGATCACGCGATGGCAAGGCACCAGCACGGCGACGCGGTTGCGCGCGCAGGCGCTGGCCACCGCGCGGGCCGCGCGCGGCGCACCGATGGCCGCGGCCGCCTGCGCATAGCTCACCACCCGGCCCGCCGGAAGCGTGCGCAGGTACTGCCAGACGCGCAGCTGGAAGGCGGTTCCCTGCAGGTCCAGCGGCAAGTCCGGATGCACCGGCTTGCCGGCCAGATGCGCATTCAGCGCGCGCATCCAGGCATCGAAGTCCGGTTGCCCCGCGGGCGGCATCGGGCGCAGGCGTGCACGCGGAAACTCGGCCGCCAGGGCTGCCTGCAAGGCGTGCGGCGAATCCGCGAACTGCAGGAAGCAGATGCCACGCGCGGTGGCGCCGATGCCGACCTGGCCGAGCCGGGTCGATCCGCAGGCGAAGGCGATGTCGAGGCCGGCGCCGCCGGCGCGGTACTGGCCAGGCGTCATGCCGAGCGCGGCTGGCGCGCGCTCGTAAAGGGCGCGACTGGAGCCCAGCCCCGCCGCGTAAACCGCATCCGTGACCGACGGCGCCTGGCGCAGGGCGCGGGTGATGCGTGCGCGCCGCAGGCCTTCGATATAGGCGCCCGGCGCCACACCGAGATGCTTGTGGAACAGGCGATTGAGCCGGAACGCGTCGCAGCCGGCGCGGGCGGCAAGCGCGGCGACCGCCGGCAGGGGTTCGTCGGCCTCGATCTGGCGGCACAACTGGCCAAGCCAGCGGGCTTCGGCTGCGTCACGACTGTGCCCGTGCGTCCTGGGCTGCTTCATCGATCTTCCTCCACGGCCTGCGAGGATGACATCTTCGCGCGCCGGGCGGCGTCCCGCCATCCGCTTTCTGCGCCGCGGGTCACGCCGCGCAGGGCGCGATGCAGGGGATGGCGGCGCACGCGCCAGCCAGGCGCCGACCGCAGCGCATCAATGGCGTGCGTACATGGCCCGCGCGTCGGCACGCAGGTCGGCCTGGCTGCTGCCGCGGCTGTAGAACATGTGGCCGCCGGGATAGCTCCTGACCTGCACGCGGGCCGGGTCGCCCATCAGCGGCATCTGGTCGACGATCAGGAGCGAGGCCATGAACGGGCAGGACAGGTCCGCCCAGCCATGCACGATCAGCACCTGCAGCTTGGGATCGATCGCCACCGCCTGGCGCAGTTCGGTCACCGAGCCCTTGCGGCCGTCCTTGCGGTCCCAGGCACGGTTCACCTCGTAGCTCAGCGCGTGGTAGCGCCCGTCGTAGTCCCAGCCGACCTGGCGGGTGATGAAATCGACGATGGCGGTGGTGGTCGGCGCGATGATGCCATCGAGGATGGGGTCGTTGGTGCGCTGGTAGGGCGAGAACGGGAACGGATCCCAGGCGGTGACATTGGAATCGTAACGGCTGCCGAGCTTGCCCTGGTCGCGGAACACTTCGCGCAGGTAGGCCTGGGTTTCCAGCCGGCCACCGGACTGGCGCACGAACACCGGATCGAGCCCGGTCAGTTCGACCACGCGCTTGACGATACGCTGGGTGGCACCCGGGTCGGAGCGTCCCTTGAGGAGATCGGTGGCGTATTCGCCGCGCGTGTAGTCGATGACCCGCTGCATCGCCGCGTCGCTGAGCTGGCCATGGCGTTCCAGGTTGGCCGCGGCAATGCTCGGCAGGGTCAGCATCCAGGGCAGTGGCGAGACATCGCCGTTGTCCGAAGCCGCCGGGTCGAGGTAGGGCGAGACCAGCACCACGCCATTCATCGCCACGCCCAGCCGCGTCTGCAGGTAGTGGGTAATGCGCGGGGCGCGGAAGCCACCGTAGCTCTCGCCGACCAGGTACTTGCGCGAGAGCAGGCGGTCATTCTTCACCAGCCAGTCATAGACGATGCGCGAGAGGTATTCGATGTCGGGTTCGGTGGCGTAGAACTTCTTCTTCGCCGCGTCCTCGGGAATGCGTGCGCGGCTGAAGCCGGTACCCACCGGATCGATGAACACCAGGTCGGTGAAATCCAGCCAGGTGCCGGCGTTGTCGTGCGCGATGGCCGGATCCGAAGGGCTGTCGCCTTCCGCGCCGAACTGCACGCGGCGCGGCCCGAGCGCCCCCAGGTTCAGGTACACCGACGAAGCGCCCGGACCGCCGTTGAGGGCAAAGGTGACCGGACGATCCTTGCCGGGCACCGTATAGGCGATGTACATGACGTCGGCGATCACTTCGCCCTTGTCGCCACGCACCGGCAGCGAACCGACCGTCGCGGTGTAGGCGAGCTTGCGCCCATCGAGTTGGATCGACTGGCGGATGCTCCGGTCGGCGGGGAAGGGCGGCAGGTCCAGCGTTTCCGGCGCCTCCGGCGCGGCCGCCTGCTTGCCGGCAGCGGCCGGCGCCGCATGTGCCGGCGCAAGGCCCAGGAGCAGGCCCAGGGACAGGAGCGCGGCAGACAGGCGGATCGACATGGCGGCATTCCGGATGGCCAGAAAGACGCCAGCCTAGCGGGCTGGAGGCGACCTGCGATGTGCCGAAAGTCCGGGCAGCAGTTGGCGCCATGGAGTGCTACGATCCGCCCGGGGACCGGGATTCACGACACCGCAATGACCTTAGCCACGCCCAGCGAAGCGCTGCAAGCCATCCAGAACGCGACCCTGGAGGCCATCGCCGGCGGCACGCCCCTGCCGGTGGTCATCGAGCGCCTGGCGCGCGAGATCTGCACGCTCGTGCCCGAGGCCCGCTGTGTGGTGCTGCACGCCGATGCGGACAGCGGCCTGCTGCGTCCGCTGGCCGCGCCCGACCTGCCGGAACGCCTGTTGCGCGCGCTCGACGGCCTGCCCGCCCGTGCCGAGGCGCATTGCTGTGCCGCCGCGGCCGGCGCCAGCCAGGGCGAGCACGAAGATTTCGCTACCGAGGCGGCGCGCGGCAATCTGCGTGAAGTTGCGGCGGAGTGCGGTTTCCGCGCCTGCTGGTCGGTACCCATCGTGGCCAGCGATGGCGCGACGATCGGCCGCTTCACCTTCTACTACCCCAGCGCGCGCGGTCCCGGGGAACTCGAGCGCCTGGTCGCCCGCACCTGCGTGCAGTTGTGCGCGATCGCGCTGGAGCGCGACGCGGCGCAATCACAGGTGCAGCGGCTGGCCTTCCAGGACAGCCTGACCGGCCTGCCCAACCGCAGCCGTTTCCGCGAACATGCGCGCGGCCTGATCGACGCACTGCAGCCCGGCCAGGGTGCCACGCTGCTGATGATCGACCTCGACGACTTCAAGGATGTCAATGAATCGCTGGGCCGTCGCGCCGGCGACCGGTTGCTGAAGGAAGTGGGCGCACGCCTGGCCCAGGTCATCGGCGAGCAGGCCTTCTTCGCGCGCGTTGGCGGCGATACCTTTGCCGCGATCCGCAGCGGTGATGATGCGCCGGACGTGGCGCTGGAGCTGTCGCGGCAGATCAGCCGTGCGCTGGACGAGCCCTTCGAGAGTCGCGGCCAGAAGGTCGCCATCGGCGCCTGCATCGGCATCGCCCACGCGCTCTCGAGCAACCTGACCCTGGCCGAGCTCAGCCACCGTGCCGACCTGGCGCTGTACGACGCAAAAAGTGCCGGGCGGCGCAACTGCCGCGTGTACGCGCCGGAACTGGCCGCCGCCGCGCGCCTGCGTCGCTGTTTCAAGCAGGACATCCGCAACGCCATGGATCGTGGCGAATTCGCCCTCGCCTACCAGCCCATCGTCGCCCTCGCCAACAACCGCGTGGTGGCCTTCGAAGCCCTGCTGCGCTGGTCGCACCCCGAACGCGGGCTGGTGTCACCGGCCACCTTCATCCCGGTCGCCGAGGAGATCGGCCTGATCGGTGCGCTGGGCGACTGGGTGCTGCACGAAGCCTGCCGCACGGCGGCAGGGTGGCCCAAGGCCATCCGCGTGGGCGTGAACCTGTCCCCGCTGCAGGTCGGCAAGGCCCGTTTCGCGCTGGACGTGGTCGGCGCGCTGCAGCACGCGCGCCTGGACCCGCACCGGCTGGACCTGGAGATCACCGAGAGCGCCCTGCTCGCCCGCGACCTGGCCACCCGCACCACCCTGCACGACCTGCACGACTTCGGCGTCCGCCTGTCGCTGGACGACTTCGGTACCGGCTTTTCCTCACTGGCGGCGCTGCGCTGGTTCCCGTTCGATACACTCAAGATCGACATGTCCTTCGTCAGCGATCTGGACGTGGATGCCGATTCGACCGCGATCGTGCGCGCGGTGATCGGGCTGGCCCGCGACCTCGGCATCAAGACCGTGGCCGAGGGCGTGGAAACCGAGAGCCAGCACCACTGGCTGATCCAGAACAGTTGCGCGGAAGGACAGGGCTATCGTTTCGGCCGCCCGATGGGTACCGCCCAGGTGGAGGCCCTGCTGCGCCAGGCCGGCGAGGCGCCGCTCTCGCTGACCCTGCCGCGCGATGGCGGCGTGCCGACGGCCATGCGGCTCGCCACGCCTGCAGCCAGCGTGCTGGACCGCTAGCCCGGCCGGCGCACCGCGCTCAGCCGAGGGCGGGAATCCCGGCCACCAGCAGTTCCGCCGAACACGCCTCGCGGGTGAGGACGAGCGAATCGACCACCCGCCCGGCGGCCGCCCGCGCTGCCGCATGCAGCGCCTGGCCGCCCAGCAGGCCGGCCGCCAGGCTGGCGGCGAACAGGTCGCCGGTCCCCTTGGGCACGGCGTCGATGCGCGCATGCTCGATGACCTCGGCCGTATCGCGCGTCACGACCGCGACCAGCATGTGCCCGGCCCGCCAGTGCTCGGGCGCGGCGCTGGTCACCACCACCCAGCGCGTGCGGCCGCCGAGCAGGCGACGCGCCGCCGCGATCACCGTGTCCATGCCATCGAGCGCGGCACCGGTGAGATGGGCGAGTTCGAAGCCGTTCGGCGTCAGACCTTCGGCCAGCGGCAGCAGGGTACGCCAGCCTTCAACCAGGCCGGGAGCCACGTAGATGCCGCTGTCGTGGTCGCCGATCACCGGATCGACCTGGACGGCCAACGCCGGCCGGGCCGCCAGTTGCGCCGCGATCCAGCGCGCCAGATGCGCCGCCTGTGCCGGGCTGCCGAGGTAGCCGACCAGGATCTGGCGCAGCTGCGCCGTGGCCCCGCGCGCATCCAGGTCGGCCAGCCAGCCGGCGAACCAGCTTGCATCGACCGCTCCGCCATGCAGGCTGGGATAGTGCGGCGTATTGCTGAGCAGCACGCTCGGCACGCCGGCCACGCGCAGCCCGGCGGCCTGCAGTACCGGCACGGCGAGTGAATTGCCGACGCGCCCATAGACCACCTGCGACTGCACCGACACCACGTCCAGCGCCAATGGCCGCAGCCGGGTATCTGCGTTCATGCCGGCGTCTTGCCGGACGGCCAGTAGTAGCTGTCGGGCAGGGCGCGGGCGCCGAAGATGGCCTGCCCCACGCGCACCACGGTGGCGCCTTCCTCGACCGCCAGCTCGAAGTCCCCGGACATGCCCATCGACAGTTCCTGCATGTCGATGCCGGCCGGCGCCGCCTGGCGCAGGCGGTCGCGCAGCTCACGCAGGCGCACGAAGCAGGCGCGCACCGGCGCCATGTCCGGCCCCGGCATGGCCAGCGTCATCAGACCGCGCACGCGCAGCGAGGCAAACGCCGGCAGCTCGTGCACGAAGGCACCGACCTCCTCGGGCGCGAGGCCATACTTGCTTTCCTCGGCCGAGGTGTTGACCTGCACCAGCACGTCCAGCGCGCGTCCCTCGGCCTGCAGGCGCCGATCGAGTTCGCTCGCCACGCGCAGGCTGTGCAGCGCCTGGAACTCGGCCGCAAACCTGGCCACGTGACGCGCCTTGTTGGTCTGCAGGTGGCCGATCACCGACCAGCGCAGATCCGTGAGATCGGCCATCGCCTCCGCCTTGCGCTGCGCTTCCTGCACCTTGTTCTCGCCGAACTCGTGGCAGCCGGCGGCGTAGGCGTTGCGCATGCGCGCCTCGTCCACCGTCTTGCTGACCGGCAGCAGGCGCACCCCGGCCGGATCGCGCCCAACGCGCACGCACGCCGCCGCGATGCGCGCGCGCAGCGCGGCCAGGTTGTGGCGGAAATCGTCCACGGTTTCGGCACGGGGATAGATACCCGCGGCGGGTTCGCCGGGTTGCATCATCGGAATCTCGAAGTGGTCATCGGATCAGGGTTTCATTTTACGACTTGCGGGGTCGCCTCGCCCTTGACGTATGGCGGGCCCAGCGTGAACTCCTTTTCAGTGGCGGTTGATCGGGTCAGCGGATGACCAGCCTGGCGGGCGCGGCCTCCTTGCCGCGTTCCGCTCGCATCCATGCGAGCGGGTCACTTTCTCTTGCCTGTGCGGGCAGGGTCACTGCGTCGTTCGATCAGATACCCCTTCTTTGCACGGATCGGCCGCCTGGCGACGATGTCGAGCGAAACGCGCCTCAGCGCGCGGTCATCGAGCGCTCGTCGCGACTCGCCCGCCGTCGCGCCGCGCGGCGCGCGCGCCGGCGTGCGCTCCAGCGCGCAAAGATCAGGTAGATCGCCGGCGTGGACATCAGGGTCACGCTCTGCGAGACCAGCAGGCCGCCGATCATGGCGATGCCGAGCGGGCGGCGCATTTCCGCACCGGCGCCGAAACCGATGGCCAGCGGCAGGGCGCCGACGATGGCCACCATCGAGGTCATGATGATCGGCCGGAAGCGTACCAGGCAGGCCTCGCGGATGGCCTCGAGCGGGCTGCAGCCACGTTCGCGCTCGGCCGCCAGGGCGAAATCGACCATCATGATCGCGTTCTTCTTGACGATGCCGATCAGGAGCACGATGGCAATCACCGACACGATGGACAGCTCGATGCCGGTCAGCAACATCGCCAGCAGGGCGCCCACGCCGGCCGAGGGCAGCGTGGAGAGGATGGTCACCGGGTGGATCAGGCTCTCGTAGAGCATGCCGAGCACGATGTACACGGCAAGGATGGCGGCCAGGATCAGCATGCCCTGGCCGCCCTGCGATTCACGGAAGCGGCGGAAATCGCCACCGAACTCGCCGCGTACCCCAGCCGGCGGGCGCAGGCCCTCGAGGGTGCGCTGCAGGACCGTGGTGGCCTCGCCCATGGACACGCCCGGCGCCAGGTTGAAACTGATGTTGGTGACGGCGAACTGGCCCTCGTGTTCAACCGAAATCGGCGACTGCCCGGGCTCGATGCGCGCTACCGCGGCCAGCGGTACCACCTTGCCGCTGGTCGCGCGCACGTACAGGCGCTCGAGCGCCTGCGCGGAGGCGGCCTGCGCGGGCATGGCGTTGACCACCACCTTGTACTGGTTGATGTCCGAGTAGATGGTGGAGACCTGGCGCTGGCCGAAGGCGTCGTAGAGTGCGCTGTCGATGGCGCCGATGCTGATGCCCAGGCGCGCTGCGGCATCGCGGTCGATGACCAGGTTTTCCCGCAGGCCCGCATCCGAGGTGTCCAGATCGACATCGGTGAGCTGCGGCTGCTGGCGCAGGGCCGCCACCAGCTTCGGCGCCCATTCCTGCAGGGTATCGAGATTGTCTCCCTTCAGCGCATAGGTGTACTGCGCGCCGCTGCCGCTCCCGCCGCCGCCGCCGATGTCCTGTACCGGGCGCAGGCGCAGCTGGATGCCGGGGATACCGGCGGCCTTCCTGTTGAGGCGGTTCATCACTTCGAAGGTGGATACATCGCGGCCGCGCCCGAGCGGCTTCAGGTTGATGTAGAGCGAACCCGAATTGCCGCTGCGCCAACCGCCGCCGCCGATGCGCGAACCGACGCTCTCGACCGCGGGGTCGGCACGCACCACGCGTGCGACTTCCTGGTGGCGTTCGGACATCGCCGCGTAGGAAACGTCCGGGTTGGCGCGCGTGGAGCCCTGCAGCTGGCCGGTGTCCTGGCGTGGGAAGAAGCCCTTCTGCACCTGGCCGGTCAGGACCACGGTCAGGCCGATGAGCAGCAGCGGCGTCAGCGCCAGCAGGCGCGGGTGGCGCAGCGAGAAGTCCAGCGCGTGGCGATAGGTCTCGCGCATGCCGGCATGGAAGGCGTCGATGCGCCGGCCCAGCCGCGAAGGCGACCGGGCATCCGCATGCCCACTGAGGAAACGCCCGCACAGCGCCGGCGTGATGGTCAGCGACACCACCATCGAGATGGCGACCGCGGCGCCGAGGGTGATGGCGAATTCGCGGAAGATCATGCCGAGGAAGCCGCCCATGAAGACCAGGGGGGCGAACACGGCAAGCAGCGAAGCGGTGATCGAGACGATGGTGAAGCCGATTTCCCTGGCTCCGGCCAGCGTCGCCTGCAGGCGCGGCTGGCCCTGGTCGATGTGGCGCACGATGTTCTCGATCACCACGATGGCATCGTCGACCACGAAGCCGATGGCGATCACCAGCGCCATCAGCGACAGGTTGTTGAGAGTGAAGTCGAGCACGTACATGGTGGCGAAGGCGCCGGCCAGCGACAGCGGCACGGCCAGGCCGGCGATCAGGGTCGGCGCGGCGCGGCGCAGGAAGAACAGCATGGTCGCGATGACCATGGCGATGCTCACCATCAGGCTGATCTGCACCTCGTTGACCGAGGCGCGAATGGTCGGCGTGCGATCCGAGAATGGCGTGATCTGGACATCCGGCGGCACCGAGGCGCGCATGTCGTCGAGCTGGGCGTGGATGGCATCGACCGTGCCGATGACATTGGCGTCGGCGCGCTTGCTGACCACCATCAGGATGGCGCGCTCGCCGTTGAACCAGGCGCCCTGGTAGGAATCTTCCTGACCGGAATAGACGTGGGCGACGTCCTTGAGGCGGACCGCCACACCATGGCGCACGGCGATGACGAGGTTGGCGAAGTCCTCGGCCGTATGCAGGGCGTCATTGGCCGCGATCGCCATGGTGGTGCGACCGTCGGACAGAAAGCCCTGCGGCGAGGTGACATTGGCCGCGACCAGGGCATTGCGCAGCTGGTCCGCGGACAGGCCCAGCGCAGACAGGGCGCGCAGGTTCACATCCACGCGCACCGCCGGCGTGGCGCCGCCGGCCAGGTCCACCGAGGCCACACCCGGCTGCTGGGCGATGCGCGGCAGCAGCAGCGAATCGGCCATGTCATACAGTTCGGCCAGCGAGCGGTCCTTCGAGGTCAGTGCCAGCAGCAGCACCGGCGCATTGTTCGGGTTGGCCTTGCGGTAGGTCGGCGCCGTCCGCAGGCCGGAGGGCAGGTCCGGCGCCGCGGCGTTGATGGCTGCCTGCACGTCGCGCGCGGCGTCATCCACGTCGACGCCGGGGTTGAACAGCATGATGACGATGCTGGAGCCCTCGTTGCTGCGCGAGTTCAGCTCGTCGATGCCGGCGATCTGGCCAAGGTGGCGTTCCAGCGGTGCGGCTACCGTCGAGGCCATGGTGCGCGCGTCGGCACCCGGCTGGCTGGCCGACACGAAGATGGCGGGGAACTCCAGGTTCGGCAGCGGCGCCACGCCAAGCTGGAAATAGGCCAGTATGCCGCCCACCAGCAGGCCCAGCGCCAGCAGCGAGGTGCCGATCGGACGACGGATGAACGGGCCGGAGATGTTCATCGTCCAGGCGCCGGGCGCCGCGGCGAACTGCTGGCCCAACGGGGCGGGGCTGCGCCGGCGGGGCGAATGGCTGCGTTCACGCCATGCCCTCCCGCGCCTGCGCCGGGCGGCGGCGCTCGCCGTGCGCCTTGAGCCAGTCCGAGAACCGCTCGAAATACAGGTAGATCACCGGCGTGGTGTAGAGCGTGACCAGTTGCGAGAGCAGCAGGCCGCCGACGATGGAGACGCCGAGCGGGCGACGCAGCTCCGAGCCGATGCCGGTGCCCAGCGCCAGCGGCAGCGCGCCGAGCAGGGCCGCCGCGGTGGTCATCATGATGGGGCGAAAGCGCAACAGGCAGGCGCGGTGGATGGCGTCGTGCGCGGCCATGCCCTTGCGCTGCGCCTCGATCGCGAAGTCGATCATCATGATCGCGTTCTTCTTGACGATGCCGATCAGCAGGATGATGCCGATGATGCCGTCGATCGACAGGTCATAGCCGAACAGCATCAGCGCGAGCAGCGCGCCGACGCCAGCCGGCGGCAGGGTGGACAGGATGGTCAGCGGATGGATGTAGCTCTCGTAGAGCACGCCGAGCACGATGTAGATCACCACCAGCGCGGCGAGGATGAGCAGTACCTGGCTGAGCTGGGATGTCGAGAACTCGGCCGCCTTGCCGACGAACTGGCCGCGCACCTGCGCCGGCATCGCCATGCCGGCCGCGACTGCATCGATGGCGGCGACGGCTTGCGAAAGCGAATGGCCCGGCGCGGTGTTGAAGGCAATGGTCACCGCGGGCAGCTGGTTCTGGTGGCTGACCACCAGCGGCGCGGTGGTGACCGTCGCGCTCGCCACGGACGCCAGCGGGATGGCGCCGCCGCCACCCACCAGCACGCCGGTGTTGCCCTGGCTGCCGATGCCGCTGGGCGTGGCTGCATTGCTGGAGGTGAGCTGGCCAAAGGTCGTCGCGTTGCTGCCGGTCAACGCGCCGTTGCCGGAACCGCGCACGGTCAGCCGGTTGAGCAGATCCACGCCGGTGCGGAACTGCGGCGCCACTTCCAGCACCACCCGATACTGGTTGAGCTCGGTGAAGATGGTCGAGATCTGGCGCTGGCCGAAGGCATCGTAGAGGATGTCGTCGATGGCCTGTACCGGCACGCCGAGCCGGCTGGCCTGGTCGCGGTCGATGGTGAGCCGGTACTCCAGGCCGGTGTCGGCAAGATTGTTGTCCACGTCGGCCAGTTCCGGCCGCGCGCGCAGCGCCTGGGTCAGGCGCGTGGCCGCGACGGACAGCGCCGCCGTGTCCACGCTCTCCAGCGTGTACTGGTATTCGGTGGCCGCCACGCGCGTATCCAGGGTCACGTCCTGCACGGGCTTGAGGTACAGGGCAAGACCCGGCGTGCCGGCTGCGACGCGGTACAGGCGCGGCACGATCACGTCCAGGGACTCGCGTTCACCGCGCGGCTTGAGCACCAGGCTGAGCTGGCCCTGGTTCAACGTGGGATTGATCGCGCCGGCACCGACGAAGGCCGCCACGCCGGCCACCGCCGGATCCTGGCGCAGCTTCGCGGCCAGACCCTCGGTGCGCGCGCGCATGGCCTCGAAGGCGATGTTCTCGTCGGCCTGGACCACGGCGGTGATGAGGCCGGTGTCCTGCTCGGGCAACAGACCCTTGGGGATGGCCAGGTAGAGCAGCACCGTCAGGCCGATGGCCCCGGTGGCGATCATGATGATCAGCGGCTGGTGGGCGAACACCCAGCCCAGGCTCCGGTCGTAGGCGCCGAGCAGGCGCGCGTTGAATCCCGTCTGCTCGCGGTGTGCGAATCGCTCATCGCCCTCCACCGCCACGTCGCCGGGCTTGAGCAGGTAGGCGCACATCATCGGCGTCAGGGTCAGCGACACCAGCATCGAGATCGATACCGCGATCGTCAGCACCCAGGCGAATTCGTGGAACAGCCGCCCGACCACGCCCGGCATCAGCAGCAGGGGCAGGAACACCGCGACCAGCGAGACGGTCAGCGAAAGCACGGTGAAACCGATCTCGCGCGCGCCGATCTCGGCCGCCTCGCGGCCGTCGCGACCGCCTTCGAGGTAGCGCACGATGTTCTCGATCATCACGATCGCGTCATCGACGACGAAGCCGGTGGCGACCGCCAGCGCCATCAACGACAGGTTGTCGAGCGAGAAGCCGGCGAAGGCCATCAGGCCGAAGGTGCCGAGCAGCGACAGCGGCACGGCGATGCTGGGGATCAGCGTGGCCCACAGGCGGCGCAGGAAGACGAACATCACCGCGATCACCAGCAGCACCGACAGTACCAGGGTGAACTGCACGTCCGCGACCGAGGCGCGGATGGTCACGGTGCGATCGGAAAACACGTCCAGGTGCACGTCGGCCGGCAGCACCGCGCGCAGGTCCGGCAGGATCTCCTTGATGCGATCGACCGTGGCCACGATGTTGGCACCGGGCTGGCGGCGCACGTCGAGCAGCACCGCCGGTTTGCCGTCGGCCCACGCGGACAGCTGGTCGTTCTCCACGCCGTCGACGACCCTGGCGACGTCCGCCAGGCGCACCGGTGCGCCATTGACGTAGCTGATGATGGTCGAACGGTAATCCGCGGCATCGGCGAGCTGGTCGTTGGCGCCGATGCTGAACGACTGGCTGGCGCCGTTGATCTGGCCCTTGGGCGCGTTGACGTTGGCGCCGGCCAGCGCCGCGCGCACGTCCTCCAGGGTGAGCCCGAGGTTGGCCAGCGCCGCCGGGTTCACCTGCACGCGTACCGCCGGGCGCACGTTGCCGGCGATCGACACCAGACCGACGCCGCTGATCTGCGAGAGCTTCTGCGCCAGGATGGAATCGGCGTAGTTGGTGACCTCGCGCAGCGGCAAGGTGTCGGACGTGAGTTTCAGGGTGAGGATCGGCGCGTCCGCCGGATTCACCTTGTTGTAGACCGGCGGATAGGGCAGGCCCGAAGGCAGCGTGCCGCGGGCGGCGTTGATGGCCGACTGCACGTCCTGCGCGGCGGCATCGATATCGCGATCGATGGCGAAGGTGAGGTTGATCGTCGAAAGCCCCGCGGAGGAATCCGAGGTCATCATCGTCAGGCCGGAAATCTGCCCGAACTGACGCTCCAGCGGCGTGGTCACCAGCACCGCCATGGTGGTCGCGCTGGCCCCCGGATAGCGGGTCGTGACCTGCAGGCTGGGGGCTTCGATGTCCGGCAGCGCCGACACCGGCAGCGTGCGATAGCCCAGGATGCCGGCCAGCAGGATCGCCACCATCAGCAGGGAGGTGGCGATGGGGCGTCGGATGAAGAGCGAGGAAAAGCCCATGAGGGAGCCGGAAAGGGGGAGCGGGAAGGGGAGGCGAAGAGCGGCGCTGCCCTCCGGTCAGCGCCGGCGACCGTCGTTCGGCGCCTTCGCCGTCGCCGCGTCCGCGGCGACCGCCGGGGCGCTTTCACCGGGGGCGAGCGGCAGCACCCTGGCGCCGGGCTTGAGACGGAACTGGCCTTCGGTGACCACGCGCTCTCCGGCGGCCAGCCCGTGGGTGACCAGCACGCGGCCCTCGCCGGCATCGCCGCCGGTGGTGACCGCCTGCACGGACACCGTGTCGTCGTCGGCCAGCTTGTACACGTAGTTCGAATCCGGGCCGCGCTGCACTGCCTGCACGGGGATCACCAGGCCATCACCGACCACCTGCGTCTGCAGGCGCACGTTGACGAACTGGCCAGGCCACAGCTGGGTGTCCTCGTTGGCGAACTCGGCCTTGAGGCGGAAGGTGCCGGTCTGCGGATCGATATTGTTGTCGATCACGGTCAGCACGCCCTCGGCCAGCGCGTGGGTGTCGATGCGGTCGAGCGCGGTGACCGGCGGGTTGCGCCCGGAGGCCGCGCGCACGGCGCCCAGATCCTGCTGCGGCAGGGTGAACAGCACGTTGATCGGATGCACCTGGGTCAGGGAGACGATGCCCGAACCGTTGGCCGACACCAGGTTGCCGACATCGATCTGGCGGATGCCGGCGACGCCGGTGATCGGCGCGATGATCTTCGTATAGCCCAGCTGGGTGCGCGCATTGGCAACGGCCGCCGCATCCGCCGCGACCAGGGCTTCCTGCTGGCGCACCGCCTGGCGCTGGTTTTCAAGATCCTGCGCCGATACGAAGTGCCGGCGGATCAATTCCTCGTAGCGCCTGAGCGTGCTGCGCGAGGCCGACAGCTGGGCCTGGTCCTGCTGCTGCTTGGCGAGCGCCTGGTCCAGGGTCGCCTGAAAGGTGCGCGGATCGATCTCGGCCAGCAGTGCACCCTTGCGCACTTCCTGGCCTTCGGTGAAATGAATGGCATCGAGCTGGCCGGTCACCTGGGCATTCACCGTCACCGTGTTGAGTGCCTGCACCGTGCCCAGCGCGGTCAGATAGACCGGCACGTCGGTGCGTTCCACCGCCACCACCGTGACCGGCACCGGTGCATTTGCGCCACCGCCGCGCATGCCCATGGGGCCGGTCGGCGCGGCCTGGCCGAACATGCGCCAGGCGAGAACGGCAACGACCAGCACCGCGATGACGATCAGCGCGAGTTTCCAGCGCGACATGTAGGGGTTCCTTGCGATCCGGGATTGCTGCACCCGCAGCACCCGGGTAGGCTAACAGGCGCACCGTCGGCGCGCGGTTTGCAGTGCGTAAACGCGCCTTTACATGCACAGTGTGCCGAGGGTGGCGCCGCGCTGGCTTGGATGAACCGGCGCGGCCCAAGTTCCGGGACGCGCGTGGGCCGGCCTTGCAGCGGCCCGAGGCGGCCCTATGTAGAACACGTTCCGCGCGTTGCGCGGGTTGCATGGAGTTGCCAGCATGTCTGCCGTCTGCGAACTGCCCGGCGCCAGCCTCACCCTGGCGCCCGCCGATTTTCCTGATCCGGCCTTCGATCCCGCGCCGGCGGCCGGCGCCGAGTCGCAGCGCGCCGTGCTCGCCGGCGGCTGCTTCTGGTGCACCGAGGCGGTGTTCCGCCAGCTCGAAGGCGTACTCGAGGTGACCCCCGGCTACAGCGGCGACGCGGCCGCCAGCGCCCGCTACGAAACGGTCTGCGCCGGCGGCACCAACCACGTCGAGGCGATCGAGATCCGCTTCGACCCGGGGCGCATCAGCTACGCGCGCCTGCTCAAGGTGTTCTTCGCCGTCGCCCACGACCCGACCCAGGTCGATCGCCAGGGCGGTGACGTCGGCCGCCAGTACCGCTCGGCCATCTTCTACGGTGACCCCCAGCAGCGCGCCGTCGCGCGTGCCTATATCGACCAGCTCAGCGCTGCCGGCGTGTTCAGGGCCCCGATCGCGACCGAACTGGTGCCGCTGGAAGCCTTCCACGTCGCCGAGGCCTACCATCACGACTACGCCGCGCGGAATCCTGACCAGGCCTACATCGCCCAGGTGGCGCTCCCCAAGGTGGACAAGCTGCAGCACGCGTTCGGGGCGCTCTTGAAAAAGGCGTGAGGCCCAGGGAAGTGCGCATCCGCTGCGCATGCCTCGCGCCGCATCCTGCCCTCGCAGCGCCGGTGCGCAGCAGACTGAAGAGGCCCGCAGGGACGCGCAACCGTTTTCGCCGCAGGATCATGCTCGACATGCCCAGCCCATCCGCAACCACGCACAGCAACACGCCGGAGCGACGCTCCGCCTCCGGCTACGACCTGACGCCGCTGGCGGCCGACGAGCGCGCCCGCCTGGCCGCCGCGCTCACGCCCGAACAGCGCCGGGTGATGATCGACCACGGCACCGAGCCGCCATTCTGCGGCGGGCTGCTGGACGCGCATGGCGAGGGCGCGTTCGGCTGCCGCCTCTGCGACCTGCCGCTGTTCCATGCACAGGCCAGGTTCGAGTCGGGTACCGGCTGGCCGAGCTTTTTCACCCCCTTCGACCCCGACCACCTGCGCGAGATTCGCGACACCAGCCACGGCATGCTGCGCACCGAGATCCGTTGCGCGCGTTGCGACGCGCACCTGGGTCATGTGTTCCCCGACGGCCCGCCACCCACCGGGCAGCGCTACTGCATGAACGGCGCTGCGCTGCACTTCCTGGCCGGGTCCGCGCACGCGCCGCGCTGACCAGCCCGGCATTGCGCGGGCCCCGCCGCGCGCGCGATCATCGGGATTTGCTCCCGGCCACAGGCTCGTCCATGCCCACCACGCTCGCCCCCATGCTGGTCGGCGACCTTGCCGCCGCCGCCGCGGCCCTGCAGCGTGGCGGCGTGGTGGCCTATCCGACCGAGGCGGTGTACGGCCTGGGCTGCGATCCGCGCAACCAGGCGGCCTTCGACCGGCTGTTCGCCCTCAAGCAGCGCCCGCCCAGCCAGGGCGTGCTGCTGATCGGTGCGGCGTTCGATCAGGTGGCCCCGTGGATCGACCTTGCCGCGGTGCCGGCTGCGGCGCTGGCACGGGCGCAGGCGAGCTGGCCCGGTCCGCACACCTGGATCTTCCCGCGTGCGCAGGGCGTGCCGGCCTGGATCGCAGGCGCGCACGCGGGCATCGCCCTGCGCGTCACGGCGCATCCCGTCGCCGCCGCGCTGTGCCGCGCGTTCGGCGGCGCGCTGGTGTCAACCAGCGCCAACCGGCATGGCGAAGCGCCGGCGCGCAACGCGGCGGCCGTCGCGGCCATGTTCGCCGCCGGGCTGGACGTCATCGTGGACGGCGCGACCGGGGGGCTTGAGCGGCCGACGCCGATCCGCGACGCTATCAGTGGGCAGCTTTTGCGCCAGTAACCGGGAGAGGTGCATGTCGGCAGCTGTGGGGACTGCTTGCGGACGTGGCCTGCCGCTGCTCGCAGGTGATGATCCAGCGCGCGTGGTGGCCTGGCGGCAGGGCCGCCCGGTGGACGTCGCGCACTTCCTGGCCGACGTGGCCGGGGTCGCCGCCAGCCTGCCGGAGGGCCGCGCAGCCATCAACCTGTGTGAGGATCGCTACGCCTTCGTGGTGGCGTTCTGCGCGGCACTGGCGCGCGGGCAGGGCAACCTGCTGCCGCCTTCGCGCATGCCGCGGGCGGTTGCCGAGGTCCTGGCGGCCAATCCGGCCAGCTACGCCCTGAGCGAGGGATCCGGCGCGGCGCACCGGATCCTGCTCGCCGACGGCGTGGCGGAGGGCCCCCCGGCATCACCCCGGGTGGCGCCGGCGCAGATCGCGGTGGTGGGCTACACCTCGGGCAGCACCGGCCAGCCGAAGGCCAATCCGAAGAGCTGGCGCACTTTGCATGCCTGCACGGCGCGCAACGCGCAGGCGATCGCCGCGGCGATGGGCCTGGCGCCGGGCACCCAGGGCCACATCGTCGCCAGCGTGCCGGCGCAGCACATGTATGGCTTGGAGATGTCGGTGCTGCTGCCCTTGCTCGGACCCTTCGCGGTCTCCAGCCGGCATCCGCTGTTTCCGGCCGACGTGGCCGCCGCATTGAGCGAACTGCCGGCACCGCGCGTGCTGGTGACCACGCCCGTGCATCTGCGTGCGCTGCTGCGCTCCGGCCAGCCGCTGCCCGCCCTGGCGGCGATCGTGTCGGCCACGGCCCCCTTGGCGGAGGAACTCGCGCGCGATGCGGAACGTGTCCTGGGGGCGCCGGTGCTCGAGCTGTTCGGCTCGACCGAAACCTGCGTGATTGCCCAGCGCCGCAGCGCGCATGGGGCGCACTGGCAACCCTATTCCGGCGTGCAGCTGCGCCCGCAGCCGGATGGCACGCTCGTTGATGCGCCGTGGTTCGACCAGCCGGTCTTGCTGCCGGACGTGGTGGAACTGCTGCCCGGCGGGCAATTCGGGCTGCGTGGACGCCAGGTGGACCTGGTCGAGATTGCCGGCAAGCGCGCCTCACTGGCCGATCTGACCCGGCGCGTGCTCGCCCTGGCCGGCGTCGAGGATGCCGTGGTGTTCCAGGCCGAGGGCGCCGACGCCAGCGGCGTGCGCCGCATCGCCGCCCTGGTGGTGGCGCCCGGCCGCAGCGAAGCGGAGTTGCTCGCCGAACTGCGCGAGGCGATCGACCCGGCCTTCCTGCCCCGCCCCTTGCGCACGGTCGCGGCCCTGCCGCGCAACGCCACCGGCAAGCTGCCCCGCAGCGCCCTGCTCGCAGCGCTGTCTGCTCCGGCCATCCATTCAGGATCGCCATGACCTGGCCGGTTCGGCCGGGCACGGTGGATGCGCATCGGAAGGCAGCGGTTCCCGGGAAGCACCGTGCCCAATCGCTTTCCCGCCGCCGGCTGCCCCCCACCCGAAGCCGTGCTTCACCCTGACAGTCCGGCCACGGACGGCCGGGAGTGGATTCAAACGAAGGCAACACCCAGCCTGCTTGCCGCAAGCCCGCCAGACGCCAGCGATCCCGGACGGATCGCAAAAATCACCCACAAAAAAATGCCCCGAGGGCCAGGGGGAGCCCTCGGGGCGGGAAAACCGGTCTGGGGAGGGACCGGCCTTCGCGGGTTGCACTCAGGGAGGTGAGTGAACCGGGGCGCCGTTGCGTGCGCCCGACGACATAGATCGGGATTGGGCGAGAAAGTTTCCAGTGGCTTCCCGGCGCTGTTTATCTGGCGTTCACCGGACCGACCCGCACCGATCCGGGTTGCGCGCCGCCGCGCGCCATCATGGGCCTCAATGCGCCTCGTCCCAGTTCGCCCCGGTACCGATATCGACCACCAGCGGCACCTGCAGTTCGGCGGCGGCGGCCATGCGCTCGCGCACGCCGGCGACGATGGCATCGACCGCGTCGGCACGTACCTCGAACACCAGTTCGTCGTGCACCTGCAGCAGCATGTGGGCGCACGTGTCCTGATCCGCCAGCCATGCATCGACGGCAATCATGGCGCGCTTGATGATGTCCGCGGCGCTGCCCTGCATGGGCGCGTTGATGGCGGCCCGCTCGGCGCCGGCGCGCTGCGCCGCATTGCGCGAATTGATGTGATCCAGGTACAGGCGGCGGCCAAACAGGGTTTCGACGTAGCCCTGCGCGTGGGCCTGGCCGCGGATGCGCTCCATGAAATCGCGCACGCCCGGATAGCGGTTGAAGTAGCGCGCGATGTATTCCTGCGCTTCGCCGCGTGAAACGCCGATCTGGCGCGCCAGGCCAAAGGCGCTCATGCCGTACATGAGGCCGAAGTTGATCGCCTTGGCGGCGCGCCGCTGGTGCGCATCGACCTGCGCGTGCGGCACGTCGAATACTTCCGCCGCCGTGGCGCGGTGCACGTCCTGGCCACCGTGGAAGGCGGCCAGCAGGCCGGGGTCGCCCGACAGGTGGGCCATGATGCGCAGCTCGATCTGCGAATAGTCGGCGGCCACGATGCGCCAGCCCGCAGGCGCCACGAAGGCCTGGCGGATGCGCCGGCCCTCATCGGTGCGCACCGGAATGTTCTGCAGGTTGGGATCGGACGAGGACAGTCGCCCGGTGGCGGCAATTGCCTGCCCGTAGCTGGTGTGCACGCGCCCCTGGGCATCGACCAGGTCGGCCAGCTTTTCGGTGTAGGTGCTGCGCAGCTTGGCCAGGCTGCGGTAATCGAGGATGACCCGCGGCAGTGCATGCTCGTCGGCAATGGCTTCCAGCGCCTCCTCGTTGGTCGAAGGCTGGCCGCCCGGCGTCTTCACCGCCACCCGCAGGCCGAGTTCGTCGAACAGGAGCGCACCCAGCTGGCGGGGCGAGTCCAGGCTGAACGGGCGGCCGGCCAGGTCGTGGGCCTGCTCGGTCAGGGCCTGCATGCGCACGGCCAGCTCCTGGCTCTGGCGCTTGAGTGCGGCCGCATCGATCAGCACGCCACGCCGCTCCATGCGCGCCAGCACCGGCAGCAGCGGCAGCTCGATCGCCTCGTACACGTGGCGCAAGCCGGGCTCGTGGGTGAAGGCCGGCCATTGTGCGTGGTGCAGGCGCAGGGTGATGTCGGCGTCCTCGGCCGCGTAGCGGCAGGCGGTGGCCAGGTCGACCGCGGCAAACGGAATCTGTTTGGCACCCTTGCCGGCGACTTCCTCATAGCGCAGGGTGTCATAGCCCAGCATGCGCCTGGCCTGGCTGTCCATGTCGTGCCGCCAGGTCGAATGCAGCACGTAGGATTGGAGCAGGGTGTCGTGCGCGATGCCGCGCACCTGGATGCCGGCGCCGGCCAGCACGTGCAGGTCGTATTTTGCATTCTGGCCAAGCTTGGGACGCTCGGGGTCTTCCAGGATCGGTGCCAGTGCCGCCAGCACGTCGGCCCGCGGCAGCTGCGCCGGCACACCCGGATAGGCATGCCCGACCGGGATGTAGCAGGCGCGCTCGGCCTCGACCGCGAAGGACAGCCCCACCAGCTCGGCGCGCAGCGGGTCGAGCGAGGTGGTTTCGGTATCGAAGGCGATGAGCGGCGCCGTGCGCAGGCGCGCCAGCCAGGCCTCCAGCGCCGCCGGCGTGGTGACCAGCTCGTATTCGCCGGGCCGGGGCGCCTCGCCCGCGGAGGCGGGCGTGGCGACCGCTGCCGCAGGTGCCGGCGCCACCGCCTCGCCGGCGTCGAGTTCCTTCAGTGCGGCATTGAACTGGTAGCGGCGATAGAGCGTGCGCAGCGTCTCCGTATCGCGCTCGCGCAGGGCGAGGTCGGTCGGCGCGAGATCCAGCGCCACGTCGGTCCTGATGGTGGCCAGTTCGCGTGACAGCGGCAGGTGCGGCAGGGCCTTGCGCAGGTTCTCGCCGAGCTTGCCCGGGAATTCGTCGGCCCGGGCCATGACCGTATCGAGATCACCCCAGGCCGCCAGCCACTTGGCCGCGGTCTTGGGTCCGCACTTGTCCACGCCGGGGATGTTGTCCACGCTGTCGCCCATGAGCGCGAGGTAGTCCACGATCTGCTGCGGGTGCACGCCGAACTTCTCCATCACGCCGGCCGCGTCGGTGGTGGTGTGCGTCATGGTGTTGACCAGGGTGATGCCCGGGCGCACCAGCTGGGCGAAATCCTTGTCGCTGGTCGAAATGCGCACCTCGATGTCCGCCGCGGCCGCCTGCGTGGCCAGGGTGCCGATGACATCGTCCGCCTCGACGCCGGGCACACGCAGGATCGGAATGCCGAGCGCGGCGACGATGGCCAGCATCGGCTCGACCTGCGCGCGCAGGTCCTCCGGCATCGGCGCGCGCGTTGCCTTGTAGTCGGGGTACAGGGCATCGCGGAAGGTCGGGCCGGGCGCATCCTGCACGAAGGCGACATAGGTGGGCGCTTCCTTGAGGATCGCGCGCAGCATCTGCACCACGCCAAACAGCGCCCCGGTCGGCTCGCCGGCCGCGTTGCTGAGCGGCGGCAGGGCGTGGAAGGCGCGGTAGAGGTAGGAAGAACCGTCGATGAGGACGAGCTGCGGACGGGCGCTGGACATGGCGGCAGGGTCGGAGGGCTGAATCGGCAGCTTGGCGCGCGCCTGAGCCCATTGCAACGACGCACCGTCGCACATGCCCACCCGGGGGCGCGCTCTGCTAGGCTGGCAGCCGTCACGGAGATGCCACGATGAACCCGACCTCGCGCCTGTTGCTGATCCTTGCCATCGTCGCCGGCCTTGGCTGCGCCAGTGTCATTGCCGCCGACCCGCCACGACCTGCGCGCGCCGAGATCCCGCCGCCGCCGGGACTGGACGATCCGGGCGTCAACGCACCAGTGAACCCGCCCGCCGCGGCAACGGCCAGCGAACCCGCCGCCGACGCGGCGACCGATCCGCTGGCGCCCCTGCCGCCGCCGGATGCGCGCCTGGTGCGCGACAAGGCCTCGCGCGATGCCGCCGAAAGCCAGGCGCGCGTGGCCGCCAGCCAGGTCACCACGCGCACCCAGGGCAAGGACACCATCGAGGAGTACCGCCAGAACGGTCACCTGTGGATGATCAAGATCCATCCGCAGCGCGGCCCCACGCAGACCTTCTACGCCGACGGCCCGGACGGGCGCCTGATGCGCAACCCCAACGAGGGTCCGATCGCGCCGGTGTACTACACGCTCTATGAGTGGAAATGAGCGTTCAGCCGGCGCCGCCTGACAGCCAGTCACGCGGCTTGAGGTAGTCCGCCAGGCGCGCCTCGGCACTGCCCGGCGCGGGCGTGTAGCCGTACTCGAAGCGCACCTGCGGCGGCAGGCTCATGAGGATGGATTCGGTGCGTCCGCCCGACTGCAGGCCGAACAGCGTGCCGCGGTCATACACCAGGTTGAATTCGACGTAGCGGCCGCGCCGGTAGAGCTGGAAGGCGCGCTCGCGTTCGCCGTACGGCGTGGCCTTGCGGCGCGCGACGATGGGCAGGTAGGCATCCAGGAAACCGTTGCCGACCGCGCGGGTGAAGTCGAAGCAGCGCGCGAAGCCGCCGGCGTCCAGATCGTCGTAGAACAGGCCGCCGACGCCGCGCGTCTCGTCGCGGTGGCGCAGGTAGAAATAGTCGTCGCACCAGCGCTTGTAGCGCGGATACACCTCGGCGCCGAACGGTGCGCACAGGTCGCTGGCCACCTGGTGCCAGTGGCGCACATCCTCGTCGAACGGATAGAAGGGGGTCAGGTCGAAGCCACCGCCGAACCACCACGCCGGCGCCTCGCCTTCGGCCCGGGCCTCGAAGTAGCGCACGTTGGCATGGCTGGTGGGCAGGTAGGGATTGCGCGGATGCACCACCAGCGACACGCCGAGCGCGGTCCAGGCCCGCCCGGCCAGGGCCGGCCGGTGTGCGCTGGCCGCGGGCGGCAGGCGCGTACCGGCCACGCGCGAGTAGTTGACGCCGGCCTGCTCGAACACCGCACCGCCCTTCAACACGCGCGTGCGCCCGCCGCCCGAAAGGGCAGCGCCGGCGGACGGCGCGCGACGCGTGTCGGCGGCGCGCTGCCAGGCATCTTCGGCGAACGTGGCCGCCCCATCGGCCGCGGCCAGGGCCGCGCAGATGCGGTCCTGCAGGTCGGTGAGGAAGGCCTCGACGGCCAGCCCAGGGTCGGGAATGGCTTGGGTCGGCGCGGACATGGCACGACAGGCAGTGGAGACCCGGCCATGCTAGCAGCCGCGTGGCTGGCCGGCGGACGCGCGGCAAGGCCATGCCATAATCCGGCACGCGCCCACTGACGTCCCGCCGTGCCCCATCGCATTCCCGCCCTCGCCATTACCGCGTTTACTGCCACCTCGGCACTGGGCCGCGGCTGCGCCGCCCAGCTGGACGGCCTGCGCCAGCGGCGCAGCGGCCTGCGCCACAACGACTTCACCGCGGTGCCGCTGGAATGCGCGATCGGCCGCGTCGCCGGCCTCGAGGAGGCGCCGCTGCCGGCGCCGTGGCGCCCCTTCGATTGCCGCAACAATCGCCTGGCCTGGCTCGGCCTGGGCGGGGATGGCTTCCTCGATGCGGCGCACGCGGCCATCGCCCGCTACGGCGCGGAGCGCGTGGCGCTCATCGTCGCCACCTCCACGGCCAGCATCGGCGCCACCGAAGAAGCCTACCGGTGCCTGGAGGACGGCCGCTTTCCCGCGCACCTGGCCCATCCGCACCTGCATACGCTGCACTCGGCCGGCCTGTTCCTGCAGGCCGTGCTCGGCACGCGCGGCCCGTGCCTGACGGTGTCCACGGCCTGCTCGTCGAGCGCCAAGATCTTTGCCCAGGCCGAGCGCCTGATCCGCCTCGGCGTGGTTGACGCGGCCATTCTGGCCGGCGTCGATTCACTGTGCGGCAGCGTGCTGTTCGGCTTCAATGCGCTGGAACTGGTCGCGCCGCGTCCCTGCCAGCCTTTCGATGCGGCGCGCTGCGGCATCTCGATCGGCGAGGCGGCCGGGTTCGCCCTGCTCGAACGTGATGGCGAGGATCTGGACGCGCCGCGCCTGCTCGGCTATGGCGAGACCTCCGATGCCTGGCACATGTCCACGCCGCATCCGCAGGGTGCCGGCGCAAGGCTGGCGCTCGACGAGGCGCTCGCGCGCAGCGGCCTCGCGCCCTCGCAGGTGGATTACATCAACCTGCACGGCACCGCCACACTGAAGAACGACGCGGTGGAGGCGGCCGTGGTCGGCGATCTGTTCCCGGCCACGACGCGGGTCAGTTCCACCAAGGGCTGGACCGGCCATACGCTGGGCGCGGCCGGCATCCTCGAGGCCGTCCTGACCGTGCTCGCACTGCAGGCGGGGCTGGTGCCTGGCACGCTCAATACCAGCACGCTGGACCCGGCCTGTGGGCCACAGTTCGCGCTGGACAACGAGGATCGCGCACTGCGTATCGCGCTCAGCCATTCCTTTGGCTTCGGCGGCAACAATTGCATCCTCGCCTTCGCACACGGAGCCCGCCCCTGACCATGGCAACCCTCCTCGCCCAGGTCGCCGGCATCGGCTGGTGGGCGCCCGGCGTACCGAACTGGCCCAGCGCGGCGCACCTGCTGAGCGCCGACCTGCCCTGGCCCACGGACGGAGCGCCCACGCCGGCAGCCAGGCGCCTGGCGCCCAATGAACGCCGCCGCGCGCCGCTGGCGGTGCGCATCGCCTGCGAGGTGGCCGGGCAGGCCTGCAGCATGGCCGGCCAGGACCCGGCCGCCCTGCCGTGCGTGTACGCTTCCATGCATGGCGACCTCGACATCACCGACGACCTGTGCACCACGCTGGCGGACCATCCACTGGAGCTGTCGCCGACCCGCTTCCACAACTCCGTGCTGAATGCCGCCGTGGGCTACTGGACCATCGCCACCGGCTGCCAGGCCGCCTCCACGGCGCTCAGCGCCTGGCACGGCAGCCTCGCCAGCGGCCTGCTGGAAGCGGCAAGCGAATGCCTGGCCGAGCAGCGCCCGGTGCTGATGGTGGCCTGCGACATCGACGGCGGGGGTGCGCTGGCGCGCGTGCTGCCAACCAGCATGGCGCATGGCCTGGCGCTGGTGCTGGTGCCGCCCGGCGCAGCGGCGACGGGGGTGACGCTGCGCGTGCGCCACGCCAGCGGCGCGGCCCTCCCGGCACCGGCCGAACCGATCGCGCTGCCGCGCCAGCTGCTTGCGGCGCTCGCCTGCGGCGTCACACGCGAGATCGCCCTGCCAGCCGGCGCAGCCGCGCGGCTCGACGTGACGGTGTCGCCATGAGCGCCGGTGATCGCGCACGCGTGGCGGTGGTGATTCCGGCCTTGAACGAGGAGCGCGCGATCCGCGCAGTGGTCGAAGCGGTGTTGGCCGAGTGCCCCGACGTGATCGTCGTCGATGACGGGTCCAGCGACCGCACGCTGGCCTGCCTCGAAGGCCTGCCGCTCACCCTCATCCGCCACCCGCGTCCGCTGGGCAAGGGGCAGGCGCTGCGCGATGGCTTCCGCAAGGCACGCGAACTGGGCTTCGACGCCGTCATCAGCATGGACGGGGATGGCCAGCACCAGGCCGCCGACATTCCGCGCCTGCTCGCCGCGGCGCGCGCGTATCCGCAGCACATCGTCATCGGCGCGCGCATCCGCAACCGGCACAACCAGCCGGCGGCGCGCCGGCGTGCCAACGCGGTGGCCGACTGGGGCATCTCCTGGGGTTGCGGCATCCCGGTGGCCGATACCCAGAGCGGCCAGCGCTATTACCCGCAGGCCGCCCTGGAGCTGGCGCTGGCGGCCACCGGCGTGAACGATTTCGTGTTCGAGGCCGCGCTGCTGATCGCCGCCACGCGCGAGGCCGGGCTGGGCGTGGTCTCGGTGCCGATCGATTCGCGCTATCACGGCGAGTTCCGTGGCAGCCACTTCCGCCCGGTGCGCGACGTGACCCGCATCACCTGGTACACGATCCGGCGCGTGGTGCATTACGGCCACGTGATCGACAGCTACCGTCGCTCGCACGCCGCGCCGCCGCTGGTGTTCGATCCACCGGCTTGATCAGGCCATGCCGCCGTTGATGCCGATGACCTGGCCGTTGATGTAGCCGGCAGCGTCCGAGCACAGGAAGGCGACCAGCGCCGCGACCTCCTGCGGCGTGCCCATCCGGCCGGCCGGTACCAGCGCCTTGACCGTGGCGGCATCGAAGGCGGCCTCGCTCATGCGCCCGGCGATCACGCCGGGTGCCACCACGTTGGCGGTGATGCCGCGCGAGGCCATCTCGCGGGCCAGTGACCGGGTTGCGCCATGCAGGGCGGATTTTGCTGCCGCGTAGTTCGCCTGGCCGCGGTTGCCCAGCACGGCGGCGACCGAGGACAGGCTGACGATACGCCCGAAGCGCGCTCGCGCCATGGCCAGCAGCAGCGGCTGGGTGACGTGGAAGAAGCCGTGCACGGACACGTCGATCACGCGCCGCCACTGATCCTCGCGCATGCCGGCGAGGGGCGCGTCGTCGTGGATGCCGGCGTTGTGTACCAGCACGTGGATGGGGCCGGCCTGCAGTTCCGCCGCCAGTGCCGCGCGCGTGGCCGCGCCGTCGGCCAGATCGAAGGCGAAGGCGCGTGCCGCCCCGCCCGCGGCCTGGATCGCGGCGGCCACGGCCTCGGCGCGCGCGAGCTGGCTGTGCGCATGCACCAGCACTTCGCAACCTGCCGCCGCCAGCGTGCGCGCGATCGCGCCGCCGATGTCCCCGCTGCCGCCCGTGACCAGGGCGCGCCGTGCCTGCTGCATCACCCGTCTCCTGCGCCGCGCGGCTGCATGATGCCGCAAGCCGCGGCAACGCTTGCGGCTTCGTGGTTACCAGATCCTTACCCGCTGCTCCGGCACCAGGTACAGGTCCTGTTCCTGCTGTACCTCGAAGGCCGGGTACCAGGCATCCAGGTTGCGCACGGTGAGCGCGCGGTAGTGCCCGGGTGCGTGCACGTTGGTGAGGATGCGGTTGCGCAGCGCCGGCTCGCGCATCTTGCTGCGCCAGGCCTGGGCCCAGCCGAGGAAGAAGCGCTGCTCGGGACTGAAGGCGTCCAGCGCCTGGCCAGGCCCCGGGTGGGCAATCCGGTAGGCGTCAAGCGCCGTCGCCAGGCCGGCCACGTCGGCGATGTTTTCGCCCAGGGTCAGTTCGCCATTGACGGCGAGGTCGGGGAAGGGCCGGTAGGTATCGTACTGTGCGACGAGTGCCTTGCCGGCGGCTTCGAAGTGCTCGAGGTCCTGCGGGGTCCACCAGTTCTCCAGCTTGCCGGTCTCATCGAACAGGGCGCCGGTATTGTCGAAGCTGTGGCTGATCTCGTGGCCGATGACCGCACCGATGGCCCCGTAATTGACCGCATCGTCGGCGGCCGCGTCGAAGAACGGTGCGTGCAGGATCGCGGCGGGAAAGATCAGGCGATTCTCCAGCGGCACGTTGAGCGCGTTGACCTCCTGCGGCAGCAGGAACCATTCGTCGCGATCGATGGGCCGGCCGAGCTTGGCGAGGTTGCGGCGGTATTCGAACTGGCTGGCGCGCTGGGCATTGCCGAGCGCGTCGTCGCGGCGCACCTCCAGTGCCGTGTAGTCGCGCCAGTGGTCCGGATAGCCCATGCCGACGGTAAGCCGGGCCAGCTTGGCGCGGGCGTGTGCCTTGGTCGGCTCGCTCATCCAGGTCAGCGCGTCGATGCGCGCGCCGAAGGCGGCGAGCACGTGCTGCACCATGGTATCGGCGCGCGCCTTGATGGCTGGCGAGAAGTGGCGTTCGACGTAGCGCTTGCCGACCGCCTCGCCGAGCGCCTGGTTGAGTTCGCCAAGGCCACGCTTCCAGCGCTCCGGCTGTTCGGGGGTGCCGGCCAGCGCGGTGCCATGGAACGCGAAATGTGCATCGGCAAAGACCCTGGGCAGGTAGGGCGCGGCGCCATCCAGGGCATGGAAGGTCAGCCAGTCCCGCCAGGTCTGCAGCGGCTCGCTGTCCACCAGCGCCGCCAGTCCGATCAGGGCCTGCGGCTGCCAGACGATGAAGTTGGGCTGGGCCTGCAGCCCGGCTGCAGTGAAGAAGGCATCCCAGTCCAGTCCCGGGGCGCGGCGTGCGAAATCGGCGCGCAGCCAAGGATTGGCACCGCGCTGCACGTCGTTGGTTTCCACCTGGCTCGCATGCACGCGTGCCATGGCAGTTTCCAGGGCCAGGATACGCGCCGCCTTGTCGGCGCCGGCGTCGATGCCGGCCAGCTCGAACAGCCGCGCGATGTAGCTGGCGTACTGGCCGCGCAGGTCGGCCATGCGCCCGTCCTGGAGATAGAAGTCGCGGTCGGGCATGCCCAGCCCGCCCTGCACCAGGTAGGGCACGTAGGCATCGGGCTGCAGCAGATTCACCGAAATCCACATGCCAAACAGGTTCGGCGTGTAGTAGTCGGTGGCGTTGAGAAGATCGACGTCGGTGCGCAGGCGCGCGCCCAGCGCACGGGCAAGGGCGACCTTGTCGGCGATCAGCGGAATCGCATCGAGCGCCGGCTGCAGCGGTGCAAGGCCGGCCGCCTCGATGCCCTGCGCGTCCATGAAGGCGGCGTAATAGTCGCCGATCTTCGCCGTGTCGCCCTTGGCGGCACCGCCCTGGCTGGCGGCTTCCTCGGCGATGGCCCGCGTGTCCGCGAGTGCCTGCTCGGCAAGCTGGGTGAAACTGGTGTAGCTGGCACGGTCGGCAGGAATCTCGGTGTGGCGCACCCAGTTGCCGTTGGCGTAGTCGTAGAACTCGTCACCCGGCACGATGCTGCGATCCATGCCGGCGGTATCGAAGCCGAAGTCGCCGAGGATCGGCTTGTCCGGTGCGCTCGATGCGGTCGAGGTCGGGGCGGCGGGCGGCGGCGGCGTGGCGGACTTCCCTGCCGGCGGCGCAGCGGAATCGCAGGCGGCCAGCGCGGCGGCGGCGAAGAAGACGGCGAAGGTGCGGCACAAGCTGGACATGAAGCGCCTCGGCGGGGAAAAGGTGCAGCGTAAACGGCGGCGCGCCGGCACGCAAAACATCCACGTCTGGCGCATGCGCGCCTTCCCGCCAGAACCCTGCGGCGTCCCGGCATGCGCGGCGGCGCCGGACGCCTGGCGGCGCCCCTGCCTTGCCCGGCCCACCACGCTAGAGCCAGCCCTTCTGCCGCGCCAGGCGATACGCTTCGATGCGATTGGCGACACCGAGCTTGCCGATCGCCTCGGAGAGGTAATTGCGCACCGTCCCCGAGGAAAGCTGCAGTTGCAGCGCGATGTCACCGGCCGAGCGGCCCTCGCCGGCCAGCCGCAGCACCTGGCGCTCGCGGTCGCTGAGCGGATCGGCCTCGCTCCAGGCATCGATGGCCAGTTGCGGATCGATCGCGCGCCCGCCCGCATGCACCTTGCGCAGCGCTTCGGCCAGATGCTCCGCCGGCGCATCCTTGAGCAGGTAGCCGCACACCCCGGCATCGAGGGCGCGGCGCAGGAAGCCGCTACGCGCGAAGGTGGTGACGATCACCACCTTGGTCGCCAACGCGTGGCGCTGCACCCGCTGGGCGAGCTCCAGGCCGCTCAGGCCCGGCATTTCGATGTCGGTCACCAGCACGTCGGGCTGCAGGCGTTGCAGTTCGCGCCACGCGGCTTCGCCATCGGCGGCGGCGCCCAGCACTTCGATGTCCGGCTCCAGCCCGAGCAGCGCCGACAGTGCCCCACGCACCATGGCCTGGTCCTCGGCAAGCAGGATGCGGATCATGCGCAGCGGCTCGGCTGCGGGTGGCGCGCCTGCACCGGCGCGGCTGGCGGCGCGGCAGCCACCGCCGTCCCGGCCACGGCACTTGCGGGTCGGGCCGACGACGCATCGGCCATCGGCAGGCGCAGGCGCAGGCGCGTGCCCTGTCCGCGCGGCGAGTCGATCAGCAAACTGCCGCCCAGTTTCGCCATGCGCTCACGCATGCCGGCCAGTCCGTTGCCGTCGGCGGTGACGCCGCCACGACCATCATCGGCAATCAGCACCTCCAGCAGGTCGCCACGGCACGTGAATGCGATCCGCGCGCTGGCGGCCTGCGCGTGGCGCGAAATGTTGGTCACCGCCTCGCGCAATACCAGGGCCAGCGCGCGCTCGGTCGCCGGCGGCATGGCCGGCGGTGGAGCGTAATCCAGGTGCACGTTGGAGGATTCCAGCAGCACGCGCGCCGATGCGAGTTCAGCGGCAAGGTCGGTCGCGCGGATCCCGGACACGGCACTGCGCACTTCGGCCAGCGCGTGTCGGGCGATGCCCTCGGCTTCCTCGAGCTCGCGCCGAGCGGTGTCCGGATCACGCTCGAACAGCTTGCGCGACAGCTCCAGCTTGAGGGTGATCAGTGACAGCGTGTGACCCAGCAGGTCGTGCAGGTCGCGGCCAATGCGCTCGCGTTCGGCGGTCGCGGCGAGCCGGCGCACCTCCTCGTGCGAGAGCTTGAGTTCGAGATCCCTTTCCTGGTTCGAGCGCTCGACGTGGACGATGATGCCGACGATCACCGACACCACGGGCAGCCAGAACAGGGCCTGCGGCGGATAGCCGATCCACCACGCCAGGGCCACGAAGGCGGCATTGAGCAGCAGCACCTGCGCGAGATAGGCAATCAGGTTGCGCCGACCCTGGAGGTGCAGCATCACGCAGCCGAAGATGAAATAGTTCAGGCCCGCCGGATAGACCGGCAGCAGCGCCGTGGCCAGCACGATCATGCCCAGCGCATGGCGCCACGCCGTGTGCCGGGGTGCCAGCAGGCAGCGGGCGTAGAGCAGCAGGAACAGCGGGTAGGACAGCGCCGTCAGCAGCGCCCAGCGCAGGTCGTAGCCCCCAGGCAGGAACATCGGGGTGAGGAAGATCCACGCGGTCCACGCAAGGTGGACGATCTCGGTCCAGGGCGACTTGCCCTGGCGCACCGCGCAGCCCACCAGCGAATCCGGCGCTGGCAGCAGCCAGGTAGGAACGAACCTCGGGTTCACCGGAGCACTCCGTGAGCAATCAGCGCAAACATGATGCCGCATCGCGCCCGCGCGCGCGGTACCCGCGGATGCGCCGGTTCAGCCAGGGCCAGCGGTTCAGCGCAGCTGCACATCGTCGATGTAAAGCTCGAACCGACCCACCGGCTGGCCGGCGGTGATGGCGATCGCGCGCAGGGTAGCCGGATCGGCGCCGGGAAATGCGCCAAGCGGGATGCGGATCTGGCGCCATTCGGGCCCGGCGACAAAGGCACGCATGCTTGGCATCGCCTGCATGGCCGGCCCCGAGAACAGCATCACCTGGTATTGGCGGCCATCGCCGCGCGCCTGGAACACCAGCTCGCTGCGCGCGGAGGCGTCCACCGCCTGCATCGGCTGCGCGCCGGGGTGGAAGATCGTGCCGGCCCACGGGTAGGCGAAGCCGTGGCGGATTTCACCGTGGACGCGCAAGGCACCGGGTGAACCGTCCGCGCCCTGGGCCACCCAGGCCTGCCCAGCCAGGGAGGCGCCGCCGGCCATGGCGTCGGTGGTGATCTCCCAACCGTGGCCGAAGCGCGCCGCCGTACCGGTCTCGGCGAAGTCGGATATCAACATGTCCGCGGCGATCGGCGGCGCATCCACGGCGGCCTCCCCGTGCACGCGGTCCACAGCATGGCCATTCTTCCACACGGCCGCGATGGCGCGCGTGGCGCCGATATCGGCGGTCGGGTCGCCATCCACCAGCAGCAGGTCGGCGCGCAGACCGGCGGCGATGCGGCCGCGATCATCCAGGCCGAAGCGGCGGGCCGGCACCGAGGTGGCTGCCGCGAGCGCCTCAAGTGGCGAGAGGCCGGCACGCACCAGCAGCCCCAGCTCGCCGTGCAGGCTCGCGCCATGCGCGGTCGCCGGATTGCCGGCGTCGGTACCGGCCAGCACGTCCACGCCGGCCGCATGCAGCGCCGCGACGCTGCGCAGGGCCCGCGCCAGGGCTTGCCGATGCGGCTCGCCGGGAAAGGAACTGGCCAGGCTGACACGCTGCTCGGGCGACAGCCACGGCGCCAGGCGGTCATCGGCTGCGAGCGCCGCGCCGCCGCCATCCCGGGCAAGCCCGGCGAGCACCGACAGGGTCGGCACGACGAAGGCACCGGTGCGCTTCGCGGCTGCGATGAAGTCCGGCGAGGCGACTTCGTCGTAAAACACGTGCACCAGGCCGTCGGCACCGGAAGCCACCGCGTGCAGCGCATCCGCCTGCCGCGAGACGTGCACCACCGCCAGGCGCTGGTGCGCGTGAGCGGCAGCGATGGCCTGGGTGACCTGGGTCGGGGTGATCGTCGGCAGGCGGTGTCCGGCCCCCAGGGCGCTGCCGTCCTCGACGATCAGCTTGATGTAGTCCGAGCCTTCGGCCACGCGCGCGGCGACGAAGGCGGCGGTGTCGCCGTCGGGCGCGAGGGTCGGCACGCGCAGGCCGAACTGGGTCGCGTGCCCGCCCTGCGTGGTAACCGTACTGCCGGCGCTCCACAGATCGGCTTCGTTGGTCGCGTCCAGCGATTCGCGCTGCGCGCGCAGCGCCGGGAGGCGCCGATAGTCACCGAACATGTCGAGCTCGGTGGTGACGCCCAGGCGCAGCGCGTCGCGACGGGCGTCGCCCCAACTGTGCACATGGGCATCGATGAACCCGGGCAGCAGGGTCTTGCCGCGGCCGTCGATGACCTGCATCCCCTCGGGAATCGCAACCGCGGTGCCGACCGCGGTGATGCGACCGTCGCGAACCAGGACGTTGGCCTGCGCCAGCACGCGCTCGCCGTCGAACACCCGCGCGCCGCGAATGGCGAAGGCGCTGGCCGTGGTCGCCTGCGCGGCGGGCGCCGACGCCGGTGGAGCGCGCTGCACGAGCAGCGCGCCCAGCGCGGCGACCAGGAGGGCAGCGAAGGCGACGGTTTCGGGCCAGCGCTTCGCGTACCACGTCGCAGATCGCGACGGCGCAGGCAGGCGCGTGGACACCCGGTCAACCATGGCGTGCCAGCCGCGCTCGGGCCAGGACGAAGAAGGCGACGCTGAACACCGCGAGCACGCCCAGATGCACGGCCAATGGCTGGCCGGCATCCATGCCCACCACCTTCAACGCCACCTGCGCGAGGTGGTAGGGCGGCCACAACGGCGCGATGCGCGTGAATACCGCGGGCAGCATGGCCAGCGGCAGCCACAGGCCGGACAACAGGGCCATCGGCAGGAAGATCAGGTTGACCACCGCCGGCGCGGCGCTGCCACCGGCTAGGGTGCCGAGATAGAGGCCAAGCGCACAGAACGGCAGCGCGCCCAGCACGTTGATCGCCAACAGCAGCGCCCATTGCCACCACGCCAGCGGCACGCCGGCCGCGAAGATCGCCAGCGCGAACAGCAGCAACGATACGATCGTCGAGAACAACATCGCCATGGCCATCTTCGCCAGCAGGTAGGCCCCCGGCGGCATCGGCAGGGCGCGCTTGAGCTGCAGCAGTCCGTGCTCGCGCTCGACCGCCACGGTGACTCCGAAGCCGAACAACGCCGCTCCCATCACCCCGAACACGCCGTAGGTAACAACCAGGTATTGCGCGGCCTGCGGACTGCCGAAATTGATGACGACGCCGAACAGCAGGTAGAACAGCACCGGGAACAGGATCGTCGGCAGTGAGAACATCGGGGTGCGCAGCAGGCGCAGGAACTCGTACTTTGCCTCCAGGAAATAGCTGCGCAGCATTGCGTGACCGAGCGGTGAATCCGCAGTACGCAGTTCGACGACAACGTTCATCACGCAGCCTCCCTGTGGGCGTCTTCGCGGGTGAGTTCGATGAAGGCATCGGCCAGCCCGGCGCGCTGCACCTCCAGGTCGCGCAGCTGCGCATCCTCGGCGAGCAGGCGCCGGACCACCGCTGCGGCGGCATCAGCGACGATTTCCAGGCGCGGGCCATCGCGTTGCGCCAGGCGCACCAGCGGCCAGCGCGCCACCGATCCAGCGTCCAGCGTGGAGACACAGCGGATGCGTTGGCGCGATACGCGCGCGCGCACGGCGTCCATGCTGCCTGCGGCGATGACGCGCCCACCGGCGAGCACAGCCACCTGGTCGGCCAGCGCCTCGGCTTCCTCCAGGTAGTGCGTGGTGAGCAGTACGGCCACACCCTCGGCGACCAGCGCGCGCAGGGCGTGCCACAGGGTCTGTCGCGCCTCAATGTCCAGGCCGGTGGTGGGCTCGTCGAGAAACACCAGCCGCGGATTGCCGCACAGCGCCAGCGCGAACTGCACGCGCCGCTGCTGGCCACCCGAGAGCCTGGCGTAGCGCCGCTCGAGCAGGCCATCGAGCCCGGCCAGGGCCACGCATTCGGCGACGCTGCGCGGGCGCGGATAGTAGCTGCGTGTCAGGTCGAGCAGCTCGCGCACCTCGAGCGTGTCCTGCAGCGCGGTGGCCTGCAGCATCACGCCGATCCGTTGGCGCACTTCGAGCCGTTCGGGCGACTGCCCGAACAGCGTCGCTTCGCCGGCGTCGGCTTGCAGCAGGCCGAGCAGCAGGCCGATCGCCGTGGTCTTGCCGGCGCCGTTGGCGCCCAGCAGCGCCAGCACCTGCCCGGCGTGCAAGGCAAGATCGACGCCATCGAGCGCGAGCACCTTGCCATACTGCTTGCGCACACCTCGCAGGCGTGCAACTTCGATAGCCTGGGTATCCATCCGCACCTCGCGCGTTGTCAGTGACAACGACGATAGGCGCGCGCCCCCTCGGGCGGTAGTTGCGGCGGTCAGGCCGTTCACATGACAAGCGTCAGGCGACTGCGCACGGGCGGCGACCAGACTCGGGTGTCGGATCAGCGGCCGGATCGAAAAAGGCCACTCCGCGCAGGATCACGCGGAGTGGCCATCAGGAAGTACCGGGACTGAAAGCGCTGCGTCAGTACACGTCGCCCACGGTGTTGTGCACGTTGAACTTGCCGGTCGGGGTGATCAGGCGCTTGTCGTCGATGACCTTCTTGAGCTTGCGGGTCTTGTCGTCGACCACCACGATCGCGCTGCGCTGGTCCTTGCCGTTCCACACCGAGAACCACACCTCGTCGCCTGCGGCGTTGTACTCGGGCTGCACGACGCGCTTGGGGCCTTCGCCGAGCTTGGCCCAATCGGCGATCGGCAGCACGGTATAGCCGGCATCGAGGTGGTCGATGTCGAATACCGCGACCGACTGCGAGAGCTTGGGATCGGGGTTGAGGGTGGTGTCCACCCACAGGTTCTTCGACTTCGGATGCGTCTTGACGAACAGCGAACCGCCGCCCTGGCCCTTCAGCACCTGGACCACCTTCCAGGCATTGTCCGGATGCCCGTCCGGATCGGTACCGATGAGGGTGACGTTCTCGTTGCCGAGCGCCGAGGTCGCCCACACCGGACCGAACTGCGGATGCACGAAGTTGGCACCGCGCCCGGGGTGCGGGATCTTGTCGACATCGATCAGCGCGGTCATCTTGCGCTCGCGCGAATCGACCACGGCGATCTTGTCGGAGTTGTTGGCCGCGGTCAGGAAGTAGCGCTTGGTGGAATCCCAGCCGCCATCGTGCAGGAAGCGCGCCGCGTCCAGGGTCTTGATCGAAAGCGCGTCGAGGTCGGAATAATCGACCAGCAGCACGCGCCCGGTTTCCTTCACGTTGACGATGAAGTCCGGGTGCTCGTGGCTGGCGACGATGGCGGCCACGCGCGGCTCGGGGTGGTATTCCTGGGTATCGACGGTGGGCCCGCGGGTGGAGACGATCTTGATCGGCTCCAGCGTCGGACCATCCATGATCACGAACTGCGGCGGCCAGTAGGCACCGGCGATCGCCAGCTTGTCCTCGAAGCCCTTGTACTTGGAGGTTTCCACCGAGCGCGCCTCGAGGCCGATCTTGATCTCGGCGACGCGGTCGGGAACCTTCATCCACAGGTCGATGAGGTCGATCTTGCCATCGCGGCCGATGGTGTACACGTAGCGCCCCGAATGGGAAAGCCGCGAGATGTGCACCGCGTAGCCGGTCTTGATGACGTTGACGATCTTCTTGGTATCGCCATCGATGAGGGCGATCTCGCCCGAGTCGCGCAGCGTGACGGCGAAGAAGTTGTCGACGTTGTAGTTGTTCTGCTTGCTGGTCGGGCGCTTGTCCACCGGCACCAGGACCTTCCAGCTGTTGCGCATCTCGGGCATGCCCCATTCGGGCGGCGCCGGTGGCTCGAGCTGCAGGAACTTCGCCATGACCTCGATCTGCTCGGCCGAGAGATCGCCGGAGGTGCCCCAGTTCGGCATGCCCGCGGGCGAACCGTAGGTGATCAGGGCCTTGAGGTAGTCGGTGCCGCGCGCGCGCGTGATGTCGGGCGTCAGCGGCTTGCCGGTCGCGCCCTTGCGCAGTACGCCGTGGCAGCCTGCGCAGCGCTGGAAGTAGATTTCGGTGGCCTCGTTGAGCTGGGCATCGGTCAGCTGCGGGCCCTTGGCGGCTTGCTCCTCGCCCTCGGCCGCCCGCTTGCCGGTCATGGCCAGGGGCGCGCCGGAATAGGCCATCTCGGCCTGGGTCGTATCCGGATGCAGCTCGCCCTGGGCCTGGTCGGTGCTGACCTCCAGCTTGCCGCGCACGCCACCCACCTCGTCGGCGGTGATGCTGCCGCCCTGGTTGCCCCAGCTCGCGTACACGTAGTTGATGATGGCGGCGATGTCCGCGTCGGAGAGGTGGCTCTGCGCCGGCATCACATTGTTGTACTTGACGCCGTTGACGATGATCTCGCCGGACATGCCCTTCAGCACCAGCCCGGCGATGTCGGCCGGGGTATGTCCGGTCAGGTAGTCGGACGCGGCGAGCGGAGGGAAGGCCCCCGGCAGGCCCTTGCCGTCGGGTTGGTGGCAGGCTGCACAGTTGGCGTTGTAGGCCGCCTGCCCGGCCTCGGTGCCCTGCTTGGGTGGACGTTCGTTCACGACGTCGTCGGCCCAGGCGCCGGCGCACCACAGGATCAAGGTCGCTGCGACCCATGCTCCGAGCTTCATGTCGTCTCCTTGTGTAAGTCTTCAGTGGCCCCGCTGTCGGGGGCATGGTATCAATGTCCCGCGCGTCGTGCCTGCCAGGTTTGATGACAGTCGATGCGGCTTTCGTGCATTTGCGCGATTAGTGCACTGCACAAACATGCCACCTGACGAGGGAACGTATTGGCACCCGATGGGCGCGCCAGATATGCTTCACCGCAGCATGCGCACGAATTCCGAATGAAAACAAGAAGATCAATACGAAAATGCACCACGGCGTAAAGCGGAACGATTCTCGCTTGCATTACAACTCCCATTCGTCCCCTGCTTCAGGCGTTTTCGCCCCCCCGTCAACCGGCCGTTTGCCACGTTGCCGGCCGTTGATCATGCGCGCTTTTGCCACGGCGCTGCTGGCGGCCGTGGTGCCCGCCATGGCCGCCCAGCCGGATGCCGCTCCCGACACCACCGAGCTGGATACGGTGGTCGTCATCGGCAGCCGCGCCCCGGAGCCGCTGCGCCAGGTGGTAGGCAGCGTCAGCGTCGTCGAACACGATGAACTCGAGCGCGCCGGCGTCATCGACATCGCGGACCTGGCGCGTCTGGTGCCGGGCCTGGCCGTGCCTGGCGATGCGGCACGTTTCGGCCGCCTGGGCTTCAACCTGCGTGGGCTCGAAGGCAATCGGGTCAGCATCGAGATCGATGGCGTGCCGTTGCCGGATACCTTCAGCGTCGGCCAGTTCGCGCTGGCCGGACGCGACCTGGCCGACATGCAGGCCATCCAGCGCGTGGAAGTGCTGCGCGGCCCGGCCTCCACGCTGTATGGCAGCAAGGCCCTGGCCGGCGTGGTGGCCTACACCACGCGCTCGCCCGAGGACTTCCTGTGGGACCGCGGCGCGCTCACCAGCGGCCTCCGGCTCGGCTACACGGGGCGCGATGACAGCCGCCTCATCGGTGGCCACCTCGCAGCCACGAACGGATCCTGGAGCGGCCTGCTGCTGGTCGGACGGCGCCAGGGCCACGAGACCGAAAACAATCCGGCCAGCGGCGGCATGCCCGCCAACCCGGCCGACGTGCGTCGCGACACCGCGCTCGCGAAGCTGGAATACGACGCTCAGGCAGCGGGCACGTGGACCTTCACCCTCGACCATGCCCTGGGCGAGCAACAGACCGATGTACAGTCACTGGTCGCCGGCCCGGGCCGCTACGCCACGACCACGGCGCTGGATGCCGATGATCGCTGGCAGCGCAACCGGGTGAGCCTGGCCGGCGCGTGGCAGCAGCCCTTCGCCTGGCTCGATTCGCTGGACCTGCTGCTCTATGGCCAGCGCTCCGCCACCACCCAGCTCACCGATCAATACCGCGACGCCGACGCGCAGACGCCGTATCCGACCCTGCGCGCGCGTCGCTTCGACCTCGACCAGGACAGTCACGGGCTCGAACTGGTGGCCCAGTCGCGCGGCGAGTGGCTGGGCCTGGACCACTGGCACGTGTACGGCATCGATCTGGCCTGGCACGATTACCAGAGCCTGCGTGACGGGCGCCAGGTCAACCTGGACACCGGCGCGAGCACCAACGTCGTGCTCGGCGAGGACTTCCCGGTGCGCGATTTCCCCGATTCACGCGTGCGCGAGGCGGGCCTGTTCTGGCAGGACGAGATCCGCCTGACGCCGCAATGGGCCATCGTGCCCGGCGTGCGTGGCGAGCGCTACCGCATGGATGCGCATGCCGACGGCATCTGGCTGGCAGACAACCCCGACACACCGATCGCCAACGTGTCCAGCACGCGCTGGACGCCCAAGCTCGGCCTGCGCTACAGCCCGGACAGCGACACCACCTTCTATCTGCAGGCGGTGAGCGGCTATCGCGCGCCGCCGTTTTCGGACGTCAACATCGGCCTGTACCTGCCGACCTTCAACTACCAGGTGCGCCCCAATCCCGACCTCAAGCCGGAGACGAGCTTCGGCGTGGAAGCGGGCTGGCGGCACACGGCCGGCGAGTGGCAGGCCAGTTTCGCCATCTACGACAACCGCTTCCGCGACCTGATCGAATCGCGCGCCAACCTCGGGGTGGATCCGGCCACCGGCACCCTGGTGTTCCAGTCGGTCAACCGCGAGCGTGCCCACATCCAGGGCGCCGAACTGGAACTGCGCTGGCGCGCCGACCCGGGACGCGGGACCCTGCACGGCTGGTTCGGCGAAGTCATTGCCAGCGCCAGCCACGGCGACGACACGGCGCGTCACCAGCCGCTGAACTCCATCCAGCCGGCCCGCGCCACGCTCGCGGTGGGCTTCGAGCGCGACCCGCGCTGGGGTGCCCGCTTCGCGCTGACCGGAGTGGCGCGCAAGTCGCGGGTGGACCAGACCGCCGGCCCGCTGTATGCGCCGGGTGGCTACGCGGTGCTGGACGGCAACCTGTGGTGGCAGCCCAATGACACGGCACGCGTGAACCTGCGCCTGGGCAACCTCGGCGACCGTCGCTACTACGAATGGGCCAGCCTGCGCGGGGTGGCCCCCGATGCGCGCGACCTCGATCTCTACACCCAACCCGGACGCTGGGTCGGCGTGGACCTGGCATTGGACTGGTAGGCGTTCCCCGCAGGCGGGCGGCCGGGCCGTCGGGCGCGGATCATCGGACACGCAGATCGGTGTCGCTGGCCCCGGGTCGCGCGTGCGAAGAGGCGCTCGCTCATGCACGCTCGGGCGGGCGCGCGGGCGGCGGGCGCAACATGAACCAGTTGTGGATGCCCAGCACCTCGCGCTGGGCGATCACGCGGAAACCGCCGCGCGCATAGAGGCGCACGTTGGCTTCCTTGTCGGTCTCCAGGTAGCCCGCCCCGCCCACGCGATCGAGTTCGGCGCAGACCGCGGTCATCAGTTGCGTGCCCACGCCCTGGCCCTGGCGGGAACGCTCCACGGCGGCCGGACCGAGGTGCCAGTGCGGGATCTTCGGCTCGTTGCGCTTCCACACCGCGAGCCACCGCGCGATCCGTGGCGCGACACCAAGCGCACCGTGGCGGGCCAGCAGGCCGAGCATGTGCAGGCGAAAGCGCAGCCCCGGCTGACAGCGTCCGGGCGGCGCCATCGCGACGACACCCACGATGCCGGCGCCGTTGCGCGCCACGAGCACCCGGCCGTCGTCGCGGCGCAGTCGCAGCAGTGCCTCGAAGGCACCCGCAAGCAGTGGCTGCAGGCGCGCATCGTCGTGCCCGAACACGCGCCGGTGCAGCGGGTTGTCGCGCATGCTTGCGGCGAGCAGCGCCGCAGCGGCGGGCACATCGTGGCCCGCCAGCGATTCGATGCGCAGCGACCGGCCGGTCCCGATCACCGGCGCAGCAGCCGTTGCGGCCGGCGGCTCACCAGGCGATCGATTGCCCATCGGTTCCGAGGAAGCGGCCGCTGTCGCCGGGGCCCAGTCGGTCGATGACGCCCAGCATGGCGGCCACGGACTCGACCGGCGTGAGCGTTGCATCGTCACCGCCCATGTCGGTGCGGACCCAGCCGGGGCTGAGCGCCACCACGCTGATGCCGCGTTCGGCGAGGGCGAAGGAAAGCAGCCGTCCGGCCATGTTGAGGGCCGCCTTGCTGATCGCATAGCTGGGCGTGCCGAAGCGCTGCGTGCCGGCGATCGAGCCCAGGCGGCTCGACAGGTTGACCACCCGGGCCCTGGGCGCCAGGCGCGGCGCCAGCGCCTGGGTGAGCAGCAGCGGGCCGCTGGCATTGCTGGCGAACGTGGCTGCCAGCACATGTGCATCGATGCTGCCAAAGTGCTCGCCCACGGGCAGCACGCCGGCGTTGTTGATGAGCAGGTCGATTTCGAGCTCCACCGCGGCCAGTTCGGCAACCAGCGCCCCGATCGATTCCGCATCCGGGAGTTGCAGCGGCAGGACCAGCAGATAGCCGGAGTGGACGTCGGCCAGGGCATGCAGTTCCGCAGCCGCGGCCGGTTCCCGGCAGGTCGCCACGACATGCTCGCCGCGGGCGAGCAGCTGGCGGGTGAACTCCAGGCCCAGGCCCCGATTGGCTCCTGTGACCAGCGCTTGCGACACGTGATCCTCCTTGTCCCTACGCGCGCGCACGGTGGTACGAATCCACGCGGTCGGCGCGTGCCGACGCAAGGAAAGCTATCATGCACCGCATGACTGCCAGTGAACTCCTGTCCAGGGCGCCGCCGTTTCCAGCCGCGGGTGGCGCGCTGCTGCTGCCGGGTGCGGCGGGCGCGATCGAACTCGACTGCGCCGTGCCGGAGGCCGCCATCGCCCGCACCGGCAGCGCCATCCTCTGCCATCCGCACCCGCTCCAGGGTGGCACCATGCACAACAAGGTGGTCACGATCCTCGAGCGCTCCCTGCTCGAACTTGGCCTGACCACGGTGCGCCTGAACTTCCGCGGCGTCGGCAAATCGGCCGGCGTGCACGACAACGGGGTCGGCGAGGCCGACGATGTGGCCACCATTGCCGCCTGGCTCAGGCGCGAGCGGCCGGACGATGTGCTGTGGCTGGCCGGGTTCTCCTTCGGCAGCTATGTCTGCCTGCGCGCCGCGGGGCGGCTGGCACCGGCCCAGGTGATCCTCATCGCGCCACCGGCCGGACGCTGGGACTTCAGCAGCATCGCGCTGCCGACCTGTCCCTGGCTGGTGGTGCAGGGCGAGGAGGATGAGCTGGTCGATCCGGCGGCGGTGTACGCCTGGGTGGAAACACTCAAGCCGGCGCCGCACCTGGTGCGCATGCCCGAAACCGGGCACTTCTTCCATCGCCGCCTGATGGACCTGCGCGGGCTACTGAAGAATTCGCTGGCCGCCAACCTGCCGCCCTTGCGAACCGACCCGCGTGGCTGAGGCACCCGCGGCTGCCGGGCCGCGCGAGCGCTACCGGGCCGGCGTCGCCGCGGGTGAATGGCAGGATGACCCGGCGCAGGAAGTGGGCCTGGCGGCGCTCGAGCGCGTCTGGCGCGAGCTGGAAACCCCAGGGCGCCACCCGCCGTGGCCGTTCTTCCGCCGCCAGCGCGCGGCGCCGCGCGGGCTGTACCTGTGGGGCCGCGTGGGACGCGGCAAGACCTTCCTGTGTGATCTCTTCTACGCCGCGGTCAGCGAGCCGCGCAAATGCCGGGTGCATTTCCACCAGTTCATGCAGGACGTGCAAGCGGCGCTGCGCAAGCGGGACGGGCAGCGCGATCCGCTGGTCGAAGTCGCCGCCGATCTTGCGCGCAAGATCCGCCTGCTGTGCCTGGACGAGTTCTTCGTCAGCGACATCGGCGATGCGATGATCCTCGGCAACCTGCTCGAAGCGCTGTTTGCCCGCCACGTGGTGCTGGTGACCACGTCCAACACGCCGCCTGCGGATCTCTACCGCGATGGCCTGCAGCGCGAACGCTTCCTGCCGGCCATCGCGCTGCTGCAGGCGCATTGCGACGTGGTGGAACTGGCTTCCGGGCATGACTGGCGGCTGCGCGCACTCAGGCAGGCACCGATGTACTGCACGCCGGTCGGCGCGGACGCCGAGCGAGGTCTGGCGTCGATCTTCAACCGCTTCGTGCAGGGTCCGGCGCGACAGGACTTCAAGCTGGCCCTGAATGGCCGCACGGTGCCGGTGAAGCGCGCGGCCGACGGGGTGATCTGGTTCGAGTTCACGGCGCTCTGCGAGGGGCCGCGCGGCGTCGCCGACTACCTCGAACTTGCGCGCATGTTCCACACCATCATCATTTCCAACGTGCCACAATTCACGCCCCTGACCGACGATGCCGCGCGCCGCTTCATCGAACTGGTGGACGAGGCCTACGACCGGAGCGTCAAGCTGGTCCTGTCCGTGGCGGTGCCCATCGTGGAGCTGTACGACGGCGAGCGCCTGCGGGCGGAATTCGCGCGCACCGAGTCCAGGCTGATCGAAATGCAGAGCGAGGCGTACCTCGCGCGCGAACACCGCGCCTGAAGGCGCCCCAACGTGGGCGACGGCCGTGTTATTGTACTGCGCAGTTTACTTGGCAGGATGCGGAAAAACGCCCTGCCGGTGCGATCCAGGGATGGATCGCTCGCGGATCAATCACGCAAGTGATTGATTTGCAGAGCAGGTGGCGCGGCTTTGTCGCGACCGTGCGAGCTGAATGAGTCCAGGACGGACTTTTCGGCATCCTGTCAGAGCCGACGTCGCCCACCCGGGCCGCGCCGGCTTTTGTTTCACCGCTTCCGCCTGGCCGGCGCTGCCCACACTGCGCCCCGGCTGGCGTGGTTACCGTTGGATGGATGCAAAGCATGCACTCGCCTACCCGCAAAGCCCCAAGTACCGCTCGACGCATGCTTGTCATGCTGATCCTGGTCGGCCTGCTGTTGCTGGCCCTGGTCGGCTGGAACGTCGGCGGCCGCATGGCCATGAAGGAAGCCATGGCCAACATGACGCAACCGCCGCAGACGGTTTCGACCACGCGCGTGGGCGTGCAGGCATGGCAACCCCTGCTGAGCGCGGTAGGCACCCTGCGCGCGGCGCGCGGCGCTGAACTGGCCTTCGAGGCGGGCGGCCTGGTCACCGCCGTCAAGCTGACTTCCGGCGCCCAGGTGGCGGCAGGCGACCTGCTGGTGCAGCTCAGCGATGCGGACGAGCGGGCGCAGCTGCGTCAACTCGAAGCCGCCGCCGCGCTGGCCGAGCTGAGCTTCGGGCGCGCCGCGCGGCAGATCGCCAGGCAGACCATCAGCCAGGCCGACTACGACCGCATCGCCGCCGAGCGCACGGCGCGCCGCGCCGCGGTGGCGCAGCAGCAGGCAGTGATCGCCAAGAAGCAGCTGCGCGCGCCCTTCGCCGGCCGCGCCGGCATCGTCACCATCAGCCCGGGCGCCTACGTCAGCCCGGGCAGCGCGCTGGTCACGCTGCAGCAGCTGGACTGGCTGTTCGTGGACTTCCTGATGCCACAGCGCGAACTGGCACAGCTGGAGATCGGCCAGCGCGTGGACCTGCACGTGGATGCCTTCCCCGACCAGACGTTCACGGGCACGCTCACCGCCATCGACCCGCGGGTCGATGCGGAAACACGCAACGTGCGCCTCGAGGCGCGCGTGGACAATCCCGACCAGCGTCTCATCCCCGGCATGTTCGCCCGCGTGGATGTCGAGGTGGGCGCGCCGGTGGATCGGCTGACCCTGCCGCAGACCGCCATTGCGTTCAATCCCTATGGCGAGACGGTCTTCGTGGTCACGCCGGCGGGCCACGATGCCAAGGGCAAGCCGCTGCCACCGACCGCGCAGCAGGTCTTCGTGACCACCGGCGCCACGCGTGGCGACCAGGTCGCCATCGAAACGGGCATCGAGGAAGGCGCCGAGGTGGTCACCAGCGGCCAGCTCAAGCTCAAGAACGGCACGCCGCTCATCGTCAACAACAGCGTGCAACCGGCCAGCAATCCCGACCCGCGGCCGCAGGAGCACTGACCCGCCACCGCCGCTGCGCTCGCCCCGGCCAGCGCGCCCCATCCCGCCCGGCAGTCGCCAGCGCGTGCGACCCGAACGACCCGGATCCTCCGCATGAACTTCACCGACGTCTTCATCCGCAAGCCGGTGCTGGCGATCGTCGTCAGCCTGCTGATCCTCGTGCTCGGCCTGCGCTCGGCGAACGACCTCACGGTGCGCCAGTTCCCCGAAACCGAGAACGCGGTGGTCACCATCACCACCGCCTACTTCGGCGCCGATGCACAGACCGTGGCCGGCTTCATCACCCAGCCCCTGGAAGCGGCCATCGCCCAGGCGCAGGGCATCGACTACCTGTCCTCGACCAGCCTGAGCGGCGTGTCGACCATCACCGCCACGCTGCGCCTGAACTATGACGCCAACAAGGCGCTGACCCAGATCCAGACCCAGGTCACCTCGGTGCGCAACCAGTTGCCGCCCGAGGCTCAGCAGCCGGTGCTCAAGGTGCAGGTCGGCGAAAGCACAGCGGCCATGTACCTGGGCTTCTACAGCCACAGCCTGCCGACCAACAACATCACCGACTACCTGTTGCGCGTGGTCAAGCCGCGCCTGGATGCGGTCGAGGGGGTGCAGACCGCCGAGATCATCGGCGCCCGGCAGTTCGCCATGCGCGCCTGGCTGGACCCGGCGCGCATGGCGGCCCATGGAGTCACCGCGGCCGACGTCTCGGCGGCACTGGCAGCCAACAACTACCTGGCCGCGGTGGGCGCCACCAAGGGTCCGATGGTGACGACCACGCTCACCGCCTCGACCGACCTGCACAGCGTGGACGAGTTCCGCCAGCTGGCGGTGAAGCAGCGCGATGGTGCGATCGTGCGCCTGGAGGACGTCGCCAACGTCGTACTGGGCGCGGAAGACTATGACTCGGCGGTGGCCTTCGATGGCCAGCAGTCGGTGTTCCTCGGCATCAAGGTGGCCCCCGATGCCAACCTGCTGGACGTGGCCCAGAGCGTGCGCGACGCGTTTCCGGACATCCAGGCGCAGCTGCCGACCGGCCTCACCGCGAAGATCGCCTACGACTCCACCGACTATGTGAACACCTCGATCGACGAGGTGATCAAGACCCTGACCGAGGCGCTGCTCATCGTCACCCTGGTCATCTTCCTGTTCCTTGGCAGTCTGCGCGCGGTGCTGGTGCCGGTGATCGCGATGCCGCTGTCGCTGATCGGCACGTTCTTCGTGATGCTGGCAATGGGCTACTCGATCAACCTCATCACGCTGCTCGCCCTGGTGCTGGCCATCGGCCTGGTGGTCGATGACGCCATCATCGTGGTGGAGAACGTCGACCGCCACATGAAGGAAGGCAAGTCACCCCTGCAGGCGTCCCTCCTGGCGGCACGCGAACTGGGCGGGCCGATCCTGGCCATGACCGTCGTGCTGATCGCGGTGTACGTGCCGATCGGCTTCCAGGGCGGCCTCACCGGCGCGCTCTTCACCGAGTTTGCCTTCACGCTGGCCGGCGCGGTGACCATGTCGGCCGTCATCGCCCTGACCCTGTCACCGATGATGTGCGCGCGCTTCTTCAAGGCGAACCAGGAGCAGGGCCGGTTCGTGCGCTTCATCGACCGCCAGTTCGAACGCCTGCACGCGGGCTACGAGCGGCGCCTGCACTCGACCCTGGAAACCTGGAGCGTGCCGGTGGTGATGGGCCTGCTGCTGCTCGGCGGCACGGTGTTCCTGTTCATGAGCTCGCGGACGGAACTGGCCCCCGAAGAGGATCAGGGCTTCGTCGCCGGCATGTCGATGGCTGCACCGAACGCCTCGCCGCAGCAGGTGGCCGGCTACCTGCCACCCACCCACGAGATTGCCAAGGCGCTGCCGGAGACCGACCTGACCTTCCAGTTCACCGGCTTTTCCGGACCGAACTCGCTGTTCACCGGC